>NZ_JBFPKF010000042.1:0-15412 GCF_040948685.1 Paraburkholderia sp. BR14374 | reverse complement strand
GTGTCTCGCCCGAGCAGCCAAACTTCGCCGCGATCGACGCGATGACTTTCCATTGCGAGTCGTGATCGCCTTGATGTTCCAGAACCATTCGCACAGCCCGCTCACGAACTTCAGGCGAGTACCTTGGGCACTTCTTCTTCGTGTTTTCCATAGCTCCATTTTCTCAAGAAGTGGAGCCTCCGGAAATCCCGAGGCGGTTCACTGCGTGACCGTATGCACGGCTGGCCGATCTTAGCTGGCTGGCCACCTCATCTCAGCGTTCGATTGCTTGAGAAACTCTTTAAGACTGCAATCTGCGACAGCTTGTCGTTCCATTCTTGCGCGAGTGTGTCGGTGACCGGTCAGTTACTTGGATGGACCAGCATGAAGCGCCGTTGCGCAAGATCTGCGTCGATCTGCGCGCGTTCTATAGCGCGCAGGCGTAACCGATTCGGCTTCAGCGTGACGCGCTTCGATTTCCCTGCGCATCTCCCCTGCCAAGTCATCGGCAGCGGGAGTCATCGACGCGACGATCAACGCGTAAACTGTTTCACCCGATCGGCGCTCCGTCAATTGACTGGCAGCAAGGTTCTCTAAGAGCGTCTTGTGCTTGATCGCAGACATATTAGGCTTCCTGTCTTCCGCGTAGCGTAACGGAGTCGGAAAAGCGACCACAACGACTGCACATGGCGCCTCCCTGCAGAACGGGCGCACCCTCGCGAGGTGGCAACGATCGCGCGACTTCAAACCCGCGACCATGCGTCTTGGGCTCGGTGCACTAGATAATCGGCCGACCTCAGCCAGCGGCGCCTCGTATTCGCACTCCTCCTCTGATCCGCCCGCAGAAGTCGTTCGATTCATGCTTCTGGGTCGGGCACTACCGGATGAATAACTCCCCACGCTCTGGAGCTTCCGCCAAATTCGGTGCCGCTCAAAGCCTCAGAAACTGGGGGATATTAGAAAATCGCTAGGACATCGAAAAAACATTTGATATCAATGCGGTGCACGAACGGTGGCATGATGGTACCCATACCGTACCGGCTGCAGTGTCTGATTTGCTTTGCGTGCACAAGGTTTTTGACTGATAGGGGCGCATTCGTGCGTTGGCAGGCGAATTCCAGAAGGTCGGGTACTTTATTCGGGTTTGCAAAAAGTAGTTGCGTTGTCTTGGCTACGTCGCCGATCGGCGCAAACGCAAACGCAAATGCATGAGCGGTAGTTTGGGCTGAAGCAAAGGGGGGCAGAGATATATCTGCGGGCGGGAATCGTGATGAAGCGGTGCGCTCAGCTTCTGCTCGCAGTAGGCGTCGACGTGATGCGGATGCGAACGCTTGCCATTCTGGCGTGTACGGGAGAAATCGCGACATCAGCAGCACCGGATCTTTGTTCGTGAGTCGCAGGGAGCTCGTCAACGCGCCGGCTGTGTCAAAAGCGGGCGCGTGTTCACGAACCCGCATTCAGCGGCAGCATTGCGTTCGATGCTTTCCGTGGCGGTGTCGTCGTAACGGCGGCACGCTTGGCTAAATGGCTTCGGTCTTGGCTGGGAGATTAAGATGTTAAATCGTATTTCCTTGGCGCGCCCGGATCATGGGGCGAATAAGCGGTTAACCTTATCAAAGGTGTCTAGCGTTATTGTCGGTAGCGGTACGCTAGCCATTAGGTGTGCTCAGCTAGCCCAAGAAAGGGGGCACGTGATCCGCGCGGTACTTTGTGCGGACTCCCGGTTTTCCGAGTGGGCCACCGGTGCCAATATCCTATGTTGTAGCAGCGTCGACGAGCTCTCGACATTTGTAGATATTGAGCCCGTTGAATATATATTTTCTGTCGCCAATCCGTTCATATTGCCAGTGGGTATGCTTAGGCAGGCACGTCAAGGCGCTTTCAATTATCACGATGGACCCCTCCCTCAATATGCGGGAACTCATGCCACTTCTTGGGCGTTGCTTGCTGGTGAAAGCGAATATGCAATTACGTGGCATTGTATGGATCAAGGCGTCGATACTGGTGATGTGGTCGTTCGGCGTCAGGTTTTAATAACGCCGACCGACACTGCATTCACCCTAAACATTAGATGTTATGAAGCTGCTATCGAGGGGTTCCGTGAGTTGCTAATTGGATTGACCGATGGGGCCCTCGATATACGTCCGCAAAGGATGCTGGACAGGAGCTACTTTCCGAGATATCGAAGGCCCGATGTTGGGGGCTGTTTACGTTGGGATCGATCTGCGGAAGATTTGTCTGCAATGGTGCGGGCCTTGGATTTCGGAGCAAATTATCCAAATCCGTTGGGAATGCCAAAGGTTATCTTGGTCGATGATCTTGTGGCAGTCAAACGCGTAAAGGTTCTGGATCGATGCTCGGATGAGCTTCCGGGTTCCTTGCTGGGGATCCACCGTTGGAATTGGCGTGTCGCGACAGCTACGCAAGATGTCGATGTTTGGTTTTCTGGTCCGGACGGTCAATCTATTGACGCGTCGGCGCTCGCGAAGCATCACGGTCTGGATATAGGAGACCGTCTTCACATATTCGGTGTAGAACAGGCGTCGAGCATTACTTCCGAGCTCGAAATGTTAGCCGTGCAAGAGTCATTTTGGCGCCAGCGGCTTGCCGGGTTCAGATCGTTGCAGCTTCCCTTTTTTTTGTCGTCGGCTTTGGCCATGACGAAATGGCAGTCCAGTTCGGAGAATGCTTTTAGCGTTTTGGCTGAATTGGCACCGATCGAGCGCATGGTACACATAGTGGTCGGCTGGCTAATCTATCTTTCCCGCATCTCAGGTGAATCTGAGCTTCAGTTGGGATGGAGTCCTACGCTCAATGTATCGGGAGTTGCATCGGAAGCAACAGGGTCGCATATTGCCGCAGTCGTGCCGATGAAAATTGTAGTTGATCTCGATGATGCTTTTGCAGAGGTGCGTAGGACAGTTGAGACCGAATTCGCTCTGCTTCGAGCACACAAAAGTTTTGCTGGGGATCTCGTTGCACGCTACCCGGCGTTAAAGAACATAGAGGCACTTCGATCGCGGTGCCCGTGGCCGATTGGTATCACGATAAGGGAAGGTGCTTCTTCGCATGAGCTGGGATCAGCGCCGAATTCTGGAATACTTCGCTCGGGCAACGTGCTGACGCTTGAAGTGTGCTCTTTGGACGGTAGCTTTCGATGGCACTTCGACAGAAGCCGCTTGGCACCGGAGAATGTCGAACGTATTACACAGCATTTGGAAAAATTGTTGGGTGCTGTGATGGCTGAGCCTCGGCAGCCGGTGGGCCGCATCGACATCCTGCCGGCGGCGGAGCGTGGGTATCTGCTGGAGGAGCTGAACCGCACGGAGGCGGCGTATCCGTCGGAGCGGTGCATCCATGAGCTGTTCGAGGCGCAGGTGCGGCGGGCACCGGAGGCGGTAGCGCTGGTGCATGAGAACGAGAGACTGAGCTATGGCGAGCTCAATGCGCGGGCCAACCGGCTGGCCCATCATCTGATCGCACTCGGAGTCAGGCCGGATCAGCCGGTGGGGATCTGCGTGGAGCGCAGCCCGGCGATGGTGGTGGGGCTGCTGGCGATCCTGAAGGCGGGGGGCGCATATGTGCCGCTGGATGCGGCGTATCCGGGCGCGCGGCTGCGGCAGATTCTGGGGGAGGCGGCGCCGCGGCTGGTGCTGGCCGATGCGGCGGGGCGTGCGGCGCTGGGCGAGGAGGCGCTCGCTGGGGTGGGGCTGGTGGAGCTGGAGGCGCAGTCGCCGGCGTGGGCCGGGCAGCCGTCATCGGATCCGGATGCGCGCGCGCTGGGCCTGGGCCCGCACCATCTGGCCTATGTGATCTACACGTCGGGCTCCACCGGCACGCCCAAGGGCGTGATGGTCGAGCACAGAAACCTGTTGAATTATTTGCAATGGTCGCATCGCAGTTATTACGAAGAAGCGTTGAATGGTTCGCCGATATTACATTCGTTGAGCTTTGACGGCATCGTTACAACTTTATTCGGGCCCCTGTTGGCAGGTGCAGCGCTGTATCTTCTAAAACCTCCTGTTGAAACTGATTTACTTTCTCCTGCTAACGATGGTCGGGTCTACGATTTGATCAAGCTGACGCCTTCGCACCTGAGCCTGTTAAACCGGCAACTGGAGTGTTACGAAGGTCCGGCTCCGACGAAGGCACTGATGGTTGGTGGGGAACCGTTAGTACCTGCGGATATTCAGTTTTGGCGAAAGCGCTTCCCGAATGTGCGCCTGATCAACCACTTCGGTCCTACAGAAGCGACAGTTGGAAGCGTCACATTTGAAATATCCAAAGTTATCGATGGATCCGCCTCTATCCCGATCGGCCGTCCGATTGCGAACACGCGGGTGTACGTGCTGGACGGTCATGGCGAGCCGGTGCCGTTCGGGGTGGTGGGCGAGCTTTATATTGGCGGGGCGGGGGTCGCGCGCGGCTATCTGAACCGCCCCGAGCTGACAGCCGAGCGGTTCATCGCCAGTCCCTTTGTGGAGGGCGATCGGCTGTATCGCACGGGGGACCTGGCGCGGTACCTGCCGGATGGCAATCTGGAGTTTCAGGGGCGCACCGACGAGCAGGTCAAGGTCCGGGGTTTTCGCATCGAGCCGGGCGAGGTGGCCGCGCACCTGTGCGGACATGCGTGGGTACGCGAGGCGGTGGTGGTGGCGCGCGAGGAGCGGGCCGGCGAGCCGCAGCTGGTGGCGTATGTGGTGGCCGCAGAGGAGGCGCAGGAAGCGCAGGAAGCGCAGCTTGCGGCGACGCTGCGCGCGCATCTGGTGGGGCAGCTGCCGGACTACATGGTGCCGGCGGCGTTCGTGCCGCTGGCGGCGCTGCCGCTGACGGTGAACGGCAAGCTCGACCGCAAGGCACTGCCCGCGCCGGCTGACGATGCGTATGCGCGGCGGGGCTACGAGGCGCCGCGCGGGGAGCTCGAGACGGTGCTGGCGCAGCTGTGGGCGGAGCTGCTGGGTCTGGAGCGGGTCGGCCGGCATGACCACTTCTTCGAGCTGGGCGGTCATTCACTGCTGGCCGTGCAACTGATGGAGCGGCTGCGGCAGCGCTCGCTGGGAGTAGAGGTGCGCACGCTGTTCGCGCGGCCGGTGCTGGCCGATCTGGCGGCCAGCCTGGGGCGCCATCAGGAGGTCGCGGTCCCCGCCAACCTGATTGCCGCGCACAGTACGGCGATCACCCCCGGGATGCTGCCGCTCATCGGGCTGAGCCAGGCGGAGATCGACCGGGTGGTGGCCACGGTGCCCGGAGGGCTGGCCAACATCCAGGACATCTATGCCCTCTCGCCGCTGCAGGAGGGCATCCTGTTCCATCATCTGCTGGCCAGCCAGGGCGATCCGTACCTGCTGGTCTCGCAGATGGCATTTGCCGGTCGTGACCTGCTGGAGCGCTATCTGGCGGCAGTGCAGCGGGTGGTGGACCGGCACGATATCCTGCGCACGTCGTTTGTGTGGGAGGGGCTGTCCAGTCCGGCGCAGGTGGTGTGGCGCCAGGCGCGGCTGGAGGTGGTGGAGGTTGAACTGGATGAGGCGGAGGGGCCGGCTCCCGAGCAGCTGCGGCGCCGGTTCGATCCGCGCGGGCAGCGCATCGATCTGGGGCGGGCGCCACTGATACGGTTTGTGACGGCCCGGGAGCCGGACAGCGGGCGCTGGCTGCTGCTGGCGCTGCAGCATCATCTGATCGGCGATCACACGACCTCAGAGGTAATGCATGCGGAGGTGCGGAGCGTGCTGGGAGGACGCGGGCACGAGCTGGCCGAGCCGCAGCCATTCCGTAACCTGATAGCGCAGGCGCGGCTGGGTGTGGGAGAGCCGGCGCATGAGCAGTTCTTCCGGGAGATGCTCTCGGGGATTGACGGGCCGACGCTGCCGTTCGGGCTGGGCGAGGTGCGCGGCGACGGCAGCGGGGTGGACGAGGCGCGGCGGCAGTTGCCGCAGGCGCTTAACGACCGGCTGCGGCAGCAGGCGCGGCGGCTGGGGGTGAGCGTGGCCAGCCTGTGCCATCTGGCGTGGGCGCAGGTGGTGGCGCGCAGCAGCGGGCGCGAGCAGGTGGTGTTCGGCACGGTGCTGTTCGGGCGCATGCATGGTGGCAGCGGCGCGGACCGGGCGATGGGGCTGTTCATGAACACGCTGCCGGTGCGGCTCGACGTGGATGGAACCGGGGTCGGGGAGAGTGTGCGTCGCACCCACGCGCGGCTGGCGGAACTGCTCACCCACGAGCATGCCCCGCTGGCGCTGGCGCAGCGCTGCAGCGGCGTTGCGGCGCCTGCGCCATTGTTCAGCGCGCTGCTGAACTATCGCCACAATACGCTGGCGGCGCTTCAGGGGGCGGTGGGCGACGATGTCCCGGGCGGCATCGAATGGCTGGGTGCGCAGGAGCGCACCAACTATCCCCTGAGCCTGTCGGTGGAAGACTCCGGGCAGGCGCTGGGCCTGACGGCGGAAGCGGTCGAGCCGGTTTCAGCAGAGCGTATCTGCGGTTACATGCAACATGCGCTGGAGCACCTGGCGGAGCTGCTGGAGCGCTCGCCGCACACGCCGGTGCGGGAGCTGGAGATCCTGCCGGCGGCGGAGCGCGGGTATCTGCTGGAGGAGCTGAACCGCACGGAGGCGGCGTATCCGTCGGAGCGGTGCATCCATGAGCTGTTCGAGGCGCAGGTGCGGCGGGCACCGGAGGCGGTGGCGCTGGTGCATGAGAACGAGAGACTGAGCTATGGGGAGCTCAACGCGCGGGCCAACCGGCTGGCGCACCATCTGATCGCACTCGGAGTCAGGCCGGACCAGCCGGTGGGGATCTGCGTGGAGCGCAGCGCGGCGATGGTGGTGGGGCTCTTGGCGATCCTGAAGGCGGGGGGCGCATATGTGCCGCTGGATGCGGCGTATCCGGGCGCGCGGCTGCGGCAGATTCTGGGGGAGGCGGCGCCGCGGCTGGTGCTGGCCGATGCGGCGGGGCGTGCGGCGCTGGGCGGGGAGGCGCTCGCTGGGGTGGGGCTGGTGGAGCTGGAGGCGCAGTCGCCGGCGTGGGCCGGGCAGCCGTCATCGGATCCGGATGCGCGCGCGCTGGGCCTGGGTCCGCACCATCTGGCCTATGTGATCTACACGTCGGGCTCCACCGGCACGCCCAAGGGCGTGATGGTCGAGCACCGGGGGGTGGTGAACTTTCTATCTGCGTTTTCAGAGATATCTTCAATTTCTGACCGCGATACTTTTTTGGCTTTGACCACCATCTCGTTCGATATTGCGGGGCTCGAACTGTTCCTGCCTTTGAGCACTGGGGCCGCAGTCGCCCTTGCAAGCCGTAAGGATGCAATCGACGCCATGGCCTTACGCCATTACATAGCACATCACAACATTTCTTTCATGCAGGCGACTCCGGCAATGTGGCGCCTGCTCTTAAATGGAGGCTGGCAAGGAACACCAGCGCTGAATGCGGTATGTGGGGGAGAAGCGTTACCTGCAACTCTGTCACTTCGCCTAAATGAAGCGGTGAACTCTGTAAAGAATTTCTACGGGCCAACCGAAACAACCATCTGGTCATCCTTTTTTCCTATTGACACGCCATTCGGCGTGCCACATCAAGGTGTACCGATCGGCCGTCCGATTGCGAACACGCGGGTGTACGTGCTGGACGGTCATGGCGAGCCGGTGCCGTTCGGGGCGGCTGGGGAGCTCTACATTGGCGGGGCGGGGGTGGCGCGCGGCTATCTGAACCGCCCCGAGCTGACAGCCGAGCGGTTCATCGCCAGTCCCTTTGTGGAGGGCGATCGGCTGTATCGCACGGGGGACCTGGCGCGGTACCTGCCGGATGGCAATCTGGAGTTTCTGGGGCGCACCGACGAGCAGGTCAAGATCCGGGGCTTTCGCATCGAGCCGGGCGAGGTGGCCGCGCACCTGTGCGGACATGCGTGGGTGCGCGAGGCGGTGGTGGTGGCGCGCGAGGAGCGGGCCGGCGAGCCGCAGCTGGTGGCGTATGTGGTGGCCGCAGAGGAGGCGCAGGAAGCGCAGCTTGCGGCGACGCTGCGCGCGCATCTGGTGGGGCAGCTGCCGGACTACATGGTGCCGGCGGCGTTCGTGCCGCTGGCGGCGCTGCCGCTGACGGTGAACGGCAAGCTCGACCGCAAGGCACTGCCCGCGCCGGCTGACGATGCGTATGCGCGGCGGGGCTACGAGGCGCCGCGCGGGGAGCTCGAGACGGTGCTGGCGCAGCTGTGGGCGGAGCTGCTGGGTCTGGAGCGGGTCGGCCGGCATGACCACTTCTTCGAGCTGGGCGGTCATTCGCTGCTGGCCGTGCGGCTGCTCAGCCGAGCACTGGATGGGGGAATGAAATTAAGCGCTATCGATCTATTCGAAGCCCCCGTCCTGAAGGATCTTGCCTCCAGGGTCGAGATGGACATGGATCCTCATGTGTCTGGAGTGTTGCCGGTCCGTTTGGCGGGAACTCAGCCTCCCGTTTTCTTTGTTCCGACAGGCTATGGAGATTTTTCGTATGTCTCCACTTTAGCAAAAGAAATGGAAGTGGATAGTCCCATCTACGCTCTACCATGGCCCTCCTTCAAAGATCGTTCACTGACTCTTGAGGAGATCGCAACACATACACTGTTGACGATGAAGAAGATTCAGCCGCGAGCTCCCTACCGGATTGCCGGATATTCGTCCGGTGCGATCCTCGCTTACGCGATTACTCAGCAGTTGCTGCGCTTCGATGAAACGGTATCTTTTCTGGGTCTTATCGATGCCCCGCTGCCAGCAAATTCTACGAAAAAATCTGATGCCGAAATAATACTCGAAATGGTATTTGAACCTCTGGAGTCTTTGGACGATGAACGATTCGAACTGCTACAGCGCTGCGCTAGGAACAGTTCTGTTCCGCAACTACTCCAAAAGGCACAGGAAATTGGGGCGATAGTTGTAGAAGCGGATTTCTACGAAACCGTCGAAACGTATATCCATTTTCAGCACGCGTTACTGAACTATCAGGTTCCATCCCTGCAAGTCGAAATTCACCAGTTCTATGCATCTGAGCTTCCCGAGAATTTCCGGGCTGGGCGCACTCCGGATGCAACGGAGGCTAAGAAGATTGCACCCATGCATGGCTGGGACCGAGTTCTAAATCCCGAGGCCATTCACGCCATACCGATTCCCGGCGATCACGTGACAATGATGGCCGTGCCGGAAAACCGTCGGATTCTTGCACGCGCGCTTTCCTTATGCTTAAGCAGCACACCACACCCGCGAACAATAGGGCCCTGACGCTATGACAACGCGCTCGCACAATCTCGACAGTTACCTCCCGTCGACTTTCGAAGCCCTAACGCAAGGAGGGGACCCGCGGATCGAACTCGATACCGCCGCAATGATCAACAAATATGGGGGGCGACCGATACCAGATACAGGACTGTTAGCATTTGGCTCCGCCACGGCATCTACTATCTCCCTATCTGGCCACTCTGCTGCGCAACAACTACGCTCCCATCTCTTGAGTAGCTTACGGGAGAGAAATCCGGCGGATGTTTATTTGGAGGAGATGTCGAGGCTGCGTAGTGAATTTATCGACCTGTGTGGCTTAGGAGAACTATCTGGGTTGGAGGCTATTGTATCCGCTTCCGGCACAGATGCTCACATGCTTGTCGCAAGACTGGTGGCCGGGACCAGCTCTCGCACAACGTTGGCGATCATGGTTCAACCGGAAGAGACGGGGAGCGGTGTCGCGCGTGCTTTGGCGGGCGCCTTATATCATCGCTACCCCCCCGCGATGAACGATGAGAATGTGGGAGATTTCGGCGATGTCAATCACGTCGAGTCGATAGCAATTCGCTCAGAGGACGGCAGTCTCCGATCCATTGCTGAGGTTGATGACGAACTTGAAGCAACGGTATTGAGTGCTGTAAAGCAGTATGAGCGCATTTTGATCGTATTAACCGACGTCTCCAAGACCGGCGTGTTGGGCCCCAGTCCGGATCGTGTCCTCGAACTCAAGCGGCGCTGGCCAAACATCATCGAGACTGTCATCGATGCCTCTCAATTCAGGCTGGCATCGAGCACGTTAGTTAGTTACCTCCGTGCGGATAGTATTGTCATCATTACTGGATCAAAGTTTTTTAGCGGCCCTCCATTTTCCGCAATGTTGCTGGTTCCGGCAGACGCAGCATGCAGATTGATGAAGCGGCCGGTCGATCCGGCACTTCGCGTCAATAGCGCGCGCGCAGAGTGGCCGCCACATTGGAATGGCATCATGTCGCTTCACAATGCAAGCAACTTTGGATTGCTTTTGCGGTGGGAGGCTGCCCTCACTGAACTGCGGGATTTTCACAGCATCCCCGCGGAAGGTGTCAGAAAGGTCGTGGAGAACTTCTATAACGCTATTACGTCATGGATGAGTAACTCGCAACAGCTTAGTCTCCTGGAACAACCCGCCTTGCAGCGCCGTCCAACGCAAAATCAGTCGACGTGGGATCAGATACCAACGATTTTTCCTTTCATCTTGTTCGAGTTTAATAACCGAAGAAGGCCGCTGCGCGCGGAGGAGACCACCAAAATCTTCAATCGAATGAAAGCAGACCTTGGTGGGAATGCGCGCGGAGTAAGACGAAAAATATTGTCCGCGCGTTGCGAATTGGGCCAACCCGTTTTATGTGGCGAGATCGATGGGGTTCCTGTTTCTGCGCTGCGGATGAGTCTTAGCGCGCGCTTAATTGTGGAGGCCGTTTGCGACAAAGATAACAGCGCTGAATATCTAGTAGAACGTGCCATTTCTGTGTTGGAAAAGGTATCTCTTCTCGCTAAGAACAGGGTGCTTGTATCCTGACTTAAAGCAATCTTGGTCGAGCGCCGGGCCTACTGGCGGGCGGCGATCGCAATAGTCGAGAGAGCGCGAGATTTGCTTTGGCGTTGCTCGAATATGGTAATGATTTTCAAACTCGAACCAGTGGCACAATGACTCCGATTCAAGGCTGTCAGCCAACCTGCAACGAGAAAATGGCACTGCCATCACGAGCAAATAGACACGATCACTTTGCAGTGCTAGCGGTGACGTGAAGCGGGTCGACCCGCGGCGAGCGCAACTCAATAGTACGGCGTGGATATCCATTTCCGGTCAGAGAATGAGGCCTGTGGACGCGTCTTTCATCAATGAGGGAATTTGATCCAACATGACCGGTTGTCGAGCCACAGTTCTCCACTATCTCACGCCGCGCGTGCATTGCATATATCAACAGGGAACTTGGATTGAGCTTGTGCTCAACGGGGACGCGCTTGTGGTGTTAGAAGGCAATTTTGTTGAGGAATACAAAGTGTATAGGCATAAACACGGGGGGCACGACAGAAAGGCCGACCATGATCTCGGGGAATTGCCCTTGGTCTCCTGCCAGTCGGTCGAAGCGGTTGAGCCAGCCGAAGCCGCGATCGACCGCCCAGCGGCGCGGCAACGGCACGAAGCCATTTTTCGCCTCAATCCGCTTGATTATCTGAAGCTCGATCTCTTCGTCGAGTGCGGCCTGTGCGGGCTCTTCTCAGGTATATCCCTGATCGGCGAACGCTACCTTGACCGTCTGGCCTTTGGCGTGCTGAATCTGGCGCGCCAATTCTCCGACCAGAGCATGCTCCTGTTCGTTGGCCGGCATCACATGCGCGGCAAGCAACCGCTCGAAGATATCGACCGCCATATCGACATTACTGCCGCACGGCGGAAAGTCATTGGGCAACAAACGCCACGGCATAGCCGCGCGCACGATCCAGCGCAGTGCATTGAACATCTCGCGCAATTCATTGCAGCGACGCGGCGTGTCCTTGTTCATCAACGTCAGATACGCAGTGGCGAAGTATCAATCTTCATCCGATATATCGGTTGGCTATGGCCTGTGTTCTTTTGTCCCGTCAGGATACAAAGCCCGGCAGAAAGTGCCTAACGTTCTCAAGATCATTGATGATCCTATCCATTCGGGGGACTGTAAGAAAGAATATGAGCGATGCAATTTAATGATTCCCGTCGGAGTTCGGAGATGAATTTGAAAATATTTTCTTTGCGAGAGAGGCCGGAACTTATTCCTCTTGTTTTTTCGAGCGAGTTAGATAGCATGTGGCCGGACTTTATGCGCCATGATCGAACCGCAAAGCTCTATTTTAGCGCGGGAGTCTTCTCAAGATACCTAGACTTCGCGTATGCTGGGCTTGTCGACGAGGAGGTCGTTGGGCGCGCTTTCGGCGCTCCATTTGCCTCAAACATCGAGGGCCGCGTGGAATTGCCGGACGGCGGTTGGGATGAGGTTATCCGCTGGGCTCACGAAGACAGTCTGCTAGGCCGTGAACCAACGACGATAAGCGCACTCGAAATTACCCTACTGCCAAAGGCGAGAGGTCTTGGTAATGCGCTGGCACTGCTGAATGCGTTGAAGCAATGTGCCAAAATGGCGGGATTCTCAAAACTTTCGGTCCCCGTTCGGCCAAGCCAGAAACACCATGTGCCCGGGATGCCGATGCTCGAGTATACGCGACTACAACGCCCCGACGGTTTGCCGATGGATTCTTGGTTGCGAACCCACCCCGGTGCTGGAGGAAGGCTCATGAAAATTGCCCCTTATTGCATGACCATCGTTGGAACGATTTCGGAATGGTCACGATGGACAGGGCAAATATTCGAACATTCCGGAAGTTCTGAGGTCGATGGGGCATTGGTGCAGGTGCTCGTTTCAATGGAGCAAAATTGCATCGTTTATGTCGAGCCAAATGTTTGGTTTCAATACGACCTATGATTGATGAAGCTTAATTCTTTCATTCCACGAAGTGAGATACGTCGATATATAAATGATGGCGAAAAGGAAACCTTGGTTTGACATGCGGGCGTTTAAGTGCGTACTAGTCTTTACTGTACGATACTGGCGCAAACAGCCTGTGAGAATTTCCGCGATCGCGACGCTCGCATTACTGGCCACCCTTGCCGAGGTGGTGACGCCATTCTTTTCTGGGCGACTGGTGGATGCGCTGACAGCTGGTGGCGGTGATATGGGCTTGAAGTCCGCTGCGTGGCACCATGCAGCAAGTACTTTTGGTTTGCTGATTGCATTGGGAGTTGGCACGACCTTGGCGAGACATTTCACGCTTCACAACATCATGGTGCTGACGTTGAACATGATAAGCGATGTCGCGTCGAACGCATTTTGCGGAGTGCAACGTCTCTCCACCGATTGGCATGCGAATAGTTTCGCCGGTTCGACAGTACATAGGATCACGCGCGGTATGTGGGCACTAGAACTGATGAACGACACGCTGCTTCTCGCGTTGCTGCCTTCGCTGCTGATGCTGGGTGGCGCGACGATACTGCTTGGTGTCCGCTGGCCGCTGATGGGTGTCTTGGTTGGCGCAGGCTCGCTGCTGTACATTACGGTCGCAGTGTCGCTATCGCTCGGCTATGTAGCGCCCGCCGCGCACATCAGCAATCTGTGGGACACCCGCATGGGAGGTAGGCTTGCCGACGCGATAGCCTGTAACTCGCTCGTGAAAGCGTTTGGCGCCGAGAGCCGGGAAGAAGCTAGGTTTGCCCGCATAGTCAGCAAGTGGCGTAAGCATGCGGCTCGCATGTGGGCGCGCAGCACGACCAATGGTGGAGTCCAGAGCGGCATGCTCGTGCTGATGCAAACCGCGATGCTCAGTGCCGCACTATGGTTCCGCGTGCGCGATGAAGCAAGCGTCGGTGACATCGCGTTTGCGCTAACAATGTTCTATGTCTTGCAAGGCTATCTACGCGAAGTTGGGATGCACGTACGCAACCTGCAACGCTCTGTGAATGATATGCAGCAACTAGTTCTGCTTGAGCGAGAGAGATCTGGCATCGAGGACCGGCCAGGTGCGCGTCCTATCGAGATTCGACGAGGGGAGATTTGCTTCGACCGGGTGACTTTCCAATACGACAAAGTCCGGGAGCCTTTGTACAAGGATTTCTCAGTAACCATTGCGCCCGGTGAGCGCGTTGGGCTGGTGGGCCGTTCAGGGGCAGGAAAGACTACGTTCATAAAACTAATCCAGCGGCTCTACGATCTCAGCGATGGTCGCATAAGGATTGACGGGCAAGACATTTCCCAAGTTGAGCAGACTTCGCTGCGACGGCAGATCGCTATCGTGCAACAAGAGCCGTTGTTGTTTCACCGTTCGCTCGCGGAGAACATCGCATATGGTAAGCCGGACGCGACGCAGGCCGAGATCGAGCAAGCTTCCGCGCTAGCGAACGCGCACGAGTTCATTGCCGCGTTACCGAACGGATATGCCACGCTGGTGGGCGATCGCGGGGTGAAGCTTTCGGGCGGTGAACGTCAGCGAGTGGCTATCGCTCGTGCTTTCTTGGCAGACGCGCCAATCATTATTCTCGATGAAGCGACCTCGAACCTTGACGGCGAAAGTGAAGTGCTGATTCAGCAGGCGATGGAGCGGTTGATGGTTGGGCGTACGACACTCGTGGCTGCACACCGCCTGTCCACGGTTCGTGCGCTCGATCGGCTGCTGGTGTTTGATCACGGCCGCCTCGTCGAGGAAGGAAGCCACGACCGGCTCGTTCAGCTCGATGATAGTACTTACCGTCGGTTGTTTGATCAGCAGGGGTTCGGGTTAGCTCGCGAGATTTGACGACGTTGTGTGCTGCCGTTGCTGACGAGCGGATCAAACGGCGACAAGTCGGAAGCGTTTCCGCGGCGCCACCCGACCGTCGTATAGTTCGTTTGGTTCCCCTCCGGTTTGCGTGTGAGGATCTCAATGATCTTCCTTTAGGGCCGATTGATTGAAATGGGAGATCAGGTCAAGCGAATGCCGGCGAAGCTCGTCCAGCCATGCGATATCGGCAACAAGAATCTATGGTCCTCCCCGTTTTTGCAACGCTGATTCCGATTTTGTGGTTGGCTTGCGTGAATCTATTCGGCGTCTTGAAGGGGATCACTCCCCGCGCCACGATGAGAGTCGCGCCCGACGAACCTCAGAACGATGGCGGCTTCATATGAGCCCATTCTTGTTTCGGGTTCCTCGTCGGGCCACTGTGCCGTTCACGTCATCAGGTGTCAGCGGTCGCAAAACCAGTTGGGTAACTTGTTTGGTGCTGTGTGAAACTCGCTATGCGGGCATGGCTGCAGCCCCAGCGTTAAAACTCGTCTTGCGCGCTGCGATCGCCCATGCGATTCGCGCGAATTTGTTGGCCAATGCGCAGGCCACAACATTGGAGTGTCGTCGCGCGAGCATTTGCCGCGTCCACGTGACCAATGGGCCTGAATTCTTGTCAATTCTCTGCATGAACACTCTCGCGCATTGAACCAGCAGCCGGCGGAGATTCTTGTCGCCTCTTTGATATGACTCCCGGTGTCAATCGGGATCGGTTTTGAACTTTGCATCTCTGTTGTTTGCGATGTTTTCGAATTCCCTGAGGGCGGCGTAGCAGTAACTCTCGACGGTGGATCACGCTG
>NZ_JBFPKF010000041.1:0-15648 GCF_040948685.1 Paraburkholderia sp. BR14374 | reverse complement strand
GCTCTTCGGCCCCATCGGCAACATTCCACCTGCCGAGGCAGAAGCCGCTTACTATGCAAATCTCGCTGAGTCTGTCACTGTGGCATGACGCAAGCAAAACGGTCTCCGGAAAACCCGGGGCGGCTCATGTCGTACGCGGAACTGTCACTGCGCAGAACACAACGGAAGCACGCCGGCTGACTTAATTCAGCTTCACCCTTGGCGTAAAGGAAGGTCTGCATAACGCGCATTTCGAGCGCTGACCTTCTATATTTTCCGCAGTGGCGGTGATGAGAATTTGTTGAGTCGTTAAGGCGCCTGCGATTTACGCCGCTCCGTGCAGCGCTACTGAGGCGCAAGACACGGCGCCTCGGTTATCAAGCCTTGCGCAAAGCTCTACGCGCCATCCATAGATTGCTCAGAGCAAACAACGTCGTGATCTGGGCTGCGTTCTTCATCAAACCTCGATATCGGGTCTTCGTGTAGGCAAACTGCCGCTTGAGGACGCGGAACGGATGTTCGACCTTGGCGCGGACGCCGGCCTTCAGCCGCTCGATCTGATCGTATATCGCGTCCAAACGATCACTCAGATCCAGCTTTTTGCGCTTGCCTGGTCTCATCGCGATGTGCCAGCGCACCCCGCCAGTCTCGCGACGCTTTTCGATCCCCTGATATCCCGCGTCAGCGTACACGTCCGTTTCCTGGCCGTGCAATAGCGCATGAGCCTCCGTAATGTCGTGGACGTTGGCCGCCGTGCCGATGACGGTGTGGACCAGGCCCGACTCTGCGTCCACGCCGATGTGCGCTTTCATTCCGAAGTACCAGTTACCGCTTTTCTGCGTCTGACGCATCTCGGGATCGCGCGTTCCGGAGTTGTTTTTCGTCGAACTGGGCGCCGGAATCAACGTGGCATCGACGACCGACCCGGTCTTGAGCATCAGGCCTTTGTCCACCAGGATTTCATTGACCAGCGCGAGCATCTGCGCAGCCAGTCCATGCGCTTCGAGAAGGTGACGAAACCGTAGAATCGTGCTCTCGTCCGGCAAACGCGTCATGCCGCCGTCAACTCCTGCGAAGTCACGATACAGCGGCACGTCATATAACGCTTCTTCCATCGCTGGATCGGACAGACCAAACCACTGTTGCATAAAATGAATGCGCAGCATCGTCGCGATCGGGAACGGCGGCCGTCCAGTCTTGCACAGTCGGATAGTGCGGGTCGATCAGCGCAATGAGCTTCAACCAAGGCACAACGCGTCGCATCTCATCGAGAAATTCTCGCTTACGCGTGCGCTTCGTTGTCAGATCCAGGTCAAGTCCAAGTTGCGTCATCTGGGCTCTCCTCAACTCACTCCCTTCATCCCAGGATAGTTCACCGAAATCTCAATGCCAGGACTTTTGCAGACCTTCCTAAACAATCGGCCAAGTCCGTGGGCTGCAATCAGAAAGATAGTTCACCGCAGGCCCGGGACAGCCATAAGATGCTTTCGATATAGCGCTGCGTACATGAGCTTTGCGACAAAGCCATCTACGAAGAATTTTCCAGTGCTGCTGATAGCGGCCAAACTACCTACTGCCGTTGGCGAGGCTAATGACACCAAGGAACCGTCGACTCCAGAAAGCAGGACCTTTGTTACGGCCGTCGAGACCCTCACCGAAATGTCCGTCTTCTCGAGGAGACAGCAGGTCGCGGTTGAAACCTTCTCCGGCAGCGCGGGCAGGACTCGATCGCCTCGTTCCAGCAACGTGACGCGCATGGCGGCCGAACTCTCTGAAAGCAACCTGTACTGCTTGAGCGTCCTTTCCACGCGACGGAGTTCTGCCGCCAACTCTACACCCGTAGCACCTCCGCCTAAGCACTTGACATTGCTGGACCCTGAAGGGAGTGACACAGGCGTCGTAAAGATTCACTTCGATGCGGTGGACCGTCACTGCTAAAGACATGCAGTGTTGACTCTCAGCACCACCTTTTCTCTCAGTTCGTCTATGCAGTGGACGGGCACACGCCACCCCTTTCTCACATAGGTTTGTACTCCTTCAGTCTACCTGCGCGACAACGGCAGCCGAGGTCTCGCGGAGGCCTGTGTGAATCACGTCGACAAGACGCTTGATATCGTCTGCGGTGTTGAACATTGCGAGCGAAATCCGAATCCCGCCGCGCTCCGGAGAAACGCGCACGTCGTTGCGTGCAAAGTGGTCCGCCCACTTCTGGACCGGCAAGTCCAGGACATAGATATGATTGCGCTGTCCGCGCTCGCGCGGACCTACGACCTTCACGTCGAGCTCATCGAGTTCGCTGAGCAACTGGTCACCCAGTTCCGTCACATGCTTCTGAATATTGCTCACGCCCACGCTCTCGATAAGCTTGATTGCCGCATCCAGCGCATGCAGGTCCGGAAGGTTCACATTGCCGAACTCGAAGCGAAGTGCGTCCTTCCGAACAGCCATGTCTTCCTGGCGCGCGATGTAGTCGGCCGGCGGGTTCAGCATGCTCGACATGGCGAGATACGCCGGGCGCAATTCGTCGAGACCATCTGCCACGTACAGAACACCCAGACCTTGCGGCACCAGCAAACCCTTGTGCGTACCGGCTGCGAGCACCGACATGTTCAGCGCCTTGACGTCGACCGGAATGACGCCGACCGACTGCATCGCATCGACCACCAGGTAGATGCTGCGGTCCTTGCACAGCTTGCCGATGCTCGCCAGATCGTGGACCTGACCAGCGTGGAACGTGACGTGAGAAAGCGTAACGACCTTCGTCCGCTCATCGATGAACGGCTCAAACGTCTTTGCCGTCGCGATTTCGTTGTCTTTGAGCGGGACGAAGCGAACCTCCACACCTTTGCGCTTCAGATTCAGCCATGCGTACGCGTTGTTCGGATGGTCACCTTCGATGAGCACGACGTTGTCGCCCGCTTCCAGCGGCACCGCGTTCGCGGCGATGTTCAGACCTTCCGACGTGTTCTTCGTAAAGGCGATTTCCGACGGCGACGCATTGAAGAAGCGCGCTACGTTTGCGCGCGTCTGTTCGACGCGGCGAACCCAGACAGGCTTCGGGCCGGCCATCTCGTAGCCTTCGGTCAGGAAGGAATACAGCGCGTCGCGGACCGGCAGGGACAGCGGGGTCTGGTGAGCCGAATCGAGGTACAGCTGACGCTTGGTGACGGGAAACTGTTCGCGGACGAATGCAAGCTTTTCGGTGGCATTCATTTTCTATCTCACTTCAAGGAGTATTGGAACGGAGCCCCAGCAGAAGGCGTGTGGTCAATGTCGGATGGCTGTCGCAAATACGACGCAGAGCGAGCTTCGGTCAAACGTGAAGCGGGTCGGGGTCGCCATGGTCGTGAATTTCCTGCGTTGTCGTTACCACCAATTCGCGTTTTGCTTCGCGCTTCGCTTCAAATTTGGCGATGACGGCGCAGGCGATGCTGTTGCCAACAACGTTGGTCACGGTGCGGCCCATGTCGATGAAGGTGTCAGCTGCCAGCAACAAGGCAATGCCTTCCGCCGGGATGCCGAAGAGCGGCAACGTCGCAGCCACCACAACAATCGATGCGCGCGGAACCCCTGCAATGCCTTTGCTCGACACCAACATCACCAGCAGCATGCCGATTTGCTGCTCAAACGACATGTGGATGCCGTAGACCTGCAGAAGGAAGACAGAGGCGAACGCCTGGTACATCATCGAGCCATCGGCATTGAATGAGTACGCCAGCGGCAGCACGAACGAGGTGATGCGGTTCGAGATGCTAAACTTTTCAAGCTGCTCGAGCATCTTCGGGAAAGTTGCTTCGCTGCTCGAGGTCGAGAACGCAATGAGCATCGGTTCTTTTACGATACCGAGCAGGCGGAAAACAGCCTTTCCGAGGAACAGGAACCCGACTGCTGCCAGACACGCGCAGAGCAGAAGCATGCCGGAATACACACCACCGATGAACTTGCCATATGTTGCGAGCACGCCCAAGCCTTGCACCGTCACAACCGAGGCAACGGCGGCGAAGACACCGACCGGAGCGAAACCCATCACGAAGTCGGTCACTCGCAACATCACCTTGAATGCGCCCTCGATGGAGTGGTTCAAGCGTCGGATGGCAGGTTCCTTGTCGCCGTAAGCAGAGACCGCAAATCCGAAGAAGAGCGCGAACACCAGAATTGCGACCACATCGTTCTGCGCCATTGCAGAGAAGATGCTCTGTGGCACGATGTGCGCGATAAAGTTCTTCAAACTGAACGCAGCGGTGCTCACTTCGCCTGCTGCATCCGTGTGCGGCGGCGTTACGCCAACGCCAAGCGCCATGTGATTGGACAGCGCGAGCCCAAGTACAAGGGAAAGAACGGATGCAGCAACAAACCAGAGCATGGCGCGAATGCCTACCCGGCCGACGTCACCTGGGTTCTCGCAATGGCTCATGCCTGCGACCACGCCGGTAAAGACTAGCGGGGCAATAATCATCTTGATGAGACGCAAGAAGATGTCGGTCAGCGTCGACAGGTATCCTGCAATCTGCTTGTTGAGCTCGGCCGAGCCCGTCGTGCTGTGGATGACTGCGCCTACCGCCACACCGGCGATGAGTGCAATCAGAATCCACGTAGAAAGTCGAATGCGCTTCATGGTCGTCTCCTCCGAAGAACTTACGACTGGTTCCCAGTCCTGGCTAGGGCATCGCTTCGCAATCACGCGAGCAGGTAGCGCGCGTGATGCTCAAGATGTGACGCGATGAAGGTTGAAATGAAAAAGTAGCTATGGTCGTAACCAGCCCGACGGCGAAGTCGCAACGGAACGTCACCTCGAGCGGCCGCTTCGACCAAAAGGTCCGGCTTCAATTGTGTTTTGAGGAATTCGTCTGCTTCGCCTTGGTCGACCAGAATCTCAGAACCGCTCCAGCCGATTTCTGCGATCAGCTGCGTCGCGTCATATTTGGCCCACTGCGACCGGTCATCGCCGAGGTACCCAGTCAAGGCCCTCTCGCCCCATGGGCATTGGCTGGGAGCGCAAATCGGGGAGAAGGCGGAAATCGTACGGAACAACGTGGGATTGCGAAGACCAATCGTCAGTGCGCCGTGCCCTCCCATCGAATGCCCGGAAATGCCGAAACGCGTCGGGTCGACTGCAAAGTGCGATGCAACCAGTTCGGGCAGTTCGCCCACAAGGTACGGGTACATCCGGAAATTCCTGGACCAAGGTTCCTGAGTCGCGTCGACGTAGAAGCCGGCACCCTGGCCGAAGTCATATGCATCGTCGTTCGGGATTTCGACCCCACGAGGACTGATGTCAGGCGCAATGATGGCAATACCGAGCGCGCTGGCAGCATGCTGCGCCCCCGCCTTCGTGATGAAGTTCTGCTCGGTACAGGTCAGCCCGGAAAGCCAAAACACTGCAGGGACGGGTTGGCTGACGGATGCAGGCGGAAGATACACACCAAAGCGCATGTCACATTTCAGCGTGTCGGATTTGTGCGAGTAGACGCCCTGAGTGCCGTCGAAGCAGGGGCTGGTCGAAACGAGTTCAAGGCTCATATCGAGTCCTCTAGGACCTGAACCCTCGCCTTCAACGCAACTGCTGCTCGTACGTTCATTCAATCCCTCTCTTGTGAAAGCAAAACCGCCAGATGGGGTGAGCTCAATGACCAGTACCGATTTTTGGTTCTTTACGTTCCATTGTCAATAACCTGCCTTATCCGTCTATACTGAACAGCCCAGCCGTCCATGAGCCGACAACCTCGTAGATATAGGCATATCGCGGAAATTGACTGCGTCCGGCCATAGAGTTCGCTAGGGATAATCCCTATGTGAAGTGCTGTTTAGTGGAATTTAATGATTCCATTTTTTGGACTACATCGCCTATACTGTGTTCAACATGCAGGTTCAGCGACTTGTAACTTCACACGAGAGACATTGCGATGACCCAGATTAGGTGCACCCGGCGTGAGCACGACCTGCTCGGCGACCGAGAGGTGCCCAATGAAGCGCTTTACGGCGTTCATACGCTTCGAGCATTGGAGAACTTCCCAATCAGCGGCATCGCTATCAGCCAGTACGGTGGACTGGTCCGAGCGCTCGCGGAAATCAAGCTGGCGGCCGTTCAGACGAATGCGGAACGCGGGCTCATCGACCCGAAGCGAACGAAGGCAATTGCAGCAGCCTGCGCGGAAATCATCGATGGCAAGCACCATGAGCACTTCGTCGTCGATGTCATGGAGGGTGGCGCTGGTACGTCGAGCAACATGAACGCGAACGAGGTGATCGCGAATCGAGCCCTCGAAATTCTCGGCTCAGAACGGGGCGACTAACACCGTCTTCATCCTAACGAGCACGTCAACATCGGTCAGAGCACCAACGACGTGTATCCGCCTGCCATCAAGCTTGCGCTGCAGTTCCACATCGACGAACTGCTAAGCGCCATGCGCTACCTCCGCGAGGCTTTCCAGCTCAAAGCGGAGGAATTTGCCGGCATGCTGAAGATGGGGTGCACGCAGCTCCAGGACGCTGTGCCGATGACGCTCGGGCAAGAGTCCAGCACCTACGCCGTCATGCTTGAAGAAGACGAGGCACGTTTGGCAGAGGCTCGACTGCTGCTCCTTGAAATCAATCTTGGCGCGACCGCCATTGGAACTGGTATCACCGCGCACCCGGATTATGCGGCCGGAGTCTGCCGCCACCTCTGTGACAACACCGGTTACGCCTTCCTTACTGCCGGCAATCTGGTCGAAGCAACGCAAGACTGCGGCGCGTTCGTACAGGTATCAGGCGTTCTCAAGCGCATCGCCGTAAAGCTTTCGAAGACGTGCAACGACTTGCGGCTGTTATCGTCCGGTCCTCGCTGCAGCTTGGGAGAAATCCAGCTTCCCTCGCTGCAGCTTGGGAGAAATCCAGCTTCCTCCAGTGCAGGCCGGCTCCAGCATCATGCCGGGCGAGGTCAACCCGGTCGTTCCGGAAGTGGTGAACGAGATCGCATCCGAAGTTATCGGCAATGACCTGACCGTCACGATGGCCGCGGAAGCCGGGCAACTCCAGCTCAATGCGTTTGAACCCACTATTGCGTTCAGCCTCTTCAAGAGCATTCAACGTCTGGCTGCCGGCTGCAAAACGCTTGCCGACCGCTGCGTACGCGGCATCGTGGCAAACCATGAGCAATTGCGCGCCAGCGTCGAGCGGTCGATTGGCGTGGTCACAGCGTTGAACCCGTACATCGGGTGCGCGAACGCGACAAAAATCGCCCGCGAAGCGCTCGAAACCGGCGCGCGAGTCTACGACCTGGTTTTGACGCAAGGCCTCCTGTCGAAGACGGACCTTGACCGCATTCTTGACCCGCTGGCGCTCACCGTTCCGGAAAACCAGCCTCGTTCCTATTCGCTGGCTCCCGAAATACCGATCAGCTGCGAGCCACGCGCGGATGCAGTTTTACCGGTTCCCGATGAAGCTCACTAAATCCAAAAAGATGCCCGGCGACCGTTCTGGCCTTCTGGCACTTAAACTTATCGGGTATCCTTATCCGTCTACACACCGCACAAATCGCCCGGAGTAAGCGCCCCGGGCGTGCCTACAGAGCGCCAACTACGAACGTCATGCACAAGGTTGATACCCCGATTCCTGACACGTCTGAGCCAGAAGTTTCTCCAACTGAGCGTGCGTTCCACATCATCGAGATGACGGCTCAACTCGGCCGCGTAACGACTGCGGAGATCGTGACGGCGCTTGGCATTCCCAAGACAACTGCTCACCGGTTGGTGGGCAATCTTGAAGAGTTCGGATTCCTTGAGCATGGGATGGAGCGTGGCCGGTATCAGGTTGGTCATCGCCTGCTCGAACTCGCCGCCAATATTCTGGCTGCGTCAACGTCCCACGGACCGATACACGCATTGCTGATGGAACTGTCGCGTCGGACTGCGGAGACGGTCAGCTTGGGCGTAATGCGTGGTTCTGAAGTGGTGTACATCGACAGCGCCATCGGCAACTCACCGCTCACCCTGAACTTCCAGAAAGGACACCGTGCTCCGGCTCACTGCACATCCAGCGGACGAGTCTTTCTCGCAAACATGGAGAAGAAGCAACTCGACGCCTACATGCTGAGCGGGCCCTGGGAGCCAATCACGCCGTACACCATCGTGGACCCCGACCGGCTCCGGCTCGAGATTGAGCAAGTGCGCAAGCAGGGTTACGCGACCAATGACTCGGAGTTTGCCATCGGCGTAGTCGGCGCAGCCGTCCCCATCGCTGGTCCCACCGGTCGCATCATTGCCTGCCTGAGCATCTCAGCGCCGAAGGCGCGCAAATCGCTCGAAGAAATAACGCTACTCGTGCCGATGATGCAAGCTGCGGCGCTGCGTATCACCAAGATTCTCAGTACGGTTGGCTCGGGAGATGTCGAAGACGAACCTGAAGTCAAAACCCCTCGGCGCAAGCGATCCTAAACTACAAGGGCGACCCAAACGGTCGCAGGATTCCGTGCATGTAAATCAGCGCAGGACGGAATCATCAACTCAAGTGTGAGGCGGTGTCCGGAAGTACGGGGGCAAATCCAATCTTTCTAACGCGCGCGAATAGCATGAACATCTATCCCAACAAATTTTCGATGCTGCTTCTCAGTATTTGCACTGCTTCCTCGATCTGATCATCAGTCGTGAGCAGCGGACAAAGACATTTGATCACTTGGCCAGAATCGCCGGATGTTTCAATAATTAGCCCCTGTCGGAACGCCTCGGCAATAATCTTGGTTGCCAAGACGCCAGATTGAACGTCAATGCCGCGCATCAGTCCGAGCCCGCGTTCCTCGGCCTCAACTTGATGGAAGCGCAATAGATCTATGAGCCCGAGAAAGCCTTCCCTAACAATTTCTCCTTTCCGCTGCACCTCCTCTGCGAGCGCATCGTCGGACCAGAAGCATTCCAGTGCCTTGGCTGCGGTAATCATAGCTGCATTGTTTCCGCGGAACGTACCGTTGTATTGTCCGGCCTCCCAATGATCATGTTCAGGCCGAATCAAGACCTGCGAAAAAGGCAATCCAAATCCCGACAGCGATTTCGAGTTGGTCACGAGATCCGGCACCACCCCGGCGTGCTCGAAGCTGAAGAACCGGCCGGT
The DNA here is from genome assembly GCF_040948685.1 of Paraburkholderia sp. BR14374. Taxonomy (NCBI): domain Bacteria; kingdom Pseudomonadati; phylum Pseudomonadota; class Betaproteobacteria; order Burkholderiales; family Burkholderiaceae; genus Paraburkholderia; species Paraburkholderia sp. BR14374. Next base: position 6,585 of record NZ_JBFPKF010000041.1, on the reverse strand, counting down.
CCTGCCGCAACCCGCCTGGATGTCGTCGATGATCAAAAGAATGTCTTGATCTCGACAGATCTTCTCCAGCTCTCGCAGCCACGCTGGAGAAGCGACATTGATCCCACCTTCTCCCTGCACGACTTCAACGATGACAGCAGCCGGGTGGTCAAGACCGCTGGAGCGATCGCTCAGGCATTTTTTGAAATACTTTAATGTGTCGACACCTTTGCCAAAATAATTGTCGAACGGCATGAACGCGTTGCCTACCAAGGGCAAACCGGCAACGCTCCGAAACTTCGCATTTCCGGTGAGCGCGAGCGAACCCATGGTTATCCCGTGGAAGCCGTTGGTGAACGAAACGATAGTACTTCGTTTCTTAATTTTCCGAGCTAAGCGGATTGCGGCCTCGACCGCGTTGGTGCCGGTGGGGCCCGTCAGATGCACTTTGTAGTCAAGCCCGCGAGACTTCAAGATCAGACGGTCGAAGGTGTCGAGATAAGCGTATTTCGCTGCAGTCCAAAGGTCCAGTGAATGAACCATGTTGTCGCCCCGAAAATACTCGATGAGCGACTCCTTCAGAGCCGGATGATTATGCCCGTAATTGAGCGCTCCCGCGCCTGCTAAGAAGTCGATATAGCGTCGGCCATCGATAGAATAGACCTCCGAACCCCGAGCCTTGGAGAAAATGACTGGGAAAGCGCGCGAATAGGTGCGGACATTTGATTCTATACTACTTAGCTTATCGGTCATATTATCCATTTTCCATTCCTTAATAAAAATAATTTGAATGCTTCTTTTCATCTAACCATCTTTTATCCCAACATTCCGCAAGCCGGGCCGGCGCATGACGTTCCTTTGGGGCGCGATAGCGCCCAATATTGCATATTTCGTTGTAAATGGCGTGGAGACACGAACACCTAGAGATCGGGTTAAGGAAGTAGGACCAACCAAACGGTGTCTCCCTCTAGCGATGCGCAAACCTCTCGAAATGCAGTTGCCCGGGGTGCACGATGAAAATCCCGTACGTCATGCGCGTTGGAAGAAGGGCAACACATGCCATGTATCTTGCGTTCCGTATGCTATTTACTCGGACAGCAAGAGCCGTACCGATCGTGAGAAATTCGCTGGAAATGCCGTGCTTGTGGAACTTAGTCGGGGGCGCCCGCGGTCTTGGTGTTGCAATTATGTCGGTAACGTCCGTTTTGTCGGGAAGAGGACATGGCGGCACGGCGCAATTCACTAACAGATATTCCCCACACTACCCTCCTACTGTCCATCTGCGAGGATTCGGCCGAGATGGCTCGAATAATGCATAGCGCGTATGCGTCTTCCTTAAAGCGTGACGCAAAATGCGCAGAGCAATGGAAATTGCTATGTGATGCTAGGTTGCGGCCGTCTTGCTATCAGGGCTTCCGCAACGGTCACTCATGTTACCAAACGGTGAATCTTTTGAATATTATTGTGAAGCGGTATGGCTCGTCTCATTTTCGGAGAACACTGATTTGATACGTATCCCGAAATTGCGTCGAATGCCGGTTTTCGATGCTGTTCATTCTTGGTCAAGCGGATACCGGAATCGCTGGATCCTCGAAGTGGCGCCGCGCATGAAGGCAGTGTATCCCAAGCGCCCGCAGTTTTTCGATTGAGTTTCTGTGAGCGATGCTAGCTTCTCTCGGCACGGCTCTATGTGCCGATTGAAATCTACAACACGATTGTTAGAAAACCTAATAGATGCCTACTTTATTCCTCGGAAATGCTGACACAGACGCTATGGTCAATAACCCGCGCAGCCTCAGCAAACTTTATAGGCAGTCCAGCGCTAGAGCTTCCCGGAGACATTTATGGATGATGTCGCCAGGAGACGCCATCATCCTACCGTCTGCAGGAGACGATCAGCATGTTCATTATGTGGAGGAGTCGCTTCAAATTTGCTCGGGATCTCTCCACGTATTCTATGTGCACGGTCGGTCCGATGATCCATATCCAATGAGTTTAGAAAGTCTCAAAAATCCTGAGATCCTCCACTCATTGCGGAAAATCGGCGTGCACGGAAAGGAATGGTCAATTGAGCCGTACATAGCAGACGATGTGGCTTTCGACTTCGGCAAGCTGATCGATGTCCCAGTCCGATTTGGCCGTTTCGGAACACCGACGCGCGAGGTCGCGGACCTATTCAATGACAAGCGAGTTTTTCGAGCGTTGGCCGCGGGTCTGCACGTCCCCATTGCAAACGGACGGACATGTGGATCGCAAGCGCAACTGGCTTCTGCGTTGCGAGAAATCACGCCCCTTTCCGGGGCATCGATTGTAAAACTTGATCGGCACTCAGGGGCCGAAGGCAACGTGCTTGTTGCGGCAGATGACATAACCAGCGCGCCTGGCGCACAAAAGGTCTTTCGTGTTTCGGATTCGCGACAGTACAACTCTGTCGCGCATCAGGTATATACGGAACTTAGTCGAGGTCATACGCCGTTCTTTGTCGTAGAGAGCTATCGCCGCTCCGTACATTCGGTGGGTATTCACTATCTATTGAGCGAGAATTCGGTCGATTTTAACGGTATCGCGGACATCCGGCTCGCGCCGGCGTACTCGGGGATGTTTTGGCCTACCGTTTTACCGGAGGCCGTCGTGCATAAGCTCCTCGCTGAGGCACAAAAACTGGCTAACGATATTGCCCGATTCGGGCACCGCGGCCCAGTCAGCATCGATGCAATAGTCGATTTGAACGGCGAAATCATGGTGAATGAGGTCAACGCGCGTCATGGCGGCTTTAGCGCGGCGAAGGCGATTATTGACAGAGTTCGAGGACGGTGCCTCATGAGCACACCATTTGTCGCGGCGACCAGAGGTAATCTAAGTTGTGACGTGGACTTTGAATCGCTGTGCTCGCTTCTGGAGCGGGAGGGGTTGAGCTTCACACAGTCTACAGGAGCAGGAATCCTTATTCCCGTTGAGGATCTGCGCAACAGCGGACGCATAGAAATTCTTACCATAGCAGCATCAAGGACGGAGTTGGAGCGGCTCGAAGATCGCTTCGTACAATTGGTGTGCCGCTGACGCAGGATGAAAAGGATAGGTGAGCATATGTTGCTGAAGCAAACCCAAAGCATCCTTAATAGGAAAAAGCTGCATGGAATCGCGTTCATGTCCGCCGCGACGTTTCTTTTTGCAGTGGTCGATGCGATCGCCAAACCCATTTCGTTGAGATATCCACCGAACGAAATAATGTTTTTCCGGATGTTGTTCGGATTGGCCCCTGCCGTCTTTCTGTGCCGGTTTGGCATGGCCCAGCAAAAGGAGCTAAAGGTCCATCGCTTCGGCGGACATTTTCTCAGAGCGGTGCTGGCGCTCGGCTCGATGGGATTGTTTTTTGCCGGTCTTCCGCACATGCCGTTGGCGACTGCGGTGACTTTGCAGTACACGGAGCCGATTTTCATTAGCATATTCGCGATCATTTTCCTCTCGGAGCGCTTCTGCATTGCGATAGCGGTGGCGTCGGCGGCCGGATTTATCGGAGTTTCCCTGGTTTCTCCGCCGCTTTCCGGAAGCAACCAGTCGTTGCTTGCAGTGACTCTGATCGTGCTTAGCGCCATGTTCGGAGCAGGCTCGGTAATTCAGATCAAGAAACTGTCGCGCACCGAAGAACCGGCAGTCATCGTCTTGTATTTCACCATCATCGCGACGATTTTGAGCGGGCTATCTCTTTTGGTGGCCTGGGTCACCCCAAGCGTCGAGGATCTCGGACACATGGCTTTGCTGGGGGTAGCCGCTGGCGTTGGACAACTCATGCTCACTATCGCTTTCAAAAACGCGACTGCTTCTCTGCTCGCCCCCTTTAGCTATTTCGGTGTAGTTTGGGCGATTTTTTTTGGCTACCTTTTCTGGAGCGAAGTCGTCTCTATACGTGCAGCGCTTGGGTCAATTGTGATCATCGGAGGCGCACTCTATCTGGGTATCTCCAACAAGGCCGCAGATGAGACCAACGCAGCTGCCTGATACGCGCGTCATTTTAGTCAAGATTTCCAGCCAGGAGCACAATGTGTCAACGAACGTCAGAATCGGCGAGGGTCGCCTCGGTATACTTGGGGGAATGGGAAGCGAGGCCACCGCTTTTTTCCTCCGGACATTGGCACGGCGATCAAGGTCAACCTCAGATCAGCATCACGTACCATTCGTCCTGTTGTCCTGTCCCGAAATCCCCGACCGTTCGCGGGCGATAGAACAGGGCAACCCTGCCGTGCCAGCAATCATTCAGATGCGGTTAGCGCAGCTTGAGGACATAGGATGCGGTGCCATCGCAATCGCCTGCAATACAGCACACTATTGGCGAGGGAACTTCGCCTCCGCACTGCACGTGCCGATGATTGACATGGTGCAGGCGACAGCGCTTCACGCTGCGCGGCTAGGCGCAACAAAGGTAATCGTCCTGGGCACTCGTTCCACAATGAACCTCGGCTTGTACGACCACGCACTGAATGATCTTAACGTCCAGTCGATTCGCGTCAGTGACGAAATTGTCGACCGGACAAGTGTAGCGATTGCCCTTGCCAAGTCAGGAAACCAAGACCAAGCGAAGGAGCAGCTGGCGCACGTCGTTGATGCCTGCCGATCAGTAAACTCCGACACTATTATCCTCGGCTGCACAGAACTATCTATGTTAGCTGCGAGCGATGCAACGGCCGCCGATTTTGTCGACTCGGAAGTTTGCCTCGCTGACGCCTGTATCCGTTGGTGGCTCGCGCGAAGAGGCGAGGATGGGAACGTAGGAGTGTCTCGATCCGAGGAGTCAGTAAATGGCGCCTGACTACACACGGAGGCTCGGATTTGCCTCCGGGGAATGTTATGACCGAAATGACAGTCTGGCTATCGAAGATCCCGAGCTCGCTAGTCTTTTGCAATCCGAAAGCAGACGGCAGCGAGAGTCGGTCACTCTGGTGGCGTCTGAGAATTTCTCTTCGCCCCGCGTTCGAGCGCTAGAAGGCAGTCTGCTAGGAGACAAAAACGCCGAAGGGTATCCGGGTAAGCGATGTGTCGCTGGGTGCGAACACGTGGACGCGATTGAGGCGCTAGCCATCGCGCGTTTAAAGGCGCTGTTTGGCTGCGAGCACGCAAACGTTCAGGCGATGAGCGCGACCATCGCGAATGTGGCGCTCCTACAGGCGGTATTGAAGCCTGGTGATGCAATCCTTTCTATGCGCTTGGCGGATGGAGGGCACCTGAGCCATGGAGCGCCGTTTCATGTCAGCGGGCAGTTGTATCACGTACAACACTATGGGGTAAGTGAGACAACGGAGCAGATCGATATGGACCGAGTCCGCGATATCGCAGCGCAGGTCCGGCCGAAACTAATCATATGCGGCGGCTCTTCCTATCCCCGCAACATCGATTATGCAGCATTCGCCGAAGTCGCTAAAGAAACGGACGCGCTCATTTGGGCTGATATCGCGCATGTCGCAGGTCTAATGGCTGCGCGCGTTGTTCCTTCTGCAGTGCCACACGCACACTTTGTGACCTCGTCGACGCACAAGACGTGGCGGGGACCGCGCGGCGGAGCCGTTCTGATGTGTCGGCAAGAGTGGGGGTATGCTGTCGACCGAGCCATATTCCCGGGTATTCAAGGCGCACCGAAAATGGACATGATTGCGGCAAGAGCCGCTCTTTTCAAGGAAACGGCTGAACCGGAATTCGTTCAGTATTCCAAGGCCGTTCTTGAGAACGCCAACGCGCTGGCTGAGGGGCTTCTGCAAGAGGGTGTTCGGTTGGTCTCCGGGGGTACAGACACCCATTTGTTGCTGGCCGACGTAACGCGATTCGGGCTTTCAGGTTTGGACGCTGAGAGACTTCTAATGGAGATTGGTGTGACCGCGAATAAGAACGTGATTCCGTTCGACAAGCGGCCCCCGAGTTCGTCCAGCGGCGTGCGGATGGGAAGCGCCGCGATGACCACTAGAGGACTCGGCCCATCAGAGTTTCTCCGTATTGGAACGATGGTCGGTACCCTGTTGCGAAGGCCAGACAACTCGGCATACCGCATTCGCGCGAAGGCGGACCTCGCGGAAATGTTAGAAGGCCTCCCATTGTTTTCGCCACGCTGGCTCAGCGCCCCGAGTCGATCAAGCCGCGGCTGATTTTGCGCCAATCAAAGCAAGTGCATGTGGCAGACGCTGGTGCAGGTCTGCTTCCGCACGCGGCGGTTCGAGGATGGATACGTTGCGGGGCAATTCGGATGCGAGTTGCATTGTGGACGGCCCCGCGACTACCAGGTCCTTGACAAAGCGACGTTTTCAGTCGACTCCGGCAGATGGCGCAGGCTGCGACCAGCAGGTGCACCCGTCGAATGCGCTTCGATCAATCCCGGGGGAGCTACGCAGCAAAGCCACCCACTGATCGCGGATCTCATCAACTTGAAGGAAACGGCTTGGTTCCCCGATGGGCGGGCAAATTCCCCCACCTGTGGGCACCTAAAATCCCCCACCTAGAGGGTGTTAGGCACTTTATGTCGGACCTGGTATCCTGGCGGAATGAAAAAACGCAGGCCTTACCCAACGGATGTATCGGATGAAGAGTGGTACTTCGCCGCTCCGTACCTGACCTTGATGAACA
>NZ_JBFPKF010000040.1:0-18185 GCF_040948685.1 Paraburkholderia sp. BR14374 | reverse complement strand
CCGGCGCAGGCTTTGCGATCGCGGCGACGATACTTCTCGTGACCCTGACACAAAAGTTTTCTTCGGGCGGCTGGGCGACCCTGTCCGTGACGTTGCTGGTGATCGCGGGCTGCATGGTAATACGGCGACAATACGATTGAGTCGAGGACAGGCGGCGCGAAATGGATGCGAACTTTGCCTTGCCCGCGCACGAGTTCGTTTCCGCCTGCACGCAAGAGTCGATATCGGGTCACCAGGTCGCGGTGCTGCCTGTTACAGAACACTGGGGACCGGCGGTTCACACGTTCTTGTGGATTCAGCAGCTGTTTCCGGAGCAGTTTCGCGCCGTCGTGCTCGTCGGTGTGGTGAAGGTGCAGGCGGAGGCACTCGGCACGCCGGAGGCCATCTGGCGCAGGCAGGAGCGCCTTGACGCGTCACTGCATCAGCTGGAAGCCTATTGCTCGAAAGCCGGCCTTTGTGTCACTCGCACGGTTGGCAATGGTATAGATACTATCGTGGAGCTGGAGCGGCTGATTCTGGCCACGGCGGCGAGTTTTCCGGGATGTGTCTGCTTTTCCAATCGACTGATCCTGCCGGTAGGCCGGCGTTTCGGCGAATGGCTGCACAACCAGACCGCGCTCGGCCTTCAGCGCCGCCTGCATCTGCAGGGCATCCCGTTGATCATCCTGCCAATCTCGTTGAGGTAGCGGGCCTTGAGTGGATCTCGGCGGCTATAACGCGATTGTCTTTGTCGCAAATCCCGCACGGCGTTGGGACCTGTTCCACGATTTCGATGGACTGCATGATGTTGCGCAGGACCAGTAGCGGGGGCTGGGGAGATATGCGTTGCGTCGGCGAATTTTTTCGCCCGCGTACGTCAAGCAATTGGATTCGCAATTGTTGTCATCGGCTTCGCCGTAATCGTGGCGTATCTACTGAACGGGAAACCTGGGCCGCGAACGCCGGCCAGCGGATCGGGCTCGTAACGCAAGGTGTTACGGCAAGGGATTTGCGGCCACGTCCAGCTACGGTTGATGCCTGAACATGGTCGAGGTCCAAGGCGTCCTGCGGCTTTATCGGCTGCGCAAAAGAGAGTTCGTGCAGGCGGTGGTGTGCTTTGTCGGCGTTGCAATTCTCAGTGTCGTAAACGGCATTGCACTGGCGCTGTTGCTCAGCGTGCTGTCTTTTCTATGGCGCGCCTGGCGTCCCTACGATGCCGTGCTCGGACGCGTCGACGGCCTGAAGGGCTATCACGACGTGTCGCGCCATCCGGAAGCGCGGCGCGTGCCCGGTCTTGTGCTGCTGCGCTGGGATGCCCCCCTCTTTTTCGCCAATGGCGAGATCTTCCGCGAGCACGTGTTGCGCGCCGTCGATGAATCGCCCGAGCCGGCACGCTGGATCGTCATCGCGGCGGAGCCCTTCACCGACATCGATCTCACGGCCGCCGACGTGCTCGAAAGATTGCACGGCGAACTGGCCGGACGGCAGCTCAAACTGTGTTTCGCTGAACTGAAAGGCCCGTAAAAGACAGTCTCAAGCACTACTACATGTTCGACATGTTCGGTGACGGCCGCATCTACCCGACAGTCGGGGAGGCGGTGAACGGCTATTTGCAGACCGCATCGCGTCGAATGGCACGACTGGGAAGACGAGACATCGACCTCAGATCGCGGGCCAACTCGCCCGATTGGAACATGATTGTTGTGTCCGATGTTGCATGTCCCGCGCGCTCGGTGTCGTGTCCGGCGACATCGGCGTAAGTCCGATTTAGGCGTTGCGACAAGCGGTCGTCGATGCGGGCTCGATGAACCTGCAGATTGTGATGGGTGTGCTATATATCATCGTATGGGCCGTCGTGACCGTCGTGATGCTGAATAGGCGTGGTACGTGATGCTCGCCGACAACGAGGGTGAAGGCGGCATCATCGCGCTGAGAGCGCTGATGCGCCCGGGCTATGAAAAGGCGGAGAGAACGGCGCCGCGCACGTTGCGACGGACCGGACCGTCCGCCGCCACGAGATTCTATAGCGAATCGATGATCACGCCCACCGTGTCCGTCGCTTATCGCTTCAGTTTCCGTCGATCGTCATCGGCTGCCGGTCAAGCCGCGACGCTGCTGTTGCAGCCCGGCTCGCGTTCCAGCAGCCGTTCTTCCGCGCAGAGCCTTCGTGCGCGCAGATTCCGAGCGTAATCAGCGCGATGCGCGCGACGATCATCGCTTCACGAGCGGTGATCTTGAGGGCGACGACGACCCCGAGCAATCGAGCTCGGCATTCTGCCACGCGTGCACATAATTGACACATCGAAGGAGCGACGCGGGCAGCCCCATTCACCCGCCGTGAATGCGATCGCGCTCATACCGGTGCTGTTCCTCGTGCTGGTCATTCGAGGCTCGGCTCACCTCGGCCTATGGCATTGCCCTTGGGCTTAGGATGCCGATACGTCGCCCCAGAGCGTGTATCGCGCAACGTGTGGCGGTGGCCCGTGGGGTCAGCCGCCTGCACCCGTCACGCGCCACACTGTATTGCCGACATCATCGGCGATCAGAAGACCACCTTCGCGATCCTGAGCGACGCCCACCGGCGCGCCATACAACTCTTTCTGATCCGGCGATGTAAAGCCCGTCACGACATCCTTCGGCACGCCGACCGGCTTGCCGTTCGCGAACGCCACGTATGAGACCACGTAACCGCTCAACGGCGAGCGGTTCCAACTGCCGTGCTCGCCGATGAACGCTCCGCGGCGATACTGCGAGGGCAGATTGCTGCCGGTATAGAACACGAGTCCTAGCGGCGCAACATGCGAGCCGATCGAGAAGTCGGGAGGAATCGCCTTCGCGACGAGGTCGGGACGCTGCGGTTGAGCGCGAGGATCGACGTGCTGGCCATAGTAACTGTAGGGCCATCCGTAGAAAGCGTGTTCTTTCACTGACGTCAGATAATCGGGCACCAGATCGGGGCCGATCTCGTCGCGCTCGTTCGCGATGGCCCAGAGTCGCCCCGTCGACGGTTCCCATTGCAGACCGGTCGGATTGCGAATGCCCGCGGCGTAAATGCGGCTCGCGCCCGTCGCGGTATCGACCTCGAGCACGTCTGCGCGCCGGTACTCGATGTCGAGGCCGTTCTCGCCGACATTGCTGTTCGAGCCGACACCGACATACAGCTTCTTGCCGTCGGGACTGGCGAGCAGGGCCTTGGTCCAATGATGGTTGACCGTATCGGGAAGATCGGCGAGTTCGACGCCGCGCTCGCTGATGCTGGTTTCGCCCGTCCTGTACGGAAACTTCAGGATCGCATCGGTATCGGCGACATACAGTGTGTCGCCGACGAGCTGCATGCCGAACGGGGAGTGCAGGTGGTCGATGAACACATACCGCTCCCATTCGCCGTTACCGTTGGCGGGTTTTCTGAGCAGCGTGATGCGATTCGCGCCCTTCGCCTTCTTTCCCGACCTGGCTTCGATCAGCCCGGCGATCACCTGCTTCGGCGTGGTCACGGCCTCTTCGTTCGGGCTATTGGATTCCGCGACGAGGACGTCGCCGTTCGGAAGCGTATAGACCTGACGTGGATGCACGAGTCCCGAGGCGATCTTCTCGATCTTCAGGCCTTCGGCTACCTTCGGCGTCGCGCCGTTTTTCCATCCCGCGAACTTGGGCACCTGCATCGGCGGCGCGAAGAAGTTGCGTGCCTGCGGTATCGACGGATTCGCTCCGGCCTGCTGCGAGGGATCGTACTGCGCCTGTTCGTTGCAGCCGCTCATGAGCGCCGACATGGCGATGAAAAGCGCGCTGCCGGCGATGCGCTTATCCATGGGTCACCTCCATGAGATCGAGCCGGTTCATCGCCATGGCAATGTGCGCGATGCTCAGCAGCACGACGGTGATGACCGAAAGAATCACATTGTCCGGAACCATCGCATACGCGTCGCGGCTATGCACGAACGCATTGACGATCGCCGCGATGATGGCGAGCAGATTGAGCCAGAAGTCGATTCTTTCGATACGCGTCACCCGGCGACGCCGCTGCAACCATACGTGACCGAAATTGAGCAGCCGCGGAATGATGGCGATGACGAGGCCCACCGTGACGAGCCACGCCGCGCCCTTGCCCCAGAACACGTTGCGCGTGCTCATGTAGGTCAGGTCGAAGATCAACGCGCCGACGAACATCCCGTACGGAACGGGGTTCAACAGCTCGAAAATCGCGGCGGTGAGTCGCGATGGACGTCTGGCCGAATGTCGGATAAGGGACGGCGGGGCGGACATGCTTTTCCTTTGGGTGTCGGAGCCGGTGTCCTCATCGCGTGCATTAGGCATGCCTGAACGTTGCGCTTGACTGTCGGTCGCCGTCGCTTGCGCGGCCGGGCATGCCCGGTGCTGCATGCGTAGACATCCGTTGGCAGCGTCGCGAACGACAGACGGCAGGACTCACGATGAAACGATTCATAAGAGTGGTGTTGCTAACTACGCTATTGGTATCCAGCCTGGCGGCCTGTCAGAAAGCGCACGAGGCTGGCAACGACAGCATGAGCGCGGGCGGCGGCAAGATGGACGTGTCGGCGTCCGAACCAGGGAACAGCGCTTCGACCGGAGCGGGCCAGTAGCGAAGCAGCGGATTTCCCTGGAGCCTGCGGGAGCGGGATTTGCTCATTCCACCGGCCGGTCCGTTACCCGCAGGCATGGCGCGTGGTCATGCTTATCAGTTACCGCACCCGGGTCTCCCGGCGCAAAGGAGCACGCTCATGCCTTCGACCCCAGCAGATTCCGGTAACGAGGCCGCGGACGAAACGCAGCCGTCGAATCCCAGCCCCGACGCGCCGCGCTCCGATCGCCGCCGCTCGTTGCTCAAAGCGGCAGCGGCCGGCGGCGCGGGACTCTTCTCTGCGCAACTCGTACCAGCGCAGTCCGATGCGCTTGCTCCGCACGGTCAGCCGGTGAATCAGGACCGGCAACCGTCGTTCGACGTTGCGCAAGATGCGACGACTGCCGACGTGATCGTCGACACGCTGCTCGCATGGGATGTCGATCACGTGTTCGGGATGGTGGGCGACGGCATCAATCCGCTCATCGAAGCGCTGCGCAAACGGCAGGACAAGATCCGCTTCATCGGCGTGCGACATGAAGAAGCTGCGGCGTTCATGGCGAGCGGCTGGGCCAAAGCGACCGGGCGTCTTGGCGTGTGCCTGGCCACGACGGGCCCCGGCGCCGTCCATCTGACGAACGGCCTTTACGATGCGCATTTCGACGGCGCGCCGGTGCTTGCCATCACCGGACTGACGTTTCACGACCTGCACGGCACCCGCTTCCAGCAAAGCGTGAACACGCCCGCGCTGATGGAGGATGTGGCGCTTTATAACGTCGCCGTCACGGGCCCGCGGCATGCACTCGTAGTGACGGACCTCGCGTGCCGCCATGCGCTGGGTCAGCGCGGCGTCGCACATCTGGCGGTATCGAAGGACGTGCAGGCGCAGCGGCTTGGGGATGACAAGGCGTCGATGGAAAACCATGGTTTGCGGACATCGACCGCATGGAGCCGTCCGGCATCGACGCCATCGAACGCGGACCTGCAGGCCGCCGCCGCGCTGATCAACGCCGGCAGCCGCGTCGCGGTCCTGGCGGGGCAGGGCGCGCTCGGCGCGCGCGACGAACTCGAACGTGTGGCCGCGCGGCTCAATGCGCCGGTTGCCAAGGCGCTGCTCGGCCGCACGGTACTGCCCGACGATTCACCGTTTTCGACGGGCGGCATCGGGCACCTCGGCACGATGCCGTCCGAGGAGGCGATGCATCGTTGCGATACCGTTCTGATCGTCGGTTCGACGATGCCCTGGGTCGATTCCTATCCGAAGCCCGGCGCGGCGCGCGGCGTGCAGATCGATGTGCGGCCGGAACGGATCGGCCTGCGCTTTCCTGTCGAGGTGGGGCTCGTGGGCGACACGACGGAAACGTTGCGCGCGCTGCTGCCGTTGCTGCGGCAGAAGGACGAGTCCTTCCTGCGCGACATCCAGGCGCGCGTCGCGCAATGGAACGCACTGCTGGAGCGGGTCGCCGCAGTCGAGCGTAGCCCCCTTCGGCCGCAAAGCGCGATGCGCGCGATCAGCGACGCGCTGGCGCCGGATGCGATCGTATGTCTGGATTGCGGCGCGAACACGCATTTCGCCGCTCGTTTTCTCACGTTGCGAAGGCAGCAGCAACTGGTCGCGACCGGGATGCTCGCGACGATGGGGCCGGGCTTGCCGTTCGCGATCTCCGCACAGTTGGCGAACCCCGGCCGTCAGGTCGTCGCGATAGTCGGCGACGGCGGTTTTGCCATGTTGATGGCGGAGCTTTCGACGGCGGTCAAGAACCAGCTACCGGTGAAAATCGTAGTGATGCGCAACGACATGCTGGGCGAAGTGGTGTTCGAGCAGAAGGAACTCGGCAATCCGCCTTACGGCTGCGAGCTTGGCCCAATCGATTATGCACAGGTCGCAATGGCGTGCGGTGCCGACGGCATCCGGTGCAACGAGACCGGAGCGTTGCGCTCAGCGCTAGCCGCAACGCTGGCTTCGCCGCGAGCTGCGCTGCTCGAGCTGCGCGTGGACGCCGCGGAACCGGTCACCACGCCGGCGCGGTTGAAAGCATAGTGCCCGTTATCCAGCCGGCGCGCCAGATCGATGCCACCATGGCACGACGAAACGGATATCGGGAATATCGACGCCCATCCCGAAAGCGTTGGTCGGGATCATTACGCGCACGTCGCCCGCTACGCTTTCATAACGGATGTCTCATAAGGATGGGTTCTGGCGAAGAGTGGAAAACGCACCGCAGGTTGGCAGGGGACTGCCTTCTTCCGCATGAGGCGTTCCCCGGAAGAGCACTTACGTCTCGGCTATATTCCACGTGTATGCGGTCTGCCGCGCCGCTCCGACCATCTTTGCCGCTTCGGCGGGCGTCTTGCCCGCCAACATCAAGCGACCGGCACGCACCCGCTTGCGCGTAGCGTCGTCCATTTTGGCCATCAACCGAGTCCCCCTTCAACGTGATGACCGTATAACGCGCCAGTAGAGAATCGGTTGTCGTGAATTTAGTAAAACTCAATAACAGCATGACCCTGCCTCGCTCGCGTATCATCTCCAGCGGACGCAGGACCCAGTCGGAGTCCAGGTGATGTCTGAGTCCGTACTCGTGGATGAGATGATTCGCGCTTTCAGTTGTTGGGCTTTCGCCAGACGCAGCAACGGACAGGAAAGCGTAGGTGGCGCCTTCTACGTTGTCGTAGCGAATCATGCAGAAGGTTCGGCCAGCGTCCTCCCACAAGACATCCAGGGAGTAGTCGCTCGAGGTTTTGCCGAGAAACGTAGAAGTGTTCATCTGGCATATACAGCGTTCACGTTGTATCCCGAGGACCGGTGCACCCAAAGACCGCAAGAAGGCTGTCCAGGGTACGCAGTGACGAGGATCGTCGGAATCACTGGGCCTGCGGCGATCAGATGAAGATAAAGCTCGACCCCTGTCATCGTGGGCATGTGAATGTCGGCTACCAGACAGCGGGTAACAGTAAGCTCAGGAGATGACAAAAATTCGGCGGCCGACGCGAAAATGGCAACGGAATACGCTAGCGATTTGAGCAGTCTCGGACACTTCGGTCCCGCCATTGCGGGGACAGCGCTCGTGCTGTTGACCAACACCTTGCTGCGCGAGGTCAGCCACGCCATCAACGCTACACCGGTTTCGGCTGCCGACCTTGTCCGCGAATATGTTCTGGGCGTCGTGTGCCGGGAACAGGACGAGATTCATATCCGCACGGTGATCTCGAATTCGATGCACTCACAGCCGTTGTCGTTCCAGAGCCTCGTTAGCCAGGACGTCGAGGGTGACGGGTCGCGTGTCGCGGTCACGGCGACCGTACGCGTGCATCCGAAGTACCAGTCGAAGCTGGAACTGATGGCGAGTCGAATCAGCATGGAGAAGGGCGTGTCCAGTATCAGCTGGTCGGCAAGGGACACCGAACCCGTGCCGGAATGAGCGCCGAATCCCGGAGATATCGCTGGGACATCACCCGCTGATGAAGGTGGCTTCGCCCGCTCCCTTTAATGAAGGAGAGTACATGCTAAGTCCGCACGAATATGCAACGCTGGTGCTGGTACGAGACGCGCCCGCGCAGATTGACCGGGAGAGAGGCGAGTTCAAAACGCTGCTCGAACAGCGGCTGATCGAGCTTGAGTGGAATGGAGAGGATGGAGGTCTGCCCGTGCTGACGGGGCAAGGGCGAACGCTGCTTGAAACATTTGATGGCCTCTTTGCAAATCCAGCCTGAGCCGCCACCGCGAGGCCTATTCCGTCCGAAATATCCAGAAACAGACCGCCTGACAACGACCGTCGTTTACACAGAAAATACGGTCTTGCTTACGAATCCACGTTGACTTGCCTGCTACCCGTCTCCTAGACTTTAAAAGTCTCCACAAAAGGGGCTCGTGCCTTGGACTCTTGCAGTAGTCGACATTCGAACCAGTTCGCTGCCTGACCGGCAAGACGTCCGCGCCCGCCTTTTCCAGCCGCCGCCCTGCCAGCAGGCAGACGGTGCGCGTCGTAGCAATATTCCCGTGCACCCTGTTGATTAACAACATGCGGAGCCGCCTTCGGGCGAACCGCATGACGTCGCGCTGCACAGACTGAACTGGTGGCGCGCCCCTTCGCGCCCGGTCAATTGATTGGAAAACCGGCGCGCGGCGAAACACGCGTGCAGCAATCGCTACATGCGAACTTGAAGCAGAACGGAGTCGAAATGCTGGACAGTGACAGTTATCCCTTATGGCAGTCACCTCGATCATTAACCGAGGAAAGCAGGTAGGCCACGACCGGGTTCATTTGACGCGTCGTCCGGTGCCCGTGTCTGCTGGCTTTCCACAATCACGCGTCGAGCCAGACGCACGGAGCAATATCATGAACTTCGGCCTCCTCCTGTCGAACCTGCCACACGTCGATGAAGCGCGCCTCCACTACGACGCGATGCTGTCGCTGCAGCAACACGACTCCCACCGGTTCGCCACCTTCTGGCACCGTCTGAAATCGCTCTTCTCCTGAGCACCGTCGTCGACCTGTTTCTGCTGAACGCGCTGACGATCGTCACCGAGTTCATCGGCATCACATTCGTGCTCGACTTCTTTGGCCTCTCCAGGGTCGCGGGCGTGTGCGTGGCGGCAGCAACAATCGCCTCCTGAGCGGTTGCACCCGGTAAAACGGCCAATCACCGCTCGAAGTCGCGTGGCAGAAAAATTGGCCTATCTCCTTCGCGAAGAGTAGGCCGGCAAGCACACGCCGGAACCAGGGATCGGTGCCGGACAAAGGAGTCTGGTCGAATAATCTGTCAAACAACGAACAACCTGATTGTTCATCCAATCGCTGGATGTTTTTGCATGCCTCAGGGACTTTCCCACTCTGCCAGCGATTTCATGGATGGAAGAACCCATGTACCACGGCCAGCGTGCCGGGTGATAGGGCATCACCCGGTTCGTGAGGTGATGTTTGTGCCTGACGCTGTCGCGTGGAAACTGTCCGGAGCGGGCGCCTGTCCCGCGTTCCAGCGGCGTATATTGAATATTGGGTACGACCTTGGCAACTGTATCGGAACGCAGTAGCCGCAAACTTCGTTTCCCATTCGCCAAATCGTTGGTCTCGGTGGTCTGAATCATGTTGCGCAAGACCCGCAGCCAGCTTGTAAGGTGCTTACTACGTAGCCGCCGGTTATCCGGTACGCCGAGCCGCGAGCATGCCGACCTGCTTCCCGAGCATTTACGTAACCGGCCGTCTTCCCTTAATCCCGCACCCGCCGAACCCGTCCGTCGACGGCCAGGCCGCCCGAAGAGGAGCTCACCCGACACAACATCGGCTGATCACCGGTTACACAGGGTGGGGATTTTTACTTCGACACTACTGGGGAAATTACGGTCGGCATTGACACCGCGCCATACGCGACCGACAGCGCGGTCTGGTGCTTCAGGTTGCCGGCGGCCTCGATGAGCCGCCGCACTTCATCGGGGCTGAGCACGACGGGCAATACGCGGGGCACGCGTACCGGTTGCATCCTGACCATCAGCTCGGGCCGGTCGAGCGTGACCGTGAAGAAGAACTTCAGGCCGGTGATCGCGTGGTTCAGCGACACGGCCGATGTGCCGTGGTCGACCAGATGGAGCTGGTAGCGTCGCAGGTCCTCGACGGTGGCCGTGTCAGGTGAGCGCCCGAGAAACCGGGAGAACTCACGCACGATGTGCAGATAGATGTCCTGCGTCTTGGGGGCAAGCTGGCGCATGCGCATGTCGTCGATCATGCGCTGGCGCAGCGGACTGACGTTTGACTGCGAGGAGGTCATGATGGGGCTCCTGCTGGAGAACGAGGCGGATTGCCTCATTCGCCAACATACGGAACCGCGATGCCGGCCTCTCCCTGACCACCGGCGTCTGACCGTAGCCCCTACCGCGCGAGCGGTTTAGTCCTTCGACCCTCTCCGGCCGGTCGGGCTAGCGCAAGGTCAACGGCTGCTTCCAAAGTCCACCGGACGTCCAAATCTTCATGAACGGCGGCAAGTGCTCTGCTGGAACGACAAACGTCCGCATCTAACAGTGACGGCACACAGCAAGATCATGGCATGCACACCGGTGCCGGCTCCGGCTTATTTAAGCTTTGAGGACAAGATTGATGCGCAATCACTTCCTGGCCAGAGTATTTTTAAAGCAATCAATCCGCCCCGGAGAAATTGACATGAGCTCGCCTTCCATAGTGCGTCCTTCAAATGAAATCATGAAGCGCTACCAGACATTGCTTGCGTCTTACGAATCCGTCACATGTGCATTGTCCGATTGCATGGGACGGTTCGGCGCAATGTCGGTTCAGATGCGACCGATCTTTGAGCCCGTCGCTTTCGTCGGCACCGCCGTGACGGCGCAAACCCTGGCTTCTGATCTCGCCGCGCCTTTCAAGGCGATCGACATCAGCGAACCGGGCGACGTGGTAGTGATTGACGCGCACACGGCCGCCAGCACAGCATTCTGGGGCGAGAACATGACGCTTTCCGCGCTGAATCGTGGCGTGGTGGCTGCAGTCATCGACGGTGCTTGCCGGGACGTCCCCGAGATACGACGTCTACGATTTCCAGTTGTGTGCCGAGGGATCGTTCCAAACGTCGCAGCCATCGCGGGATATGGCGAAGTCAATGTGACGGTTCAGTGCGGCGGCGTCGCGGTCTCCCCGGGAGACGTTGTGGTTGGCGATGAAAACGGTGTCGTAGTGGTCCCAATCGCCCAATGCGAGGACGTTCTGAATAGAAGCGAGCAGTTGCTGGAAGCTGAGCATGTACTCCAGGATAAATTGCGCGCCGGTGGCACCATCGGGCAACTCATAAATGTAGACAGTGTTTTCGCATCAACCTTCTCTTATCAGCAGCGTGCCCTGAAAGGCGACTAGGTTCTTGCCCTCGAGGTCCGTTTCTAAGGTGCAGCCGACGCTAGAACGTCAGAGTCGATTCGCGGCCCACCGACCGAAACTGGGGCCGCACAGAGCCCGACGGCGACCGGTTCAGGACGACCTGTTGCGGACCTTGGGACCTTCCGAAAGCAGCCGTCCATGTCACGGTCACGCTACGTCACGACGGGGCGAGGTCAACGAAACAATCGAAACTGAATCTTGCGAATCTCAGCGCTGCGATCGTCAACGACGTCGGTGCTACATCTGGTTTTGACGTCGGCATGCATGCAGTATCTCGTTGACCGCGAACGCTCCTCTCACGGTTTGCACATTTTGCAGAACACACAAGTAATACGCTCTTTCGCGCGGCAGAAGCATTGCGCCATTTCGGTAAAGCGCGTCGCACGAGTTGCTAATCTCGCGAGCCGCAAAGCTGCTCTGACTATTTGCCAACGAATGCAGAATGCATTGATCGTAGTCTGAATTATCACCACCGTATGCCAAGGCCGAGAGCGGGGTAGCGAGCGTGATCGAGAGAAAGAGATAAGCGAGTTTGAGCATGCTTGTAGCCGAGGTCCGGAGGTATCACAGGGTGCAGCCACCGATTGTCGACGATTCAGGCCCCAATGTCGAACGTCTCAGACTGGGCCCATGTGAGACGGCTTTGCACGCGCCCTGTCGTCGTCAACACTTCCCAGAGAAAGGTTTGGGCAGGTTCCACTGCGGTGCCATCTTCATGCACTAGTAGCGGAAAACCCGCGAACGAGCGTTCCTCCACCACGCAGTGGTCGTCGGCGAGGATGAGCCTCACAGGGCATGCTCCTTCAGGACGGCCGCGGCCTCTCTGAACCCGCAGCCTGTGAGGTGCATCGTGAGGTCCAATGCGCCGCCACCGCCACGCTGCGCGCGACTGTCCCAGAACTTAGGGCCAGTCAACAATAGTTCGAACTCACGCCCTCGGACATTGGCATGCCACCGGCGCGTGGCAGCGTTCTTGGTCGGCACGAAGGAGGCGTCAGGCTTCGCGTGTTCTGCAAGTGCGCGAAGCACGATGGCGGCGTCGAGCTGGTGCCATCGCTGTAGGGTCAAGTTATCCACAGGCATTGCCCTCCCCCGGACCCCCTCCCGCCACTCGCCTCTACGAGGCAATAGGGAAAGGCAAAACCAGTCTATACCATGGGAGCCGCCAGGTAACTATTTGTACCCCTAAGAACATAGTGAACGAGAGCGTATGCGAGCCGTCGACTTCCTTCCAGGTGCGCCAGAATCCCGCGATCGCGAGTGGATCGCCGTTCCCTGTGCCGATCCTCCAACGCACCGCTTTGCCCGTCTCGTAATTGGGTTCGAAGAACGCACGGCATGAGACAAGGCAGATTTGCAGATTCTTCCACGCGCCGCTGAAGCTGCGCTTATCCCCGACTGATTCCGAACGCGCGTTCATCGTATCGAACGCCTTCACGCCCGGAGGGATATGCCGCCGTGGAACGATCCCGAACGAGGCTCCAACTGTTTCGAACGCGTCACCACGGCGCCGGAAGATCGGGGCGTAGTAGTCTTTGTAGATCTCGCGCTTGTAGTCGAATTCAGGCTCCGGGAACAGGCTAAAAACCTCCCAGGCGTCGTTAGGATTGGCTTCGTAGCTCGTGCACATCAGCTTTCTCCGATATCGCGCCACGTTTTGCTGCCGCTGGCGGGCAAAAAAAAGACCAAAAGATATCAAGTGGTTGCGTCTCGGCCCAATAGCTCCAATGCACCCCCTATCTCTTTGCTATCGAATCGAAATAGTCTCGCGTCACCAGACCATCGACGAACCAGCCGGCATTTATTCGCTTTCCGGGCGATGCTACACGAAAAGGCCCGGTTTTTCGTTGGCTAGCTGAGGCGTACCGTCTACTGGCCGCAGACGAAGGTCTAGATTTTGCGTATTGTCTTCAGGTGCCTCATTGGAGTATGGCAGTACGGATATTCAGCCCCGAGTCAGAAGCTTAAGGATTCGGTCATCGTGCTTTACGTGGAGTGTGTCGACAATCCGCACCGTGTCGGCGGCGGGATGGACTGGGTTGAACAGGAAGTTGTGGGCAAAAGGAACGACCGCGCTCGGTACCTTTAACACGGCGCTCGTTTCTGTCTGCAACCACTCTGTGCCGGCGCCGCGCGACCAGTCAGAATTTTGCCGCCAGTCGTCCGGAACGTCGGCGTCCGCGATCTCAGCGACTAGAACGTCATCGCCTACCTCGACGCGCAACAGTTGATAGCCGTCAGGTAGCTGACCCACGCCTGCGATCTCCATATGGACGAGAATTTCGAGGAGAGCTAGCGCCGGGTGTTCGGCCAGGTAGACAATGGGTTGTCCCGCGAAATGCCATCGCCCAGGAGTGCGTAGTCCGCCTACGCCTCTCAGATCCGCGTAGTTGCTTATTCTCCAAAGGACCATCAGGCGAAGTACCCTTCGTCTATCTGGACAAGGGCTTCCTCAACGAGACGTGCCCCATGCTCGGTGCTTGCCATATCGAGTGCCGACTTACCGCCAAAGCGGGTCTGACCGTTCCTGAGCCAGGCCATTGCCTTGTCCTGGTCACCGAAGGTCGAAGTGGCTTGAGCGAGAATCTTTGCGAGCCGAATTGCCTTGTCGGACTCGTCCGTCGACAGCCGCTCGTGATGTTGGCGCCGATGTGTCAGCGTGCGTCGCGGGATGATGAAAGCGAGCTCGTCCACCTTCAGGCCGCGCTCGGACAGCCGGTCAATCACAGCAACGTCCACACGGGCATTTGCTATCTCTGCCAGATCAGCGCCAGACTGAACCCGGGCATCGAGTAACTGCTCCAGCATGGCAAACTCGGCCCGCCTCGGATCCGCCGCGCCAGTCGGTTTGAACGAAACGATTGTCATGGAGCCTCCTTCGGCAATATGCCCATATATTATAGGCGTTTTGCCGATTCGGTGGCCAGTCGGCGATGCGGCGATCGTGGCGGCGGCGCGCCGCTACAGCGGTCCGCCGAAAACCCGGTAATCGTTGTGTGACGATCGTTGGACTCAGGTTGTGAAGCGTTGCGAGCCATATCGCCTCGCTTCCAGGGACTCAATGTGTTCCAGTTGACGGGAACATCAAGCTTACGCTACTGTATAAATATACAGTTAGAGGCCGCGTTCTCTTCAACGATGAACGTTCGCGCCATGGCGGACTCTAGTCCGAGTCACGCGTCCGGGTCCGAATACGACCTGACGGTCCGGCGCCTGATAGCTGAGGTTGTCAGGATGCGCCAGCTCGTGGTTGAGATGGACGGCCTCTGCGGCGCAGTTCAGCGGGCTTGGCACGACGAGACCCGCTCGAATCTCGCGGCGCTCGAGCGTTTGCGCAAGGGATAAACACTGTGCGGGCACTCAATCCACGAGGGCGAGGTCTTTGCCGCCAGCGGGACGGTGCTTCGTACGGGGCGGCTCGTTGGGACCAGCGGCGTCCTCGATCCGACTCGCATGCCTGTCGAACCCGAACGCGCTGGCGGTCCTGAACTCCGAGGAGCTAGCCGACGGCGCATCCGGCAAAGGCGAACTCTACCGGGTGCTCACGAAAGGCGACGACGACCAGACCGCGAGCCTCCTGAAAAACCCCGATTCTCGCTTTCTGCTGTGCTCGCTCTACGCGCGCGAAAACCTCGTCGCGGACATTGATGAGGTCATGTGGCGACGGCTCGTGCAATTCTCCTGGTCCAATCCGGCGCTCAACTGGGATCGAACCTCAAGCTCAGGGCCCGACCTCGACGCCTGGAATCTGCAGGCGGCGTTGCGCAAATTTCTCACCATCGCCCCGGCTACGCCCGACTGGGTCATCCCGGTGCACCAGGTGTTCCTCGAACTCGATCCTTCGCGAACCGGGACTTACCAGAGCACGGAAGAAGTGCTCGCCGTTCTCGAACGATGGAAAGCCATTGCGGTCAAAGACAGTTTCGGCGACAAGGATCAGACGGGCTTCTTTACCCCTCTGCCGATGGCCGAGGAACTCCGAGGTCTCATCGCTGCGCTCTACGGCAAGGTGCTCATCAACAAGAAACTCGTGCCCGTGGGCAAGCCCGACTCCGAGGACGTCGCGCTGCGATGCGCCTGGTATGGCAACACCAGCGACATGAGCGAGGAGGAGATGGACGCCGCGCGCGAGAAAGACGGCACCATCTTAACGTTCGCTGCGCTCTTTAACGACTTGCTGTTGCTGAAGTTGCCGCGCCGCGCCGAGATCGAGATGGGACTGACGCACGGCCTGTCGTTCATTCACACCAAGCGCTGCGCCCAGCTAAAGGAACACTATCACGCGTTCGATCCGCGACCGGCTGACGAACTGCTTGCCGAAGCGGAAGCGGACAAGTCGCCCCAAGGGCAACGCGATCCGCTGGCTCCGTTAATGACCGAGCTGGCGGAGCAACGCGCGCTAATCGCGGGCCTGAAGCGGATCGTCATCTGGGGACTGATTGTCATCATTGCCGCTGTGGTTTTCTCTCATAGATGATCTAACAACCGGTTAGATCGGGGTCGATGCGAGAAACCAACACAGGCCTCATTCGGTGCGTCGTTCGAGTGGCGAAAAACGATGTCTTTGCTACCATCTCGCGAACTGAAGCATCGTCAAGCTGTAGCCGATTTCTAAAACAAACTCACGCCATCGCGCGGATGACCATGATCAAGAAAACCCTCCTCGGGTCGTTGGCTTGTCTTTCCATTCTTGCAGGTTGCGCCAACGGCTTTTCCCAGTATTACCACGGCATGACTCGTGAGCAGATCGACGAAAAGGTCGGTGTGAGAACCGGAGTCGAACCAAAAGCCGTCTACGCCACCGACGTCAAGGCAGAAAGCGAACATCTGGCCGAAAGCGGCTACGCTCTGGTTGGAGAATCCTCGTTTCAGGGCCCGGAGTCGCGCTTTGCCGAGTCGAAAGCCATGTCGCAGGCTCGGAGCCTCGGCGCTGACCTGGTGGTGCTCGCATCCAGCGGTGCGGGTAGCGAAACGGTCGCCGTTCCGATCGTCACGCCCAGGAGCTCCACGACCTATTCATCCTTCAGCGGCAATGCCTTCAATTCGTATGGCACGACCCACGTGAATGGTTACGGCACCAGTACGAGCTATGGAACCACGACGAACATCGTGCCGATGACGGTGCATCGCGCCAACTATTACGCCGGCTACTGGGTCAAGCAGAAGCCGGCCGTCCCGGGCGTGGTCTTTAACCCGCTGACGCCTGAGCAGCATCGCGCGATAGGCACCAACTCGGGGCTGCTCGTTCGGGTCGTCGTGATCGGGTCGCCCGCCTACAAGGCCGACATTTTCAAGGGCGACTACGTGATGGCGATCGACGGCGAACCGACGGGCGATCCGGCGAGCGCGGCCCAGTTGCTCAAGGCCCACGCGGGACAGGTGGCCAAGATCTCGATTCTTCGGGACGGGAACGCCATCTCCAAGGATGTGCAGCTTGCGCCTGCGTCAAATTGATGCGGATGGCGCTGACGCGGCGCAATTGTGACATCCGCACATATAGCCGGAACGGGTCAACCCAGGTGTTGCATTAATCGCCGACAAATTGCCTTGCCGCCATGGATATCGCCTGTTGATCGGCAATGCGCCCAACCATCGCAATTAGGCGCCCATCTGTGCCGCCAAGAAGCCATGCTCAGATATCGGCGCGCGGGGTGTCTGTATCAGACGCCGGAGATATCGCGCGTCGGACGGTCTGCAGGAGGATTATGCCGACGCAGGATTGCTGCCCAGCATGGTTCGGCGGCATCCCGATGCGCCACAATGGCACGTGTACTGGATCCGGATGTCGTCGGTGACCGCGCCGTCGACTGACAGACCGTAGTCGATGAAGAGCTCGTCACCCGGTGCGATAGGCGCGAGGGTGTGAATGAATACCCTGTCGCCC
The DNA here is from genome assembly GCF_040948685.1 of Paraburkholderia sp. BR14374. Classification (NCBI taxonomy): domain Bacteria; kingdom Pseudomonadati; phylum Pseudomonadota; class Betaproteobacteria; order Burkholderiales; family Burkholderiaceae; genus Paraburkholderia; species Paraburkholderia sp. BR14374. The sequence goes on along the minus strand of NZ_JBFPKF010000040.1, from coordinate 865 downwards.
GTCTCGATGGCTTCCGAGTTTGGGGGGGCAGGCATGATTCAGAAAGCGGGCACTGTTGCCACCCCGGCCGCCGTCGATCACACGACCATCAGACAGACCGAATACGAACGTGTGGCCAGCCTCAGAACGTTGGAGGGCAGCGGCGCGCCGCCAGCTGGTCAATTCCCCCTTGTACTCGATGACCCGTTCGCCCGCGGCGATTGGCTGTAGCGCGAACAGTGCCATGCCATGTACGGGAGAGCGTCGTGCGGTGATGCGTCGCAATCGCATGGTGTCGTTTCCTTCGGGTACGTCGGTCGGTGAGGCGGGTTGATGGTCGATCCGAAGCATATCGCTGCGATCGCTGCCGTTCAATGACTTCCATTTAAAACTGCAACTAACAGTCAGCGTCATTCGCCATCGCACTCGGGCTTCGCCCAAAAACCAGCTCACAAAAGGTGAGCCAGGCCGGGTCACCGTCGCGGCGGGAAGTACGTGACAGGCGCACCGGCTAGTATGCTTTGAACCGCCCCGGGATTTCCGGAGGCTCCACTTCTTGAGAAAATGGAGCTATGGAAAACACGAAGAAGAAGTGCCCAAGGTACTCGCCTGAAGTTCGTGAGCGGGCTGTGCGAATGGTTCTGGAACATCAAGGCGATCACGACTCGCAATGGAAAGTCATCGCGTCGATCGCGGCGAAGTTTGGCTGCTCGGGCGAGACACTGCGCAGCTGGGTGCGCAAGGAAGAGCGGAATCGGGGTTTGCGCCCGGGCACAAGCACGCAGGAGCAGGATCGGCTCAAGGAGCTGGAGAGGGAGAACCGTGAGCTGCGCCAGGTTAATGAAATCCTGCGCAAGGCGTCGGCGTATTTCGCACAGGCGGAGCT
>NZ_JBFPKF010000003.1:0-663581 GCF_040948685.1 Paraburkholderia sp. BR14374 | reverse complement strand
TCAATTCCCGTCGTGTTGTCATGCTGAGCCGCCTCGTCATAAGTCGCCCCTGCCAGCCGTCTGACAGGTAGCAAAATACTTGAGGCAACGAGCCTAGCTCGGTAACAAAAAACCTGAGTCAATGCGCGCACACCCGAACGATGGATGCATGCGCGCGGCAGCGTAGGTCGCAGCGTGTTTTTTCGCGCGACGAATGGTTTCGACTAGGGGAAAACCCGTATAATCCTCGAGAAGTCAGACAACTTGCGTACAATCGCCGGGTGCCTGACCGTCCGCCGCGCAGCGTCCACCCCGAACAGCCTTCCGCCCGATCCGTGAATTCCACCGCCCCCGCCGCCAGTTCCGCCGCAGTTCCCGCCGCCCCCGGCCTGCCGTTTCGCCACGCGCTTTACGCGATGCTCGGCATCGGCCTTGTCAATATGCTGGTCGCGCTGGACCAGACCGTCGTCAGCACCGCGTTGCCGTCGATCGTCGCCGAGCTGCACGGCTTCGAATATTTCGCGTGGATCGCGAGCGCGTACCTGCTCGCGTCGGTCGTCACGGTGCCGGTGTTCGGGCGGCTCGGCGACTACTTCGGCCGCAAGCGCTTCGTGATTGCCGCGGTGATCACGTTCACGGTCGCGTCGGTGTTGTGCGGCCTCGCCAACAGCATGCTGTTTCTCGCGATCGCGCGCGGCCTGCAAGGCGTCGGAGGCGGCATGATGGTCGGCACTGCGTTCGCATCGATCCCCGATCTGTTCCCCGACCCGCGCACCCGCGTGCGCTGGCAGGTCGTGCTGGCCGCGACCTACGGCATCGGCACGGCGACGGGTCCGTCGCTCGGCGGTTGGATGAGTGAGCACTTCGGCTGGCGCTCGACGTTTCTCATCAATCTGCCGGTCGGCGCGGCCGCGCTCTATTTCGTCTGGATGCATCTGCCGAATTTCCGGCGGCCGCAGCACGGCGAAGTGAAGATCGACTGGCTCGGCGCGGCACTCGTCGCGTGCGTGCTCGGCGGCCTGCAGGCGTTCATCGAAGCAGTGCCGAAGAGTGGCCTCACGGTGGGCAACCTCGTGCTCGGTGCGTGCGTGACCATCGGTGCTGTCGCGCTCTTCAAGTGCGAAAAGCGAGCCACGCACCCGATTATTCCGCTCGATCTGTTCAAGGACGCGCAGCTCGTCACGCTATTCACGCTCGGCATGCTGTCCGGCTTCGTGATGTTCTCGCTGATCTTCTTCGCGCCTTTGCTGCTGCAAGGCGGCTTCGGTCTGTCGCCGCAGCAGGCCGGCTTGCTCGCGACGCCGATCGCCGCGTGCATCGCGCTCGGCAGTCTGCTGAACACGCGCATCGTGATTCACATGAAGAAGCCCACGCGCATTCTGACCATCGGTTTCGGGCTGCTGATGTTCGCGTCGATCGCGCTCGCTTTCGCGAATCCGGATACGCCGCGCTTGCGCATCGTGCTGCCGATGGGCGCGGTCGGCATCGGCCTCGGCTTCATCCTGAACAATCTGAACGTATTCGGCCAGGAGATCGCCGGACGCGAGCGCTTCGGCATCACCACCGCACTGCTGCAATCGACCCGCATGGTCGGCGGCATGCTCGGCACCAGCATCGTCGCGACGGTCGTGCAGCATCACTATCGCGACGTCGTCACGCGCACGATGAGCGTGCTCGGCGAGCCGGCCTCATCGCAATGGCGGCCGCGTTTCGTCGATCTGCGCATCCTGATCGACGATGCATCGCGCACGCAGCTGATCGCGGACATGAAGTCGTCGGGACTCGATACGCTCGCGCTGATCCATAGCGCGCGCGATGCCCTCGTACAGTCGATTCATATGGGCGTGTGGCTGACGGCGGTGGCATCGCTCGCGGCCGCGCTGCTGGTGCAACGGATTTCGCACGTGGTGTTTCGCAAGAACTGAGAGCGCGAATAAGACAAAGAGACCCGACGCCGTCACATCAGGCTCTCAATCGCATCCCAACGATGACGAACGTGATTTGGCCGCTTACTGAATGGTGGCTTTCGCTCTAAGATCCTTCACCATCCTGTCGACGAGTTCCGCTTGCGCCTGCTGGTACAGCATCGGCTTCATGTCTTCGAACGACGGAACCTGCAAGGGGCGAGTGTCATCGACTTCGATCACATGAAAACCGTATCCGGTCTTGACCGGCGTGCGCGTGTATTCGCCCTTATGCAAATGCGAAACCGCGTCGGCAAACGGTTTGACCACCTTGCTGGAAGTTATCCAGCCCAGATCTCCGCCGTTGTATCGAGTGTCGGCATCGATCGATTCCTTTGCGAGGTCGCCGAATGACGCACCCTTGTTCAGCTTCGCGATGATGTCTTTTGCCTGGCCTTCATCCTTGACGAGGATATGGCGGACTTTAAATTGCGTGCTTCCGCCTTCTGCTTTCATGTCGTTGTACATCGCCTTCAATTGATCGTCACTGACAGGATTCTTTTTCAGAAAGTCCTGCATGTACGCTCTGACGATCTCGATCTCCCACGTCGCCTGCGCCTGCGCGAGAATCTTTTGCCGCGCGGCCTCGGCGCGTGCCGCGACTTCCGGGTTGCGGTCGAAGCCGGTTTTCTGCGCCTGCTGGAACAGAACTTCGCGCCGGATCAGTTCGTCCCGCACATGGTCCGTCAATTGTAGGGAATCGGAAAATCCTTGCGCATGCGCCTGTCCGATGTACAAATCGGCATCGGCCTGAGAGACCGGTTTGCCATTGACCGTGACAAAGGGCTTCTCTGTTGCACTCGTCGTCAGCGAGAGCATTGCACCGAGCACAAGTGCCAACATGCGTCGTGATAGTACTTTCATTAAGCGGACCACTTTCGTTGGTGTGTGTAGCACCAGGTCCGATCAAGCATCGAACCTGATCAGACTCTGGCGCCTTACTCGACTTTATTTAGTAATAGTTCCCGCGAGCGTCAGGCTGCGCGACGAGTTCCCGATATACACCGAGTAGGAACCCGTCGGAATCGTCCACTGCTGCGCATCTTTACTCCACGTGCTGAGCGGATGATTCGGCGCGGCGGGATCGATCGAGATCGACACGGTCTGCGTTCCGCCTGCATTCAGACTCACCTTCTGGAATCCCACCAGACGCTTGGGCGGCTCTCCCGCCGACGTCGGCAGCGCAACGTACACCTGCGGAACTTCGGCGCCCGCGACGGAACCCGTGTTCTTCACGACTGCGCTAACCGTGTAAGTGCCGTTTGCTCCGGTACTGACGGTCGGGTTGGTAATCGTGAAGGTCGTATACGAAAGACCGTAACCGAATGGGAATGCCGGAGTCTTGCCCATCGCGTCGTACCAGCGGTAGCCGACATTCAGCGCTTCGGAGTAGGTGACCGTCGCGCTTCCGTTGATCGACACGCCCGGGTACTGGTAAGGCGTAATCGAGTCCATGAAGCCCTGGCCGACCTGCGGGAACGTCACAGGTAGCTTGCCGGACGGATTCGCGACGCCCCACAGCAGATCCGCCACGATGTGCCCGTCTTCCTGGCCCGGGAACCACGTCTCGAGAATCGCGCTCGCGGCGGATGTCCCGCCGGTGAGGATCGACGGATCGAGCGCTTCGGCGGCGCTGTCCTTCAGAACGAGCACGGTGTTGCTGTTCGCCGCGACGATGGTCTGCAGCAACGCGAGCGTGTTGCTGTTCTTTGCGGTACTCGAGGTGGTGATCGAGCTCGACTTCGGCGAATACCAGTCGAGCGTATTCAGGAACTTGCCTGTGTCGAGCGTCAGCCCCGTCGAGTCGGTAAAGGTCGCCTGGTCGGCACCTTCCTCCGACATGGAGCCGGCCATGAAGATCACAGCGTCGGCGCCGGTCGCCGCTGACGTGACATCGGAGATGGTTGCGGCCGCGCCGTCGATCGTGCCAGTCGAATTGTTGTCGTCGACGAGCGCCAGATGAACCTGAGCACCGGTATTGCCGAGGTTCGCTAGCGTGTCCTTGATGCCCTGCACCGGCGTCACGGTGTACAAGGCGACGACGTCGGAGCTGCCGCCGCCCGAACCCATCGGGTGGCCGACCGAGCTGCCGCCGGCAACAGCTTGCTGCGCATAGACCTGTGTCGTCTTGCCGACCACAAGGACGTTTCGAACCGTCTTTTTCAGCGGCAAAGTCCCGTTGTTTTGCAGCAGCACGGCCGACTGTTCGCCGATCTGCTTGGCAACCGCACCGTCAGCCGTCGCGTTGATGTCGGTCTGGGCAATGGGCCGATCGAAGATGCCCGCGCGGAACATCTGCGTGTATCGGCGCAGCAGCGCATTGTCGATATCCGAGGTCTGAATCTGCCCCGAAGCCAAAGCCGCATTCAGGTTTGCCGGCGACCAGTTCTGCGGCAGCGGCATTTCGTTGTCCATGCCTGCCAGAAGGGTCGGCGCGGTACTGTGCGCCGCAAAGAAGTCCGACTGCACGTAACCCTTGAAGCCCCATTGTCCGCGAAGCACATCGGACAGGATGTGCTTCTGCTCGCACATCGAAAAACCATTCACCGAGTTGTACGAACACATGACGGCGCCGACGTTGCCTGCCTTCACCGCCATTTCGAACGGCAGCATATAGAGTTCGTGCAACGTCTGGTCGTCGATGCTCTCCTGAATCGTCATGCGATTCGTTTCCTGCTCATTCGCCACGAGGTGCTTCGCCATCGCAATCATGCCGTGGGCTTGCACGGCCTGGATTTCGGCGACACCCATCGTGCCGGTGAGATAGGGGTCCTCGCCCATGTACTCGAAGTTGCGTCCGCCCACCGGCAACCTGGCCAGGTTCATACCCGGCGCTTCGAACACGTGCAGTGCCAGATTGCCTCCTTCGACGCCGACCACGTTGCCAAACTGGGTTGCTACGGAAGGATCGAACGAAGCCGCCATCGCGATGGCTGAAGGCAGAGCGGTCGCCTTGGCGGAGCTGGAGTCCGTATAGGCGGCGAAGCCCGATACGGACGGAGAAACGCAGTCGTTCTGGCCGATACCCACGGGCCCATTGGTGATGCGCAACGTCGGAATAGCGTACTTCGTCAGGCCGAGAATGTGCCGTGCACCGTAGCACTGCGGCAATTCAGGCAGGATGCCGGGATTCGAACCGGCCAATTGCTCTTCCTTATCGGCAAGCGCCATGGCGGGGACAAGCAGTGCCGCGCGTGCTTCGGGAGACAGTGACGTATTCATCCATGGCATGGTGGATGTCTGCGTTGGAGCTGGCGTTGAAGCCGCCGTTGTGTTCGGACTATCACTGCCACCGCACGCCGCCAGAATGAATACGAAACTTGCGGCAGCGGCTGTTCTCCTCTGAGTGAATTTCACAGACATGTCTTTCCTCAATTGTTATATGCACAAATGCGAGACGCGCATTTGTCGTTTTAGTGTGAAGGACTGCGATTCGATTTATTGCCAGTTTTCCGCTTGCTGCTGCTCCATGGCCCGAATCTAAAAAGACATGTAGGCCTGGCTGGAAACCTCTCGTTCCCGACGTTCACCTCAACATGGACAAGTTCCGCTTTCCAGTGAAGCCATCGTAATGTTTTAATCGTCATCAGACGACTGGGGTTTACGTGATAGCAATAAAAACAATGACTTAATAGATATGCACGGACGTCAGATGAGTAGTGTGTGCGGCGAGCGAGGATGTCGACGGCCCTGAAAACAAAAAAACCTGGCGGACCGCACCTTTCGTGCAGCCCGCCAGGCTTTCGATTGAGTTAAATCCTCTCTAACGTACGAGACACGGACGCTTGTTATCGAACTTCCAGTTCGGAATCAGATATTGCATGGCAACGCCGTCGTCGCGCGCGCCGAGGCCGTGCTGCTGATACAGCGCGTGCGCCTTCTCGAGTTCGTCCATATCGAGCTCGATGCCGAGCCCCGGCTTCTGCGGCACCTTGACCTTGCCGCCGACGATCTGCAACGGATCGCGCGTCAGGAACTGACCGTCCTGCCAGATCCAGTGCGTATCGATAGCGGTGATCTTGCCCGGCGCCGCGGCCGCGACGTGCGTGAACATCGCGAGCGAAATGTCGAAGTGGTTGTTCGAATGCGAACCCCACGTGAGGCCCCAGTCGTTGCACATCTGCGCGACGCGCACAGAGCCCTGCATGGTCCAGAAATGCGGATCGGCGAGCGGAATGTCCACCGATTGCAGCTGGATGGCGTGACCCATCTGACGCCAGTCGGTCGCGATCATGTTGGTCGCCGTCGGCAGGCCGGTCGCGCGGCGGAACTCGGCCATCACTTCGCGGCCCGAATAGCCATTCTCCGCGCCGCACGGATCTTCCGCGTAGGCGAGCACGTCGTGCTTGTCACGGCACAGGCGCACCGCTTCGGCAAGCGACCACGCGCCGTTCGGGTCGAGCGTCACGCGCGCTTCGGGGAAGCGCTCGGCCAGCGCCGTGACCGCCTCGATCTCGGCGTCACCCGGCAGCACACCGCCCTTCAGCTTGAAGTCGTTGAAGCCGTAGCGCGCCTTCGCGGCTTCGGCGAGACGCACGACCGTTTCCGGCGTCAGCGCCTGTTCGGTGCGCACGCGCTCCCAGTCGTCACGCGCGCCGGCGTTGTTCGCATACGGCAGATCGGTCTTGTTGCGATCGCCGATATAGAACAGGTAGCCGAGCATTTCCACCTCGTCGCGCTGCTGGCCTTCGCCGAGCAGCGCCGTGACCGGTACGCCCAGATGCTGGCCGAGCAGGTCCAGTAGCGCGGCTTCGAGCGCGGTCACCGCGTGAATCGTCGTGCGCAGGTCGAAGGTCTGCAGACCTCGACCGGCTGCGTCGCGATCGGCGAACTGCGTGCGCACCTTGTTCAGGATCGCCTGCAGATTGCCGATCGACTGACCGACCACGAACGGCCGCGCGTCGTCGATCGTCTTGCGGATGTTCTCGCCGCCCGGCACTTCGCCGACACCGGTATGGCCCGCGCTGTCGCGCAGGATCACGACGTTGCGCGTAAAGAACGGACCATGCGCGCCGCTCAGATTCATCAGCATGCTGTCGCGGCCAGCGACGGGCACGACGCGCAGCTCGGTGACGACCGGCGTGGCGTTCGATTCGGTAGGTTTGGTGGACATGGGAAAAGCACCTGTGTGATGAAGTAAGCCGGCCGGCGGAAGCCGCCGCGCGCTGCGTGCACGTTCGACCGGACCGGATGGAAACTCGAATACAGAAGAACTGACGGCCGCATACGAGCCGTCAGTGTAGTCAATGCGCGTTGCCGCGCAACGACTCGGGCGCCGGCTCGCGATTGCCGGGCTTGTTGCGCGTCAGGAAGCCGGCCCCAGCCGCGAGCAGCGACGCGACACCGAGGCCGTACAAGCCGCCCGTGATCGACCCCGTGTGCTGCTGCAGATAGCCGAAGGTAGCGGGCGCGAAGAAGCCGCCGAGGTTGCCGAGCGAGTTGATCAGCGCGAGCACGCCGGCGGCGACGCGCGCATCGAGGTAGCCCTGCGGAATCGGCCAGAACAGCGACGACGCCGCCTTGAAGCCGATCGCCGAGAAGCAGATCGCGACGAACGAGAACACCGGGTTGCCCGATGTCGACGCGAACAGGCCGATCGCCGCGATGACGAGCGCGACCGCGAGCCAGCCCTGCTGATGACGCCACTTCGCCGATACGACCGCGAAACCATACATCGCGACCATCGCGATCAGCCACGGAATCGCGTTGAACATGCCGACCTCGAAATCGGACAGGCCGCCCATCTTGCGGATGATCGTGGGCAGCCAGAAAGTGGCCGCGTAGATCGTCAGCTGGATCGCGAAGTACAGGAAGCAGAACAGCGCGATCTGCGGGTCCTTCAGCAGCTTCATCGTCGGCAGATGCGCGCCGCCCTGCGCCTCGCGCTCGGCCTGTTCGGCCGCGATCGAGTGTTCGAGCACGCGCTGTTCTTCGCCGGTGAGCCAGTGCGCGTCGCGGATGTGCGACTTCAGCAGCAACCAGCTGACGATGCACAGCACGATCGAGAACCCGCCTTCGATCAGGAACATCCACTGCCAGCCTTGCAGGCCGAGGCCGCGAATCGACAGCAGCGAGCCGGTGATCGGGCCGGACAGCACCGACGCGAGCGCCGAGCCGGACAGAAAGATCGCCATCGCCTTGCCGCGTTCTTTCTGCGGCAGCCACTGCGTAAAGTAAAAGACGACGCCGGGAAAGAAGCCCGCCTCGGCGACGCCGAGCAGGAACCGCAGCACGTAAAACGACGTATCGTTCCACACGAACGCCATCGCGCCCGCCACCAGCCCCCACGTGCCCATGATGCGCGTGAGCCACGCGCGCGCGCCGAACTTCTGCATCAGCACGTTCGACGGCACTTCGAACAGCGCGTAGCCGATGAAGAACAGCCCGCTGCCGAGACCGTAGGCTGCCGCGCCGATGCCGAGATCGGTCTTCATGTGCGCGTTGACGAAGCCGATGTTCACGCGGTCGATATAGTTCGCGATGAACATGATCAGGAAAAGCGGCAACACGTTGCGCTTCACCTTCGCGACCGCTGATTCCAGCGGGTCGAGCGCGGCAGTCAGAACTGATGTCAAGATTTGTCTCCCCTGTCGGCCATGTGGCCTGGTGGAACGCAGCGCGACGCAACAGGTGAGTGCGAGACCCGCCGGTAGGTCTGATACGTTGTCTGACGACAGTCTACCGCGTTATTTTTCGCAAATCCAGTTGGGTGTTTACCCTGCATGTCTGGATCAACGCCCTTGAAATAATAGCGGATTCAAGGCTTCAAAGGTGATAACTCACTTCGAGGTCTCACTAGATAAGACGTCCGATGTCTTTAATTGGCGGCTCGCTAGCAGCACCCCATGCGTTTGCGCCAATGTCCGCCTGATCTTCGCTTCATCGCGCGTCCGCCCGGAAAAAATAGCCCGCGCCGATGCCGCCGAACCCGGCAGAATCGAGTACAGTCCTGTGCGATACTTTGTTGGATCAGTCAACCAGCCACAAAAATGAGCAGCCTAACTGAAAAGGTGGTGGCCACCCTTTCCGATGAAATTCGTCGCGGGGCGCTGAGGCCAGGCGATCGCATCCCCACCGAAGTCGCGATGATGAAGCAGTTGTCCGTGAGCCGCTCCGTGGTCCGCGAGGCGATTTCGCGTCTGCAGGCAGCGAGGATCGTCGAGACGCGCCACGGCATCGGCACGTTCGTGCTCACGCCCGCCGCGGAAAAGCCGATGCAGCTTCCCGCCGCCGATCTCACCAGCATGCTCGACGTGATGGCGATCATCGAGTTCCGGATCGACGTCGAAGCGGCCGCGGCCGCGCTCGCGGCCTCGCGGCGTACCGAGCAGAACCTGAAGCAGATTCGCATCGCACTCGATCGCTTCGAGTCGGAACTCGAGCGCGGCAGCACCGACACGCTCGCACACGACATCGAGTTCCATCTGCAGATTGCACGCGCGAGCGGCAACCGCTACTTCTTCGACGTGCTGAGCCAGCTCGGGCGCTCGGTCAGCCCGCGCACGCGGCTCGGTTCGGCCGAGATCGCGGAGCTCGACCATATCGAGGTGCTGCGTAGCGTGCTCGGCGAGCACTTGATGATCTATCGCGCGATCGAGCGTCAGGACGCCGACGACGCGCGCGCCGCGATGCGCATGCATCTGAGCAACAGCCGCGAGCGTCTGCGCCGCGCGCATGACTTGACGAAGGCTGGCGTGTGATCGCATGCGGGGCTGACCGACCGCCCCGCAACACGACACGCCGCCAGCAGCATCCGCTCATTCCCCCATGTCCAGATCCATCAACGCCGAGCTCAGCGATTTGCCATGCGCATCGAGCGCGAGCGAACGCGTAACGCCGCCGCCGAGCGCATCGCCGAGCACGAAGTTGAACGCGGCAAGGCCCGGCAACTCATGACGCACCACGTCACCGCGCACCACCTCACGCAGATGCGCGTTGACGCGCTCGGGCGTCAACACATCGCGCAACCGCTCGTAATGCCGCGCGTCGTAGCAGATCACCGAGATGTTGAGCGTATTGCCCTTGTCGCCGGTGCGCGAATGAGCCAGTTCACGTAGTTTCATCTCGAGCCTCCACTAGCGAGAAAGCCGGCGTCGCATGCTCGCGCGGCAGCAGCACCGATTGCACGGCGACCACCTCGCGCGCCGCCTTCGTCACTCCGCCACCGCCCGCCGGTCCGTTCGTGTACAGCGTCTCGACCTCGTTGCCGATGCGCACCGCCTCCGCGAGCGATGCCGTGCGCCCCGCCACCCGCGCGCGCGCTTCGTACGGCTCGCCGTGACCAGCCGCCACCGTGTCACCGTGCAGTGCGTTCACGCCGATCAGATCGAAGCGCAGTTCACGCGTCTCTACACCGGTCAGCGCGAGCCGTTCGCGCACGATATCGAGAGCGAGCCGTGCCCGCGCAAGCGCACCCGGTCCGCCGTACGAAATCTGCCCTTCGCCGATATAGCCGTCGAAATACGCAACCGACACTTTCAGCGTCGCGGTGCGCTCCGTGCCGCCACCGCCGGTGACGCGCACACGGTCCGGGCCTTCCTGCTCGACGCGCACCTGCGAGAAATCGGCCACCACGTCGGGTTGCAGATAGCGACGCGGATCGTGAATCTCGTACAGCAACTGCTCCTTGCACGTCGCCTCGGTCACGAGCCCGCCACTTTGCGCGAGCTTCGTGATCACTACCGAACCGTCCCGCGCAACTTCGGCGATCGGAAAGCCGAGCCGCGCGAGATTCGGCACGTCCTTGAAGCCGGGGTCTGCGAAATAGCCGCCGGTGATCTGCCCTGCGCACTCGAGCAGATGGCCGATTACCGTCGCCTGGCCGAGCATCGGCCAGTCGTCCATGCGCCAGCCGAATTCGTGGACCAGCGGCGCGACGAACAGCGACGGGTCGGCGACGCGCCCGGTCAGCACGATCTGCGCGCCGGCCGCCAGCGCGTCGACGATGCCGCTCGCGCCGAGATACGCATTCGCCGATATCAACCGGTCCTCGTACGCGGCCACCGCGTCGCCCGATTCGACGAAATGGAAGTCGCCCGCACGCACGACGTCGAGCACGTCGTCGCCGGTGACGGCGGCAATCCTCAGCGCGCCGAGACCGAACTCGCGCGCGATCTGTGCGGTCCTGCGCGCCGCCGCGCGAGGATTGGCCGCGCCCATGTTCGACACGATACGCACGCCGTTGCGCGCGGCGACGGGCAGCACCGCGCGCATGCGCGCTTCGAGCAGCGGGTCGTAGCCGAGCTCCGCGTCCTTGCTGCGCGCCTGCTGCGCGATCGCGATCGTGCGTTCGGCGAGGCATTCGAACACGAGATAGTCGAGGTGGCCGTGTTCCGCGAGTTCGAGCGCGGGTTCGATGCGGTCGCCCGAATAGCCCGCGCCAGCGCCGATGCGCACGATGCGTTCAGATTCAGTGGCTGTCATGGTGCTCCCGTCCGTTCAATGAAGCTCACAGGGGAAAGATCCCGAACGCGACGCAGGCGATCGTCATCACGACCGACGCGCCGAACAGCAGGGGAAACGTGAATCTTTGATGATCGGCCAGCTCGATACCGCACAGGCCGACCACGAGGAACGTCGCGGGTGTGAGCGGGCTGACCGGAAAACCGGTGGTCATTTGTCCGAGCAACGCGGCCTGCCCGACGTGCACTGCGGGCACGCCGAGCTGGCCCGCCACTTCCGCGATCACCGGCAGTACGCCGAAATAAAAGGAATCGGGATCGAACAGCATGCTGAGCGGCATCGACAGCAGGCCGAGCACGATCGGAATATGGCTCGCCATCGCCGGCGGCACGAAGCCGACCGCCGCCTGCGCCATCGCCTTCAGCATGCCGCTGCCCTGCATCACGCCGGTGAACACGCCGGCCGCGAGCAAGATGCCGGCCATCATCAGCGCGGCGCGCGCATGCGCGTCGATCCGTTTGCGCTGCATGTCGACGTTCGGATAGTTGACCATCAACGCGATGCACAGGCCCACCATGAACATAACGGCCGGCGGAATCTTCTCGCCCATCACGACCATCGTGCCCAGCACGACGAGCGTCAACACGATGTTGAACCAGAAGTTTTGCGGGCGGCGCAGCGCCTGTTGTTCTGGCGTCAGTTCGCGTTGGGGCATCGGCACGGACCCGCTCGCGGCAGTGAGGCCGAGGCGCTTTTCCTCGCGCCGCCCGAGCCAGTACGCCATCGAGAACACGAATACGAGGCCGATCGCCTGCACCGGAATCAGCGGATTGAATAGCGCCGAGATCGGCAGATGCAGCGACGCAGACGCGCGAATCATCGGCCCCGTCCACGGCAGGAAGTTGATACCGGCCGCCATCGATACCGCCGCGGCGAGCACGCGCCGGTCCATCTTCAGGCGATCGTAAAGCGGCAGCATCGCGGGAATCGTGACGAGGAAGCAGACGGCGCCGGAGCCGTCGAGGTGGATCAGCAGCGCGAGCAGCGTGGTGCCCATCACGATGCGCGTGGGCCGCGTGCCGACCGCGCGCAGGATACGCTCGATGATCGGGTCGAGCATGCCGGCGTCGGTGATCGTGCCGAAGTACAGGATCGCGAATACGAACATGCAGACGACCGGCGCGAGGCTTTTCAGACCATCGACGACGAACTTGCTGGTCTGCAGGCCGAAGCCGCCGAGCAGCGATGCCGCGAGGGGCACGACGATCAGCGCGACGAGCGGCGACATGCGTTTGGACAGGATCGCGCCGAGCAGCACGACGATGGTAGCCAGCCCCAGCAATGGCAGCATGAGCTTGTCTCCAGGTTGTTTTTTAGTGTGATCGAGCGTAAGTTCGCGGCAGCAATAAAACAATTGAAATGAGTTGATCGCAGCAATCACAAATCATCATGGATCTGAATCTGCGGGACATCCGGGCGTTTATCGCGGTCGCGCAAACGGGCAGCTTCACGCGCGCGGCCGCGCGGCTGCATCTGTCGCAACCGGCGTTGACGGTGCAGATTCGCCGGCTCGAGGAAACAGTCGGCCTGCGCTTGTTCGATCGCAACAGCCGCAATGTCGCGCTGACGCCGACCGGCCGCGAGCTGCTGCCCGTGCTGCAGAAATCGCTGCACGACATGGAGCACGTGCTGCGCGATGCACGCTCGCTGGGCGAAGGCGCGAGCGGCACGGTGCGCATCGCTTGTCTGCCGACCTTCGCGGCGAGCGTGCTACCCGAGCTGGTGCAGGCGCTGAGAAAAGCCGTGCCGCGCGTCGGCTTCGAGGTGCGCGACGTCGTCGCGAGCATGGTCAACACGCTGGTGCGCAACGAGGAAGTCGATATCGGGCTGACCGGCGGCGAGCTGAACGACAGCGGGCTCGAGGTGCTGCATGAGGGCATCGACCGGCTGGTCGCCGTGTTGCCGAAGCAGCACGCACTCGCGCGGCGGCGCCGGCCCGTCACGCTCGCCGATCTCGCCAACGAGCCGCTCGTGCTGACCGCCCAGGGCACGAGCGTGCGTGCGGTCGTCGACAGCGCGTTCGCCGACGCGCAATGTGAGCCGCGCATCGCCTGCGAGCCGACCTACATGATGAGCGCGGTCGCGATGGCGCGCGCCGGGCTCGGCATCACGATCCTGCCGGCGTCGGCACGCGAGGTACGCGCGGAACCCGAACTGGTCGCGCGGCCGATCGACGAAGCCGCGTTCACGCGCCGCATCGCGCTGATCAGAAAGCGTGGCCGAACCTTGCCGCCGGTGAGCGAGACCTTCGTCGCGATGCTGATCGAACGGATCGACGCGTCATAGGGCCGCATGGCATCGTTTTGCCCGTCGCGCGCAGCCCCTAGTTTTCACGATACGAAACGATGCCGCGCGTCGTAAAAAATCATGGTGCGGGGCACAAACCGGGCATTTCACGATGTCCGGCGTCGTTGCACATCGCAAAATGAAACGCGCAACCCGTTGTTTTTACACAAATGTTTTTAAGATAAAGAACGGTTTGACGCCCGCTTGCCAGCCGACTCCCTGACGTAGACTCTTTCACAAGAGCACGCGCTTCACGCAGTCGGATTCGAGGGGCCTCGCGAAATGGCCACCCACAGATTGCGCAGAAGCCGTCACGAATCGCGGCTTTTTTATTGGCAACTGGGAGACAAAAAATGAAAGGCTTTCGCTTTGGTTCGACGCAGGGAGCGTTCTACATTCTGCCGGGTCAGGACGGCTGGGAAGCCACCTACGGCAACGAAACGCTCGGAGAATTCTCGAGCCCGCAACAGGCCGCCGACGACCTCGCGCGCGGCCTGAGCTGCGAGCATCTGTCCGAGCTCGACACGTCGACACTCGAAATTCCGGAGAAGCTCGCCGATTGGGAAATCGTTCACGTATAAGGACGTATATGACCGACGGCGACGTAGCAGTGAAAGCAGAAACGACAATGGCGCCCGAAGGCGCCATTGTCGTATTTGCGGTCCTGCTTGCGGCTTTGTCCGCGGTTGCGCTGCGCGCTTACCGCGTGGCTTTCCGGGCCCGCGTAGCTGCGGCCGCGACGCTTACCGCATCAGCGGCCCGTACGGCGTCAAGCCACCGAATCGACGATCGCGTTCAGCGTCGCGCTCGGGCGCATCGCCTTGCTGGTCAGCTCGACGTTCGGACGGTAGTAGCCGCCGATATCCACCGGCTTGCCCTGCGCCGCGCCGAGTTCCGCGACGATCTTCGCCTCGTTGTCGGCCATCGCCTTCGCGACGCCCGCGAACTGCGCTTGCAGCGCCGCGTCGTCGGTTTGCGCGGCCAGTGCTTCGGCCCAGTACATCGCGAGGTAGAAGTGGCTGCCGCGATTGTCGATGCCGCCGACCTTGCGCGCCGGCGACTTGTCGTTGTCGAGGAACTTGCCGGTCGCCTGATCGAGCGTCTTCGCGAGAACCTGCGCCTTCGGGTTGTGATACGCGGTGCTCAGATGTTCGAGCGATGCGGCCAGCGCCAGGAATTCACCGAGCGAATCCCAGCGCAGGAAGCCTTCTTCGACCAGCTGCTGCACGTGCTTCGGCGCCGAACCGCCCGCGCCGGTTTCGAACATGCCGCCACCGGCCATCAGCGGAACGATCGACAGCATCTTCGCGCTGGTGCCCAGTTCCATGATCGGGAACAGGTCGGTCAGGTAGTCGCGCAGCACGTTGCCGGTGACCGAGATCGTGTCCTTGCCCGCGCGGATGCGCTCGACCGAGAACTTCGTCGCGTCGACCGGCGTCATCACGCGGATGTCGAGACCGTTGGTGTCGTGATCCTTCAGGTACTGTTCGACCTTCTTGATGATCTGCGCATCGTGCGCGCGCACCGGGTCGAGCCAGAACACTGCCGGCGTGTTGGTCGCGCGGGCGCGGTTCACCGCGAGCTTGACCCAGTCGCGGATCGGCGCGTCCTTGGTCTGGCACATACGGAAGATGTCGCCTTCCTCGACCGGCTGCTCCAGCAGCACCGCGCCGGCTTCGTCGGTCACGCGGACGACGCCGTTCGCCGGGATCTGGAACGTCTTGTCGTGTGAACCGTATTCCTCTGCGGCTTGCGCCATCAGGCCGACGTTCGGCACCGTGCCCATCGTGACCGGATCGAACGCGCCGTGCTTCTTGCAGTCTTCGATCACAGCCTGGTACACACCGGCGTAGCAACGGTCCGGAATCACCGCCTTCGCGTCGTGCAGCGCGCCGTCGGCGCCCCACATCTTGCCCGACTCTCGGATCATCGCCGGCATCGAGGCGTCGACGATCACGTCGCTCGGCACGTGCAGGCTCGTGATGCCCTTGTCCGAGTTGACCATCGCGAGCGGCGGACGCTGTTCGTACTGCGCCTTGATGTCGGCTTCGATCGCCGCTGCCGTTTCAGCCGGCAGATCCTTCAGACGCGCGTACAGGTCGCCGATACCGTTGTTCGGGTTGAAGCCGACCTTGGCGAGCGCCTCTGCGTGCTTCGCGAGCACGTCCTTGTAGAACACCGACACCACGTGGCCGAAGATGATCGGGTCCGAGACCTTCATCATCGTGGCCTTCAGGTGCACCGAGAACAGCACGCCGTTCGCCTTCGCGTCGGCGATCTGCACTTCGATGAAGCTGCGCAGCGCGTTCTTGCTCAGCACCGACGCGTCGATGATTTCGCCTGCCAGCACCGGCGTCTTCGCCTTCAGGACCGTGGTCGTGCCGTCCGCGGCGGCCAGCTCGATCTTCACGCTACCGGCTTGCGCGATCAGCGCCGACTTCTCGCTGCCGTAGAAATCGCCACCGCTCATGTGCGAGACGTGCGACTTCGAGTCCGCGCTCCACGCGCCCATCTTGTGCGGATGCTTGCGCGCATAGTTCTTGACCGACAGCGGCGCGCGGCGGTCCGAGTTGCCTTCGCGCAGCACCGGGTTCACCGCGCTGCCCTTGATCTTGTCGTAACGGGCCTTGACGTCCTTCTCGGCGTCGGTCGTCGCGACGTCCGGGTACGACGGCAGCTTGTAGCCCTGGTCGCGCAGCTCGGCGATCGCGGCCTTCAGCTGCGGCACCGACGCGCTGATGTTCGGCAGCTTGATGATGTTCGCTTCCGGGCGCGTGGTGAGTCCACCGAGCTCCGCCAGATCGTCGGAAGCCTTCTGTTCCGCGCTCAGGTAGTCGGGAAATGCGGCGATGATCCGGCCGGCGAGCGAGATGTCACGCGTTTCGACGAGCACGTCGGACGAGCGCGTGAACGCCTTGACGATCGGCAGCAGCGAGTACGTCGCCAGTGCGGGCGCTTCGTCGGTCAGGGTGTAGATGATCTTCGGCGGTGTGGACATGATTAATGCTTTGCTAGGAAGTGATAGACAGAGCGTTGGCAGTCGAGGCCAGCCCAAATCGCGGCGCGATGGCGACGGCGCCGGTTCGGCACGACGCAACCCCGCGACCTTCGTTTTGCGATACGACCGAGAGTATATGCGCGTTTTCCGCTAAATGTGGGCAAACAAACAGGTCGCGAGACCCCGCCGAAAAGGGTCGAGCCCCGGCTGGCAAGGGTTTGCGGCCGATTAGCCGTGTCTTAAGACAGATATCTTATAGATGACTTGCGACATATTATTTTTGGCTAAATGCGAATGGATCGCATTGAGGAGCCGCAAGTCCCGCGCGCTTCAGTCGCCGCCTGCCAATCGGGCCTGCGCTACGCGCGCCACGACGTCCCCTGCCGGCTTCGTCGACGGACGGCGCGCGAGCGTCCACAGCAGAGTGGACAGATCCGCATCCGATGGTGCGGGAGTCGACGGTTAGACGGGGGAAGAGGGGGAGGCGCGGACGGGGATGCTCGCACGCGAAACAGTGCGAGTCGGATGCCGGCAGCGGAGTGATTGCGTCACTCGCCGCGCGCGGGTTTAAGTCGTATAGCGCCGGGAAACGGGTAAAAAGAAGCAACCAGCCCGCCGCCGCAACGGCGCGCCAGTCGCTCGCAATAACGACCCGCCTTACCCCTCGCGTCCGAGAAACTCAACCACCATCCGGTTGAACTTGTCCGCATGCTCCCACTGCGCCCAATGCCCGCAGCGGCCGAACACATGCAGATCGGCGTTCGGCATCCCGGCGACGAGCCGCAGCCCGACGTCCATCGGCACGAAGCGATCGTCGCGGCCCCAGATCACGAGCGTCGGCGCGGCCACTTCGCCGAGGCGCGGCCCATAGTCGTTGAACTGTTTCGGATTCGCGGCGAGGCTCGCGACGAAGTTCTCGAGGTGGTCGCGCCGTGCCAGCATATTCGCGAGACGCGCCTGCATCAGATCCTCGGTCAACGCCTTCGTGTCGAACACGAAGACGCTCATCATGCGCTGCAGGTTCTCGATGGTCGGGTTGCGGTACAGCCCCTGCAGCAGCTTGATGCCTTCGGTCGGCATCGGCACGAACTGGCTCGGGCCGCCGGTGCCGCCGCCCATCAGCACGAGCTTGCCGACGCGCTGCGGTTCAGCGAGCGCGAACGCGACCGCGCTATGCCCACCCATCGAGTTGCCGATGATATGCGCGCGCTCGATATCGAGCGCATCGAGCAATGCCTTCAGGCAGCGCGCGTTGAGTTCCGCGCGCGAACCCTTGCAGACGACCGGGTCGCTCCTGCCCCACCCGAGGCAGTCCATCAGGATCACGCGATAGCCGGCCGCGACGAGCGGCTCGACGTTGCGATTGAAGTTGGCCCAGCCGGTCGCACCCGGTCCCGAGCCGTGCAGCATCACGACCGTTTCCGCGCCCTGCCCCACGTCGTTGTAGTGCAGCTGCACCTCGCGGCCATCTTCAGTGATCCGGACGAATTTGCTGGTCGCTTCTTCACTGATCGCCACTGCTTGCGTGTTGGTATTGCTCATGTCGAATTCCTGTGTTTCACGAGTTGAGTGACTGCGAACCGCCGCCGACGGCGAACCCGCTCCATATTTCAGGCCGCAAAACTACTGCGCGGCCACCGCGGTGTATCGAAGTGTCGAGCGATTCACGACGAGCCACGCGCCGATCGCGGCAACCGCGATCAGCGGAATGCTCGCGCCGAGCAGCACGCTCGCGCCCTGGCCGATTGCGAGAAGTTGCCCCGCGATCAACGGTCCGAGGATCGAGCCGAGACGGCCCACCGCCACGGCCGCGCCGACGCCGGTGCCACGCACTTCGGTCGGGTACAGGCTGCTCGCCAGCGCGTAGAGCACCGACTGGCCGCCGACCAGGAACAGCCCCGCGAGCAGCCCGCCCCACGCCATCGACGCGCCGCCGTGCGCGCTCAGCAACGCGCCAAGCGCAACGACGATGCCGACATACATGCCCGCGACCGTGCGGCGCCGGCCCATCCGGTCCATCATGCCGGCGATCACGATCGCGCCGATGCCGCCGCCGATGTTGAACATCATCTGCACGACACCCGACTGCACGCGCGTCAGACCGCGCGTCAACACGAGCGACGGCAGCCAGTTGATCAGGAAATACAGCACGATCAGCGTGCCGAGATAGCTGATCCACAATGCGATCGTCGTGCCCGCGCGCCCTTCCTGCCACAGCGCGCGCGTCACGCTAGCGGCTGCATCGTGCCGCGCGCCCGTGGTTGCACGCGCCGCGACGAACTGCGCCGACTCGCGCATGAACAGCGCAAGCAGCGGCAGCACCAGCAACGGCCCGAACCCGCCGACGTAGAAGATATGCCGCCAGCCCTCATCGCCCGGGCTGACGATGCCGACCACCGCCGCAAGCGCCGCGCCGAACGGCATGCCGCAATACATCGCGCCGACCGCGGTGTTGCGCTGATGCGGCGGCGCCGCTTCCGAGCACAGCGCGATCAGATTCGGCATCGCCGCACCAAGACCGAGGCCGGTCAGAAAGCGCGCGGCGAGCAGGCTGTTCAGATCCCATACCTGCGCGGTCGCGAGCGAGAAGAGGCCGAACAGCGCGACCGACCACATCAGCACGCGCTTGCGCCCGAGCCGGTCGGCGAGACGTCCGCCGATCGCGGCTCCGGGCAGCAGCCCGAATGCGCCGATGCTGAACGCCCAGCCCAGCTGCGCGACCGCGAGATGAAATTCGCGCGCCATGCGCGGTGCAGCGAGGCCGGTCGATTGCAGGTCGACGCCTTCGAGCAGCGCGACGATCAGGCAGAGCGCGATCGTCAGCGCGCCGCTGGCAAGAGGTTTCGTCGACTGCGCTATTTGTGTTGCTTGTGTTGACTGCCGCATGAATGTCTCCAATGTTGAATCAGCGTCGCTCTTGCGGCGACCTTGCTGGATGAAATGAACGCTGCGCGCGCGGCATGCGGCGCCACCGCGCAGCGTCTGGGTCATGAGGCCACTGCGTCGGATCCGCGCTTCAGATCCAGTGCGACATCCACGATCATGTCTTCCTGGCCGCCGACCATGCGGCGCTTGCCCAGCTCGACCAGAATGTCGACGGTCTTTAGACCGTACTTCTTCGCGGCCACTTCCGAATGACGCAGGAAGCTCGAATACACGCCCGCATAGCCGAGCGCGAGCGTTTCGCGGTCCACGCGCACCGGCCGGTCCTGCAGCGGACGCACGATGTCGTCGGCGGCGTCCATCAGCGTGTAGAGGTCAGTGCCGTGATTCCAGCCCATGCGCTCCGCTGCCGCGATGAACACTTCGAGCGGCGCGTTGCCCGCGCCCGCGCCCATGCCCGCGAGCGATGCATCGATGCGATCGCAGCCTTCTTCGACCGCGACGATCGAATTCGCCACGCCGAGCGACAGGTTGTGGTGCGCGTGCATGCCCGTCTGCGTTTCGGGTTTTAGCACGGCCTTCACCGCGCGGAAGCGGTCGCGCACGTCGTTCATCGTCAGCGCGCCGCCCGAATCGACCACGTAAATGCAGGTCGCGCCGTAGCTCTCCATCTTCTTCGCTTCGATGGCGAGGTTCTCCGGCGTGGTCATGTGGCTCATCATCAGGAAGCCGACGGTGTCCATGCCGAGTTCGCGCGCGTATTCGATGTGCTGCTTCGAAATGTCCGCTTCCGTGCAGTGGGTCGCCACGCGCACCACGCGCGCGCCCGCGTTGTACGCAGCCTTCAGGTCGTGAATCGTGCCGATGCCGGGCAGCAGCAGCGTCGCGATCTGCGCGTGCTCGACGACATCCGCGACCGCTTCGATCCATTCGAGGTCGCTATGCGCGCCGAAGCCGTAGTTGAAGCTCGAACCTTGCAGGCCGTCGCCGTGCGCGACTTCGATGCTGTCCACTTTCGCGCGGTCCAATGCGCGTGCGATGTCCTGCACGTTCTGGATCGAGTACTGGTGACGAATCGCGTGGCTGCCATCGCGCAGCGTCACGTCGGAGATATACAGTTTCTTATCCATGCGGGAAGTCTCCTTAAGCCTCTGATGCCTGCACGAGCGCCTGCGCCATACGCTCGGCGGTCGCGAGCGCGGCCGAAGTCATGATGTCGAGATTGCCGGCATAGGCTGGCAGGTAATGCGCGGCGCCTTCGACCTCGATGAAGACCGACGTCTTCAGGCCGCTAAAGCGGCCGAGGCCCGGAATGTTGAGTGGCGCGTTCGCGGGAATTTCGTCGAACTGCACCTTCTGCTTCAGACGATAGCCGGGCACGTACGCCTGAACCGCGGCGGCCATCTGCTCGATCGACGCCTCGACCATCGCGCGATCTGCGAGGTCCGACAGCGTATAGACGGTGTCGCGCATCATCACCGGCGGCTCGGCCGGATTGAGCACGATGATCGCCTTGCCTTTCGCCGCGCCGCCGACCGCTTCGATCGCCTTCGACGTGGTCTCGGTGAATTCATCGATATTCGCGCGCGTGCCGGGACCGGCCGACTTGCTGCTGATCGACGCGACGATCTCCGCGTAATGCACCTTCGCCACGCGCGACACGGCCGCGACCATCGGGATGGTCGCCTGTCCGCCGCAGGTCACCATGTTCACGTTGGGCGCGCCGATATGCGCGTCGAGATTGACGACCGGCACGCAGTACGGCCCGATCGCGGCCGGCGTCAGATCGATCACGCGAATCGAAGGCTTCAGCTTTCGCAATAGCGCATCGTTCTTCACGTGTGCGCCGGCCGAGGTCGCGTCGAACACGAAGTCGATGTCATTGAATACCGGCAGACGTGTCAGACCTTCGACGCCTTCATGCGTGGTCGCGACGCCAAGCCGCGCGGCGCGCGCGAGACCGTCCGAGTTCGGATCGATGCCGACCATCGCCGCGACTTCGAGATGCTTGCCGTGACGCAGGATCTTGATCATCAGATCGGTGCCGATATTGCCCGAGCCGATGATCGCGGCCTTGAGTTTTTCGCTTGCCATATGAGTTCCCAATCGAGTGCTTGCGAGTGCTTGCTTTATGCGGAGAAGGTCGCGCGGACGCTGCCGAGACCGTCGATCTGCGCGCTAAAGGTGCCCGGCTGCCTGACCGCGACCATCGGGCCCAAAGCGCCCGTCATCAGCACGTCGCCGGCACGCAGCGGCGTGCCGAGCCGGACCATCCGATCCGCGAGCCAGGCAGCGGCATTCAGCGGATTGCCGAGACACGCGGCGCCATTGCCGCGCGACAGGACTTCGGCATCGTTCGACAGCGTCATCGCGCAGGCCGCGAGATCGACATCGCGCAGCAGCACCGGGCGGCTGCCGAGCACGAAGCGCGCGCTCGACGCGTTGTCCGCGACCGTATCGACGAAGCGGATGTTCCAGCCCTCGATGCGACTGTCCACCACTTCGATCGCCGCGACCGCATACGCGGTTGCGCGCATCAGATCGGCATACGTGTGGCGCTCGTGCAGCAGATCGTGCTCGAGCACGAGCGCGATCTCCGCCTCGACCTTCGGCTGGATCAGCTCGCCGAGAGGAATCGGCTGGCTGTCGCCATACGCCATCGATGCGAACAGCGCGCCGAAGTCAGGTTGATCGACACCGAGTTGACGCTGCACGGCCGGCGACGTGAGTCCGATCTTGCGGCCGACGATGCGCTCGCCCGCCGCGACGCGCGCAGCCACGTTGGCCTGCTGCACCGCATACGCGAGCTGCTCGGCGTCGGCCGGGTTCGGCAGTTCGACGAAACGCGCGTCGTCGCGCAGCGGCGCGATGGTCACGCGCGTACGTTCCGATTCGCGCAGGCGCAGGGCCAACGCGTCGATGTTGCTTTGAGTGTTCATAGGGGATTCCAGATTCGGTTAAACGTGGGCAGTCACGGGTCGCGCGTGCATCGCGCCGAAGCCCGCGATCCATTCGGGGATCGGACGGTAGTAATCGAGCGACGCGCGATACGGGCCGCTCGCGTTCAGCGCGCCGAACGCGGCGATCCACGTGCGGATTTCGTGCGCGGACTTGCCGCCATCGCGCGTGATTGCGTTGTTGGTCAGGCCGTCGAGCGCGGTGAGCTCGCCGTCTTCGAGCAGCTTCAGGAACGAGCGATCCCATTCGGGATTGAGCGGATGCAGATGGCTGTCGCCCGCGGTGAACGCGTGCGCCGCCGCAATCGTGCGTGCCTGCCGCGCCGCGCGCGACTCGGCCGACGGATTGCGGCCCGCGATCAGACGCTCGGCGACTTCCTCGCTCGCGCCCGCGAGTTCCGGCACCGGCGGCTCATGCGAGATGCCGCCCGAGCCGATCACGAGCACGCGTTGATTCGAGCGTGCGAGCGCGCGGCCCAACGCATCGCCGAGCAGACGCGCGCGGCGGCATGAAGCCATCGGCGCGGCCACCGAATTGATGAACACCGGCACGACCGGATATCGATCGAGTCCGCCGGTCAGAATCTCCAGCGCTTGCGCGCAACCGTGATCGACCTGCATGCGGTAGGAGACCGCGACGTCGACGTCGCTCGCGAGCACCGCTTCGGCCAGTTCGAGCGCCGTATCGGCGGGCACATTCAGCGGACCGGCGAGGCTCTTGAAGTCGCCGATCGCGCTCGCCGATGCGCCGATGCAGAACGGCGGCATCACGTCATAGAAGAAACCGTTGTAATGATCGGGCGCGAACACGACGACCAGTTGGGGATCGAACTCGACGACGCGCGCACGCGCCGCCGCATGCACACGCTCGACTTCGGCGACGACTTCGGGCGCGGGATCGTAATAGCCGTGCAACGGCGTGTGCGATAGGCATTCGAGCAGCATCGGCATATCAGGCTCCGGCGCTTGCAGCGGTTGCGAGAGTGGCAACGGCGTCGCGCGCGAACGCTGCTTCGTTGCCGGCATTCGCCACATCCGCACGCGTTGCCGCGTCGAGTTGCAGCTTCCGCGCGAGTTCGACGACCAGTTGCGACACCTGCTGCGGCGAGCCCATGCCCGCGACGAAACGATCCGGACGCAACAGCACGACCGACTCCGGCACTCGCGTGAACCAGTCCTTCAGCCGCGTGTTCACATCGCCGATCGCGATCACGTCTTCTGGCACGTCGTCATGAAAAGACAGTTGCGTATCCGGCTTCGCGACCACGAAGCAGCCGCCGAGCCGCTGCCAGATCGCGCGCGCTTCCTCCGACAAACCGAAGGTCGGTTCCGCGCCCCAGCCGACGATCGCGAAGCGGTTGCCGAGCACATCGTCGAGTCGCACGATCTCGCCGCTCGCCGTACGCACGCGCGGCTGAATGAACATGCGGCCGACCGGCGAATGACAATGCGGGTCGCGTCCATACACGAGACGGCCGAGGCGCGACTCGCGCTTCTCGCTCATCAGACCGAGCAGGCGGCCCGGCGCGGAATGGCCCGAGCGTTCGAGCACGCGCGCGAGCCAGCCACGCTTGCGCGGCGTGTGCGCGAGCAACACGACGCCGCTTTCATAGCGCGGCATCGGCTTGAAACGCATTTCGACGAAGTAGCGCTTGACCGCCGGAAACCAGTTGAACGTACGCACGAACGCGTCGCGGAACTTGATGCCGAAGCGGCTCGTCGGCGCGAAAATGTCGCCCGCCACTTCGGAGAGGTGGATCATCGAGCGCGCATGCGAACGGCGCTCGGCGGTATAGGTATCGAGCAGCGCATCGCCGGCGACTCCCTTGACCACCATCGCGAGTTTCCAGCCGAGGTTGCTAGCGTCGCGAATGCCGCTGTTGTAGCCCTGGCCCTGCCATACCGGCATGATGTGCGCGGCGTCGCCGGCGAGCAGCACGCGGTTCACGCGAAAGCTGCTCGCAAGGCGCGCGTTGTGCGTATAGACGCGCTTGCGGATGTAGTCGACCTTGTCCGGCTCGGCGACGACTTTGCGGATCAGCGCGGCCATGTTCTCCGGCTTCGACAGCTCTTCCTCGGTCTCACCGGGCATCACCATGAATTCGAAGCGGCGAATGCCGTGCGGCAGCGCGGCCGAGACATACGGGCGTCGTGGATCGCAGTGCATGTACACGTGCGGCGAGCCGATCGGGTCGTTGCGCACATCGACGACGATCCACTGATTCGGTTTCGTGCGGCCCTCGAACGGCACGTCGAGCGTGCGGCGCACGAAGCTGTTGCCGCCGTCCGCGCCGACCATGTACGACGCGCGGATCGTGCGGCGGCCGCTCTGCGCGTGTTCCGCTTCGATCGTGACGCCGCTGCCGTCCTGCGTGAACGAGTTGACGGTGTGGCCGAACAGCACCTCGACGTGCGGGAAGCGTTGCAGGCCGTCGTACAGCACGCGATCGGCCAGCGGCTGAATGAACGCGTTGCGGCGCGACCAGCCGAATTCGTCGGTGCGCGGTTCGATCGATGCGAAGCAGTGACCGTTGCGGGTGACGAAGCGCATCCAGTGATCGGGAGTCGTGTGCGGCAGCAACGCATCCGCGAGGCCGACGGACTGGAACACGCGCAGTGCTTCGTCATCGAGGCCAATTGCGCGCGGATAATCGATGATCTTCTCGAGCTTTTCGATCAGCACGACGCGTACGCCCTGCAGGCCGAGATAGTTGGCGATCATCAAACCGACCGGGCCGGCGCCGATGATCGCGACGTCGGTGGTGACGGTTCCGCTGTGGCCTTGCGCGGCCACCGGGTCGAGCGGTTGGGGCATGTTGTCTCCGTATGTCGACCGGATTGACCGGGTCGAGCTATTCACGGAGCGCGGCGGCGGGAACCAGCGCTGGCCACGGCGAAAATCGCCTGCGGGCAACCGCTCGCGTCTCCATGAAATCGTTGATTTGTTGGCAGTCTAGGACCGGCCACCTGCCCGCTCAACAAAATCTGGAAAATGTGCATAGAATGCACATAGCTGATTTAATTGAGGTTTTTAAGTGACCAAATACACGAACGTGCGAGGTCTGTCGCGCGGCTTGCAGGTGCTGCAAGCACTCAACTCGATGGACAGCGGCCGCGCGACGAGCCAGCAGATCAGCGAGCTGACCGGCCTGCATCGCACCACCGCGCGGCGGCTTCTGGAGACGTTGATGGAAGAAGGCTTCGTGCGGCGCAGCGCGTCGGACGACAGCTTCCGGCTCACGCTGAAAGTGCGCGCGCTGAGCGAAGGCTTCACGGACGACGAACGCATCGCGACCATCGCGCCGCCGGTCATGGGGCGTCTGCTGCAACGTGTTGCGTGGCCGTCCGATCTGACCACGCCCGACGGCGACGCGATGATCATCCGCGAGACCACGCACCGCTTCAGTACGCTGTCGTTTCATCGCGCGATGGTCGGCCGCCGTTTGCCGATGCTGTTGACCGCGGCGGGCCGCGCGTACTTCGCGATGTGCCCCGATGAAGAGCGCGAGGACATTCTCGATCTGCTGCGCGCGGGCGCGGGCGGCGAGGAGCAGAAGGCGCTCGCGTCGAACGACGCGTTGATCCACAGTCTCGTGAGACGCGTGCGCGCGGATGGGTTCGGTTCGAATCACGGCGACTGGGCGGACCAGGGGAAGATCGGCGCGGTCGCCGTCGCGATCGTGTTCGAGGAACGGGTGCTCGCGAGCTTGAACGTGGTGTTTCTGTCGCGCGCGGTGTCGCTTGCGGAAGCGAAGCGGCGCTATGTGCCCGAGTTGCAGACGGCTGCGCGTGAGATGGTCGAGGAACTCGCGGCGCAGAGCAGCGCGAAGAGCGGAGCGGCTAAAACGCGTACGGGGCGCGAGCGCAACTCGTGAGACCGCTTTCGAAACCTTATCAAGATCATCCGCCTGGCACTTCGGAACCGCGTGCAAACGCGCTCCTATCGCGCGGTCATCTCAGGCGGACGCAAATGCCTCGTGCGGTTCTTCTTCGCGCAAGATATAGCCGAGTCCGCGCAAGGTCATGATCTTCGCGGTCGATGCCGCGAGATGTTTGCGCAGCCGGTGAATATAGATATCGATCGCGTCGGCGCTCGGCTCTTCGTCGAGCGTGAAGATCTTGTCCATCAGCGTGGCTTTGGAGACGGTCTTGCCCTGCTTCAGTATCAGCGCTTCGAGGATCGCGTGTTCGCGGCGGCGCAACGACAGGCGTTGGTCCTGCAGCACGAATTCGCGGGAATCGAACAGATAACGCAGATTGCCGCATTCGGTCGACTGCCCTCTGTCTCCCGCGGCCTGACGGCGAATCAGCGCCTTGATGCGCGCCACCAGTTCACGCGCATCGAAGGGCTTGACCACATAGTCGTCCGCACCCGCCGAAAAGCAGGCCACCTTGTCGTCGGTCGAGCCATTCGCGGTCAGCATCAGCACCGGCACGTTGTCGCGCTTGCGGCGCAACCTCGCGAGCACCTCCTTGCCGCTCATGCCAGGTAGGCGCAGATCGAGCAGCACCGCGTCATAGCATTGCAGACCGAGCAGCGTCTCCGCGCATTCGCCGTTTTGCGCCCAGTCGATCGCGAAGTGCTCGACTTGCATCAGGTTCATCACCCAGCGCGCGAGGTCGGCGTCGTCTTCCACGAGCAGCAGTTTCATCGTTGTCCTCTCATTGGTGAGTCGCGCGACGTCAGGTTGCGCCGAGCCATAAGCGCATCTCGACCGTCGCAACGAGGCCCGCGCCGCCTGCGTTCGATTCGAGCGTCACGCTGCCGCCCTGGCGATGCGCAATCTCGCGCACGATCGGCAAGCCGAGACCAGTCCCTTCCGCATGACTCGACGCGCGATAGAAGCGCTCGAACACTCGCTCGCGCGCATCGGCCTTGATGCCGGGCCCGTTGTCGATTACACGCACGATCGCCATGTCGTCGCGCCGCTGCGTCTGCACCGTGACGCGCCCGCCCGCCTGCGTATAGCGCAGCGCGTTGTCGACCAGATTGGTCACGAGGGCCGCGGTCAATGCTTCGTCACCGGTCACGTACAGGCCGTCTTCCAGCTCCGCGCCCAGATCGATCTCTCGCGACTGCGCAAACGCGATCAGCTCCTCGAGCACGCCCGCGATCAACGCGCTCAGATCGATCCGCTCCGGCACGTTCAGCGGCGCGGCCGACTCGGCCTGCGCGAGCAGCAACAGCTTGTTGGTCAGCGTGGTCAGCTTGCGGCTGCTCTTGTGCATGCCCGCGAGCGCTTCGTCGAGCGGGGCGTCGCGGCTATCGCGTTGCCGCGCGAACTGGATCTGCGCGGCCAGCAGCGCGAGCGGCGTGCGCAACTGATGCGCTGCATCGGAGATGAATTGACGCTGCGTCGCGGCCTGCTGGCCCATTCGCGCGATGCACTGGTTGATCGCCTCGACGATCGGCCTCAGCTCGACGTGCAGACGCGCGACGCGAATCGGTTCGAGCTGCGACGCATTGCGATCGGCAACGTCGTCCTTCACCTTCATCAGCGGCAGCAGTTCGAAGGTCAGGCCGAGGTAGACGAACACCATCGCCAGCACCAGCGTCAGAACTTCGCCGGACAATTGCGGCCGCAGCAGACGCCACACCATCGCGTCGCGCGAGCCCTCCGTCTTCGCGACCGCGACGATCACTTCCTCGGTGTGTCCCGAGTCGTAAAGCTGCCGCGCGTAGGCGACCGCGCGCGCCGCGCGGCCGTCGGCGAAATGGGTGGAATAAAGCGTGGGCTTGTCGCTCACATGCGGCGGCAGCGGCAAATCGGGGATGCCCGCGAGCAAACGATGGCCGCCCGCCTCGACGCGATAGAAAACCGTGTCCTGTTCCGGCGATTCGAACAGTTCGAGCGCGGCCGGCGGAATCTGGATCGACACCGAACCGTTGTCCCAGTCAATATCCTCGCCGATGATCCGCATCGACGACAGCAGCGCATTGTCCTGCACCAGGTCCGCGGTGTTCTGCGCGAACCGATACGAAATGACGACTGAAATGGAGACGAACGCGGCCAGCGGCAACAGCAGCCACCACAACAAGCGTCCGCGCAAACTACCTGAAAACACGATGTGCCGATCCTCTTGTGCTCGATGCGACCCACGCGGTCAGCCCGCTTTCAAGGCTTCACGTCAGAGACGAACTGGTTGGTGAAGGTGCGCGACAGATCGATATACCGCCCCTTCACCGCCGGATTGAAACTCGACAGTACCTTCAGCACCGTCTGCGGACCGTCGGCGGGCATCTTGCCATCGACGGTGTACATCGGCAGCGAAGCCTGCAACGCGCTGATATACAGTGCCTTGTCGTTGCCGATGTCTTCTTTTGGCATCCGCGCGGCGATCTGTTCCGCGCTGTGGGTATGCATATAGCGCAGTGTCCTCACGAATGCGCGCGCGAGTTTCGCGGCTTCGTCGGGATGCGCGTCGAGCCACGTGCTTTGCACGTAGAGGCTCGACGCCGGATACATGCCGCCGAGCGCGGCGCGCGTGCCGTCGACGTTGCGCATATCGACGAGTACTTTGGCGTCGCCCGCCTTCAATAGCTGAGTGACGGTCGGCTCGGTCGTCATACCCGCGTGAATGCGTCCTTCCCGCATCGCCGCGATGAAACTGCTGTCCGCGCCGACCGGCAGCAGCGTGTATTGCGTGGACGGCACGCCCGCGCGCTGTGCGAGGTATTGCGTCAGAAAACTCGTCGAGGAACCGAGCCCGGTGACGCCGAGCGTCTTGCCTCGCACGTCGGCCATGCTGCGGATCGAAGCGGCCGACTTCGCCGCGACCAGTTGCACTTCGCCCGGCACCTGGCTGAACACGACGATTGTCTTCACTTCCTTGCCGCGTGTCTGCAGATCGATAGTGTGATCGTAAAAGCCGACCACGCCCTGCACCGCGCCGGCGAGCATTTCATTCTCGCCCTCTATTCCAGTCGGCTGCGACAGCAGTTCGACGTCGAGCCCTTCCGCCTTGAAATAGCCGAGCTGTTCGGCAAGACGCGCCGGCAGATAGATGAGCTTGTTGGTGCCGCCCACCATGATCGCGAGTTTCTCCGGCTCGGCCGCTTGCGCAGGCGTCGCCACCCTCGCGAGCGCGCACCATGCGAGCGACGCCGCCACGACGGCATAGGCCGCGCGCGAAAGACGCGTCGGGGAAAGCTTCATTTGCGGGTGTCTCCGTTATCTTGCTCTGGGCGCCGCGCGGGTCGCCTGCCCGTGATTCTGAAGGGCCGAACCCTTCCCGATGCTTTCAGTGCTGTTTTTGTTGCGCGAACCTCGGGTTTGTCCCGATCACTTCGGCGTCGCGCGCGGAAACGTCACCGCGATATCCACGCCCTTGCCGCCCTCGCCCGCCTTCAGCACGATCTCGCCGTGATGCGCGTCCGCGATTTCGCGCACGATCGCCAGACCGAGGCCCGTGCCTTCCGTATCCGTCGACGCGCGAAAGAACGGCTCGAACACGCGGCTGCGCGCCTCGGCCGGAATGCCGGGGCCGTTGTCGGTCACGCTGACCGTCACCGTATTGGCCTCGGTATCCGCGCTCACGGCGACCGTCACGTGGCCACCGCTGCCCGTATAGCGAATCGCGTTCTCGGCGAGATTCGCGATCAGCGCCTGCAACATGCCGCGATGTCCGAGCACCGGCGCCGCGCCGTGCAATTCCGCGCCCAGATCGATTTCACGCGCCTGCGCGAGCAGCCCGAGATCTTCGACGACTTCCATTGCGAGGGGTACCAGATCGACGCGTTCCATCGCGAGTTGCGAGTTGTCGGCGGCCTCGGCCTGCGCGAGCAGCAGCAGCTTGTTGGTGAGACCGACCATCGAACGATTGCTTCGATGCATCGCGGCAAGCGCTTCGTCGAGCGCGGGATTCAGGCCTTCCTGCTGCCGCGCGAACTGCAGTTGCGTGCCGAGCAGCGTGAGCGGCGTGCGCAACTGATGCGCGGCATCGGCGATGAAGCGCCGCTGCGCCGCCACCTGCACGCCAAGCCGCGCGATGCACTGATTGATCGCATCGACGATAGGCCGCAGTTCCGAATGCAGACGCTCGACGCGGATCGGTTCGAGCTGCATCGGATCGCGGTCGGCTACCTCGTCTTTCACCTTCATCAACGGGCGCAACTCGAACGTGAGCCCGATGCAAACGAGTGCGACCGCCAGCGCGATCATTTCGAGCTGGCGCACGAGTTGCGGCCGCCACAGTTGTTGAGTCATCGCGTCGCGCGAGCGCACGGTCTTGCCGACCGTCACGCGCACGGGGCGCGTCGCGCCGTTGTCGTACATGAACCGCACGATGTCGACCGCGCGCACTTGCTGGCCGTGCAACTCGGTGTAGTACGAGTCCGGCACGTCGGGCGCGCGCAGCGGACGCGGCGGGAAATCAGGCGTACCCGCAAGCAGCCGCCCATCGTCGACACGCACGCTGTAGAACACCTGGTCGCGATATGGCGACGCGAAAATCTCGAGGGCGGCGGGCGGCACATCGACACGCAGAAAACCGTCGCTCCATTCGACCTCGCCCGCGATCATCCGCGCCGACGCGACCAGCTGGTTGTCCTGCACCAGATTCGCGGTGTGCCGCGCGTTGTCGTACTCGGTCTTGCCGGTCACGAACACATAGAGCGCGAGCGGCACGAGCAGCCACCACAGCAGACGGATGCGCAGGCTATTGGACATCGTTACTGGTCGTCTTCCCGCTTGCGCAGCAGATAGCCGAGCCCGCGCAGCGTGACGATCGCGGCCGAGCTGCCATCGAGCTTCTTGCGCAAACGCGAAATGTAGATCTCGACCGCGTCTTCGCTCGGCTCGTCCGCGAGCGTGAAGATCGCATCGACCAGCGCCGGCTTCGTCACCGTCTTGCCGAGGCGCAGGATCAGCGCTTCGAGCACCGAACGCTCGCGCGGCGTCACGTTCAGCGGCGCGCCTTTCAGCGTGAACTGGCGTGTGTCGATGTCGAACGACAGGTCGCCGCACACCACCTCGCTCGCTTTGGACGGCGACTGCCGCCGGATCGCCACCTTGATGCGCGCGATCAGCTCACGCACTTCGAACGGCTTCACCAGGTAGTCGTCGGCGCCGGCGCCGAGCAGTTCCACCTTCTCGTCGATCGAGCCGCTCGCGGTCAGGATCAGCACCGGCGTCGCGTCGCCGCGCTGACGCAGCCGGCGCAGCACGTTCTTGCCGGACAGCTTCGGCAGGTTCAGGTCGAGCAGGATCACGTCGTAGTGATTGGTGCGCAGCAGGCGGTCGGCTTCGTCGCCGTCCTGCACGGCGTCGAGCGCGAAGGCTTCCTGCTCCAGCATCTTCGCGAGCCAGTGCGCAAGCGTGGGGTTGTCTTCGATCAGCAGCAGCTTCATGGCGGGTACGGCAAAAGTCAGGTCGTCGATTGTGCCTTAAAACAAGGGGGCTGCGCGCGTGGAGTGTGGCGCGTCGTCGGTGCATCGTCGGGTTAACACCCATGTTTTGCGCCAAACCCCGAAAGCTGGCAGAAGGTTTCGCGTTTCTATAATCGCTGCCATTCACCCAGAAAGCGCCGCGCCTCGATCGCGGCGACCCACCTAAGGAGACTGCTTCATGCGTACCTTGCGCCAGATTGCCGTTGTGTCAGGAGTTGCTTTCGCCCTTGCCGCCGCTTCGGCCGCCGCTCACGCCGAGAAGATCACGATCATGGTCGGCGGCGCCACCAAGATCATCTATCTGCCGGCCAAGCTCACCGAGCAGCTCGGCTACTTCAAGGACGAAGGCCTCGACGTCGAAATCCTGTCGCAGCCGGCCGGTGTCGATGCGGAGAACGAACTGCTCGCGGGCGCGGTGCAAGGGGTTGTCGGCTTCTACGATCACACGATCGACCTGCAGAGCAAGGGCAAGGAAGTGCAGGCGCTCGTCGTCTTCGGCCAGGTGCCGGGCGAAGTCGAAATGGTCTCGACGAAGGCGGCCGATTCGCTGAAGAGCATGGCCGACGTCAAAGGCAAGACGCTCGGCGTGACCGGCCTCGGTTCGTCGACGAGCTTCCTCACGCAGTACCTCGCGCAGCGCGCCGGTGTGGCGTCGACGCAATACACGATGTTGCCGGTCGGCGCGGACAACAGCTTCATCGCCGCCATCAAGCAAAGCCGCATCGACGCCGGCATGACCACGGAGCCGACCGTCTCGCAACTGCTGAAGACCGGCGACGCGAAGGTGCTGGTCGATATGCGCACCGTGGAAGGCACGCGCGCCGCGCTCGGCGGCACCTACCCCGCGTCGAGCTTCTACGTGCAGCGCGCGTGGGCCGAATCGCACAAGGACGACGCGGCGAAGCTGTCGCACGCGTTCGCGAAGACGCTGAACTTCATCGCGACGCATAGCGCCGAGGACATCGCCGCGCAGATGCCGAAGGACTACTACGGCAACAACAAGGACCTGTACGTGGGCGCGCTGAAGGCGTCGCTGCCGATGTTCACGAAAGACGGCAAGATGCCCGCCGACGGCCCGGACACGGTGCTGAAGGTGCTGTCCGCATTCAATCCGTCGGTGAAGGGCAAGCATATCGACCTCGCCAAGACCTACACCAACGACTTCCTGTCGGCGCCGGTCAAGACCGCGTCGAAGTAACGCTTCTTTCATATTCACAGAACTGCGAGGCACCCGCCGATGAATCAACCTATGTCACGCGAGACGCCAGCGATCGAAATGCGCAACGTGTCGTGCCGTTTCATTTCCCCGGACGGCAAGGCCACGATCGCGCTGCGCGACTTCAGCATGTCGGTGGCACGCGGCGAATTCGTCGCGGTGGTCGGCCCGACCGGCTGCGGCAAGTCCACCACGCTCAGCATGATCACCGGCTTGCTGAAGCCGACCACCGGCGAAGTGCGCGTGATGGGCGCGCCGGTGGACGGCATCGATCCGCGCATCGGCTTCGTGTTCCAGGCCGATGCGGTGTTTCCGTGGCGCTCGGTGCTCGACAATGTCGCGGCGGGTCCGCTCTATCGCGGCCGTTCGAAATCGGCCGCCTACGACGAAGCGAACGAATGGCTGCGCCGCGTGGGCCTCGATAAGTTCGGCAAGCACTATCCGCATCAACTGTCCGGCGGCATGCGCAAGCGCGTCGCGCTTGCGCAGACCTTCATCAACAAGCCGGAAATCCTGCTGATGGACGAGCCGTTCTCGGCGCTCGACATGCAGACCCGCACGTTGATGCAGGACGAGCTGCTGCAATTGTGGGGCGGCGTCGGCTCGGTCGTGTTCGTCACCCACGACCTCGAGGAAGCGATTGCGCTCGCCGACCGCGTGTTCGTGCTGACCGCGCGCCCCGCCACGCTGAAGAAAGTCTATGAAATCGATCTGCCGCGACCGCGTGTCACGTCGGAGATCCGCTACGACTCACGTTTCATCGAAATTTCGCGCGATATCTGGCATGACCTGCGCGAAGAAGTGCAGATCGGTTAATCAAGGAACGGCAAACATGTCTACACCCTCTCAACAGATGATGCCCTCGGGCATCGACGCCGCGTCGCTCGCTCACGTCGAGCGTATCGCGCAGAAGAAGATCCGCCAGCGCCAGGTTCTGGTGATTTCGCTGCGCATTCTGGTGCTCGTGATCGTGCTCGGCGGCTGGGAACTGTCCGCGCGCCTGAAGTGGATCGACCCGTTCTTCTTCTCGATGCCGAGCGCGATCTTCGAACAGATCGTCGACTGGTTCGTGAACGGCACGTCGCAAGGTCCGCTGCTCACGCAGGTGTGGGTCACGCTCGAAGAGACAGGCCTCGGCTTCATCATCGGTTCGGTCGCGGGCATCGTCTGCGGCATCGTGCTCGGCCGCAACAAGCTGCTCTCCGACGTGTTCAGCCTCTACATCAAGATCGCCAACTCGATTCCGCGTGTCGTGCTCGGCTCGGTGTTCGTGATCGCGCTGGGGCTCGGCATGGCATCGAAAGTCGCGCTCGCGGTCGTGATGGTGTTCTTCGTGGTGTTCGCCAACGCGTTCCAGGGCGTGCGCGAAGCGGACCGCTACATGATCGCGAATGCGCAGATCCTCGGCGCGTCGCGCCGCCAGGTGACGACCTCGGTCGTGATTCCGTCGGCGCTGAGCTGGATTCTCGCGAGCCTGCACGTGAGCTTCGGCTTCGCGCTGGTCGGCGCGGTGGTCGGCGAATTTCTCGGCTCGAAGCAGGGTATCGGTTTGCTGATCTCCACCGCGCAGGGTGCGTTCAATGCGAGCGGCGTGTTCGCGGCAATGATCGTGCTGGCGGTGGTCGCGCTTGCCGCCGACTACCTGTTGACCGCGGTGGAGCATCGATTGTTGAAGTGGCGGCCGAGTTCGGTTTAAGCCGCCGCAGCGCAAGTCCTCAAACAGTAGTTCGCTTCACCGATGCCGCTCAGTCTTCCGGACTGAGCGGCATTTTTATTTGCCAGCCCGCATTGTGTATCCCGCCGGCAGACTGTTTTCCCCGATACGTTGGCCGGCCCGCAACACTTCTTGCGTTCAATCCCCTCACCGCAAGCCAACAGCGGCCTGCTAGCCCGTTCCGTGCGGCATGGCACGTTCGATGCATACCCACCGCGCAAGTCGGGCGGTCGCCAACATCGGTCGCCGATCGAAGCGAGGTGGGTCATGTCGAGTGCACAGGTTCAACGTCGGTCGATGAACGGGTTCAGCGGTGCGGTCATACGCGCCAACGCCGCGAATCGCCGCCATCGTCGTCATTCCAGCCGATTCGTGCTGTTCGGCTTGCATACCGCCAGTGTGATCGGCCGCGGGCCGAAGCGGCTCTGGCCATATGTGTTGCCGTGGCTGGTCATCTTGCTGACGATCGGTTCGATCTGCCTCGTCGCGCGCGGCGTGCTCACGCGTCAATTGCTGGTGCCGCCGGTGGAGACGCCGCAAGCGTTGACCGAGCGCGGCTACACGTCGAACTTTGTCGCCGAGCGGATCATGTCGGCGATGAAGGAGATCGGGCGAGACGCCGAATCGATTCCGCACGACACGATGACCAGCAACGACGCGCAGCAGGACATCCAGATTCCGGGTCAGGAGATGTCGTATGCGACGACGGTGCGCTTCATCAAAGGCCTGCTCCAGCGCGAAGATGTCGCCGTGCACGTCGGCATCACGAAGACGAACAACAGCGCGGATTCGTATGTCGCGCATGTGCAGATAGAACACGGCCCGTTCAACGGCCGCGAAAGCACGGTGCCGTTCGAAGGGCGCGACCTCGAAAAGTTCGTGCACGACATCGCAACCACGGCGATGCGCCTCGCCGAACCCAACATCCTCGCCAGTCATCTGTTCACCCAAGTGCAGAAGACCAAATGTTCGCTCGCGCAATGCGACTATCGCGAGATCGTCGAGATCTATGACGAGGTCCTCGCGCTGCCCTCTTCCGAACAGGCCCAATGGGCGGTCGCGGGCAAGGCGTGGTTGCTCGACAGCCAGCAGCGCTCGAAAGAAGCCGAGCAGCAGATCCGCGAAGCATTGACCCAGTACAAAGACTCGGCCGTGCTGCGCGCGAGTCTCGGCATCGCGCTCGAACAGCAGAACCGCATCGACGATGCGCTCGAGGAACTGCGGACCGGCGCGAACGAAACGTCGCGCACCGCTGAAAACCTGCGGCTGCTCGGCGATGTGCTGTTGCATACGAACCGGCACGACCGCGAAGCGCTCGACGCATTCAGACGGGCCGCCGAGATGAACCCGGAATCCGTCGACACGCTGCACGACTGGGCCGAGGCGCTCGTCAAGACCGGCCACTACGACGAAGCAATCGAAAAGCTCGCGCGCGCCGTCGCGTTGCGGCCCGATCTCGCGCCGTCCTATGCGGAATGGGGCCGCGCGCTGGAACACAAAGGCGCTCTGCGCGAGGCCGCGCGCAAGTACGCACAGGCATTGCAGCTCGACGCCGCCACTCTGTCGGCGCGCGAACGCGAGCTGGCGCTCTCGACGGACGCATCGCCCGACGAAGCCGACACCCGGACATCGAGGCCTGACCAGCGCGTCACGCCCGTTTCGAATCCGATGACGTCGTACCCGCTGCGGGCCTCGCTCGATACGGTACGCGACGCCGTAGGACAGGCGATGCGAGCGGCCTGAGCCGCGCGCATCGCCATTTGAGTTGGCAACACAGCCGAACAGGAGACAGTTCGATGGACAGCTTCGAAGATGCATTCAAAGCCTTGATCGGAAACGAAGGCGGGTACAGCTTCAATCCGGCCGATCCGGGCGGCGAAACGATGTGGGGTGTGACGGCGCGCGTCGCGCGCAGCGAGGGCTACAACGGCGCGATGAAAGACCTGCCGCTCGAAACCGCCCATCAGATCGCCAAGCGCAGGTACTGGGACCCGTTGCATCTCGACGAACTCGATCCGCGCGTGGCCTTTCAGATTTTCGATGCGAACTACAACGGCGGCCTCGTCGTGCTGTGGATGCAGAAAGCGTCCGGCGCGAAAGAAGACGGCAAGTTCGGCCCCGACACGCTCGATGCGGTCAAGAACGCCGACCCGATGAAGTTCGTGATGCGCTTCGCCGCGTATCGTCTGCGGTACCTGCGCAATCTGCATTCGTGGCCGAGTTTCAGCCGCGGCTGGACCGAACGGATGGCAGCCAATCTTCTTCTGGGAGCAGCATGATGGACTGGTCTAAAGTAGCGACGAACATCAGCAGCACCGCCCCGCTTCTCGCCGGGCTCGTGGGTGGTCCGGTCGGCCTCGGCGTGACCGCCGCCGCCGCGATCATCTCGCACGCGCTCGGCACGCCGAGCGACCCGGCCTTCGTGGAACCCGCGTTGAACGACCCCGGCGCACTCGAAAAACTTCGCCAGGCCGAGAGCGCTAACTCGCTGCAACTGCAACAGTTGATGGTGACGGCCGCGCAGTCGAGCCTCGCGCACGACGCCGAGATGGCCCGCATCGCCACGAGCCATACCGCGAATGCACGCGCGATGGGTGTCGCCAATCGCGACTGGGTCCCGAAGGTGCTCGCGATGGCCGTCACCACCGGCTTCTTCGGCATTCTGCTGCTGATGGCGTTTCAGCCTCTGCCGGGCACCAACAAGGATCTCGTCAACGTGATCGTCGGCGCGTTGGGAACCGCGTGGATCAGCATCATCGGCTATTACTTCGGCACGTCGGTCGGCTCGATGCGCAAGACCGAGCTGCTAGCGAAGCCGAGTGTACCGATCACCGCCGATAGCGCGTTGACGTTGCGCGAACCGGCGTCGCAGCCGGGAGCGCATGCACCGGCGGCGGTCGCGCCGTCCGGCGACCCCTTCCCGTCGTTCGCGCCGGGCGGGCAAGGTCCGATCTTCTCTGGCGGCAGTTGAATCCATGCCAGGTTGAGCGAATCATGCACGCGACGAGATACGCCGAGCGTCGCGTGCAGGTTCGTTTCAAAGCAGAGCTCTTTCGCCAGCACGCGTTTTGCGCTAAGTTGGCAAGCGCGAAATCCATCCCGTCCCGAGTGGAGCGATCAAGATGAGTGAGGCAAAGCCGAACGTGCAGAACGATCCGATCGAACACGTCGTGCTGCTGCTGATGGAGAATCACTCGTTCGACCAGATGCTCGGCTGCCTCGACGCCGTGCACGACAAACTGGACGGGGTGCGCAACGCGGCCGGCAAATCGAACGCCGACGGTCAAGGCAATACCTTCTATCCGCGTGCGACGCGCGAGCGGCAGATGAAGCACGATCCGAATCACGAGCACAAGGCCGTGATGGATCAGATCGCCGCCGACAACAGCGGCTTCGTGCGTTCGTTCGTCAACGACTACCCGAAGAGCAGCCTCGTCGCGCGGCAAGACGTGATGGGCTATTACCCGCTCGGCTTTCTGCCCGCGCTGCATACGCTCGGTTCGCAATTCACCGTGTGTGACCGGTGGTTCTCTTCATTGCCGGGGCCGACTTGGCCGAACCGCTTTTTCGCGCTGACGGGTACCTCGAAAGGCGAGATCGACATGCCTTCGGGGCTCGACGGACTCAATCCACGCTGGTACACCGAGCAGGATCAGGACACGATTTTCGATCGCTTGAACGCCGCGCGCAAAACATGGAGCGTCTATTTCTATGACTTCCCCGCGTCACTTCTGCTGAAGAACCAGCGACGCGCGGAAAACCTCGCGAATTACCGCTCTTTCGACAAGTTCTTCGAGGACGCAGCGGGACCCGCCAGCCAATTCCCGCAATTTGTGCTGATCGAGCCGAAGTACTTCGGCGAAGCGCAGAACGACGATCATCCGCCGCACAACATCATGAAGGCGGAGAAGCTGATCGCGGACACCTACAATGCGCTGCGCTCGAATCAGGCGCTGTGGGAGCGCACGTTATTGGTGGTCCTCTACGATGAACACGGCGGCTTCTACGACCACGTATCGCCGCCGGCCGACGCAGTCGCACCCGACGTCCACACCACGAGCTTCGATTTCAAACGACTCGGCGTGCGCGTTCCCGCGATCCTCGTGTCACCGTGGTGCGAAGCCGGCGTATGCAACGAACGATTCGATCATTGCAGCCTGTTGAAATACCTGTGCGACAAGTGGCAAATGCCACCGCTCGGCGAGCGCACCGCGGCATCGGCGAACCTCGGCGTGGCGATTCGCCGTGACGGCGTCGCGCGCGCCGATACACCGCCGTTCATTCGCGTGCCCAATCAATCGCTGATTGCCGAGCACGTCGAACTGGAGCGCAAATCGTCGAATGGCAATCAGCAAGGCCTGCATCATTTCGCCGACTTTCTGCACGCGGAACTGGACCGGCTCGCCGCGGAGGCGGTCGAGGGGGCCGCACAACTGGCGCGCACCGGCAATGCATGGGTGCGCTTCAAGAGCGCATTGGGCTCGCTGATGACGAGTCTCGGCCAGTGGCTCAGCAAGGACTTCTACGACGCACGCGACCAGCGAGATGCGCGCACGAGCCAGGCGTTCACGCGCTTGCGGCAATCGGTGCATGCCGCGACGCCGGGCATCGCGCGAAACGACGCGCCGGCACCGGCAACGGCAACACCCTCGGCGGTCAGTCCGGTGTCGGAGAAGTAGCACTCCGCATTGCGCCGGCCGCGCAGAGAACGTCCACGCGTTAACCCTGAAAGTTCCGCGCTTTTATATCAAATTTCGCAACAAACATTAGCCGCATCACGACTTACTCTGCCAAGTTCACCAAATTACAATGCAATCACTGACTACGAACAAGCACGTTCGCAGCAAGACAAAAAACCGTGAACTGGAGGTAAGTATCATGAAATCGCTGATTCAAGCTGTTGTCATCGCCGTCGCTGTCGCCGCTCCGGTCGCTGCTTTCGCACAAGCCAACCAGCCCGTGACCCGCGCTCAAGTGCGCGCCGAGCTGGTCCAACTGGAAAAGGCCGGCTATCAACCTGG
This sequence comes from Paraburkholderia sp. BR14374, assembly GCF_040948685.1. Lineage (NCBI taxonomy): Bacteria > Pseudomonadati > Pseudomonadota > Betaproteobacteria > Burkholderiales > Burkholderiaceae > Paraburkholderia > Paraburkholderia sp. BR14374. The sequence goes on along the minus strand of NZ_JBFPKF010000003.1, from coordinate 623,713 downwards.
TCACGCCGACCCGCACTACCCGGCTGACATCCAGGCTGCGCAAGCCCGCGTCGACGCGCAAAACGGCGGCGGCCAAGCCGCTACCGGCTTCGGTGGTGTGGTGAGCGGTACGACCCAGACGAGCCGTGCGGCTCCGATGAGTGGCCCGAAGTCGGTTTATTTCGGTCAGTAAGCGATGGCGCGTCCTTGCGACGCGCACCCCGATTCAAATGAACTGGCCCGCTGCTCGGGTAGCTCCGAGCGCGGGCCAGTTCATATGTGTTACCTCCGTCATCGGGCTCCCGATGACTTCGCCCGGGCCTTCACGGTCTGGGCGCTTTTTCGCGGCGCTATGGGTGCGCCGTGACGAATCCTCAGCTGCCGGCGCTCACTCGCGCGCGATCAGATCGCCGACCCGGCCACGCCCGGTCACGAGGCAACTCGACAGGAAGCTCTCGCTCTGCGCGCTCGCGCCAGCGTCACCAAAGCCCTTTTTCAACGCGTCCGATTTAACGAGTGCCGCGCCCTGGTGACACGTAATCGTGCCGACCTCGCCCGCCTGCGCACGCATCAACGCCCGATCCGCCATCAAATAGCCAAGCAAAAGCACCAACGCAATATTGAACGCTTGTCGCATGGGTTCGTCTCCTTTTCGAAAAGACTAACGCGAAGCGCGAATGCAGTGGCCTAGGGCTTTCCCGATTGTTGACGTTTCAATGATCCAGAATAAATCGTTTATGCCTACAGCCGAGCCTCGATCCGCGCGATGCGGCTATCGATCGCATTGCGCACCAAGGCATTCGATGGCACCAGCAGCAGCGACGACGCGATGATCCGATAGACGTCACCGCGCGTCACCTTCGACACTTTCGCCGGATCGAGCCACGCGTCGTTATCCGCGAGCAGCAGCAAAGTGTCGAGGCCGATCAGGATCGGCCACAGGCAGGCGAGCCGCAAGCGCACCGCGCTCGCCGGAATCGCGAGCGTATAGTCGAGCGCTGCGCGGAAATGATCGAGCGTCTTGCGCAGTAGTTCGACGAGCAGCGGCCGCGCGCGCATCGAATTGGCCGGTTGCAGCAAATCGCGCGCGCTTAGAGCGTGGCGCTCGAGCATGCTCTGCGGCAGATAGCAGCGGCCGATGCGCAAGTCTTTTCCGCAATCGCGCAGCACGTTGGTCATCTGCAATGCCTTGCCGAAACGCACGCCGCGCTGCTTCATCGTGTCGGGCTGCTCCTTCAGCGTGCCCGGCATGTGCGCGTATGTCATCGTGGTCCAGAACTCGCCGACGCAGCCCGCGACCAGATACGTATAGCGATCGAGTTCGCCGTATTCGCGCAGCGCCGCGATCTGGCCGGAGCGTTCGTCGGGGAACGTGCGCAAATCGAATTCCATGCCTTCGGTCAGCGTCGTGACGATCGCGCGCACCGCGTGGCGGTCGGACTCGCTCAGTTGCGCGAGCACGTCGAGCGCGGGGTTCAACGATTCGAGCAGCAGCTTTTCACCCGACTGCGTCTGCCGACCCGCGACTTCGGCGGCGATGCGCTGGAACGGCGCACTATCGACGGCCACGCCATTGACCTGATCGCGCATCGCAAGCAGCAATTCGAGGCGTTGGCCCGGCGCGATCAGCGAGGTGTCGGCGATGGTATCGGCGGCGCGCGCGAGCAAATATGCAAGGCCGATCGGATCGCGCATGCCGATGGGCAGCACGCGCAGCGTCAGATAGAAGGAGCGTGAAACGCCTTTCAGGAGCGGACCGAGAAGAAAGGCCCGGGTCGAATTCGGCATGAGTTGGACTGGTTGGCAAATAGGCGGGTGAAAGCCCGCGGGGATCAGGCGCTGCCGCATTGTATACGCGCTCTCCGTCATGTCGCGTGTAACGGGCTCCCGCGCCGTGCGACATCGCTAATCGCGAGCGGGAACGGCGATTGCTACCACGACGGGGTTAAGCAGAGGACGGTCACGACCAGGCCGTCGCTTGCACTTTGAAAGACACATCGACAATGACTACCGAAGCATCGAACACCTTCCGCCTGTCTGACGCGGCCCGGCCTGACGCGGCTCGACGCAATATCGAAACCGGCGTGCCCGGTTTCGACGAAATCCTCGGCGGCGGTCTGGTGAGCGGCGGCGTCTATCTGCTGGAGGGCATGGCTGGCGCCGGCAAGACGATCCTGTCCAGCCAGATCGGCTTTCATCGGGTACGGCAAGGCGAAAAAGTGCTGTACATGACGCTCATCGCCGAATCGCACGACAAACTGCTCGGTCACCTGAAAGGCCTGAGCTTCTTCGACGAAACCGCGGTCGCGCAGCAGATGCTGTTCGTGTCCGGCTATCACGAGCTGATGCAGGACGGCCTCGACGGTTTCCTGAAGCTGATCGCGTCGAGCATCTACGACCACCGGCCGAGCCTGATGATCGTCGACGGCTTTCGCAGCGCGCGCGAATTCAGCGAAACCGAGCTGTCGCTGTCGAAGTTCATCCACGAGCTGAACGCGCTGGTCGCCGCGATGGACTGCACGACGCTGCTGCTCGCGCCGCTGTCGGGCAACGAGCCGCATCCCGAGCACACGCTGGTGGATGGTCTGATCGAGCTGAACCGCTATCACGACGGCATGCGCCGCGCGCGAGAGATCGAAGTGCACAAGATGCGTGCGCGCGATCATCGGATGGGCAAGCACTTCTTCCGCATCGCCGGCAGCGGGCTGCTGATGTTCCCGCGCCTCGAAGCGCAGTGCGCGCAGCGACCGGGCCCCGTCGATCTGAAAGCAAGGCTCGGCTTCGGCTTGCCGCATCTGGACAATCTGCTCGGCGGCGGCTTCGCGCAAGGCTCGACGACCACGCTGATCGGCCCGTCCGGCGTCGGCAAGACGCTGCTGTGCCTGCAGTTCCTCGCGGCCGGCCTCGCACGCAGCGAACGCTGCGTGTATCTCGGCTTCTACGAGGGGCCGCAGCGCCTGATCGGCAAAGCCGAAGCGGTGTCGATCCCGCTTGCCGATGCGTGGCAGGACGGCCGTCTGATCGTGCTTTGGCAGCCGGCGATCGAACTCGCCATCGACGAAATTGCGGCGAAAGCGCTCGCCACCGTCAGGCAGACCGGCGCGACGCGCATCGTGATCGACGGCGTCGAGGGCTTTCGCGATTCGGCGTTGCGCGCCGAGCGCTTCGGCCTGTTCCTCAATGCACTGCTGCATCAGTTGCGCGAAGCGGCCGTCACGACGCTCGTCACCGAAGAGCTGCCGCTGTACAGCGAGCCGGGCCACGCGAAGGCCGTGCGCGTGTCGGCGCTGACCGAGAACCTCGTGCTGCTGCGCTACGCCGAGACCGAAGGAGGACTGCGGCGCATGATTTCGGTGGTCAAGCAACGCGAAAGCGCGCACGACACGTCACTGCGCGAACTGTCGATTTCGTCGCAAGGACTCGACGTGATCGAGGGCTCGCCCGGCGCCGCCGGCATCCAATCGACGCCGGGCCTGTCGGCCACGCTGCAATCGCGGCGAAAAACCTAGCCGCCATGAAAACCATTCTGGTGGTGGACGACGAGTTCGACATCCTCACGGTGTGGCGGCTGCTGCTGGAACGACACGGCTATGCGGTGCGGACCGCGTCGAACGGCGCCGTCGCGCTCGAACTGGTCCGCTCGAGCCGGCCCGGCATCATCGTGTCCGATTGCATGATGCCGGTCATGTCGGGCCTCCAGCTGTGCGCGGCGCTGTACGAGGACCCGGAGCTGCGCGATATTCCGATCATCCTGTGCAGTGCCGCATCGGACATTCCGGTGCAGCCCAATCCACACATCGCGTACGCGCGCAAGCCGCTGTCGTTCGATCAGCTGCTGGCGATGCTGGTGCGCATGGGCGGTTGACGCTGGGCTCCCTCCCTGCCTTCTCTGCCTCTTTTTCCCGCTAAAAGCACAGCTTGAGACGCTCGCGCCATTTGTCGAGCGTTTGCAGCGTTCTGCGATTCTCCGCGGCCTTTTACAGTACGCCATCGATCGCGCATCGACAGCAACCCGCAGCGCGACGCAACTTCCGGAGGTCGTCATGAACAGCAATCGTGGTGCGGTTCCCGCTGGCTTCTTCAGTATCGCGGTGGGCTCGTTGGCGCTTGCCAACCTGTGGCGCGTGGCAATCCGCCTGTGGCATTTGCCGGCCGTCGCGGGCAGCGTAGTGACGGTCGCGGCGCTCGCTGTCTGGGTCGTGATTCTGTTCGCGTACGCGCACAAGTGGTTCGCGCAGACCGCCGACGCGCGCGCTGAACTGGACCACCCGGTGCAGTCGTCGTTCGTCGCGCTCGCGCCGATCTCGACGCTGCTCGCCGCACAACTGCTGCAGCCGTACGCGCACATCATCGCGCTGACGCTATACGGCATCGCGGCGCTCGCGCAACTCGGGCTCGGGGTCTCTCTACATGGCCGGCTGTGGCAAGGCGGCCGCAAGCCCGAACTGACCACGCCGGCGATCTATCTGCCGACGGTGGGAGCGGGTTTCGTCGCGGCCACGAGCTCGGCCGCATTCGGCTTCCATCAACTGGGCGAGCTGTTTTTCGGCGGCGGCGTGCTGGCGTGGCTCGCGCTCGAATCGATGATCCTGCATCGCGCCGCCGTGCATGAACCGCTGCCCGAAGCGCTGCGCCCGACCCTCGGCGTGCAGCTCGCGCCGCCGGTCGTCGGTGGTGTCGCGTATCTGAGCCTCACGAGCGGCACGCCCGATCTGTTCGCCTTCGCACTGCTCGGCTACGGCCTGTTTCAAGCGCTGATGCTGCTGCGTTTGCTGCCGTGGATTCGCCAACAGGCATTCGCGCCCGGCTACTGGGCGTTCAGCTTCGGCGTAGCGGCATTGCCGACGATGGCGCTGCGTCTCGTCGAACGCGGCGCAACGGGTCCGATCGACTTCGCGGCGCCGGTTCTATTCGTGGTGGCGAACGCGATCATCGCGATTCTGGTGGTGAAGACGCTTCAGCTGCTCGTGCAAGGCAAGCTGATTCCGCCGGTGGCGGCGGGTTCGACTGCGGCGACCGCGCCGGTCAAGCAAGTCGCGACGGCCGCGCGAATCGCCCGGGTTCAATAAGCGGCAGGCAGCGACCGAACGCGGCGGCGACGCGCAAAGCGTGCCGCCGCGTTCGCGTTTGTGTTTGCGTTCGTATCAGAAGCCGTGCATCGACACGACGATCAACGCGGCCGCGACGATCGCCACCACATCCTCGATCAGCGCCGCAGGCGCATCGCGTCCGAACATGGTCGCGAGCGAACTGCGCACCTTCGCGCCGCCGAGCGTGCCGATCACCGCGCCTACCGCACCGACCACCGCGCCCAGCACCCCGACGATCGCGCCGCCCGCGAGGCCCCCATGCGCGCCGCTTATCGCAGCGCCGCTCAGCGCACCGAGCACGACGCGCGCGCCGAACTGCAGCGGCACCTTGCGGCTCGGCGTTTCGGGCAATTGATCCGTGATCAGTTCGATGACCGCCAGCACAGTGAAGATATACGGCGTGGCCGCGGCGCCGAGGAACGCGAGCGACGTGCCTTGCAGCGGCAGCCATCCCAGGCGCGTTGCCCAGCTGACGGCGGTGGGGGCGATCATCGCGCGAAGGCCGGCGACGACGCCGATGAGCAAGGCCAGAACATACACGGACATAGCGGACTCCGATCGAGGGCACTGATGCGAGGTTGCACGAGCCGACGGCTTACCTGGACGAACGTCGGCAGAACATGTCGAGCATTCCATCTGGACAGTCAACTTCTCACTACCTACATCGAGGCAAGCCGCGGCGGCCATTCACCGTTGCTCACAATTGCCGGCCCTTGATTGCCGACTCGCCGCCGCGCGCCTCGCGCGGCGCCGGGCCTGCGATTGCCCCCGTCGATGTGGCCCTAGTGTCGCACAATTCGACTGGCGAATAACAGCCAGGGAGTCGGCGAAGCGGGCCGATGGTGATAAGTTAGCCCACTCACAAGAAAATCTTTTATCTGCACCATGAGACCGTACCTCCCGCTGAACGCACTGCGCGCGTTCGAATCGTCCGCGCGGCATCTGAGCTTCACGCGCGCCGCGCAAGAGCTGAACGTGACCCAGGCCGCGGTCAGCCAGCAGGTCCGCTCGCTGGAGGAGCGGCTCGGCACCGCGCTATTCAAGCGTTTGCCGCGCGGCCTCGCGATGACCGACGAAGGGCTCGCGCTGCGGCCGGTGCTGTCCGACGCGTTCGATCGTATCGAGGCGGTGCTCAAGCAGTTCGACGGCGGGCATTTCCACGAGGTGCTGACGGTCGGTGTGGTCGGCACGTTCGCGGTCGGCTGGCTGATGCCGCGCCTGAAGTCGTTTCGCGACGCGCATCCGTTCGTCGAACTGCGGCTCCTGACCAATAACAACCTCGTCGATCTCGCGACCGAAGGGCTCGATTTCGCGATCCGTTTCGGCGACGGCACCTGGCCCGGCTCGCTCGCCACCAAGCTGCTCGACGCGCCGCTCGCGCTGCTCTGCACGCCCGAGATCGCCGCGCGCCTCACGCGGCCCGACGATCTCGCCAACGAAACGCTGCTGCGCTCGTACCGGATGGACGACTGGATCAACTGGTTCGCGGCCGCGGGCATCGCGCCGCGGCCGGTGCGCGGGCCGGTGTTCGATTCGTCGCGGCTGATGGTGGAGGCGGCGATACAAGGCGCGGGCATCGCGCTCGCGCCTGCGTTGATGTTCGAACGGGAGATCAATACCGGGCGTCTGGTGCGCCCGTTCGACGTCGAGGTGAAGGCGGGCAGCTACTGGCTGACCTGCCTGAAGGGCAAGCCCATGACGCCGGCGATGTTGCTGTTCAGTCAGTGGCTCGCCAAGGAAGCTGCCACCGCGGGTCACGCCTGAGTTGCTACGCGGCCGTACGGCCGTACCCGTTCATCGCGGGCCGCTCGGCTTGCGGCGGGAACACGTTCCACGAACCGTCGCCGTGGCGGAAGAAGAAAATCGACAGCAATCCTTCCGGCTTCAACGCCTGCACGCATACATAGCGTTGCTGTTGCGACGCGCGATGGCAGAACCGCACGACGCGCGCGGGCATCGACGGCGTGGGCGCGAGCCATTTGTCGACGGCCCAGTGCAAGCTCTTTTCCGCGGCAACCATGATGTTCTCCTCGAATTGCCCCGTTCCCGGCGCGCTGCGTTCACGCGAATTGCGCGAGTTGCGCCGCGCGGTGATCGTTCCTCGCCCCGCTCTCGACAAACGCCTTCACGAGGCACAGCAGTGCGCGCACGCCAGTGCTCGGATGGCGCAGGCAGCAATCCACCTGTTCGCTGCGGCTTTCGCCGAGCAGGCACCACGCGCAGAAGTGTTCGCAGTTGTTGGTCAGCAGGCGATAGCGGTTTTCGCCGAGGCGGGAGCGCGCGCGGCTCACTGCTTCGGCACCGACGTAGATCGCGCTCGGCGTCGCCCGAACCGACATCGAATGGCCAGCGGCGAAGCGCGCCAGTTCGACTTCCTCGACCGGGCCGCGATGCGCGGAACCCGCAAAGCCCGAGTAGTGCACGACGCGGCCGTTGCCGACATAGATGCCGTGATGTTCGTAGCCATTGCGTTGCGTAACCAGATGCGCGCCGATCGGCAGATCGATCGTCGATGATGTGGTGTCACGAGCGGCTGCGGATTGCGGTTCGTCGTCGCGGGTATCGAGCGTTTGGGTGTTCATGGCTGGCCTCGTTCGCATTTCCAACACTGTTGCGACAGCTTTTGCATCATCCGGGCCAGTTGCCGGAAAGGCCGTGTTTACGGGCTTTCCGGCCGATCGGGTGGTTTCTTGAAGAGGCAGATGTCAGTACCAGACCAACAGAAATCGCACGGATCTGTTGGCGCGCGACGCTCATTTGCGAGCCGTGTCGCGCGCTGCTTCAGGTGAATGGAAAACGTAAGAAGACCCGCCTGAATGTGTTGGGTCCTACACCTGTTCGAAGGCGGGCTTGTTGGCCGAGAACCGACCGATTGCGTCGGCCGCGTTTCGAGGTAGAGCCGCGAAACGCACGCCAGTCAAAGCGTTGCGAGCTTCGCGCCGAATCCGCCCCCGATTGGCATGGCCTTTGCACCATCGGGTGCAGGGTCCATTCAGCCGCGCACATTGCACACGCGGCCAACCGGAGAACGATATGTCCTGCATCAAATTGAACGACCTCTCGCTGAACCTTGCGCTCGATCGCAAAGCGATGGCGGCGATTCGCGGTGGCGGCGGCGCGCCATGGATCTATGGCTGGATTCAGCCGTACGTGCCGCAAACGCCTAGCATTGGGCCGGTGGTCAATCTGTACGAGGTCTCCAACAACTTCTATGCTAACCAGATGATCAACCAGTTCCAGTCGGTCGACGTACGCAACACCGGCGCGAACGCGACCCTCACCGTGTCTCCAGACGCACGCAACCGAAACCAGATGGTGTAGCCGTTGTGACCTGCGAGAGCCAATTTCGCTGGACGTCGTCCGCGCGTTCCGACACGGGACGGGTCCGCGAAATCAACGAAGACGCCTGCCTCAACGAGCCCGAGGCGGGACGCTGGGCTGTCGCCGATGGGATGGGCGGTCACGCTGTCGGCGACGTTGCGAGCCGCACCGTGATCGACGCGTTGACTCAACTGGCGGCGCCGCACGGCCTCAGAATGCTGATCGCCGATGTACGCGCGCGTCTGCAATTCGCGAACCGTCAGTTGCGCGATGAAGCCGCGCGCCGCCAGGTGCAGCGCATCGGCAGCACCGTGGTCGTGCTGCTTGCCTGCGATCGCTTCTGCGGCTACGTGTGGGCCGGCGACAGCCGCATCTACCTGTACCGCGACGGACAGTTACGGCAACTGACGCGCGATCACAGTCAGGTCGAGGAGCTGCGCTCGCTCGGCGTCATCACCGACGAAGAGGCGCGCAATCATCCGGCGCAACACATGATCACGCGCGCGGTCGGCGCAACGGACCTGCTCGAACTCGACGACGACGCGATCGAAGTCGCCGACGGCGATGTGTTCCTGTTGTGCAGCGACGGTCTGAGCAACGAACTGAGCGACGACGAAATCGCCGGCGTGCTGACCTCGGCGGAGCGCGAAAACGCTTGTTGCGAACTGGTCGACCTCGCGCTCGCGCGCGGCGGACGCGACAACATCACGGCAGTGGTCGTCGAAGCGCAAGACCCGAATGCGGCGGACAAGACCTTGCTGAATCCGGCGCCTTGATAGTCTTCAGGCACGCGTTTGAGCGAGCCTTCAGTGGTCCTTCAGTGGTCCTTCACTCAGCCTTCGTCGTCTTCGTCATCGCGCTCGTTCGTGCCGTTTTTCGTGGGCGGCGCATTGCGATTGCGGAAATCCTTCGAGTGCAGGCCGTGCTTTTTCAGCAGCATCTGCAAGTGCGAGCGATTCATATCGATGCGCCGCGCCAGCTCGGCGACCGTTCCGCTGACTTCACGCAGTCCGCGTTCGAGAAACGCTTTCTCGGCGTCGTCGCTGGCCGCCCGCTTCGCGTCGCTCAACGACATCAGATTCGCGACACTGATCGGCTGCTCGCCGCTCGCCTGCCCGCCCTCCGCCTGCGCCGCCGCTGAACCGGGTGCGGCCGGTCGCATATCGAGCGGCAAGTGCTCGACGTCGGCCATATCAGCAGCCAGACATGAGATGCGATACATCACGTTGCGCAATTCGCGGATATTGCCCGGATATGCGTAGCTCAACAGAAAGTCGCGCAATCGCGGCGTCAATCTGACCGGCCGGCGTTTCAGCGTGCCCGCCGCTTCGTCTCCGAACCACGCAATCAGCAACGGAATTTCGTCGCGCCGTTCGCGCAGCGGCGGCAGCGTCACGTGAATCACGCTGAGCCGGTAGAACAGATCCTCGCGAAAACGTCCTTCCTCGCTGAGCTTGCGCAGATTGCGATTGGTCGCCGCGACGATGCGCGTATCGACCGCGATCGTTTCGTCGGAACCAACGCGTTGAATCTCGTGCGCTTCGAGCACGCGCAGCAGCTTGACCTGGCCCGCGAGCGGCAACTCGCCGATTTCGTCGAGAAAGATCGTGCCCGTGTGCGCGCTTTCGAATTTGCCCTTGCGGTCGTTCGACGCGCCGGTAAATGCGCCCTTGCGATGCCCGAAAAGCTCCGATTCCAGCAGATTGTCCGGAATCGCACCGCAGTTCACCGAAATGAACGGCTTGTCCGCACGCGCGCCATTCGCGTGAATCACTTTCGCCATCAGTTCCTTGCCGGTGCCGCTCTCTCCATCGATCAACACCGGCAAATCGGTCGGCGCGGCTTTTTCCGCGATTTCGAGCGATTCGAGCAGCCGCGGATTGTCGCCGAACGTGCCCTCGAAAATAAAGCTCCGTTCGAGCAGCGCCTTGCGGCGCGCTCCACGCGATTGCTCCGCGCTCGTCTGCGGCTCGCCCGCGGTGGCCGCCTGCACGAAGCGCTCCTTGTGCGAAAGCTGCATCACTTCGTCGCGCAACGAGGTGGCCTGCCTGAGCAGCTTGTCGATATCGGCGCGTTCGAGCCGCGACGACCAGCGCAACGTGGAGCGCAGGATCTCGATCCGCTCGATCAGTCCCGCGTACGATATCGCGGGACTCGCCTCTTCAATCTGGTCGAGTATCTTCATCATGATGCACTCAACTGTTTCTGCACGAGCTGATAGTACATGCCGCCGCGCTGGATCAGCTCCTCGTGACGGCCCTGTTCGACGATCGCGCCTTCATACAGCACGAGAATCTTGTCCGCGCGCATGATCGTGCTGAGCCGATGCGCGATGATCACCGCCGTGCGGCCCTTGAGGATGTCGTGCATATTGCCGAGAATATTGCTTTCCGATTGCGAGTCGAGCGCCGATGTCGCCTCGTCGAATACGAGCAGACGCGGATCGTGATACAACGCGCGCGCAATGCACAGCCGCTGGATCTGACCACCCGACAAGCCGATGCCGCGCTCGCCGACCACCTGCTCGTAGCCGAGCGGCATCTTGCTGATGAACCCATGCGCGTCGGCCATTTTCGCGACCTCCTCGATGCGCCGGCGGTCCGGCGCGTCGTCGCCGCTCGCGATGTTCTCGGCTATCGTGCCCGAGAACAGCAGGTTGCTCTGCATCACGTAGCCGATTTGCGCGCGGAAATAAGCCTTGTCGATCACGCCGGAGTCGTAACCGTCGATGGTCATTTTCCCTTCGCTCGGCTGATAGAACCCGACCAGCAGCTTCGCGAGCGTGGTTTTGCCCGAGCCGCTGCGCCCGACGATCGCGACCAGTTCACCGGGCTTGATATCGAAGCTGATGTTCTCGAGCACATAAGCGGAATCCTCTTCGCCATAGCGGAAATACACGCCTTGCAGGCTGATTTCGCCTTGCAGCTCCGGCAGCATGACGCGGGAAGGCAGATCCTGCGGCTTCTGTTCGGGCTCGATATCGAGCACATCGCCGAGCCGTTCCATCGCGACACCCGCATCGTTGAGCATGCTCCACAAGCCGACGAGACCCATCAGCGGGCTCAATACGCTGCCCATGAACGCATTGAACGCTATCAACTGGCCGATCGTCAATTCACGCGCGAGTACCAGATTCGCGCCGACCCAAAGAATCGCGATCGTCGTGGCCGCATTAAGCAATTGGCTGCCAAAGCTGACCAAAATATTGAATGCATGTGCGCGATACTGCAATTCGAGCGCCTTCGCGTATTTCTTTTCCCAGCGCAAGCGCACCGGCCGCTCGATGCCCATGCCCTTGACCGTCTCGACGCCGGAGAGCGCCTCCATCAGAAACGACTTCGCCTCGGTCGATGCCGTAAACACCTCGCGCGCGTAGCCCTTGATCTTCGGCGTCGCGATCACCGTGAGTCCCATGATCGGAATCACGAATGCGATCAACACCAGCGTCATCTTCACGTTGTACACGAACATGATCGTAAAGTAGATGAAGATCATCAGCAGATTCAGCGCGGTCGTCACCGTGGATTCGGTCAGGAACGCGCGGATCGTCTGATTCTCCTGAAAGCGCGCGAAGATATCGCCGGTCTTGCGCTTAGCGAAGAACGAGAACGGCAGCGACAACGTATGCTTGAAGAACTGCGACATCATCGCGAAGTCCATGTTGCGGACCATGAAGTTCGCCAAGTACGCGCGTATCGTCGACATCAACTGTGTGAAGACGTTGGAAATGATGAGCCCGCCGATCAGCATATGCAGCAGACTGACGTTCTGATGCACGATCACGCCGTCGAGAATGTTCTGAATGATCAGCGGTGGAATCACGCCGAGCACCTGGATCACGAAGGTCGCCAGAAACAGATAGCCGAGTATCTTGCGGTACGGCTTCAGGTATCCGACAAAACGAATCCACGGCGAGCGCTCGGCCGACATCTGCAACAGTTGCGATCCGCCGGTAAACAATAGGCAGGTGCCGCTCCAGCCGCGTTCGAAATCTTCGACGCTCAGCTTTCTGAAACCGAGTGCCGGGTCCGCCACCCAGACATACTCTTTCGACAGCCCATACACGATCACATAGTGGTAGCCCTCCCAATGCACGATGAACGGCAGATCGAAGCCGCGCAGCGAATCGAACGTGCATTGCACGCCGCGCGTCGTGAAGCCGAGCGACTCACCCGCGCGCGCGAGGCTGTCGAGCGTCGCACCCTGGGTCGTCACGTTCGCGAGTTCGCGCAGTTTGCCGAGCGTCATCGGAATGCCGTAATGGCGGCAGATCATCGCGAGACACGCGGCGCCGCAATCCATTTCCTCGGCCTGCTCGACGAGCGCGAATCGCCGGATGATCTTCTCGCCGAGTTCCGGCCTGCTCTGCAGGTCGAGCATCAACGGCAGCTTGCGCCGCTGTTCGAGCCGCTTTTGGCGCTGCAATTCGCGGTCGCCATAGCGGATGCGCTCGTCGAGTACTTCGCGCAGTTTCGGATTGCGTTCGAGCATGAAATGAACGGTGCGCTCGGGAATGACGAGCAGCCGCGTGTCGGTGGTCGCAATCACCGATGCCATCTGTTCCTGGCGCATCAGGCACGCCTTCTCGCCGAAGATCTCGCCTTCGCCGAGCGTCGCGAGCGTGTAGTCGTGACCCTCCTCGTGCCGCACGATGCGCACCTGGCCTTGCCGCACCACATAAAGCCGCCGGTCCTCGCGGCCGTCCTGTTTCAGAATCTCCTTGCCGGCAGCCACCCTTTTTGCGCCGACGCTGCGCACGTACTCTTCGAGTTCCGCCTTGTTCAGCTTGCCGCGCAGGTCGAAAAGTTGCGCGACGAAGCCGCCGGCCGAATTGATCGCAACATAGCTGGCGACGAACGCCAGCGCGGCGGCGTTGGCCGCCATCACCGGTTCGATCGCGCTGCGCGGAATGAACAGCACTTCGGTCTTGCCGGACGACCGTACCGACGCTTCGTGAACGTACGAGCGCAGCATCGCAATGTCGGCAAAGATCTCTCCCGACTTGCGCACGCCCATGCTGGTTTCCTTGCCGTGCTCCTCGGTAAAGATACGCACCGTGCCCGAGCGGATCACATAGAGACCATCGGCCACTTCGCCAGCCGAGCACACCGTTTCGCCGAACGAATAGAACTTTGCCTGCGCGTATTCGGCAAGCCGCTCCAATTCGTCGCGTGAGAATGGCGACAGGATCTCCACCGAAGCGAGAAATTCGGCGGTGGAGGGCGCGGATGGTGCGGTCTGGGGGGCGTCCATGTATCGGTGAACCTCGCTTTATCGGGCGCTAGTCGGGGACTAGCGCGCTTCGATCACGTGTTCCTGGGCGCGGGCGATCAGCCAGCTTTCGCGCAGCAAACGGCGGATTTCGGTCGCCACGTCGGCATCGAGCGTGGCCGGATATTTGGCCGTCACCGCGAAGATCTCGAAACACGAACGGTCCGCCGACGGAAACGGACCAAGCAGATCGCCGACCGCCGCATTGAAGATCTTCGCCTCGATATCGGGCTTCAGCGAACCGCGCAGTACCTTGCCGATCACGCCGCCGGACTCGCGCGTATCGGCAATCGAATGCTCGCGCGCCATCTCGGCGAAGGCGTCGGGGTCGTCGCGCAGGTACGAGATCATTTCCTTCGCCTTGCCTTCGCTATCGAGCACAATATGGCTGACTTCGATCGCGTCGAACTTCGGTGAATTCAACGCGAAGTAATCACGGATCGCCGCGTCGTTACCGATGTCGTCGAGCATCTTCTCCTGATAGAGCCCGTCGGTAATGAACGCCTCGAATTCGTCGAGGCTCACGTGTAGCGCGTCGAGATAATGATTCATGTCGGCCGCGCGATGCAGCCCGCGCACGCGGCGAAACTGGTCCGCGCGCTGCTGGATTTCATCGGCGCTGACAGTGATGCCCTGCTTTTTCGCAGCATGGACGGTAAGCTTGTCGCGCACGATCTGCTCGATCAGGCTCTCGAACTGGCCGGTCAGTTTCAGAAGACGAATGAACTCGTCCACGTCCACGACTTCATCATCGATACGCACTATCGCGGTCATTTGTTCTGCTCCTTGCTGGGATGTTTGATTCGCGCGCTCAACCCGCCACCTCTCTGAACGGATCGAGACCGAGGTCGATCAGGCGCCGCTCGCGCACGACGATTTCCGCATTGGCCGTCATGCCGTAACGCAGTGGGTAACGCGTGCCGGCCACCTGGTAGTAATCCTTTTCGAGCGTGACGCGGCCCTCGTAGACCGGTTGCTTGTCCTGCGCGGACGGCTTCGTGGCCGGCGAGATATACGCGAGCGTGCCGCTGATCAATCCGTAGCGCTGGTAAGGAAACGCATTGAACTTCAATTTGACCGGCAGGCCCACGTGCAGAAAGGCGCGGTCGTGTTCGGAGATTTCGATCTTCAGCACGGGCCGCGCGTCTTTTGGCGCAATACCGCCGAGCGGTGCATTCGCCTGAATCTTGTCGCCGCGCTGCGTCGACGTGACGTCGGTAATCACGCCGGAAACCGGCGCCAGAATCAGCAGAAAATTGTCCTTATCGATGTTCTCGAAGCGCACGCGCGCGGCGGCATCGGCTTCCAGACGCGCGCTTTGCAATTGCACGCGCAGTTTGTCTTCCGCATCGGTCACGTCGCGCACCGCCTGATCGTATTGCAGCTGCAGATCGGTGCTTTGCTGCCCGCTCGTCGCGAGTTGCGCATTCGCCTGCGCGTATTCATGGCTCAGGCGAAAGTCCAGCTCGGCCAGCTTCGACTGCGCGACACGGAAGGCGTTATCCGCTTCGAGCGCGGCCGTGCGTTTCTGCTCGACCTGCAATTCGGCGATGCCGCCGCCGCCCGGCTGCGCGAACAGCCGCGAATAGCGATCGAGTTCCTGGTTCGCCGCTTCGCGCGCGCGGCGCGCATTATCGAGCGAGCTGCGCGCTTCGTCGAGTTCGGCCTTCTGCCCTTCGGCAAGTTTGGTCGTGCCTTCCGAAACGCGATTCTCGTGCAGACGCTCCTCGACTTCGAGTTGCGCCTTCAACGACGCAGCCTTGCGTTCCATCAACGCCTTTTTCTCCGGAAACTGCTTCCATTCGCGTTCGGCGTCTTCGAGTTTCAGTTGCGCCTGTAACGCGTTGCTCGCAGCTTCGATCGCGCCGCGCGCATTGAGCCGCGCGAGCACGTCGCCTTTCGACACCGGCTGCCCCTCGGCGATATACAGATCCGCGAGCTCGCCGTCGATCGGCGTATAGATGCGCCGCACCTCCGATTCCGGCGACAATGTGCCGGGCGCACTGACGATCACATCCGCGCGGCCGACGAACGACCACAGCAGGCCCGACACGACGAGCGCAACCATCGCCCAGATCAGCGCGCGCGCAATCCGCACCGGCTCGGACGTGAGGATCGCGATGCCTTCGACGCTATGATCTTCGAGCGCCTCCGACAACGGTCTAGGGTGAGGATCGCGTTTCACTCTGATCGCCTCCAATCAACGCGAGCTTCGCTTTCAGGAGCCCAGGGTCCAGCACCATGCGCAACTCGGTCAACGAGCGGCGCTGCAAACTCGCTTCGGCGTCGATATCCGCGAGCAGGCGATCGAAGTCGGCGGGATGATCGGCCTTTAGCTGCGTATAGATGCGCATGCCCTGCCGTGCCGCCGTCTGCGCGTCGCTAAGCAGGCGCGCCTCGCTGCGAAAGCCCGGCGAGATGCCGGCTTCGAGCCGCTGCGTGCCGCCGATCGGGCCGTTCGCGCGGTACTCTTTCCACAGGCTTTGCGCGCGCAGCAACAGATCCTGCGCACGCGCGAGGGCATTGTCATGCAACGCGGCGACGTCTTTCTGGATCGCCTGCACGAACCACGCGTCGGTGCGCGGATCGAGGCTCGCGTAGAACGACAGCAGACGCTGGTCGTAGTCTTTGCCGCCACGCGTTTTCTGCAGATCGTTGTATCGATCGGCTAGCGCCTTCTTGTGCGCCGCTTCGGCAGCGAGCACGTCGGACCATGGGCTCGCCGGCATCGACTGCAATTCGCTGAGCGCCTGCTGCGCGTCGCCGCGCTGCCACGCGGCATCAACCGCGTCCTGACGTTGAACGATGTCCGCCGACGGCAAACGCGTCGCCGCAAGCTGCTGGTATTGCGCCTGGAAAGGCGGCGTGCTGAAGCGCGCCGTTTTCATCATCGCGAGCAACGACGTCAATTGGCGGCTCAATGCGGCATTCAGCAACGCGGTGTATTGGCGCAAATCGTCGCGCACTCTGTCGAGCCCCGCGAGCCGTGGGTAGCGCTGTGCGTAATCGTCGAATACCGGCGGCAGCGCGTCGGGTTTGTCGCGCGAGAGTTCGGTTTGGATCACGCCATTGAGCCGATCTATCGCGGCGACGTACACGGAATCGTCGCTTTCGAGCTTGCGCAGATGGCTCAGCGTGTGCGCGTAGGGCTCCGCGAAGGCCGGCACATAGCTCGCAATCCGGTCGAGCGCGCGCTGATGACTCGTCGCGTCGTCGTCCCAGCGGTGCAGCAGACCGTTGATCGTCGCCTCGTCCGCATACATGCGGATCGGCGCGTCGACGCCGCCGCGCGCCGCGACGAAGCGTTCGAGATCGCCGATCCACTGCAATTCGCCGACCAGCGACGCGGCATCGGAGTCCGTCGCGCTCAACGCCCTCATGTTCTTCAGCAGCGCGTCGGCCCGGTCGAACTGCGCTTTTTGCACGGCTTCGATCCAGCCCGGCAAGTTCGCTTTCAGCAACGCCTCGCTGGCGAGCGCGCTGATCCTGGTGTCCGCCGGGTGCGTGGCCAGATAGCCGCGCGCCATCGTGAAGGCGTTCGAGTAGTCACCGTTCGCGAGCAGGCTCTTCAACTCGCGTTCCGATGAACCGTGCAGATAGAGGCCCACGCCAAGCGCAACCACGAGCGCAACACCCGCGCCGCCCCATGCCGCCGCGCGCCGCACATTGGTGCGCTCGCCGTCCGCGAACGCCTTGTGGAGTTCGCCGGCGACCATCTTCCAGCGACGCGGCTTGCTTCGTCCCGCGGGTTTGCCTTTGCCGCTTCTTTCATTCGCGCCGTCTTTCGTGTCGGCAGGGTGTACTGCCTGCGCGGCCTTTGCGGCTTGCGCGCCGCTTGCCGCCCCCGCTCCATCGCGCTTCGCGCGCGCGGAGCCCGATTGCGCCGCCTCGTTCACTTCGTCTTCGCGTTGCAGTGCCGGATCGACGCAAAAGATGTCGAGAAACGAATGCGCCGCGCCGACGAAGGTCGTCTTGTCGGCATCGGCGGCACTGTCGGCGGCGGGGCGAAGAGAGAACTGGGTCACGGTGGGTTCGGTGTCGGCGGAGTTCTGTAGCGACACCCTGTAGACGAAGTGGTCGCCGCCAAATGCAACGACATCTCCGTCCACCAGCGCAAGCGCCGATTCGCCGATCCGCTGGCCATTCACGAACGTGCCGTTGGTGCTGCCGAGGTCCTCGACATAGAGCTGGCCGCCCTTCAGAAACAGGTGCGCATGGCGCCGCGAAATGTAATTGACCTGGTGCGGATAACGGTCTTTGTAGCGCGAGAAGATCTCGTCCGTTTTGCTGACCAGGAACGGAAAAGCCAGCACGTCGACCGGTTGCAGACCCAGATCGTCGCGCTGCGGCACCAGCAATAGATGAGTGAGGGGCGAAGCGCTTCGGCCCGTGACGACGCGCGCGCGCGGCTCGATGCCGACGCGATAGCACAGTTCGCCGCCAAAGCAGAGTTCATCGCCGCCGCGCACGCGCGCGGGAGTTTGCCGCACCGCGATGCCGTTGACCGTCGTGCCGTTCTTGCTGCCGAGATCGGCGACGTAAATCGCGCCATGCTCGATGAAAAGACGCGCATGCCGGCGCGACAGACCGGCGGTCAATTGTGCCGGATAGTCGTTGAACGGCGCTTCGCTGCGGCCGACCGCGAACAGGTTGTCGACGATGCGAATGGCGTCGAGCGCGGGGCGCTGCGCGCACGCAACCGGCGACAACACCACGTCGAAAGCAGCGTCCGCTGTCGTGCGCATTTCAGCAATCGGAGCTTCGCCGGTGGCCATTTTCTCTGGATCGCTTAAGCGTTTACCTGCCGCGGCAGGAACGCGGGGCGAACTGGACAAAGAACGACGGCCCAACGATATTGTCGCGAAGAGCCACGCAAACGCTGACCCCTAAAGGATTTTAAGTCACGCATCGAGAGTGTCAATTTGGATCGCCGGATGAGAAGACAGCGGATAAGTCGTCACCCGACGAAATACCCGCGTGGTACGCCAACTCGTGGATTAGCTCAATGCTTCGTTACTTTTCTTTGGCCTGCGCCTGCACGTCGATACTGGACCATCCACCGCCGAGCGCCTTATAAAGCGTTACCGTATCGGACAGAATCAATTGGTGGTTTTCCAGCAACGCCTGTTGCGCCTGCAGCAAGGTGCGCTCGTCTTCGAACACCTCGAGTTGCGACACCACGCCAAGGTGCAGTTGCGACTGGATCTGATCCGCCACGATCTGCAAGCGCGCCACCTGCTGCTGCAATTCCTCATGCTGCGCCTTATGCGCACTCAGATTGACGAGCGCGTTCTCCACTTCCTCGAACGCTCCCATCACGGCCACCCGATATTGCTGTTCGGCGACTTTCGATTGCGCCTCGGTCACCTTCACATGAGCGCGCACACCCGGATCGAACAGCGGAAAGTTGATGCTCGGCATCAGGCCGAACGTGAACGACTTCAGCAGCTGGTTGAGCGCATAGCTTGCCGTGCCGCCCTGAGCGGTCAGGCCGATGCTCGGCAATTGCGCGAGCTTCGACTGACCGACGAGGTCATAGGCTTCGAGCACCCTGAATTCGGCTGCCACCACATCGGGGCGGCGCGACAGCAATTGCGCGGGCAAACCGTCGGGCACGCCCGGCAATTTCACGCGCTCCTGCAAATGGCCCTGCGGCACATGGAATTCGCCGGCCGGCACGCCGAGCAACGTGCACAGTGCGTTGTCCGAGACTGCCCGCGAGCGGCGCAGATCGTAGAGATCGTTGGTCAGGCGGTTGATCTCCGCCTGCTGGCGCAACACCTGCGTTTGCGGCACGATCCCGTTGCGCGCCTGGCCTTCGTAGATCGTCAGGATTTGCTTGTTGGTGGCGATGGTCTTTTGCTGCTGGGCGATCTGGTCGTCGAATTGCAGGATCTGGAAATAGGTACTGGCTACGTTCGCGACGAGTTCGAGATACCCCGCGCGCCAATCCGCTTCGGTCGCGTGGAATTCGGCCTTTTGCGCCTGCACGCCTTTTTCGACCTTGCCCCAGATGTCGATGTCCCAGTTCACCTGCAGCGCGAGGTTGTAGGTCCTCGTCAAAGGCTGGCCGGTCGTCTTCGAATAGTCGGCGCCCGCACCGAGGTCCGCCGTCGGTAATGCGGCCGCGCCCGTCTCGCTGATCTGCGTGTGCGCGACTTCGATACGCGCGGCTAGCACCCGGATATCGAAGTTGCCGTCGATAGCCTTGTCGATCAGCGTATCCAGATACGGGTCCTGGAAGCCCTTCCACCAGTCGCGCTCGATCGTCTCCGCGGCCGATACCGGCGCGCCCTGGCGATCCGACCATGATGTCTTGGCCGGCGTGTCCGGGCGTTGATAAGCCGGCATCCTGACGTCGACGCAGGCACTCAACGCCAATGCGCACATCGTCGCGGCGCCGAGGCCGCGCAGCATGCGGCCGATGCGGCGCGGCGCCGTGGCTGCGGCGCAAACCCGCTGAAGGTCCGGCGAATCACACGACAAACCGAGCGATGAATCCGGCGATGCTGACACGGTTGTCTCCAGTTGCACCCGCCTGTTTCGCGCGAGACGGCCGGTTTTTCGAGGCCGAGCCGCGTCCGCGCGGCTTCAGCGATGAAGCGGCGGAAATCTCGAAGGGGAGCGGCGGATACGCGAAGGATGCGTGGAAAGGACGATTGAATGAATGGTCTTTTTGAGCGACGCGGCTACGGCGGCGCGCCCACGCGGCCGCTCGGGCCGCGCGTGCGAGCGTCGCTCACTTCACGTCGTTGACATTGCTCGAGTACACGGTCGGTTCGATGTAGGTCGTCGTACCGCTGACCAGCGCCGAGTTGTTGCCATTCGCGCTCTGGATGTTCATTTCCGTGTTGATCGACTGCGTCGTGCAGATGTTCTTGATGCTGGTCGGCGCATAGACGGGCGCATAGCTGAGGTATGACGGCATCGGGCAGTAGTAGCTGTTGCCGCCGCGCACGGCGCTCATCGCCTTGCTGTCGAGTTGTTCGGTGTTGGACAGGTCCTTGATCATCAGCGTGTTCATGGCAAAACTCCTGGGAAAGGGAAAGCGCATCGTGGTGCGTCGGGTTCGAGCAACTTGTCTGCTCGGGCGCTACTGATGCATGGGCTATGCCAGGAGTGCTTCGCTTTCGTTATCCGGGTCATGATGGCCTTGCAGTAAAGGCCTGGAAGAACGCGCCCGCCGTGGCGTCGCTACCGACCGGCGGAGCGGGGGCTCGCGAATGGTGGATCGCAGCCAACAGGGCATGCCGCGTTGTTGGCTGCATGGTGACAGTCAGCGCGCGATCACTGTGATCTTCTTCGAATACACCGGCGGGTTATGCGGCATATGCATGTCGTCGCCCATCAACAGCTGCAACGTATGCCTGCCCGGCGGCAATGAAATCATCGTTTCCGTTTCGCCCGCGCCGAAATGCAGATGGTGGCGATCCGAGGGTATCTCCTGATCCAGCGGCGGCAGCTCGCTATCGATCAGAAGATGGTGGTGGCCGGTGTTCGGGTACTTCACGCCTTTCGGCGCGACGCCCATGAAGCGCAGGCCGAACCACACGCGAAACGGCTTATTGGCGGGCACCACCTGGCCATCGTTCGGATAGCCGATATACGCGTATGCGCTGGGCGGCGACGGCGTCGCGGCCCACCCACCCTGCGGTGCTGTCGATGCCGTCAGCGCCGCCGCGACGAATGCCGCGGCCGCAATGATCTTGTTCATCAGGACTCTCCGTTCCGGCTTGACCGGTTCGAACCAACGGATCGCGTTAGTCTTTTAGCACAGTGATGGTGATCTTCTTCGAATACACCGGCGGGTTGTGCGGCACGTGATGATGGTCGCCGAGAATCAGCTGAAGCGTGTGCTTGCCGGGCGGCAACTCGATGCGCGCGTCGGTTTCGCCCGCGCCGAAATGCAGGTGCTGGCGGTCCGATGGAATCTCCTGGTCGAGCGCGGGCAAATCCGTGTCGATCAGCAGATGATGGTGGCCGGTATTCGGAAACGCGATGCCCTTCGGACACACGCCCATATTGCGCAGTCCCATGCGCACCCACAGCTTGCCCCCGTGAATCACCGCGCCATCCGACGGCCAGATGATGTACTCCTCGGCCCCCGGCGGTGACGCCGTCTGCTCGGCGCGCGCGACGCCGCCCGTTCCTATGCCGATGCAAACCGCGACGAGCGTCGCGCACACCGCCGCGCGCAATCCGCCGCAATGCGCTTGTGCCGGATCACGTCTGCCGAAAAGAGAGGAAACACGGGTTCTTCGCATAGCGCACTCTCCCGAACAGGAGTCATGGCTGGGCCCGGCTATCGATGGCCATCCGGGTGTTCGAGCGGCTTGTCGCGGATTGAAATCGGTAGACCGCCACCTAGTTAAAACGGCCGTGTGAGGTGACTTTGTGAATCAGCTTAGAACGTAACTTGCCAAAAAGATACGCAATGCTCGTTAACCGTATGACGCGTTCAGGACTCCCGGACAGTTATGACGCGAAGCGCGTGCTATCGTTAATAATGAGCGCGGACAGCGCGATCGTGGTGCGCGAATGCCTGAATTCTGTCCGGTACAAACAGGATAAAACGATGTGGCGACGATTCCTGCTGGTGTGCGTGGTTGGGGCAATCCAGGCGCAGTGGGATAGCGCCGGTGCCGCGACGCAACGCGAATTCATCGAGCCGAGTGCGGCTTCGGTGACGAGTGAACCGGGGCGGCCGGCGAATACCGCTCTGCTTCCTTCACCCTTTGCTTCGTCACGCGACGACACCCATTCGCGGCGTATCGCACTCGTGATCGGAAATGGCGAATACGGCGACGCCGCTAACCCGATCCGCGCCAACGCGCCGCGCGACGCCGAATCGATCGGCGCTGCACTCCGGGCGCGTGGCTTCGAAGTCATCACGCGCACGAATGCGACGCCGCCGCAAATGCGCGCGGCGATCGACGAATTTCAACGACGTTTGAAGACAGGCGATATCGGGCTCTTCTATTTCGCCGGACACGGCATGCAGGTAGCCGGACAAACGCTGCTGTTGCCGGCGGGACTCGATGCTCGAGCCGATAACCGCGCACCGGTGTCGTTGCTGAATAACGGCGTCGAACTGAATACCGTCTTGCAGGCGATGCAATCGGCTCGCGCCGGCCGGCTCAATCTGCTGATTCTCGATACCTGCCTCGACAATCCATTTAGGCCCGCCGAGATTGCGACCAACCAACCGAAGCTCGCTGCCAACACCGTGATTGCCTACGCAACCGCGCCGGGTGGTTTCGCGGCGGACGGTCCACGGCATGGCGTCTACACCAGTGCGTTGCTGCACGCGCTCGATGATGCCGACGCATCGTCCCAATCGCTCGCCGCGCTGTTCCGCCAAGTCGCCACCGAGGTGCGCGCCGCCACTCGCGGAGCGCAGCAGCCGTGGCTCTCCGTAGCGCGTACTTCCATTCCTACCAGTGGCGAACGCACTATCGCGTCGTCGATTACGTCGGACGATCGCGCCGCAATACCGCGCAGTCGCGGCATCATGCCGAAGGAAAGCGGCGAACAATACGAAATCACGTTCTGGGAGTCGATCAAGGACAGCAACTACCCAGCCGATTACGAGGCTTATCTGAAGGCCTATCCGAATGGGCGCTTCGCCACACTCGCGCATGCGCGTATCGATCGATTGCGCGCGGCGGCATCGACTCCGGCGGTGAGTGGTGCGCAACCAGCCGCGCCCGCGGCGCAGAGCGGGCATGTCGCGCCACCCGCACCGCCTGCCCAGGTCGCGCGTCCCGCGGCGCAAGCGAGCGCGGCCGCGCCGCCACCACCGCGCCCCGCTGCCGCGCCAGCGCCGACGCCGCCCGCCACGGCCGCCGCTGCGCCCTTCGCCGAAAAGACCGTCGCCCATCCGCCGACCGCCGGTGAAATCCGCGACTGCGCCACCTGTCCGATCATGGTCGCCGTACCCGCCGGCTCGTTCGCAATGGGCAGCAATACCGACGACCCTTCGGAAAAGCCCGTGCATCACGTGAGCATCGGCGCACCCTTCGCGATCGGCAAATTCCCGGTGACGGTCGAGCAATGGAATGCGTGCGTCGCCGCCGGCGCATGCCAGAAGCTGACCCCGGAGAGCAATAGCATCAAGACCGCACCCGCGCGCGATCTGAGTTGGGACGACGCGCAGCAGTACGTCAAATGGCTCGCCAAAACGACCGGCAAACCGTACCGTCTGCCGACCGAAGCCGAATGGGAATACGCGGATCGCGCCGGCACCACGACCGCGTACTGGTGGGGCGATCAGATGCGCAAGGGCAACGCCAATTGCAAGGACTGCGGCGACCCGTGGCACAAGGAAGGACCGGAAAGCGTCGGCACGTTCGCCGCGAATCCGCTGGGTCTGTACGACATGAACGGCGGCGTCTGGGAATGGACCGCCGACTGCTGGCACAACTCCTATCAGGGCGCACCCGCCGACGGCCACGCATGGGACGCGCCCGGCTGCGAGATGCGCGCGATTCGCGGCGGCTCGTGGCGCGAAGGCGGCGACTACATGCTCAGCGCGACGCGCTTCAAATACAGCGCGGGCGTGCGTCAATCGCAGAACGGTTTTCGCGTCGTCAAGGATTTGCGCTGAGGGCCGTTTCGATTGGCTCTCTGACGGATCATGGCTTGGCGGGTTTGGTCGTAATCGGCGCGAAGTCCGCCAATAGACGATCCTGCCCGTATTGGCCGCCGATCTGCTTCAACCGCGTCTCGAGCGCGCGCAGATAATCGGCGCGCGCTTCGCTTTCCGGGCGCAGCTTGTCGAACAGCGGCACCGGGGTCACAACCAGCACCACCATCTCCGAGCCGAACGGCTTCGATACGGTCCAATCGCCCGCATTGCTGCCGATCGTGTACGGACCGCCGCTGGCCTGCATCTGGTTGTCCGGCCACAGACGGCTCGGCACCATGTGCACGACGTGGCCGTCTAACTGGTAGTAGTCGACGGTCGCGAAGGAATCGAACGGAGGCGCTTTCAGGTCGACCACCAGCGAGTCGTTCTCGGTCAGCAAACCGCTTGGCGGTCGCATGTGCAGCGACGCTGCCCGTCCCGCCTGCCAGTTGCGCACCAGAAACGGCGCAAGCGTTTTGACGAAGTCGCATTTGTCGTCGGCGAGCGGCCGCACGTCGAGCGAAACCGTATCGACGCCAGGCAGCGCCGCCAAGGTCTCCTTCAGACGCGCGGCGCCGTACCGCTGCGACAGGAAACCGCGCACCGTCAGTGCGTGGTCCTGCACCGCGCCCGATAAAGCCGAACACGGTACGCGGGCAAGCGTGGGCGTGATCGCGGCAAGCGTCAACGCGGGCTTGGGCGCGGGCGCCGGCGTCGCGGTTGCGGCCGCACCACCCGTTGTAGTACCGCCTTCATTCGCGCCAGCCGAAGGCGCTGTCTGTGCGGCATTCGTTGCAGGCGCGACAGCGGACGCCGCAGCCGCCCGATCGACCTGATCGCCCAGCGGTCCCGCCGCCTCGGAACGCGCGGCCTGCTGCCGGTTGGACCCCGAGCGAACAGCGAACACGCCCACCGTAACCGCGCACACGACGGCCAGCGTAGCGAGCCCGGCCCATGCGAGCGACCCGGACTTCTCCGCGCGCGCTTCATTGTCGAACTCGGCGATAAAGCGCTCGACGCTCGGCATCCGCGTATTGCGGTCGAACGACAACGCGGCACGCAATGCGCGCCATTGGCGCGCATCGAGATTCGGCGGACGCTGCGGCTTGAACTCGGCATTGCGCGCCTGCGTGGCCGACAGGCGGTCGAACGGATGATGTCCGGTCAGCAGCTCGTAGGTGATGCAGCCAAGCGCGTAGATGTCGTCGCGCGGGTCAGGCTCGCGATGCTCGATCATCTCCGGGCTCGCATAGGCCGGCGTCAACGCGCCGAGACTGCCGGGATCGAACACGGTCGCGTCGCTCTCCTCTTCCGGCCGTTGGAATACGCGCGCGATGCCGAAGTCGATCACTTTCACTTCGGCATTGGTGGTCAGAAACACGTTCGCGGGTTTGAAATCGCAATGGACGAAGCCGCGCTCGTGCGCGTAGGCGAGCGCCGCGCACATGCCGCGCACGATCGGCAGCGCGGCCCGCACCGGCATCCCCTGATATCCAGGCGTGCGCAGCAGCTGGCTGAGCGGCTTACCGCTCAGGTACTCCATCGTCAGATAGACGATCGGCCCGTCGCGGTCGAAGTCGTACACGGTGATGATGTTGCGATGCGCGAGCACCTGCGCCTTGCGTGCTTCGCGCTGCAACGCGACCAGCGAATTCGGATTGCCGCGAAACTGGACGTTCAGCACCTTGATCGCGAGATAGGGCTTGCGGTCCGACGCTTCGAGCTTGCGCAGATCGAGCGCCTTGTACACGGTGCCCATGCCGCCCACGCCGAGGCACTCTTCGAGCACGAAGCGGTTGTTCAGGGTATCGCCGATGCCTTTGATGGTTTCGTGCGCGGTGCTTCCAGTGGTACTTGCGCTGCCCGCGCTGCCAGCGCCGCCCGCGCTCGACGAACGCAGCGGCGGTAGATCGACCGTGGTCTGTATGCCGGTTTCCTCGCCACCCGCCGCGACGTTCGACACGCGCAGCAGCTCGATGCGCCGCCGCACTTCCAGATAGAGATCCTCGGGCAACGGTGACTTGTGATGCGCGGCGTACAGCGTCTCCAGCAGCCGCGTCGGACCGAGTTGCTCGGTCGCCAACGCGCTGTCGAGCTGCGCGACGAACTCGTCGCGCGACAGCTCGCCGCTCTGGAAGTCGAGAATCACACGCGCAAGGCTAGCCATTTTTGCGAAGCACCGCCGTTGCCGCTGGACCGTGTCGCATGCGACCGACGCCACGCGGGTCGATAGAGAAGCTGTCGTATCCAGTTACATGTGCCGCTTCGATACTAGCTCCCGGTCCGCGCTTTCGCAAACCAGGCAAACCAGGCATGAGCCGCGCGCCGCGCCGCATGGTGTGGCGTGCAATGTCGCGTGCGAGCCAACAGGGTCCGCCGCGATGTCGGACTGCCGCCACCGCCTCTAGCGCGTCAACGCGTTTCGAGCGGACCGGCACGGCGGCCGAACCTCGCGCAAAACCCTTATACGACAAGGCTTCGTCGATTTCCTCAGGATACGTGGCCACCACTGGCACAGCCTGTGCATTAGTGATGCCCGAGCAAACGAATTGCTCGAAACCACTCGCGACACTGCGAAAACTTCCTTCAGGAGACTCACGATGAAAACGCTGATGATCAAAGACCTGTCCGTTACCGAACAACTCGACAGCAAGGCCATGAAAGCCGTACGCGGTGGCTATGGCCCCAGCCAGTACTACAGCTTCGCCCCGGTCTATGCGCCGACGCGCATCAAGAACAGCACCACCTCGCAATTCATCAACACCGAACTGAACTTCCAGAACGCCAACGGCAACAACGTTGCGTTCTCCGAAGGCATCGACTCGACGCTCAGCCCGTATGTCGTGTCGAGCAACTCTAACGGCCACTAATGCATGGCGCGGCGAGGCGCCCGCTGTCGCGGGCCGCTTCGCCGCAAGCCATGCATGTCCGCCTTCCATACGTTTTAGGAGAAACGCCATGTCATCCCTCATGATTCGCGATCTGCCCGGCGCGCGCGAACTCGATCGCCGGACCATGTCCGGGATCGCCGGCGGCACCGGCAGCAACGTGCCCATGCCCTCGGGCCCTGGTGGTCTCGGCAGCCTTGCCGGCATCGCCAACGTCAACGTCAATGTCAACGTCACTCAGAATCTGGCTCAACAGCAAATCGTCAATGTCGCAGCGCTCAATGACATCGGCTCTATCGGCCCGGGCGTCGTGCTGCCGAAGCTGAAAGTCGATCCGATCCTGGCGGGCGCGAACCTCTCCGCCGTGTAAGCCGGGGCAGCAGCAGGGGACCGGGGGGTTCCTTCTCTGCCGCGACAGCGCCACGACCGCGCACGCCGCGAACGGATTTCCTATACTGATAGTGCGTTGAGACCGCAGTAAAACGAATAGCACACTGAACACATTCCGAGCCCGGCGGCCGGAACCCGAACGGGTCTGGCCGCCGACGCGTTTTTCTGGAGCCGTCATGGCCAAGCTGAGCATCAAGGATCTGACCGAAAGCGTCGAACTCGACCGCGAGGCGATGGCCGCGATCGTCGGCGGCGCTCGTGTCGGCGCGCGTTCGAGTCTCGCCGCGCCGCTGGTGCCGGCCGCGACGCGCGTCGTCGAATACCCGCCGGGCTTTCCGGACGCGCATCTGCGTATCGCGGAAGCCGCTGCGCCGCGCAAAGGGCGACGCCGCTAGCATTGCTCGCGGGGGCGTTTCAGCATCACGGCACGCGCACAGGGCGCGTGCCGTTTCCGTTTGGGCTTGCGATAGAGCGTTGCACGCGTCGGTTCGCCACGCGCGACCCTGCGCTGCGCCGAAACCATTCGCACGCGACCCGTGCGACGCGCGCAAACACTTCGACTCGAGATCGCGGTCGTATCCGGTGTGATTCAATGCGGCTATCGCGCGGATCCTTGCCAGGTTTCGCATCGCGGCCCCCGCTCCATTTTGCGGCTCACTTCCCCTACGTTGGCATAGCCCTTGCAGAAATCGAGGCGGGCGCCGCACTGTGCTCGCCTTTTCACGTCAAGGAGAAATGTTGCGCGGCGGCCGATCGGTAGTCGTCAAGGTGGACGGTGGCGGCACGGGCACCGTCGACGATTGGGACATCAACACCGCGATCTTCGAAGGCAGCATCAACGGACCCTACCTTCTATAGGACGCGCGACGTGTCCGCAATTGGAAAAACGGCACCCGGGTCATGTTCTGAGCGCAATGGGTGCCGTTCTAACTGACTCGCGAATCTCCGCACGCGGCGTGCGCTGCCACTGTGAACCTCTTAAAGGATCGGCCCTGGGTACACGGTTTGCTCTCTATGGATGACCCTGCAGCCCTGTGGGCAACGTGGTACAGCAGGTCCCCTTCAACCAGGCGGAGGTCATAACATGCTAGGAACCATTCTTCTCATCGTGCTGATTCTGCTGCTGATCGGCGCTTTTCCGGCGTGGCCGCACAGCCGGGCGTGGGGCTATGGTCCGACCGGCGGACTCGGCATCGTATTGATCGTGGTGATCGTTCTGCTGGTTGCCGGCGTGATATAGGCCACGCGTCGTGGACTGCAACACCACAGGCGGGCCGCCGTCTATCCGCGCGATGTCGCGCGCCGGTAGGTGGCGGCTTCGCTTTTCGTCGTTGCCGGAGCACTCAAATGGAAAAGTTACTGGCCAATCAGGTGGCGCTGATTACCGGCGCAAGTTCGGGAATCGGCTATGGCGTCGCCAAAGCACTCGCGAATGCTGGCGCGGCGGTCGTGCTCAATTATCATTCGCACGCGGAACCTGATGAAAAGCTCGCCGACGAAATAGAAGAATCCGGTGGATCGGCAATCGCGATCCAGGCAGACGTATCCAGTCCCGCTCAGGTAGCGAACCTCTTCGAGGCGAGTCGCGCGCGCTTTGGCGGCATCGATATCGTGGTCGCGAATGCCGGACTGCAGAAGGACAGCGCATTCGCCGACATGACGCTCGACGATTGGCAACTCGTGCTGTCGACGAATCTGACCGGCCAGTTTCTAACCTGCCAGGCCGCAGTAAAAGAATTCCGCCGCCGCGGCCCGACGACCGTATCGAAAGCACTCGGCAAGATCATTTGCATGAGTTCCGTTCACGAGGTCATTCCGTGGGCAGGGCGCGTAAATTACGCCGCGTCGAAAGGCGGCGTTCAGATGTTCATGAAATCGTTGGCGCAGGAAGTGGCACCCGAGCGCATTCGCGTCAATTCGATTGCGCCGGGCGCGATCCGCACGCGGATCAATCAGGACGCGTGGGATTCGCAAGCGGCACTCGACAAACTATTGCAGTTGATTCCCTATGGACGCGTCGGCGCCGTGGAAGATATCGGCAAGGCGGCGGTGTGGCTTGCTTCCGATGAAAGCGATTACGTCGTCGGCACGACGCTGTTCGTCGATGGCGGGATGACGCTGTATCCGGGCTTCTCGAATAACGGCTAGAGAACGATACGGGCACGAGATACGACACCCCTATGCGCCGCAGCCTGGTGCCGTTTCGACTCAGGCACGCGGCCTGCTGACACTCCTTCGTATTCGAACTTAAAGAAAGGAGATGACATCATGCCTTACCTGCTTGGCTGGCTACTCGGCGTTCCGTTGATCGTACTGATCATCCTGTACCTCATTTTCCATTGATATCGCGCGGTACAGACGATAAGGGTGACGTTGTCCCCACGGCGGCGGTATGCGGCTCGTTTCGTAGTCAGCGTACCGCCGCCATCAGCGCGCCCATTCCAACCAGTAAGCTACCCATCAGGCGGTTCACGACGCGCAGCCGCGCCGGCCGCTGCAGAACCGTGCGCAGACGGTGTGAGAAGATTGCCGTCGATGCGACGCCCAACGCGAACATCAGTGCAAAAGTACTGGCCAGCAAAAAGTACTGATGATTGGCCGACCAATGGACTTCATTCGGCGAAGTACTGATGAACTGTGGAAAGAAAGACGGGAAGAACAATAGCGTTTTCGGATTCAGGCCCGACGTCGCGAAGCCGCGCCAAAACAAACCGCGTTGTCCAGCGCCTTTGGCTAGAAGCGGCGAAGCCGCGAATGTGCCGCTTCGCCATTGTTTAAAGCCCAGATAAACCAGATAAATCGCGCCGGCCCAGCGCATCACGATTAGCGCGTGCTCATCGATCAGCAATAGCGAGTTCAGACACAACGCGGTAAAAGCGAGTTGCAGCAATACCGCGCAGGTGCCACCCCATACACAGGGCAATGCCGCGCGCCATCCAGCGCTTAGCGCCTGACTCATCGTAAGAACATTGACCGGCCCGGGCGAATAAACGAGTACGGCGGACGCGAGAAGAAACGAAACATACAACTGGATCGGCATTGGCGAATCAGCAGGCAAAAGAGAGTTGCGATAGACACATGCGGCGACATGCGTCCATGCCCGGTGAGCGCGCCTTCCGGCGTGGGTAACGCCGGAATTCGCCCGCGTGCCGCCTTACCGTGAAGGCGGTGAGACACCGAAAAAGCGGCTTTTGGCCACGGAGGATCGCCGGCGCGAGGCCTGCGGTCCGGGCGGATGTCCCGGGCATGAATGCACGTTGAAAATATACCCGGAGCCCGGCTGGATAGGCTTCTTAAACGCATCCTCTGATGCCGCCTACTCGGAACGATCTTCACCTACAATATTGTTTAGCAAAATATTCTTCCACCATCGTTGATGAACACCCGAAACCGCCCGCTCGACGCCCTCGATCGCAAGATCATGCGCGAGCTTCAGAAGAACGCCCGGCTCAGCAATGCGGATCTTGCGGAACTGGTCGGCATGTCGACCACCGCGTGCTGGAATCGCACGCGGCAACTCGAAAACGAAGGGTATATCCGCGGCTATGTTGCCTTGCTCGATCAGCAGAAGCTCGGTTTCGCGGACGTCGTGCTGCTCGAAGTCACGCTGGACCGCCACGACGAAGACGCGCTCGCGCGCTTCGGCGCCGAACTCGCCACGCTCAGCGAAGTACTCGAAGCGTACCTGGTGTCTGGCGATTACGACTACCTGGTCAAGGTCGCGGTAGACGGCACCGCCGGCTACGAACGCTTTCTGCGCGAAAAGCTCTACAAGATCGCAGGCATTTGCCATAGCCGCTCGATGTTCGCGCTGCGCTGCATGAAGAGCATTCCATCGATCGCAATCTGATTGGCGATCAGCCTGCGCGCGCTTTAATGCGCGGCCCGCGAGGCGGCGATGATCGCGTCGGCCACCGCTTGCGGCTGACTCAGCATCGCGACATGGCTCGTGTCGACGCGCGTGATCTTCGCTTCGATGTGCTTCGCCATCTCCAGTTGCAAGGCCGGATCGATCATGCGGTCGCGGCCCGACACCACGAAATACGACGGCTTGTCATGCCAGGCGGCGTTCGTCACCTTGTCGTCGATACAGCCAGCGGCCCACGGCTGCTGGGTCGCCGCGATCAGGCGTTTCTGCGGCAGCGGCAGATCCTGCGCGAAGTCGTCGAGCACCGCGTGGGTCGATAGCGTCAGATAGCCGGCCGAGTCCTTGCGCAACTCGTTAGCCCAGACCGGAGCGGGTTTGTCTTTCGTGATGTCGGCGATGGACTGGCGGTTGTCCGGCGCAAATGCCGCGACGTATACGAGGCTCTTCACCTTGTCGTCGTTGCCGGCTTCGCTAACCACCACGCCGCCCCATGAATGGCCGACCAGAATCACAGGTCCGTTTTGCTGCGCGATCACGCGCCGGGTTGCGGCCACGTCGTCGGCGAGCGAACTCAGTGGATTCTGCACGGCCACGACATGCAGGCCGCGCGCTTCGAGCAACGGGATCACTTTGTCCCAGCTCGACCCGTCAGCGAAGGCGCCATGAACGAGCACGACGTTCTTGCCCTTCAGGTCGTCGGACGGCGCAGCCTGCGCGAACTCCGTGGCCTGCAATGCGAACAGTCCGCCCAGCAACAGAACGGAACCGAGAATTTTTTTCAGCAGCGTGGTCATCGTTTTTTCTCGTCAGGTGGGTTAAACAACGCGTCCGCGCGTCGACATGAATCGATGCGCGCGGACGGCTTGCTCATTTGTGTCGATCACGAATGCGCGTAGATGGAACCGAGGCCGACGACGTTGGAGCCGTCATATACGCGATCCGCCGCCGCATGTTTCATCGGCACGTGCGAGCCCGAAGCCGAACTGCCGTTCGCGACGCCGCCGTAGGCGGAAGCGTCATGGCCCGCGCTGATGCGCGTCTCGGCCGCCTCGATGTTCTGCGGGTATTGCGTGTTGTCGCTGGCCGGGTTGTAGCCGGCCTTTTGCAATTGGACCAGCTCCGCACGAACTTCAGCACGAGTGAGCGCTTGTTGCGGTTGCGATTGCGCAAACGAAACAACGGGAACAGCAACGAGTGCGGTGACGAGCAGCGATTGAACGAGTTTCATGAGTCTTCTCCGGGTATCAGAACATTCAGCGATCAACGAATCAGGAGTGCGCGTAGATCGAGCCAAGGCCGACAACGTTCGAGCCGTCGTTGGCTCCATGCGCAGCCGCATGCTTCATCGGCAGATGCGAGCTGGAAGCCGAGCTTCCATTCTCGACACCGCCGTACGCGGTAGCGTCCTTGCTGGCGCTGACCCGCGCTTCTGCCGCCTCGATGTTCTGCGGGTATTGCGCGTTGTCACTAGCCGGGCTATAGCCGGCCTTCTGCAACTGGACCACCTGCGCGCGAACTTCAGCGCGAGTGAGCGCGTGTTGCGGTTGCGATTGCGCGAACGAAACGACAGGAGCGGCGACGAGTGCGGCGACGAGCAGCGATTGAACGAGTTTCATGAGTCTTCTCCGGGTATCAAACCATCAGGGATAAGGATTGAGCGGAACACAAAGCCATCAATGCAGATACACTGTCATGCCCCGCCTGATTCACACGCAACGTCGTGAATCAACCTTGCGTGAAGACATTAGAACGCTCCAACGTATCTGCAATGTTTTCGTCACCCCCCATTTCTGCAAGCGTGTTTGTCTGCGTACGCCGTTGATACGTTGCGATACAAAACCCCGCTTCCGAACATGCGGCGCAGTGCCAGCGTCGCATGCGTCTCGCGAGTTGTGCGCGTGCTGCAAATGGCCCGCCCATGAAAAAACCCCGGCAGCCGTGCGTTCGGCTGCCGGGGTTCTGTTTAGAAGAGAAAAGCCGGCGAGCGCCGGCTCGATCAAAGGCGCGTGACGTCGAGAATCGCATCCGCAAAATCTTTCGGCGCTTCCTGCGGCAGGTTGTGGCCGATGCCGCCGCTGACGTTGCGGTGCTGATACTTGCCGGTAAACTTCTTCGCGTATGCAGCGGGTTCGGGATGCGCGGCGCCGTTCGCATCGCCTTCGAGCGTGATGGTCGGCACCGCGATCGTCGGTCCGGTCGCGAGGCGCTTTTCGAGTTCGTCGTATTGCGGCTCGCCCTGCGCGAGTCCCAGACGCCAGCGGTAGTTGTGAATCACCACGGCAACATGGTCCGGGTTATTGAACGATTCGGCGGAGCGCTCGAACGTGGCATCGTCGAAATTCCATTTCGGTGAGGCCGTATGCCAGATCAGCTTGTTGAAGTCATGACGGTTCGCTTCATAACCCGCGCGGCCACGCTCGGTGGCGAAATAGAACTGATACCACCACGCGAGCTCGGCCTTCGGCGGCAACGGCGCGCGGTTAGCCTCCTGGCTGCCGATCAGATATCCACTCACCGACACCATCGCCTTCACGCGTTGCGGCCACAGCGCGGCGACGATGTTCACCGTGCGCGCGCCCCAGTCGAAGCCACCGAGCACGGCCTTGTCGATTTTTAGCGCGTCCATCAGGTTGATGATGTCGACCGCGACCACCGCCTGTTGACCGTTGCGCGGCGTATCGGCCGACAGAAAACGCGTGCCGCCGTAGCCGCGCAGGTAAGGCACGATCACTCGATAACCGGCCGCCGTCAGCAACGGCGTTACTTCGGCAAAGCTGTAGATGTCGTAAGGCCAGCCGTGCAGCAGAATGACCACCGGTCCGTTCTGCGGACCTGCTTCCGCATAGCTGATGCTCAAGGTGCCTGCATTGATTGAGCGAATGTTCTGGAACGACGCCACGCGCGCGCCTGCTTTCGCATTGCCGGCCGTGTCGGCCGATTGCGCATGCGCGAGTCCGCTCAGTCCCAATTCGAGCAGGCTGATACCCGCAACCGCCGTTCCGAGAAAGCGGCGGCGACGGCTATTGATCTGATCCGACATGGTTGTTCTCCTTTGAGCCAAGCTTTGATACGGATTGGAATAAACGAATCGAATACTGCTTGAGACGAATGGTGACAGCGCAGGCTGTCATCAGGAAGAGCAACTAAGTCCACACATCGTTGCTTTGTAGGCAACGCTTGGCCCTGGTCGACTAACCAAATGCGTGAGGCCAACCAACAGCGCCTTCGCTATTTCAATGAGGTGCTCACGCCGGGACCGCTCGGCAGCCACCGCAGCGCGTCGACTCGTGAGCCGGTTTGTGTCGCAATGTATCTGCGCCGTGCGCGGACACACAACCTTGCAACCGCGCCTGATCGCCGACATAAACCAGATACGCGCGGGCGTTCCAATATGGTCATCCCAGCCAACGGAACGCCCATCATGCACAGTACCCTCGAAACTCCGCTCGCCCTGCTCGCCGGGTTGCTGACGATTGCCTCTCCCTGCGTACTGCCGGTGATGCCGATCCTGCTCGGCACTTCCGTCGAACAACCGAGCCGTACGCGGCCGCTCTTCATCGTTGCCGGCTTCATTCTGACCTTCGCGTCTTTCGCGCTGCTATTGGGCGCTGTGTCGAGCACCGTGCACGTCGCGCAACAGGTACTGCGCAATACCGGCATCGCGTTGCTCGCACTGTCCGGACTTCTGCGTATCTGGCCGCGCCCCTATGACTGGCTCGTCGCGCAACTGCAAGGACCGCTCGACCGGATCGGCGCGGCCATCGCTCCGGGCACGCAGCCGGGCAGCGGCAACGCGGGTGGCTTCGTGCTCGGCATGTCGCTCGGCGCGGTATGGACACCCTGCGCCGGACCCGTGCTCGCGTCGATTCTCGTGCTCGTCGTGAAAGCTCAGGACCTCGGTTGGTCGGCCCTGCTGCTCACGCTGTATGCGATCGGCGCAGCGATTCCAATGCTCGCGATCATCTATGGCGGACATTACGTGACGCGTCACGTACGTGTCGTCTCGCGTCACGCAGAGCGTCTGCAACAGGTATTCGGCGTACTGGTGATGCTGACCGCACTCGCCATCTATTTGCAGTACGACGTGCTGCTGTACGCGCGGCTCGCCGGCCTTTTCCCCTCACTCAAAGGACTTTGACATGACTACCCGATTGAAAAGCTTCGCACTGTCCGCCGCGTTTGCCGCTTGCGCGTTGATCGCGGCGAGTACGGCCGCGATCGCCGCGCCGCAGGAAAGCGGGCCGCCTGCACCCGAGCTCACAGGCATCACGCAATGGCTCAATAGCGAGCCGCTTAAATTGCAGCAGTTGCGCGGCAAAGTAGTACTCGTCGACTTCTGGACCTATAGCTGCATCAATTGCGCCAACACGCTGCCTTACGTGAAAAGCTGGAACCAGAAGTACAAGGATCAGGGGCTCACGGTGATCGGCGTGCATACGCCCGAATATCCGTTCGAACGCGACACCGGCAATGTGAAGACCGCGCTCAAGCGGCTCGGCATCACCTATCCGGTTGCGCAGGACAACCAGTACGCGACCTGGAATGCGTATAACAACCAGTACTGGCCCGCGTTCTATCTGATCGACAAGCAAGGTCATATCGTCTACTCGCACTTTGGAGAAGGCGACTATGCGCAGACCGAAGCGAAGATTCAGGCGCTGCTCGCGCAGAAGAACTGACGAAGCGCTCCGTCGCGATGACGCTGGTCGCGACGATCAGACTACATCGAGCTGTGATCGCACAAGCCCGCCTGAACCGAATCGTCGGGCCAGGCGGGCTTCTCTTCGTCCACCAAACCCTGCTCCAGATTCGCTGCCGGCGACGCTTTCAAGGTGTAAAACGGACCCTTCGCGCCCGGGCTGGACGAGCGTATTCGTCAAGACTTTTCCAATGGTACTATCGGCTGTCATTGCCGTTATTGTCCTTCTGGCCTTCGATCTCCGCATGACCTCTTCTCAGGAGAACCAACCCATGTCAGTACCGTCGCGGCTGTACAAAGCGGTTATTGGTAGCTTGCTCGTGCTGGAAACGATGGGCGCTCACGCGGCCATCAACCTTGGATTCCTGAGCGATACGCCGATCAGTCTGATGCGGCAAGCGGACATCGCGTCGATCCAGTCCGCAGTGAATCAGGCGCTCGATACCAAGCAGGATGGCGAAACACTCGACTGGACGAACGAGGCCACGCGCAACAGGCCTCGTGTCCACGCGACGATCACGCCTTCACACACGGTCAAGGAAGAAGCGCGAACATGCCGGGTCGCGGCAATCGACCTCAGTGCAAGAGGACAAACGATGCATCTCACTCCACGATTCTGCCGGTCCGGTTCGGACAATTGGGAATTTCAGCGCCGCCACTGAATACTCGAAGATTCGGCGTTCATCGATCCGGCGGGCTGGCCCTCGCTACGCCCGCTCGTCGCATCGCTATCTTAGTTCGACCGATCATTTCCGCACTCCGCTCCCGCATTTGCCATCCTCGTTCGCAGCAGATACTCTGTGCTGGCTTGACTCTCACGTCGCCAATTGTGAACTGTAGTCAGACGGCGGCTTTCGATGCACCGTGGTCCACGTCATGGGGTGAGCTATGCCTTCAGGAAAGTATCTTGGCAATAAAATAGTCAGTCCATCTTCCTCATGTCTTTGTGACAAGTCACAAGTGCAATATGCAAACCGCCGTATTAGCGCCGATCTGTCGCGCCGCGGTTTTGTCACTGGTCTCGCCGCCTCGATGTTGAGTCTGGTACTGCCCGGGCTCAGCAATGCCCAAACCACCGTGCCGCCAGCACCGCCTGCGAAGCCGGTGCTATTCACGAACTTCCGTTTGTTCGATGGCAAATCGTCGACGTTGCGTGACGGCCTCTATATGGTTGTCGAGGGTGACAGCATCAGCCAGTTGGGTCGAGGTCAACCGGCTTCGATCGACGGCAAAACGCTGGTCGATTGCGGTGGCAAGGTGATGATGCCCGGCATGATCGACATGCACTGGCATGCGCTGCTCGCGGCGGTGCCGGTTCAGGTCATCCTTCAATCGGACATTTCACTCGTCCATATCGCGGCAAGCGCTGAAGCGGAACGCACGCTACTGCGCGGCTTCACGACGATCCGCGACGCGGGCGGCCCGTCATTCGCGCTGAAGCAGGCAATCGATAGCGGCATGATTTCCGGACCGCGCATCTATCCGTCTGGCGCGATGATCACGACCACTGGCGGTCACGGCGATTTCCGCGCACTGACCGAGCTGCCGCGCACCAGCAGCCAGGTCACCCAATTGGAGCGGGACGGTGGCTTCGCAATCGCCGACACCGAGGACGAAGTCCGCTTGCGCGTGCGCGAGCAGTTCATCCAGGGCGCGACGCAGATCAAGCTGGTCGGCTCCGGTGGCGTATCGACGCCGCGCAGTCCGCTCGACATGCTCACCTTTACCGAAAAGCAGTTGCGCGCGGCCGTCGAAACAGCGGCCGACTGGGGTACCTATGTCCTCACGCATGCGTACATGCCAGAAGCGGTTCAGCGCTCCGTTGCGGCGGGCGTGCAGTGCGTCGAGCACGGTCATCTGATGGACGACAAGACTGCGGCGTTGATGGCGAAGAACGGCACGTGGTTGAGCACGCAGCCGTTCGTCAACGAAGACGACGTGGGCCCGCTCGCCCCACAGAGCCGCGAGAAATTTCTCGAAGTGATCGCGGGCACCGATCGCGCTTTCAAACTCGCGCGCAAGCATGGCATCAAGGTCGCATTCGGCACGGACCTGATCTTTTCGCAGACCGTGGCCGCAGGGCAAGGCAGGATGCTCACGCATATGAAGCGGTGGTACAACGGAGCTGAGGCATTGACCATGGCAACGGGCACCAATGGACAACTACTCGCGCTGTCCGGGCACCGCAATCCGTATCCGCGCAAGCTCGGCGTACTCGAAGAAGGTGCATACGCCGATCTGCTTCTCGTCGATGGCAATCCGCTCGAGAATCTCGACCTGATGGCTAACCCGGAGCAGAACCTGCGGGTCGTGATGAAGGATGGAAAGTTCTACAAGAACACGCTGAAAGGGTAATCGGTAATACAAGCGGGCGCGCAACTTCGCGCGCCCGCGATCGCTAGGACGTCACACTATTTAGCCATGCCCCTGCAGACGGATGTCGCGCGACGATGCGCCGACGTACACCGTGCTGCCAGGTACATAGCGCCAACGGTTGTTCGTGGTGTCCCACACGCTCTGCATGCGCTGCGTCACGACCACGTGCACGCGACGCGATTCGCCCGGGTTCAGACCAACCTTGTCCCAGCCGACGAGACGCCGCGGCGGCTCACCCTGATACGGTACGCCGAGATACACCTGCGGCACTTCGGCACCGGCGACGCGCCCATCGTTACGCACGTTGAACGACACATCGATCAGACCGTCGGGCAGATGCTGAACCGATAGACCCGAGTACGCGAAGTGCGTGTACGACAGGCCGTAGCCGAACTCGAACATCGGCGTGATGTTCTGCGAGTCGTACCAGCGATAGCCCATATCGAGCTTCTCGGAGTACACCGGGTTCGCCGCAAACGCGCCATTCGTGCCCCACGTCGGCGTGTCCTGGTCGCGTACCGGGAACGTGACGGGCAGCTTGCCGGAAGGATTGACCTTGCCGAACAGCACGTTCGCAATCGCGTTGCCGCCGCCTTCGCCCGGATACCATGCTTCGACGATCGCCGACACGCTGTCCTTCCACGGCATCAGCACCGGGTTGCCGCTTTCGACGACGACGATCGTATGCGGATTGGCCGCCGCAACCGCTTCGACGAGTGCATCCTGGTTGGTCGGATTCGCGAGGCCCAGGCTCGGCAGATCGCCGATATCCTCGCCGGCCGGCTGCGCTACCACGACGATCGCGACGTCGGAGTTCGCGGCCAGCGTTGCTGCCTGGGTGATCTGCTGCTGCGTATAGGCGGCAAACGGCGACTGCTGATCGCTGTTGCCGGCAAAGGTCACCGTGGCCTGCGGCGCGAGCGCCTTGATCGCCGACACGATCGGCGTGTTCAGCTTCAGCCACGGGTTGGTCCACCAGCTGCAGCCCGTCTCGGTGCCGAACGTCAAGCCGCCGCAACCGGCGAACGCGCCCGTCACCGGATCGCGGGTGTTGCCCGAACCGCCGCCCGTCAACACCGCCGCGTCAGCGTGCCCGCCGATCACCGCGATACGCGACAGCGAACCGGCGGACAGCGGCAACTGATTGCCGGCGTTCGTCAGCAGTACCATCGACTGCTCTTCGACCGACTGCGTAAAGGCTCTTGCGGCCGAGAAGTCGATGGTCGCGCCACCCTTCGGCGGATCGTCCATCACACCCGTGCGGATCATCACGTACAGCTTGCGCTCGACCATGTCGTCGAGGCGCGCGGTCGACACCGAGCCGTTCGCGATCGCCTGCTTGACCAGCGTGGGCGTCAGATAGACGGTCGAACCGACGTCTTCTTCCTCGTCGAGACCGGCATTGATCGCGGAGGCAGTGCTATGCGTCGCGCCCCAGTCCGACTGCACCTGACCTTCGAAGTGCCAGTCGTTCTTCAGCACGTCGTTGAGAATGTGCGAGTTCTCGCAGGCATAGGTGCCGTTGACCTCGTTGTAGCTGCACATCACGCTGCCCGGCTGCGCGCGCCGCGCGGCGATTTCGAACGGCAGCAGATAGAGCTCGCGCATCGTGCGCTCGTCGATCTGGCTGTTGCCGCCGCCGCGGTTGTGTTCCTGCTCGTTGCCCATGTAGTGCTTGATCGTCGCGATGACCTTCTGGCTTTGCGTGCCGTCGGTGCGTTCGGCGAGCATCTCACCGGCGAGCACCGGATCTTCGCCGAGATACTCGAAGAGCCGGCCACCGCGCGGCTCACGCGCAAGGTTGGTGCCACCGCCGAGGCCCATGCCGAAGCCCTGCTGACGCAACTGGATCGCGATCTGCTTGCCGAAGTTCCACGACAGCGCGCGGTCCCAACTCGCCGCCACCGCGAGCGTCGCCGGGAAGGTCGTCGATGGCTGGTTGGTGCTGCCCGAACCGGTGGCTGAGTCGACCATGTTCAGGTCGGGAATGCCGAGACGCGGCACGCCCTGAATGTAGCCCGCGCCGCCGCCCGGCACGGCGGACATCGCGTACTCCGAATGAATGAACTGCAGTTTTTCGTCGATCGTCATCTTGTTGACGAGCGTTTCCGCGCGCCGATGCGCGGCCGCCGACGCGAACGCGTTCAGCACCGTCGACATGGGTGCGAAGTCGAGACCAGGAGTGGGCATTTCCGCGTGCGCAGCAGCGCTCACGGCCGCCGCTATCGCGACGGCCGGCCATAGTTTCTTCTGCATAGGTGTCTCTCCGAAATTGTGCTCTTCTTGGGACAACGGAGCGCGTCGAGTGGGTGGAAAGCGGACGCGAAAACAGGCATGCAGCGATGACTGCAAACGTTTGCCTGTTGGAAGAAGAATCAGCGCAGCTGGATGGGCTGTAGCGAGTCTCCGTGGTGAGTAATGTATGAATGTAGTCTGACTACAGCATCGGTAGTTTTACTAATACGCGTAATTTTATGCGTAATGGGGCTAAGGCCTTTTCTTACATAATCCAATTGAAAGTTATTGAATCAAATCGAATAAAGAAAGCGGAAATTGTTATTCGAGGTTTGATTGGCAATCGTGAATGCGGAAAACGTACGCGACCAGCGAGGCATTTCGTTGTTCGCCAGACCCAGGCTGACGAACCGCGCTCGCTCGTAGCTCAATCGCGCGCGCTGACAACAAGCCAATCTCAAAAATCGGATTCTCCCGATATGGGCGGCTGACCGCTCTCCATAGACTAAAGGCTCTTCCTACCGGGTTGTATGGCGCGAAAGAGAACCCTCTGTCGGTTTATCGGGTTTTCGCGGCGTTTCAAGCGATGTCATTCATCCCTGCAGCCCTTTTTCCGACTGCGAGGTTTTGAAAATGATGCGCTCGCGCTATTTACGTCACGTCTGTTCCTGCGCTCAGGCCATTTCCACCAAGGTGGGTAACTCGGCGTATTGTCGATTTAAGTCCCCAGCGGCTGCCGGATTGCTGTGCGGCATGATTGCGATGCTGAGTACGTCCGACGGGGTGACGGAAGCGAAGATCGCCAGCCGCGTGAACGCATCAAGCGCAAGCCAACCCTCTTTGGCCTTGACGGTGACTGCGCCGGCCGCGAATGAATCTGTTAGCAGAAACAGTCGCAGTCAGTTAGCCGACGCTGCCCCGTTTGTCATGCCGGAGGTCGACAGCGGTTTCTACGCGGGACGGATCGAAGGCACGTTGCGCGACACCCTGGCACGCGCCAGCGTGCCAGAGGAGATACAACAGCAGATCGCGCATCTTTTCGCTCCTCGTCTCGACGTCACCGCGCCTGCGCACAAGGACGACACGTATCATGTCCTCTATGGACACGACGATACGAACGTACAGCGCAAGCGTCTAACTGCCGTCGAGCTCCGCTCGGGCGGTGAGGTCCACCAGGCCGTGTGGTTCATCGCGCCGGGACGCACCGATGGACACTACTATTCATTCGACGGGCGCAGGCTTGCCACCAAGCCATTTTCCATGCCTGTCGATCACGTTCGGCTCAGTTCGCCATTCGGTTACCGGAACCATCCGGTCAAGGGCAAACAGATGATGCACACAGGTGTGGACTTTGCCGCACCGAAGGGAACACCTGTCGGCGCGGCCGCCTCAGGAACCGTGCGATTCATTGGCTTCAAAGCCGGTTACGGCAACATCGTCGTACTCAGTCATCCGCGAGGCTTTACGACGCACTACGCGCACCTGTCCGCGTTCGCCCGCGATTTGCGTGTCGGTAAGCCGGTGACCGAAGGACAACCACTCGGCGCGGTAGGCAGTACCGGCACGGCCACCGGGCCCCATCTGCATTTTGAGGTGCGTGAGTATGGTCGACCGATCGATCCGCTCGTGTTGACAAGCCAAACCCGCTTTGCGCCGCTCACGACCAGTCAGCAGATCGCGTTCGACAGCATGACGGGCGCCCTGCGTGAACAACTGGCGGCATTGCCTCTAGATAGACCAGCGGGCAGGATGGCGTCGAATGCCGAAACCACGCCGAACATTCCTGAAAAGCAGCAAAGCTCGTTGACTTGAAGCACGAGGCAATGGCCTGGTATTGACACCAAAAAGACCATTCTCTAGTTTACTGGATACTCGATCCCTTAAACTGGACGACATGGACATCAACGCCCTGATCGCGTGGCGAGTCAAAGCGCTACGCGACGCTCAGAACTGGTCGCTCGACGCACTGGCCGAACGCAGCAAGGTCAGCCGCTCGAATATCTCGCTAATCGAGCGCGGGCAGAGCAACCCCACCGCAACCGTGCTCGACAAATTGGCAACCGCGTTGAACGTGCCGCTCGCGTCGCTATTCGAGCAGGAGGGCGCACCCGCGGCTGAGCCGTCGCCAGTCAGTCGCGCGGCCGAACAGCCGGTATGGACCGACCCGAGCTCCGGTTATGTCCGGCGTCATCTGTCGCCGACCGCGCGCTCGGCGATCCAGTTGGTCGAGGTCAACTTCCCCGCGGGTCAGCGCGTCAGTTACGAAACTGGCGCACGCGACGCAGACATCCATCAACAGGTATGGATGCTCGATGGGTCGATGGAAATCACGATCGGCGACACCAGTTGGCGGCTCAAGACAGGCGACTGCCTGGCGATGCGGCTCGACAGCCCGATCGTGTTCCGTAACCCTACTCGCAAACGCGCGCGCTATCTCGTCGCGCTGAACACTATGCCAGTCAACGATCGGAGAATCGGATGAGCGATAACGTGACCATTCGGCGCGTCGGCGCGAACGAAGCGGCGGCCTGCGTCGAAGCACTCGCCGACGTGCTGATCGACTGCGTGGAAGGCGGAGCGTCGGTCAGCTTCATGCTGCCGATCTCGCGCAACACCGCGCTCGCGTTCTGGCGCAACGTCGCGGAGGGCGTCGCGCGCGGAGAACGCGCATTGTTGATCGCTGAAGACGGGGAAGGCAGCATCGTCGGCACCGTGCAGTTGATCACCGCGCAACCCGAAAATCAGCCGCATCGCGCCGACGTCGCGAAGATGCTGGTGCACAGAAAAGCACGCCGCCGCGGCGTCGCGCAGGCTCTGATGAACGAACTCGATCGCGTCGCGCGGGAAGAGAAAAAATCGGTTCTCGTGCTCGACACCGTAACTGGCGGCGATGCCGAGCGACTCTATCAGCGCGCCGGCTGGCAACGCGTCGGCAGCGTGCCGAACTACGCGCTGATGCCCGACGGCGCATTCTGCGCCACCACGTTCTATTGCAAACAGCTTTGACTGCGCATGCAGTCCGTTCCGCGCAAGTATTTGAAAGTTTCAACTACTTGCCTATAATGCCTGCACGACGGATAACGGTCGACAGCGGAGCAAATTCTTGTACTCGGACTTCCTGACTTTCAGGCTCGATCTGACGAGCGCGTTGCTGATCAACCGCGCGAACCTGGTCTACCGCGAGCGCTGGGATCTCGACGTGCGCGCGCTGCGCGTGCTGCGCCTCGTATGCGCGGAGCCCGACATCACGCCCAAGGCCGTTTCGCAGCGCGCGTTGATCGAAAAGACGCTGCTTTCCAAAGTTCTCGCCGAGCTTGAATCACGCGGCCTGATCACGCGCAACGTGCATGCATCGGACCGTCGAAGCATCGCGTTACGCGCCACCCATCACGGCCTCGAAGTTGCGCAAGCGTCCGAAGCGGTAGGCACCAAGCTTGAAGTCGAGCTCACGAAGGCGCTGAGCGCGAACGAACGTAAAACGCTCGAACGTCTGCTTAGCAAGCTTTCGCATAGCCTGCTAGAAAGCGAGTCCGCTAGCGCGCCGCCCGCGAGCTCCTGACCAACGGTCCGCATTTCGCAGCGCCCTCCCTGCGCTCGCCCAACACGAAACCACTCAGTGAATTCACACGCCGTCTACACCATTCTCGATCTGATCGGCACCTTCGTATTCGCGATCAGCGGCGCGGTCGCCGCGCGTCAACGACGGCTCGATCTGTTCGGCATCGTCGTGATCGCCTTCATGGTCGCGTGCGGCGGCGGCATCGTGCGCGACGTGTGCATCGGCGCGATCCCACCGGCGGGGCTGTCGAACTGGCGCTATCTGGCCACCGCGCTCGCAGCGGCCGCGGTGACGATTCTCGCGTATCCGCAGGTGCGCCGGCTGCGTCAGCCGGTGCTGTTCTTCGATGCGATCGGGCTCGGTCTGTTCGCGG
Organism: Paraburkholderia sp. BR14374; assembly: GCF_040948685.1. NCBI lineage: Bacteria > Pseudomonadati > Pseudomonadota > Betaproteobacteria > Burkholderiales > Burkholderiaceae > Paraburkholderia > Paraburkholderia sp. BR14374. The sequence continues at coordinate 579,037 of NZ_JBFPKF010000003.1, read as the reverse complement.
TGTCGGGCGCGCAGAAAGCGCTCACGTATGGCCACAATGCCGAACTCGCGATTCTGCTCGGCGTCGTCAGCGCGGTGGGCGGCGGTGTGATGCGCGACGTCGTGCTCTCGCGCGTGCCCGCGATTCTCGAGCGCGAGATCTATGCGTCTGCCGCGCTGTTCGGCGCGGCGGTGCAGGTCGGCTTTGCGTATGCGGGCTGGACGGACTGGTGGACGCCGTGGTTCGCGACGTTGGCTTGCGTGATGGTGCGGCTCGCGTCGCTGCGCTACGGCTGGCGGCTCCCGGTCTTCCAGGGCAGACGCGCCGAGACGCGCGACAATTCATAACAGGCTCTGCTCATGCGCCGCCCGCCATGCTAGGCAGCAGATCGCGATAGATATGAATCATCGCGGGCCCCATCAGCACGACGAGCAGCGCCGGAAATATACAGAACATCAACGGAAACAGCAGCTTCAGCGCAATCTTCGCGGCTCGCTCCTCGGCGCGCATCCGGCGGCGCGTGCGCAGCGTATCGGACAGCACGCGCAACGACGCGCCGATGCTGGTGCCGAAGCGCTCGGCCTGGATCAGCATTGCACTGAACGAGTCGATGTCTTCCACACCGGTGCGCAGCGAAAAATTGCGCAGTGCCTTTTCCTTCGAGAAACCCGAGCGCATTTCGAGCAGCATCAGTTCGAGCTCGCTCGCGACCACCGCGCTGCGCAGGCGGATTTCCTCGCCGACTTTCATCAGCGACGCATCGAGGCCCAGCCCCGCTTCCACACACACGGTCAGCAGGTCGAGCGCATCGGGAAAGTCCTCGACGATGCTGCGCTGGCGCGTTGCCGCGCGGCGCGACAGCATGACGTTCGGCAGGTAGTAGCCGAGCGCGGCCAGCACGACGAGCACGATCGCGCGTTCGAGCAGCGAGCTCGCGAACGACGAGCCGTACAGCGCGAGCATCGCCAGCAGCGGCAACGTCAGCGCGAGCGCGGTCTTCGCGGCCAGATAGATCGGCACGGCGTTGGCCGAGCGCCAGCCGGCGTTCATCAACTGCACGCGCAGCGCGGATTGCTCCCAGCCGTCCTTCGGCACCGACAGCTTCGAGATCGGCTGCGAGATCTCGACGAGCTTTTCGTACCACGGCGTCTGCGCGGCGGCGTCGAGTTGCTCCGGCGCCGGCACGGCATTCGCACCGCCCGCCTGCTCGATGCGGCGGCTCATGTCGCGCGGCGTGCTCAGATGCATCGCGCCGAACACGGCCGCGAAGACGATCGCGAATACGGCGGCGAGCAACAGAATCTGCGTAATGTTCAGTGTTTGCATGGTCCTTCTCCGATGACCTCGCGTTCAGACCCGGATCTTCACGATATGCCGCATCCACAGCATGCCGAACAGCATGCTGGCGCCCGCCACCGCGAGCATCTTGATGCCCGCCGGGTCCTCCCACAGCACGTTCAGGAACCCGGGGTTGATCGCTATCATCGCGCCGCCGACGCCGAACGGCAGTAATCCGAGCACCCAACCGGAGACCTTGCCCTCGGCGGAGAGCACGCGAACTTTGTCGAACAGCTTGAAGCGGTCGCGAATCAGGGTGGTGATGCCGTCCAGTACTTCAGCGAGATTGCCGCCCGTCTCGCGCTGGATCACGACGGCGATCACGAAGTAGCGCAGATCGCGAATCGGCACACGTGTCGCGAGATTGGTCAGCGCCTCGCTGATCGATACACCGTAGTTGATCTCGTCGAACACGATGCGAAATTCGCCGCTCATCGGCTCGGCGAACTCGGTGCCGACCATATCGATCGCGCCGGTGAACGCATGGCCCGAGCGCAACGCGCGCGATAGCATGTCGCAAACGTCGGGCAGTTGCCGTTCGAGCTGAAGAATGCGCCGGTTGCGTCGCCGCTGTACGTAGACGAACGGCAGCAACGCGGATAGCGCGGCGGCGCCCGCCGTGAAGCCCCACGGCACCGCGAGGCTCGCGCCCACGATCAGCACGAACGGCGGCAACACCGCGCAGGTGCCGACGAGTCGCCCGACCGACCAGGACAGCCCCGACTGCTGCAGAAACAGATCGAGCGCATGCACGCGCGGAATGCGCAGCAACAGCCGCGTGAGCACAGCCGACTCGGCCATCGTGCGCGACTTCAGAATCGACAGACGCTGCCTGCTCATTGGACCACCGGCCGATACCGCGCGAATCCGCGAATCGACGCGGCGCGCGACCGGGCCGTGCCGGCTGTTCCAATACTCGTAGACGCCGCCCGTCGCCAGCACCACGGCCGCGAACAGCAGAATGATCGACGCGTAGAAAATCGGGCTCATGCAAGTCTCCTGAAACAACGGGCGAGCGCACAGCGCGCGTGGCCCATCGACGTCATGTCGTTTCGAAGCGCCGCGCCGGATCGTAGACCTGGTCCGACGGCGCCACGCCGAATGCCTGCAAGCGTTCGGCGAATTTGGGCCGCACGCCGGTTGCGCAGAAATGGCCGCGCACATTGCCCTTGGTATCCACCCCGGAGCGGCGGAACACGAAGATCTCCTGCATGTTGATCATGTCGCCCTCCATGCCGGTCAGCTCCGAAATGCTGACGATCTTGCGGCGGCCGTCGGTCAGTCGCGTGGCTTGCACGATCACCGAAATCGCCGACGAAATCTGCTGGCGCATCGTGCGTGTCGGCAGGGACAGGCCGCCGAGCGTCATCATGTTTTCGAGGCGCGTCAGTGCATCGCGCGGTGTATTCGCGTGGATCGTCGACAGCGAGCCTTCGTGGCCGGTGTTCATCGCGTTCAGCATGTCGAGCGCTTCGGCGCCGCGCACCTCGCCGAGAATGATGCGATCGGGGCGCATCCGCAGCGCATTGCGCACCAGCGTGCGCTGCGTGATCTCGCCGCGTCCCTCGATGTTCGGCGAGCGCGTCTCCAGCCGCAGCACGTGTTGCTGGCGCAGCTGCAGCTCGGCCGCGTCCTCGATCGTGACGATGCGCTCGTCACCCGGAATGAAACCGGACAGCAGGTTCAGCAGCGTGGTCTTGCCGCTGCCCGTGCCGCCCGACACGAGCATGTTCACCTTCGCGCGCGCGAGCGCGTCGAGCACTTCAGCCATCGGCGGCGTCAGGCTCTGCAATTCGATCAGGTCGGCAACCTGCAACGGATTCGCGGCGAAACGGCGAATCGACAGCAACGGACCGTCGATCGCGCAGGGCCGGATGATCGCGTTCACGCGCGAGCCGTCCGGCAGGCGTGCGTCGACCATCGGGCTCGATTCGTCGATATGGCGGCCGACCCCTGAGACGATCTTCTCGATGACTTTCATCAGATGCGCGTCGTCGTAGAAGGTGACGTCGGTCGCCTCCAGCCGGCCGCGGCGCTCGACGTACGTCTGACGATGCGTATTCACCAGAATGTCGGACACGGTCGGGTCACGCAGCAGCACTTCGAGCGGACCGAAGCCGAACATTTCATCGTGCACGTCGCCGACGAGTTGCCGGCGTTCGAGATCGTTGGCGGGCGCCTTCTGGTCTTCGAGAATGCGTCCGATCAACGTCGCGATCTCCTGACGCACCTGCTCGGGCGGCAACCTCGACAGCCGTTCGAGCTCGACGCGTTCGAGCACCGCCTGATGAATCTCCCGTTTCAGTTTCTGGTAGGCGCCGCGCACCATGCCGGCGCTCGCCGGGTCGTGGCGTTCGCCCAGCGGCTGCGCCCGTTGCGCGGAAATCTGCTCACGAAGCGACATGACGTTCCCCTGTTCTGATCGTGTGGCGTTGGCGCGTTAAAGCGTTTCGAGTTTCGGCGACGACTGGCGGCCGAACAGCCGCCCGAGAAGCGACTCGCCCTTCGCGCGCGAACGCTCCGCTTTGGTCTCGCGCGCCGCGATGTTTTCGGCGAGCGCCTGCAGACTGCGCGCAACCCCGCTGCCGCGCCCGGTCTTCGACACCGGCAACCCCTGGTTCATCGCATCGGTCACCGTTTCGGCATCCTCGGGGATCACCTGATACGCGCTCATGCCGAGCACGGATTCGAGCGCCGCGCGCGGCCGCTCGCCGTGCCGCGTATAGCGGTTCAGGACCAGCCGCATCTGCTCCTGCGCGTAGCCGAGCGAGCACAGAATCTCCTGCAACCGACGGCCGGCACGCACGTGCGGCATGCTCGCCTGCAGCACGATATGAATCTGGTCGCTGCGATCTAGCGCGAGCATCGACAGCCGGTTCAGCGTCTGGCCGAGATCGAACAGCACGAAGTCGTAATGCGGCGCGGCGACGCCGAGCAGCCACTCGAGACGGTCTTCCTTGATCTCGGCCGCCTTCACCGGGTCGCCCGCGCCGGCGAGGATATGGAAGCTGTCGCTCACGTGCACGAGGCTCGTGTCGAAGAACGCGGCATCCATGCGTTCGATCTGCGCGCAGATTTGCGGCAACGTCGACGGCGGCGTCTGGTCGGAGACCAAAAACGCGGCATCGGCGAACTGCTGGTTCAGATCGATCAGCAATACGCGCTTTTTCTGCGGCAGCGTCGCGATCGCATGCGCGACGTTAGCGGCGATGAAGCTGGTGCCCGCGCCGCCCTTGCACGACATGAACGACAGAATCCGCGTGTCGCGCGTGCCGCCTTGCAGGCTCTGCGCCTGTGCGCGCTGCAACGCGTCGCCGAACTGGTGCGAATCGAGCGGCCAGTTCAGCACGTCGCGAAAGCCCGCGCGCATCGCGGCGATCAGCGTCTGCGGCGACGCGTCAGGAATCAGCAGGATGCAGGTGAGCCGCCCATGCTCGCGATGCAGGCGCTCCACCACCGCGAGCTCCGCGTCCTTCAGCGACGCGGAGTCGACGATCAGCACATCGAACGCGTCGAGCGTATCGCCGCGTTCGCCGAGCAGCGAGGGCGTGCCCATCGCGCGCGTGATCCGGTAGTCGCCGGCTTCGCCGCTCAGCTGCGCGATCTGAGCGAGCCGTGCGCCGTCTTCAGAGAGAGCCAGGATGTTGATCATGATGTTCTATACCAAGCTGTCGAATTAGCCGGCGGATGGTGCGTCCGCCAGCCGCGCCACGTCCGCTATCACTGAGCGCCGCCACTGCTGCCGATTCCGACCACGAACGGATTGAACGTCGTGACCGGTGTCTGGAACGACTTGTCGTACTGCTGCTGCGCGGCGACCGCGGCCTTGCCGTCTACGCCTGGCGTGGACGGCGTGTGCTCGCCCGCATGCGGATCGATGATCTGCATCTGCGTTACGGTGCGCACGGCGTCGCCGACGTGCGCGTCCCAGATCGGCGAGCTCGACATGCAGCCGCTCAACGAGCCGCCCAGCGTAGTGCACACCGTCAGCAGCAACGCCGCGCGGCGCGTGATCAGAAGATGTTCGAGTTTCATGGGAGTCTCCTTCGCGGCGCGTTACGGGTTAGGCTGGGTGGTCTTGATCGTCGGGTTGCCTGGGCTCAGGGCGTCGGCTTTGGCGAGCGCGGGTTCGGCGTTCGTTTGCATTTGCGCCTGCGCCGACGACGCTGCCGTTGTTGTCACCTTGTCCGGTGGCGGCATCGCAGCTGACGGTGCCAGCCGGTCCGCCTGGGTGTCGCGCGGCAGCAGCGCGGCGGGTGCGGCCGAGCCTTCGGTCGGTGCCGGCGTCGGAACAGGTGCGGGCGCCGCGGGTTGCGTTTGCGGTTGCGCGGGCATCTGCGGCGCGTTCGGGTTCGCCGCGCCCGCGGCCTGCGCCGCGGGCCGGCGGCCTTCCATGTTGCCGGTCGCGTAGACGGTGGCATCCGACACGCCCGTGAAGCTATCGGTCGGCAGCGGATAATCGCCCGCCGGCAGCGGCTTCACCAGATGCACCGTGACGATGAAGATCAGCTCCGTGCGATCCTGCTGGAACGACGTACTGCGAAACAGCGCGCCGAGCACCGGTACCTCGCCGAGGGCGGGCAGCGCCTTCAGCGAGCCAGTGATGTTGTTCTGAATCAGCCCGCCGATCGCGAAGCTCTCGCCGTCGTTCATCTGCACCGTCGTCGACGCGCGCCGTGTCGTGATCAGCGGCAGGATCGTCGTGTTGCTCGTGCCGCTCGCCGTTACGGTGACGCCGGTCGGCGACAGTTCCGACACTTCCGGCGCCACCTTCAGATTCACGCGGCTGCCGGCCAGCACGGTCGGCGTGAACTTGAGGCCGACGCCGAACTCTTCTTCCTGCAGCGTAATCGTCGAGCCGCCCGTGCCGTTGCTTTGCGGAACAGGAATGAAGACCCGGCCGCCCGCGAGGAACGACGCCTCCTGGCCGCTCAACGTGACGAGGTTCGGCTCCGCGAGAATCTTGCTGAGGCTGTCGCTCTTCTGTGCGTCGACGGCGATATTGAATGGCTTGTTGTTCGCCTTGCTCACCGCGACACCGCTGCTGACGCCGGCGAGCAGGCTGCTCACCAGCGCGCCGGTCCACGAACCGAAGCCGCCCTGGATGTTGACCGCCGCGCCCAACTGATTGAGCAGCGTCTTCGAGACCTCAGCGACCTTCACTTCGAGCATCACCTGTTGCGGCGAATCGACCGTCATCATGTTGATGACTTCGGAGCCCTTGCTAACACTCGTGCTTTGCTGCGAGATCGAACCACCGTTGCCAAAGCTCGCGGTGCTCGACTGATCCTGCTGGGTGGGTTGCGCACCCGCGTAAGCGCCGGCGATGCTCATCGCCTGCTGCGCAGCCTGCCCGCTCGACACGCGGCCCGCGAGCACGAGGTTGCCGGCCGCGCTCGACACGCGAATGCCGCGCTCGTTCGGCAGCAGTTGCGCAAGCGTGCGCTGCAGCCCTTCGGCATCGACGCCGACGCTCACGTCGATGATCTGGCATGCGCCGCTGCGGCCCTGCACGATCATGTTCGTGGTACCGACACTCATGCCGACCACGTACAGCGTGCGTTGCGACACGAGCGTCGCCTGCGCGACGACCGGATTGCCGAGAGTGCGGTTGCGCGCGGGTTCGACGAGCGGAACCAGGGTCGACTTGCCGACCGCCACCGACACGCTCGACTCGTCGCGAATCTCGCCGGTGCAGTTCGGCCCGGTCAGTTGCACGGGGGCGACCGTCCGGCCGCTCGTCGCGCCGCTGGGCATCGGCGTGTTGCTGACCAGCATCGGCACGGCGCCCCGGCCGACCGGCAGCGGCGCGGTCTGCGCGCCCCAGCCTGGCGGCATTTGCGCGGCGGCCAGCGTTTGTGCCGCGCTGTCTTGCGCGGCCGCAAGTCCGGCGCATAGCGCGGCGGCGAGCACCGTGCCGCCGAGCGAGCGGCAACGCTTGCCGCCGCCGGATGAGAACCGTTGTTGTGTTTTCATGTTGCTGCCCCCGTCGCTCGATAGTTGTAAACCGAGACGTCTTTTGATTGCCTTCTTGTTCAGATCGCCGCGTCTGTCATGAACCCGCGCGCCGCGACCGCGCTAGAAACATTCGACGCTGCCCGTCACCCCCGACAGCACGCCGACGCAGTCGCGCTTGGGCGCCGGACGCGCCGCATAGTGCGTGCGCATCGGATGCACGTCGGGGGCCGCCGGCGCCGAAGCCGGCACGTCGAGCAAGGTCAGCTTGGTCGCGCCGCCGGTGCTAGGGGTCTGCTTGTCGATCTGGTTGCGCAGCACCAGCGACAGCGTGCCGACACTGCGCGCGAGGTCGAGCTTCTCGGCCTGTTCAGGCGTCACCTCGAGCGTCACCGCGTTGACCACTTTCGGCGCGGTGTCGTCGCGGCTCACTTGCTGCGCGACTGCGAGCACGAGGATCTTTTCGAGCACGATCTTCGAGATGCTTTGCGACGTGTCCGTCTTGTTCGCCTGCTGGGTATTGACGATCACGTCGACATAGTTGCCCGGAAGCGCGAAGCCCGCGACGCCGACCACGTCATTCACGCGCACCGTGATCGCGCGATGACCTTCGCCGATCACCGCTGACAGGCCGCCCTTCGTGCCCTGCGGCGCGAGCTTCGATTCGAGCACCGGCTCGCCGGGCGAGAGACTCGTCAGCAGCACGCGCCCTTCGAGCGCCTTGCCGTCGGCGAATGCACCGGGCGGCACGCTCGAAGTCGGCCAGCTGACCATGTGGATCAGGTTCTGGTTCAGCGGCTGTCCGAGGCTGATGTCCGACGAGGCGACCGCAACCGACGTCACCGCGCCCGACGACGTTTGCAGCAGCCAGCGCGACGCGAAAATCACGGCCGCGAAGCCCGCGAGCACGGCGATCGTCAGCATCACTAAAGCCCGACTGTTTTTCATGGCAATACTCCCGCATCGTTCAGTGGAAACGTCCAGCTATAGCGCGGCCGCGAACAGCATGCCGAGGGTTCCGGCCGCGATCGCGACGCCGTAGGGAATCGACCCGACCGATCCGGACTGCGCATCGATCAGGCTCGGTTGTGTGAGCGGCGCGACGACGAGCCCGCCGATCAGTTGGCGCAGATTCGCGCGCAAGCGCGCGAATCTGCCGCGGCATAGCACGATCAGCAGCGACCAGAGTCCGCCGATCAGAAAAGTGGCGAGTGCGATCCGCCAGGTCAGCGAAGGTCCGACCCACGCGCCGATCGTCATCAGCAGCTTCACGTCGCCGGCGGCCATGCCGCGCACCAGATAGAACGGCAACAGCACCGCGAAGCCGCACGCGGCGCCGATCAGCCATTCAAGCGCGCCGGCGAGCGGACCGTGAATCGACATCTGCACGATCAGCGCGACGCACAGTCCGAGTGCGATCAGGCGATTCGGAATGCGCCGCGCGGTGAGATCGGTGCTCGCGGCCACGATCGCCAGCACGATCACGCACAGCGGTACAGGATGTGGTGGCAGAGGTGGCAGCGTCATGATGATCTCGTGATGCATGATGGAGCCGCGTCAGATCGACGAGGCGAGGTTGGTAAAGACCGAGCTGATGCTGCCGCTGAGCAGCTGAACGGCTCCGATGATCGCGAGGGAGATCAGCCCCGCGAGCAGTCCATATTCGATTGCGGTTATGCCGTCTTGGTCGGCCACGAAGCGCGTGACGCGGGCAATCAAATCCTTCATGACTGGCTCCTTTCTTACGGAAGAAAGGCGACGGACGAATGGCAATGTTCGCCCGTCGCGCCGGAACTTAGATCGACGATGCGATGCTGTCGAAAACCGTTGACAGGTTGGTGGCCAGCCCTTTGACCGCAGCGATGATCGCGAGAGCGATCAGGCTCCCGAGCAGGGCATATTCGATGGCGGTCACGCCATCTTCGTCACGAACGAAACGGACTGCGGTAGCGATGATCTTCTTCATGGTTTTACTCCTCTGGATAACTGACTGATTAAACCCTTGACCGGAATTGGCGCGGGTGGTGGCACTACGGGCACTGCGGGATGCTGCAACGAATTGTGTGAAGCTGCTGACTAGCTTCGCCGCCCAGTCAGCATCGTGCGGCTGTCGAGCCACACGATCGCAACGCTGGACGAGACGAACTGGAGGAAACGGGGAAAGTTATGCGGCTCGCGCCGGGCAAGCCGAAATGTGGCCGCGAGCCGCGGGCGCAGCATGGCCGAAAGAGGTGTGCCGCACGTAGGCTTGTTATCGTCGCGCAATCGCTTGAGCTGGCTCTTCATACATCCCCCGCATTTCATGATTTTTTCTTGGCGTCGGCTCGAGGCCGGCACTCGCTAGTCAGTCGACGTGGGTTCTCTCTACCTCGCCACGGTGTACTGCCTGTTCTGATCGGCAGCATCGTGTTGTCGACTTCCGCGCACTCCCTATTGCAAAGACGGGGCCAGCTTTGCGAAAACAACGTAACGACGCGGGTTTGGGCCGGGTGGCCTGCGGTGTCGCGCCGTGTTCGCGTCCGAAATGTGCAAATGACGCGACGCCTTATGTGGCCAGACGAACATTTCGCAAATCGCGTAGAGGCGCGCCACGCAAGGCTCGGCAATTTTTTCCCAGGACATTCCCTAGTTCGGTAAAAACGAAATTCACCCCGAAAACCGCCCTTTGCGAAGGGTACGCCGGTCCAAAGCGTCTCATCGGCGAGACCGCTTGGTGCGTTGGCACACATAACGCCCGTCGATTGGCCCGCTATTTGGCGGGATCGGCAGTGCGCGGCGTGCGGCCTCGAAAACGCGAGCTTGAAAGTCCAATAAATTTCCGCCAACAATGCGCTGACCAGGTCGGCGCAACGGCACAGCTTTTGAATCGATGTCGCGCGGACATTAAGAAAATGGAATCAATAAGCAGAGCGAACGGCGGGTCGACAGACCCGATCCGGATCACACGGGGGCGGGGATCATGGACATACCACAATGGCGCATGCGCAGTGACGACAGGGAGATTCACGGCTGGCTCACACCCGAGCGCATCGTCGTCTACGGCGCCGCAATGTGCTTGCTCTACGTGGTGCTTTTGACGGCGTGGGCCTATACGAGTCACGGCTTCACTGTCCCCAAAGCCCCGCGCCCCGGCTACGATTTTTCGATTTTCTGGTCGGCATCGTATGGTTTGCTGCACGGCTCGGCGGCGCAGGTCTATGACCATGTGTCGTTTGACAGAATCCAGCAGACATTCTTCGTTGACCTGCGCGGAGGCAGCCTGATGCCGTGGCTATATCCGCCCACGTTCCTTGTGCTGATCTCGCCGCTCGCGCTGCTGCCGCCGTTCTTCATGTATCTGGTGTTTGTCGGGATTGGCATCGCTCTGTTCAGCGCGAGCACTGTGCGCGTGTCGGGCCTGGCCAACAGCTTTCGAGGATCGCGCTTCGCATGGTTCGTTGTCGCGGCGTCGCCATGCGCGTTTGTGCCAGCCATGATGGGCCAGAACTCATTGCTGACAGCCGCCATCGCCGCGCTCACGCTGCATTGGCTGCGCCGCTATCCGGTACGCGCTGGGCTGTGCCTCGGCCTGCTCGCAATCAAACCGCAGATGGCCGTGCTGTTTCCGCTCGTTCTGATTGCCGCGCGCGCATGGCGCACGCTCGCGGCCGCCGCGCTCAGCGCGGCACTGTTCGGCGCGTTCAGTGTGCTGGTGTGCGGCGTGCAATCGGTGCGACTCTTCTTCGTCAACACCGGCATCGCGCGCGAGACGCTGCTCGAACACTGGCGCGGATACTGGCTCGCGTCGCCGACAACCTTCGCAGTGCTGCGCGAAGGCGGCGCGCCGATCGTCGCGGCCTTCGCGGCCCAGGCCTGCGTTGGGCTCGTCGCCGCGGCAGCCGTATGGCACGTATGGCGAAACACGCGCGACACACGCCTGCGCGCGGCAAGCTTCGTGATCGGCACGCTGCTCGCGAACCCGTACGTTTGGCACTATGAACTCGCATGGCTCGGCATCGCGATTGCAAGCCTGAGCGCGCTAGGCATCGACAAAGGCTGGCTGCGCGGCGAGCAGAGCGTGATCGCGCTCGCGTGGCTACTGCCGGTCTACGAACTCTTCAATCGCGTGACGCAACTGCCGCAAATCGGCCCGATCGTGCTGCTGCTGATGCTGCTGATCGTCTTGCGCCGCGTGCGCGTGAGCACCTGGGGGCGTGACGAGCACGCCGCCCTCGCCTATTCGTTCCCACTCAAGTAATTCGATAAACGGGAAAGCGTCATGCCAACTAATACACCCACGCCACTCATCTCTCTCGTCGTGCCGTTCTACAACGAGCAGGACGCCGTGGACCGCTTCTTCGCGGCAGTCGTGCCAGTGCTCGAATCAATCGAGCGCACGCGCTTCGAGATCGTCTGCATCAACGACGGCAGCAGCGACGCGACGCTCGATCGGCTGGTCGCGCAGAGCAGCCGCGACCGGCGCATTCGCGTGATCGACCTGACGCGCAACTTCGGCAAGGAAGCGGCGCTGACCGCCGGCATCGACGAAGCATTCGGCGATGCGGTGATTCCGATCGACGCGGACCTGCAGGACCCGCCGAGCCTGATCCCGGTGATGGTCGAGCATTGGCGCGCGGGCGCCGAAGTAGTCGCGGCCAAACGCACGAACCGCCTGTGCGATACGCTCGCCAAACGCACGGCGGCCGCGCTCTACTATCGCGTGCACAATGCGCTATCCGAAGTGAAGCTGCCGGAGAATGTCGGCGACTTCCGGCTGATCGATCGTCAGGTGGTCAACGCGCTGCGCAGCCTGCCGGAGCGCCGTCGCTTCATGAAGGGCCTGTTCGCGTGGGTCGGCTACCGCACCGTGATCGTCGAATACGAACGCGAGCCGCGCAGCGCCGGCCACTCGAAGTTCTCCGGCTGGCGGCTGTGGAACTTCGCGCTCGAAGGCATCACGAGCTTCAGCACGGTACCGTTGCGCAGCTGGACTTATATCGGACTATCCATCGCGACGCTCGCGTTCGTCTACGGCGGTTTCGTCATCGGCCGCACGCTGTGGTCGGGCAATCCGGTGCCCGGTTACGCGTCGACGATCTCGGTGATGCTGTTCATGGGCGGCATCGAGCTGATCGGCATCGGCGTGATCGGCGAATACGTCGGCCGCATTTACCACGAGTCGAAGGAACGGCCCGTTTATCTGGTGCGGCGTCGCTATCAGGCGAAGAGCAAGGTCAGCACATTGCCGGGCGTGCGCGAGGATGCGCGCGCGGCGCATGTGGGGCGCGTCGAACCGACACGCAGGCGGGCCGCGCCGCGGTTTCGCGTAGTCGGCCACTGAAAGCCGAGGAGTTGACCATGTCTCCCGATGCATACCTCGAAATGGCCGCAACCGAAGCCGGGCACTGGTGGTTTCGCGCGCGGCGCGACGTGCTGCGCACGCTGCTCGAACGGCTCGCGTTACCGCACTGCGCGCGCGTGCTCGAAGTGGGCTCCGGCACCGGCGGCAACCTCGACATGCTGGCCGGCTTCGGCACCATCAGCGGCCTCGAGATGGACCCGACCGCTCGGGCGCTGAGCGCGCGCAAGACCGGCAAGCAGTTCGACATCCGCGCGGGCCACTGCCCCGACGACGTGCCGTTCGACGGCGAACGCTTCGACCTGATCTGCTTCTTCGACTGCCTCGAACATATCGCCGACGACGCCGGCTCGCTCGCAGGCATGCGCGATCTGCTGACACCGGGAGGCCGCATCGTCGTGACGGTGCCGGCCGGACAACATCTGTGGAGCGCGCACGATGTTTTCCTGCATCACTACCGCCGCTATAGCCGCACTTCGCTGATGCGCTGCGCGGCCGTGGCCGGCTACGAAGTCGAACGCGTCAGCTATTTCAACACGCTGCTCTATCCGGTCGCGGTGGTCGCACGCTGGGCCGATCGGCTGCTGCATCGCCAGCATTCGAGCGGCGACGCGATTCCGCCGTGGCCGCTCAACGCGGCGCTGTACCGCATTTTCAGCGCCGAGCGCCACTGGCTCGCGCATGCGCCGCTGCCTTATGGCGTATCGCTGTTCGCGGTCCTGCGCAAGCGCGAAGGAGCGCCGCGATGATGCTGGTCGATCGAGTCAAGCTGATGCGCTTCGGCGCGAGCGGCGTCATCGCGACCGGCCTGCATGTGTGCATTGCGCTGACGCTGATCGCGGACGCCGGCATGTCGCCGCCGTGGGCCAACGCGATCGCGTTCACGTGGGCGACGGCGGCCTCGTATCTGTTGAACACGTTCTGGAGTTTTTCGGCGCTGCCCGCGTTGATGAACGCTGGGCGGTTCGTGCTCGTATCGCTGGGCGGCCTGACGTTGACCGCGCTCGTATCGCGCCTGACGCAGCTCGCGGGCGGCCCGCCCGCGCTCGGTATCGGGCTCGTCGTGTGCGTGGTGCCGCCGCTCACGTTCATCGCGCATCGGTGCTGGACCTATCGCTGAATACGAAGTGCGCGTAACGCGGCTCACGCCGTGCGCAACGCCTTCTGACACGCCGCGAGTACCGCGCCGCCCGCCAGCAGCAGCGCCGAATACACGAGCCCGCGCGCGAGCCCGGCGCCATCCGACACCCAGCCGATCACTACCGGCCCGACGATCTGCCCGAACGCGAACACGATCGTGAAGGCGCTGATGCCCTTCGCCCAGTGGCTCGCGGGCAGATTGTGGCGCACGAACGCGGTCGTCGATGCGACCGCCGACAGGAACGTCGCGCCGAACAGCGTGCCCGAAACGAACGCGACCCACGGCTGCGTGAACAGCGCGGGCAGCAGCGTCGCGATCGCCAGCAGCGCGTTGAGCACGGCGAGCGCCTGGCCGCCGCGCATGCGATCGAGCAGCGTCGACCAGATCCGCGCCGACACCACGGTCGCGGCGCCGAGCAGCAGATAGAAGCCGGTGACGACCGCCGCGCTCATGCCGGCGTTGCGCAGCAGCGCGACGATGAACGTCATGTAGCCGATATAGCCGACGCCGAACAGTCCGTAGCCCGCGAGCGCGGCTGCGAACTGCGGCCAACCCGGCGCGGAAGTGGCGCCGGCTGCATGCGCGGCAGCCGCCGCGCTCGTATGCGCGCGCTCGATTCTGCGCGACGCGCCGATCGCGACCGCGGCGAACAGCGCGCAGGCCGCCGCGAGCGCGAACCACGCGAACTGCCAGCCGTGGGCGGCGTCAAGGATCGTCACCGGCACCAGCAACGACGACGCGACGATCCCCCAGCCGGTGCCCCCGTAATACAGACCGAGCACGAGCCCCGCGTCGCGCGGGCGCGCCGACGCGAGCCGCGCCGCGAGCACGCCGCCGCCGATGAAGATCGCCGCGCTGCTCGCGCCAGTGATTACGCGCAGTGTCAGCAGCGCATCCGTGCTGGCGGTGAGGCCGCTGCCGGCCATCAACAGCGCGGTCAGCACGCAACCGCCCGCGAACAGCGCGCCCGCCGACCAGCGGCGCGCGAGGCGCGGAAACACCAGCGCGCCGAGCAGATAGCCGAGCGCGTTCGCGGTGTTCATCGCGCCGGCCTGCGCGAAGCTCCAGCCGAGGTCGAGCTTCATCGACGGCAACAGCAGCGCGTAGGCGAAGCGCGCGAGGCCGAGCGCTGTTGCGCTGCCGAGCGATAGCGCGGCGGCCAGCAGCAGTGTCGGCCGACGGCGGGCGGTGATCGTGGTTGGAGCGTGCGATGCGGTGTCGGCGGAACGGGAGAACATGGGCGGACGGACCTGAACGAGAACGCTGCGAGCCGGTTCTGATTGGATGATGAGTCGGACGAATGCGGCAGATTGCCATGATAGCCGGGAGAAACGTTTCGGCTTGACGGTTAGTTGCAGAGCAACGCAAGTTGCAGTTGTGGCCGAGCGCGAGCGCGCGCGCGGCTGCATCCGAACACGACGCTGCGCAAGCGCCTGCGTTGCGCGTTGCGCGATACGTCGGTCGATATCGATGAGCGGTTGCTGTGGTCGGATGAAGCCGCGAGCTTCTCGCTCCAACTCGCGAGGTATGGCAAGTGGCAGTTGCCCGATCTGCCGATGGGCGGCAAGGGTCGCGCGGCGGCAACGGTCGCGCAGCCGGTGAACAAGGTGTCAATGATCGGCTGGCCGAAGAGGACGGCGCGCCAGCGCTTCGAGCGCTCTACCCGCCCGCCCCTTCCGGCTCATGCGGCACGAGCCGAGCTTTCGCGTGGCGCATCTTTTCCAGCGTCTCGGGCCCGGCCTTCAGCGCGACGCCGATCGCGAGCGCATCCATGATGCACAGATGCACGAGCCGCGATACGCCCGGCGTATTCGGATCGATCGGACTCGCCACGCGCAGCAGCAGCGGAATATCGACGAGCCATGCGAGCCGCGAGCCGACGTTGGTCAGCGCGATCGTCGTCGCGCCGCGCTCCTTCGCGATCTGGATGCTTTCGTTGACTTCGACGCTGCGCCCCGAATGCGAGATCGCAAACGCGACGTCGCCCGGCTCCATCAGGCCCGCGTAAAGACGCTGCAAATGACCATCGGTGAACGCGGCCGCCGCGATGTCGATGCGCAAGAACCGCAGCGCCGCATCCTGTGCGACGAGCCCCGAACCTGAACCCACGCCGAAGAAAAACACGCGCCGGGCGCTCACGAGCGCCGCGATCGCGCTTTCGACCACCGCAGGATCGAGCGCTCCGCGCGCATGCGTGATGCCGTCGATCGCCGCTTCCCCGACCTTGTCCATCAAGGTCTGCACGTCGTCGTCGCGCGCGACCGCGGTCGACGCATACGGCAATCCGCCCGCCACGCTTTGCGCGAGCTGCATCTTGAAGTCGCGCAGACCGTGCGCACCGATCGCGCGGCAAAAACGCGTGACGGAAGGCTCGGACACGTCGGCGCGCTGCGCGAGATCGGTGATGCTCGCGCGCATCGCGAAGTCGACGTCGGCAAGCACCATGTCGGCGACCTTGCGCTCGGCGGGCCGCAGACTCGCGAGTGCGTTGCGGATATGGGGAATCAAGTTCGGTGCGGACACCCGGTGTTCCTTAGGGGCTGTTTCATATGGTTCCGCGTCGCTCGCAGCTTCTTCGCTTCAATCGGCCTGATCAAACCAGCCTGCGTCCACTCTCCGTATCGAACAGATGAATGTGTTCGGCCGGCAGACGCAGCGCAACACGCTGACCGGGCTCGATCTTCGAGCGTTCGCGCGTTGTCACGCACCACGCGGAGCCGCCTATTTTCCCGTACAAGTGCGTCTCGGCGCCAGTTGGCTCGATCACTTCGACGTCGAGCGCGGCATCCGGTATCTGCGCCGTGATCTCGATGTGCTCGGGCCGCACGCCGAGCGTGGCCTGCGCACCGACCACGGCCGACGCAGGCGTACTTTCGAGCGCGACCTCGCTGCCGTCCGCGAGCTTCAATACGAGGCCCGCACCCTGGGTGCGAGTGACGATCACGCCCTCGACGAAATTCATCGACGGCGAGCCGAGGAAGCTCGCGACGAACAGATTCGCCGGCCGGTCATAGAGTTCGAGCGGACGGCCGATCTGCTCGATCCGTCCCGCGTTCATCACGACGATGCGATCGGCCATCGTCATTGCTTCGATCTGATCGTGCGTGACGTAGATCACCGTGTTCTTCAAGCGCTGATGCAGCGCCTTGATTTCGGTGCGCATCTGCACACGCAGCTTTGCGTCGAGGTTCGACAGCGGCTCGTCGAACAGGAACAGCGACGGCTCGCGCACCACCGCGCGGCCCATCGCGACACGTTGCCGCTGACCGCCCGACAGCGCGCGCGGCAAACGGTCCAGATAGCCGCTGAGGTTCAGCATCTTCGCGGCCGCATCGATGCGCGGCTTGTATTTCTCCGACGACTCTTTGCGGATTCTCGGACCGAACGCGATGTTTTCATACACCGACAGATGCGGATACAGCGCGTAGCTCTGGAACACCATCGAGATATTGCGCTGCTGCGGCGCGAGCGTATTCGCGCGCGTGCCGCCGATCATCAGATCGCCGCCGCTGATTTCCTCGAGCCCGGCCACCATCCGCATCAGCGTGCTCTTGCCGCAGCCCGACGGACCGACCAGCACGACGAACTCGCCGTCGTCGATGTCGAGATCGATGCCGTGCACGACCTGGGTGTCGCCATAGCGTTTGAAGATGCCGCTCAGTTGCACTGCTGCCATGCTGTCCTCATCGTCTTGCTGCGTGTTGTAGTGCGGGTGTCGTAATGCGCGCGCCGTGCGCGGCTCAGAACGACTCGAGCGTCAGCTCCTGCGCCATTAGCCGGTTGCCCGCCATCAAGCCGCCGTCGACCGGCAACGCGACACCGGTGATCACGCGCGCTTGCGGCGACGCGAGAAACAGCACCGCGTCGGCGATGTCGTCGGGCGTCGCGAAGTCGCGCAACGGGTACCACTTCTTCAGCTCCTCGAACACCTGCGGATTCTTGTCGACGCGGGCCCGCCACGCCTGCGTCTTCACAGTGCCCGGGCATACGATGTTCGCGCGAATGCCATAGCGGCCCAGCTCGATCGCGAGCGCCTTCGTATAGCTGATCAGGCCGGCCTTCGCGGCGCTATATGCTGGATGACCGAGCGCCGCAAGACCGTTCACGGAGCCGATCAGCACGAGCGCGCCGCGCTGCCGTTCGATCATCGACGCGCGCACCGCCTCGACCGTGTGATACGTGCCGTTCAGATTCAGATGGATGTCGCGCTGCCAGCTCGCGGCGTCGGTAGTCGCGAGCGACGCGCCGAGCGCCGCGCCCGCGTTCGCGACCAGCACGTCGACCGGTCCGCGCTGCGCGACCGCCGCGGCCACCGCTTGCTGCACCGCGGCGGCGTCGCCGAGATCGACCGCGACCGGCACGATCCTGCTTGCGCCGAGTCGCGCGCTCAGCGCTTGCAGCGAGGCCGCGTCGATGTCGAGCGCGAGCACGGTGTCGCCCGCCTCGACGAAGCGCTCGCATAACACGCTGCCGATACCGCCGCATGCGCCGGTTACCAATACGACACGATCCATGTGTTCCTCGCTCGTTCGCCCGGCCGATTCGGCCGTCTTGCCGTCGCCTTCCGCCACCCGGCCCGCGCCGCGCGCCTCGCTGTAAATTTCCTACAAAAAGCGTTTGCGAGGACTGCCCGGCCATCCCGAAGAGTGGGTTTCCGTAACATCGCGCAGTGCAGAATGCCCCATGCTTTCCAGCATCTTATGCACAAAATCACCGAGGAAAAAATATCGCAGACCCTACGTGACAAGCTATTTTGCGTCATGTAGGATTTTTTCAAACAATTTACCTAAGGCGGCCGGCGACGGCAGCAAACCACCAGGAGAGAGAAAAATGTCGTTGCATGCCCGTGCTTCCCTCGCGCTAGGCAAAGTCGCCGTGGCGCTCGCGTTTGCAGGTATCGCCGTGTCGGCCCACGCCGAAACGGTCCGCGTGACGGTCGCGCACTACAGCGACGCGACCGCGCCGTACTTCGAGAAAATGGCCCGCAACTTCGAGAAGGCCAACCCCGGCACGACCATCAAGATCGAAGACGTGAACTGGGACACGCTGCAACAGAAGCTGCAAACGGACATCTCCGGCGGCGCCAACGCGGACCTCGCGATCGTCGGCACGCGGTGGCTGCTCGACTTCGTGAAGGACGACGTCGCCGAGCCGCTCGACGGCTATATGGACGCGAACTTCAAGGCCCGCTTCATCGGTCCGTTCCTCGCGCCCGGCCAGATCAACGGCAAGACCTACGGGCTGCCGATCGCCGCTTCCGCTCGCGCGCTGTACTACAACAAGGACATGCTCGCGAAGGTCGGCTATCCCGACGGCCCGAAGACCTGGAACGACGTGATCGATGCCTCGAAGAAGCTGAAGGCGCAAGGCATCGCCGGCTTCGGCCTGCAAGGCAAGGAAATCGAAACCGACGTCTACTATTACTACGCGCTGTGGACGATGGGCGGCGACGTGGTGGGCAAGGACGGCAAGGCCGCGTTCAATTCGCCGGCGGGCGTGAAGGCCGGGACGATGTACAAGCAGATGATCGACCAGGGTCTCACGCAACCGGGCGTCACCGGCTATAGCCGCGAAGACGTGCAGAACCTGTTCAAGCAGGGCCGCGTCGCGATGGTGATCTCCGCGCCGTTCCTCGCGAAGCAGATCAAGAAGGAAGCGCCGAACCTGAAGTACGGCATCGATCCGGTGCCGATGGGCACGACGCATGCCACCTACGCGGTCACCGACTCAATCGTGATGTTCAAGAACTCGAAGGCGAAGAAGACCGCGTGGAAGTTCCTCGACTATCTGTTCACGAAGGAACCGCGCGTCGAGTTCACGACGACCGAAGGCTTCCTGCCGACCACGAAGGCCGAAGCGGCGGACCCGGCGTTCAACGATCCGGACATCAAGGCGTTCATCGCGTTGCTGCCCACGGCTCACTTCGCGCCGACCGTGACCGGCTGGGAAGACACCGCGAAGGCCGTGACCGACTCGATGCAAGCGATATATCTGAGCAAGGCGCAACCGGCTGACGCGTTGAATGCGGCGGCTGCGCAGGCGAACAAGTCGCTCGGTCATTGATACGCGGTTTCAGTAACGAGACGAACAGGGGACGCGCGGCGCCGTAGTTAAAGCGCCGCGCGTTGCGCACACCCCCAATATTCGAGCCTATGCAGCACGACGCACCCACCGGCCCATTCCGTCGCGCCCGCCGCCAGAAAGCGGGCGCGTCTTACGATCGAGCACGCATGAGCCGCTCCGTTTCTCCGCGCGCGCATGCGCCCTGGTTGCTGATTGCGCCGAGCCTCGTGCTCGCGCTGTTCATCATCAGCTATCCAATTTTCAACATCGTGTGGCAATCGCTGCATGAGGTGTCGCGCTTCGGCGCGATTCGCGACTTCACCGGCGCGCAGAATTTCATCAACGTATTCCAGGATCCGGTGTTTGTCGCTTCGGTACGCCGCACGATCATCTGGACCGTGTGCGTGGTGGGTGGCACGGTGCTGATCTCGGTACCTGTCGCACTGATTCTGAATCAGGACTTTCACGGCCGCGGTGTCGCGCGCACGATCGTGATGCTGCCGTGGTCCGTCTCGCTGACGATGACCGCCGTCGTCTGGCGCTGGGCCTTCAACGACGACTACGGCATGGTCAACGTGACGCTGCAGCGGCTCGGCCTGATCAGCGGCCCGATTCACTGGCTCGCGACGCCCGAGTTCGCGTTTCCCGTCGAAATCGCGGTCGGCATTCTGGTGTCGATTCCGTTCACGGTGACGATTTTTCTTGGCGGCCTGTCTTCGGTGCCGAGCGATATCTACGAAGCTGCGCGGATCGACGGCGCGAGCGCTTGGCAGCAGTTCCGTCAATTGACGATGCCGCTGCTGCGCCCGTTCATCAACATGGCGATCCTGCTGAACGTGATCTACGTGTTCAACTCGTTTCCGATCATCTGGGTGATGACGCAAGGCGGGCCCGACAACAGCACGCACATCCTCGTCACCTATCTGTACGAACTCGGCTTCCGGCTCGGACGCCCCGGCGAGGCGGCCGCCGTTTCGCTGATCATGCTCGTCATGCTGTTCGCGTTCTCGATCGCTTATCTGCGTCTGCAACGCACGAAAGAAGGAGTGCCGTCATGAGTCTGAGCGCGAAGACCAAACGCTCGCTGTGGTGCTGGATCGCGCTGACGCCGCTCGTGATCGTCATATTGTTTCCGTTCGCGGTGATGTTCTTCACTTCGGTAAAGCCCGCGTCGGAGATCTTCGTCTATCCGGCGCGCTGGCTGCCGGTGCAGTGGCAGTGGCGCAATTTCGTCGACATGTGGGAGGCGGCCAACTTCGGCGTCGCGCTGCGCAACAGCGCGATCATCAGTTGCCTGTCCACCGCGCTCGCACTCGCGGTGAGCCTGCCCGCCGCTTACGCGCTCGCGCGCTTTCCGTTTCGCGGACGCGGTCTGTACAGGCAGTTCCTGCTCGTCACGCAGATGCTGTCGCCGATCCTGCTGGTGGTCGGCCTGTTCCGGCTCGCTGCGATGATTCCGTGGGGCGACGGCAACCTGGTCGATTCGAGGATCGGCGTGATCGTGTCATACGCGGCGTTCAATATCGCGTTCGCGGTGTGGATGCTGTCGTCGTACTTTCAGACCGTGCCGCAGGATCTCGAGGAATCCGCGTGGCTCGAAGGCTGCAGCCGTACGCGCGCGGTGTTCAAGGTGTTTCTGCCGCTCGCGGTGCCGGCGATCGTCGTAACTGCGATCTTCACGTTCATCAATGCGTGGAACGAGTTCGCGGTGGTCTATACGTTGATCCGTTCGCCGGAAAACAAGACGCTGACCGTCCAGGTGACCGATATGGTGGCGGGCAAGTACGTGGTCGAATGGCATCTGGTGATGGCCGCGACCTTGGGCGCGACGCTGCCGGTTTCGATCGTGTTTGCGTGGTTGCAGCGTTATATGGTGAAGGGGCTCGCGCTCGGCGCGGTGAAGTAAGCGGCTGCGCGGCGAGCGCCGCGCAGTATGCACATGCGGCTCGCGCGTTAGTCGGCGCCGCGCACGATGCGCAGATCGCGCTCCACGCCATCGCCCAATGCGGCCAGCGCCTTCTTGTACTCGTCGCTTTCGTAAGCGGCGACCGCCGCCTCGTAGGTCGGGAATTCGATCACGACCGTGCGCTCCTTGAGGCCCTGCTCGCGCGCCTCGTCCGCCACGCCTCGCACGATGAACTTGCCGCCTGCCGCCGCCACCGCGGCCGGGGCGAGTTGCGCGTACGCGGCCAGTTTCTGCGGATCGTTCGTCTTGCGGTACGACGTCACCCAATAACCTTTGCTCATTCGAATCTCCTTGTGTGAGGGACCAACGCGGGGATGAAAGCGGACCATGGCGGTCGCTGTCTTGCATGGTAGCAAAGCGGGCCGGCTCGCGATGCCCTGCCGTCACCGCACATTCCATCTGCCTGTCAGCCGGTCGCGAAAGAGCATGTGACGCGCATAACGGAAGTGTCTCTTCCAGCATCGCAAAACGACTTAGCTATTAAGCGTTTTGTGCACTAGGCTTGCCTTTGCACACTTCAAGCGATGGATCAAAGGAGACAACGAATGAACGAGCGATACGAGTCGTTTTGTGCGTGCTGCGGCAGTCCCGACCATCGGGCGATGAACCGCCGGACTTTCATGAGCCTCCTTGCGGGCAGCGCCGCCGGACTCGCGATGCCGTCCGCGTTCGCCGCGGACGCACCCGACGTGCGCACGATTGCTTATGACTCGATTGCCAACCCCGTACGTTTGCCGAACGACACGTATTTCGGCGAATGCTCGGGCGTCGCGCTCAATTCGCGTGGCCATATCTTCGTGCTGTCGCGCGGCAACACCACCGGCCCCGCGTATGGCGCGGCCGCCGCGCAACTGCTCGAGTTCGCGCCCGATGGACGCTTCGTGCGTGAGATCGGCCACAACCTGTATGCGTGGTCGTTCGCGCACACGGTGAAGGTGGACCGGCACGACAACATCTGGGTCACCGACAAGGGCTCGGACATGGTGATCAAGTTCACGCCGGAAGGACGCGTCGCGATGGTGTTCGGCCGCAAGCAGGAAGCATCGGACGAAGAGACCGCGCCGCTCAAGCATCCGAATCCGCCGCTGCCGTCCGAACCCGGACGCTTTCGCCAGGTGACCGACGTCGCGTGGGACAAGGCGGGCAACACCTATATCAGCGACGGATACATCAACTCGCGCGTCGCGAAGGTCGATCGCGACGGCAACTGGCTGAAGTCATGGGGTGATCGCGGCACGGGACCGGGGCAGTTCCATACACCCCATAGCATCGCAGTCGATGCGCACGACCACGTGTACGTGGCCGATCGCAGCAACCGGCGCATCCAGGTGTTCGATAGCGAGGGTACGTTCCTGCGGCAGTTCACGATCGACGTACCGGTGCCGCCGGACGCGCGTCCCGCGATCGGCAACATGCCAAGCGAAGCGGAACTCGCCGCGGGCACATTCGCGCCCGGCTCACCCTGGGCGATCTGCATTTCGCCGGGACCGAATCAGGTGCTCTATAGCGCCGACGCGTATCCGGGCCGCATCTACAAGATGACGCTCGACGGCAAAGTGCTCGGCGTACTCGGCAAAGCGGGCAAACAGCCGAAACAGTTCGGCTGGATTCACGAGATGGCGTGCCCTTCGGAAAACGTCTTATTCGTTGCCGAGTTGCTGAACTGGCGCATTCAGAAACTGGTTTTGCATGCGTGATGGACGCGGGCCGCCGCGTTCGCCTGTGATGCGCACGCGGACCAGCCCCGTCTATGTCAAGCCATCTCAGTCGTAATGACGATGCTTGTGATGGCGCTTGCCCGAGTGGTAGTCGCGCGAGTAGTCGTCGGCGTACGAGTTCGAGCGCGAGATGTTGCCGCCGAGCGCCGAACCCGCGCCGCCGCCCAGCGCCGCGCCGACGAGGCCGCCAGTGCGGCCGCCCATTGCGTTGCCGGCCGCGGTGCCCGCGCCGCCACCGAGCGCGCCGCCGATGATCGCGCCGGTACGTTCGCGACGATTCGACGTGACCGCGCCGCCCGCACCACCGCCCACCGCGCCACCGATCACCGCGCCGGTGCTGCCGCCCACCGCGCCGCCGACTGCCGCGCCGGCCACGCCACCGAGCGCGCCGCCGAGCATGTTGTTCATATCACCGGCGAAGGCCGGCAACGACGCCGCGGCGCTCAATGCAGCCACGGCAACCATCTGGATGATCTTCTTGGACATATCGGGTCTTTGTTTTAGTGAGACGGCGCCGAGTATAGCGGGGCTTGCGAAAGGCCTTTGTAACTGCGGCAGTCCATCCCGGTAAGACGTGTAACAAAATGAATGGGGTATTGTTTTTTGCGGTGACCGCGAAAAACAAGGGCCGCTCGTGGTGAGCGGCCCCTCGCGCGAATGCCGGTTAGCGGTTTGAATCTACTCTTCTAGCCGCGCCGCTTCTTCTTCAATTCGATCGTCTCGAACAGCGCATATTCCGGTGTCGGCGTCTGATCCGCGCCAGGCGCATGGTAGTAGTTCATCGTGATCGTCGTGTCGCCGCCGGGCTGTCCCGGATCGTAGTCGAACACCGCGATGCCGTAGCCGGTGCCAGTGTCGCGTTGCGCGGACCAGATCGCGTCTTCGACCGCGTCGGCGCTCGCGCGCACGAACGCGCCCGCGGTCGTCGCCGGCACCGGGCGATTCGGCTTCGTGAAGATGCGCGCCTGCGGCAGGCCAGTGCCGGCATCGACGCCATACACGTCGAGCGGCGCGCTGGTGCCGCCGCCGCCGAGAATCAAGTGAATCGTGCCGTGACTCGTATCGAACGTCGATGCACCCGCCGATACCGCCGACATGATCGGCTTGGGCTGCAACGTATCGACCGGGCGCCCCGTCGCGATGTCGGTGCCCCGGTTGTGATTGCAACCGCGCACCGGATAGCTGCGCTCGTAGTCGTGATCGTGACCGCACAGCACGAGGTCCACGCCATAGCGATCGAACAGCGGCAGCCACGCTTCGCGAATGCCCTTGTCGGAACCGTTGCCGGTCTTCGACGAACTGAGCGCGTCCTGATGCATCTGCACGATGATCCAGTCCACGTCGTTATCGTGCGACGCATGCTGCAGCACTTTCTCTAGCCAGCGCGTCTGCTCGCCATTGCTATAGCCGCGCACGTACAGCGACGTGCCCGCCGGAATCGGCGGATTGCCGGTACTCGCGACCGGCGTCAACGGCGCGGGCCCGGCGACGAACGCGGCGGCATCCTGATAGACGACGTCGTCCGCATCGAGCGAAATGAACTGCACCGAGCCGACCCGGAAGCTGTACCAGCGGCCCGGAAAACGCGTGTGATTGTCCGGCAGCATGTAGCGCGACAGATACGACGCAAGCCCCTGCTCGCCGTTGTTGAATTCGAGCTCGTGATTGCCGGGACAAGGCATCCACGGCCGGTTCGACGCCGAAGTCTGCGCGTTGTTGCCGAAGTCGCGCCACACCTCGGGTTGCTGCATCGGGTTCAGATTCGCATAGCAGAGGTCGCCGTTCAGCAGATGGAACAGCGGCTGGAAGCTCTCGACGGCCGCCACCGCGAAGCGGCTTTGGGGCGACGACAGCACCCAGTTCGTATTCGGCGTCGCGAGATCGCCGTAGCTCGTGAAGCGAAACGGCGCGCGGCCGCGCGGCGCGGTGCGAAAACTCGCGGCGAAGGGTTGCGATGCGTTGCTGTCGTTATCGGCTGTCACTTCGTACTGATAGGTCGTGTCGGCCTTCAGCTCGCGCACGCGCGCGTGATAGTTGAACACGACCTCGCCGTTGAGGCCGTCGGTGTAAGTGCTTTGCACCGCGTGCACCGTATGTTTGGCGTGGTCGCCGTGATGGGTGCCGCTGATGCGCACTTGCGGATTGACCGCCGGCGCGAGCGACGACCACGACACGGTCACTTCGCTCGTCGGGTCGCTGCCCCAGGTCAGAAGGATCTGCTCGGGCGTGCCATCGGGCGTGCCGCTATTGGCGCCGCGCGCGGTCGATGCGAGCGCGCCCGCCGCCGTCGCGAGACTCGATACGCCGGCGAACTTCAGAAAGCCGCGACGCGAGACGATCGATGCGCCGTGCTCATCGGCAGGCGTTGTCTTGACGATTTTTCTGTTCGACATGTCCGGTATGGTTGTTCGGGTGGAAGAACGCCGGCGCAAAACAACGCCCCGCGGGGCGAGCGCGGAAGGAAAGTGACGGACGATCGTAGCCGGACGGCGATGACAGCCCGATGAAAACATCGGGAGAACAGCGGAAGGTGGGAATTGAGATCGAAACGCTCATAAAAACGAATTGCCGGTGCAGCGCGCAATTCGATCACGCGCATGCATCCGGCAATCCGCCCGAGCGCCGCTCAGGTTTGCGAACTCGTATCGTCCGCGGCTTGAGCGTTGTCGGCGTCGTCCTGCTTCTCTTCTTCTTTCTTTTCCACCAGCTCTTCGAGCTTGCCGGCGCCTTCGAATCCGGCGATAGCGGCGATGCCTTTGGTCAGCAGACCCGCTTGCGGATCGACTTTCTCCGCGGCTTCAACGGCGGCGACCGCGCCGGCGATCTTGCCCACTTCGTCCAGAAGTCCCATGTCGCACTCCCACAAAAATAAGTGAAATTGCATCGTCTCACGAACTTCGTCGCGTGTCGTCAAATGTTAAGCCGCTTGACCGTGAAGCTTTCAGAGTGAAATTTAATTGCCCGCCTCACATGCGCGCGGGCGGCTGTGGATTGTTTGCGGGATTCGTGTCGAACCTCGACACACGAACGATGCCGTTCGCGTCGATCAGCTTCGACAAGCCGACTTCGAGCGCATCGGCGACATCCTTGCCATACACCTCGTCGTCATTCACGTAGAGCGTGAACGACTGAAGGTATTTCGCTTTCTTCTCCGGGTTCTCGATGGTCTGCCGCGTCCATTGATAAAGCGGGTAGTTCTCGACGCCCATTCTTTCCGCTTCGCTCACGTAGTCGGCGAATGCATCGAACTGGCATTTGAGCGTTGCGTGATGCGTTTGCAAAACGTTACGAAGTGCTGGATGCGCGGCGCACGAAGGGTCCGCGCGCAGCGAGTTGGCGAGTTCCGCCGATGCGGTGATCCGCAATTGGAATTGCAGGGGAGATGACATCAGGACCTCGATCGCGTCGGTAACGGTTATCAAAAGTCCGCGGGCGCCGCCTTGTCGGCGACAGGCGCGTCGAGCGCGGCTTCGCACTGCTCGATTTCTTCGCTGCTCATCGGCTTGCCCAGCAGATAACCCTGCGCATGCGTGCAACCGCATACGCGCACGAAATTGAGCTGCTCCTGGGTTTCGATGCCCTCGGCCGTGGTCGGCATGCCGATCTCGCGCGCAAGTGCGACGATGCCGCGCACCACGGCCGCGGATTCGCGCCCATGCACGGCCTCGCGCACGAACGAGCTGTCGATCTTCAGCTTGTCGAACGAGAAGCGCACCAGCGTCGACATCGTCGAAAAGCCGGTGCCGAAGTCGTCGAGCGCCAGCCCGATGCCCAAGGCGCGCAACCGGGTGATGTTGCGGCGGGTCACTTCATCGTCGTTCAGCAGTGCCGTTTCCGTGACCTCGAGATTGAGCCGCGTCGGCGGCAGCCTGGTTTTCCGAAGTATGGCCGTCACCGTCGATGCGAACGATTCCTCGCGCAACTGCACCGGCGATACGTTGACCGCGACGATCACCTTGTCGCGCCACGTCGACGCCGACATGCACGATTGCAGCAGCACCCATTCGCCCAACAGGAGAATCAGGCCGGTGCGCTCGGCGGTCGGAATGAACGCCGACGGCGACAACTCGCCGCGCGTCGGATGAGCCCAGCGAATCAGCGCCTCGCGACCCGCTATCGCGCCGGTGTGAAGATCGATGATCGGCTGATACTCCATGCGCAAACCATCGAACGACTTCAGCGCACCTTCGAGGTCGCTGCGCAGCAGGCTCAGGCTTTCGTCGGATACGTGCTTCTCGGCATCGAAAATCGCAAATGCGCTTTTGCCGCTGCGCTTGACGCCATACAGCGCGCGGTCGGCGCAGATCAGCAATTGCGGACCGGTATTCGCATGTTCGGGGTACAGCGCGATGCCGACGCTCGCGCCGATATGCACGAGCGCTTCGCTCAGCACGAACGGCCGCGCCAGCGTTCTGACGATGCGATCAGCCAGCACGCGCACGTCGCGAAGCTGCCCGGCGCCGTCCGAAATCGCCACGAACTCGTCGCCCGCGAGGCGGCCAACCTGGTCGCCGCTTGGCAGCACGTCGCGCAAACGCGTCGCCGCTTCCTGCAGAATCCGGTCGCCGGCGGCATGGCCGAGACTGTCGTTGATCGCCTTGAAGCCATCGAGGTCGATCAGCAGCACCGCGAACGCCCCGCCCTGCCCGGTCGAACTCTCGCCGGTGCGCTCGAGCAGCAGCTCGCTGATGCGCGCGCGATTCGGCAAACCGGTCAAGCTGTCCTGGCGCGCGAGGCGATGACTGTTTTCGCGCGCGAGCAGCAACGCGACGGTGTCGCGATTGCTGCGCAGCGCAACCGTGAAAAAGCCGGCCGCGCAAAACGGTGCCTGAAATAGCAACACGAGCTTGCCATTGCCCGGCGACATCGCCGCCCCGATACTCAGAAAGCTCAGAATAAAAACGATTTGCAATAACGCAAGCCGCGGCGTGCTCGCATTACGTCCGGCCAACCCGCCGATTACACCGACCGCGCAAACGTTTCCAAGCAGGAAAAGCGTGGGACTTCCGCTGATATTGCACAGAAATGTGCCGAAGCCGAATAGCGCGCTCCACAACAGACTCGCGAAAAGAAACGCGGAAGTCGGTGTGGGCAGCCCTTTCGCGGCGCGCGTGCGGCATAGCCAGATCAACAGGAGCCGCACGATCAGCAATGCGACGACCGCAATGCCCCACGCGGCATACAGCGGAATCGGATAAAGATAATACGCAGTCGCGCAAACGCTGATTTCGCAAATCGATGCGAATATGATAGAAGCGGTTCGCGTAAACAGGTTGGCGAGCAGAATCTGCCGGTTGTCCGGACTCAGGTTCTGAGCCGAGGACACGAGCCACTTGAAAAATGGAGACCTTGGTTCGGTAAAAGCCATGACCTGCGCATTCGACGGTTGGTGGGTCCGAATCGGCATGCGAATGGACGGCTCGTGCAACGATTACATAAACGTATGTAAAATATCAGATTAATGCGGGCAATGGCGTGAAATGACTATTAGCCGCGCTTTTATGGCACTGGACCGCCGCTAATCCGCAGTCGCTCGACCCGGTGCGAGCGTTTGCGGCGCAGCGCCCCGCTCGGTGTGGAGTCATTCCGATGTTGCGCAAAGGCAATAAAAAAGAGGAAGAGCGTGGCTCTTCCTCCTTGACGATTTCCGCGTGCCCGGCTTCCGAGTCGCGATCGCCGGCCTTGCTTAGTCGTACAGCACGGCTACGATCTTCGGATCGTTGATGTTGGTCTTATCGTACCAGTAGAAACCGGTATCGATCTTCTTCGGCAGCTTCTCGCCATGCAGCGCCTTGACCGCCGAGTCGACCGTGCACTTGCCGATACCGACCGGGTTCTGCGTAATCGCGCCGGCCATCAAGCCCGACATGATGTTGTCCTTCTGCTCCTTGCCGGAGTCGAAGCCGATCAGCACGAGTTTCTTGCCCGACTCCTTGATGCCAATCGCTGCGCCATCCGCGGAACCTTCGTTCGCGCCGAAGATGCCCTTCAGGTTCGGATTCGCCTGGATCATGGCCTTGGCGATTTCCGCCGACTTCAGGTGATCGCCGGCGCCGTATTGCACGGACACGATCTTGATGTTCGGATGCTTCGACTTGATCTGATTGACGAAACCGTCGCGACGATCGACACCGGTGCGGCTGGTCTGGTCGTGCACGATGACGCCGACTTCGCCGGAATTGCCGATGAACTCGGCCATCTTGTCGGCGGCGAGCGCGGCGGCGGCGAGGTTGTCCGTTGCGCAGGTCGTCAACGGAATATCGCTGTCGACGCCAGAGTCGAATGCGATCACCTGAATCTTGTCGTTCTGCGCGCGCTTGAGCAAGGGGATGGCCGCCTTGCTGTCGAGTGCCGCAATACCGATCGCCTGCGGTTTCTTCGCGAGCGCGGCCGACAGCATATCGATCTGCTTGTCGACCATCGCTTCGGTTTCCGGTCCCTCGAACGTGATCCTGACGTTGTTCGCTTTCGCGGACTGCTCGGCACCCGATTTGACGGCTTGCCAGAACTGATGCTGGAAGCCTTTCGAAATAAGCGGAATATACGGCTCATCCGCATACGCGAGACTGCTTCCGCCAACGAGCGCACCGACACCGACCACGATACCGATTAGTCTTCTCTTCAACATGGGGCCTCCTCCAATGGTTGGGCTATCAAGCCGCTATCGAGCTTTCGAGGGAGCCTTCACGTGCCCTCTCTCTGCTGCTCCTGCGTTCCCTGCTTATTTGCTGCTTCCTTGCTCCTACATCAACTTCCCCGGCTGCGCCGCAGAATGTCCGCATACACCGCCAGAATGATGATCAAACCCGTCACGACGATCTGCCACTCCTGCGCGACCGACATGATGCGCAGCCCGTTGGTCAGCACGCTCATGATGAAAGCGCCGATGATGGTGCCGAGTATCGTGCCCGAACCGCCGCTCAACGACGTGCCGCCGATCACGACCGCCGCGATCGCATCGAGCTCGTAGCCCTGACCGAGCGCCGGCTGCGCGGAATTGAGCCGCGACGCGATCAGGAGACCCGCGATGCCGCAGATCGCGCCGCCCACGCCGTAAATCGCGATCTTCCAGCGATCGACATTCACGCCCGAAAGCCGTACCGCCTCTTCATTGCTGCCGAGTGCGAATGTGTAGCGGCCGAGCGCAGTGCGATTGAGCGTAATGGAACTGACGATCGCGAGAAAGAACAAAATAAGTACCGCATTCGGAATCGGCACGCTCGGCAGGAAATAGCCGATCAGCGAGTCCTGGGAAATACGGTAGAAGTTCTCGGTATCGGTGAAATAGATCGGCTTGTCGGCCGACACGACGAGCGAAAGCCCTTTGAGCAGCATCATCATGCCGAGCGTCGCGATGAATGGCGGAATCTTCATTTTCGCGGTCAAGGTGCCCGATATCGTGCCGCATACCGCGCCAGTCGCCAGTGCCGCGAGTACGCCCATCCACATCGGCAGATGCCAGTAGGTGAGAAATACACCGCAAATCACGGCGGTGAACGTCATCAACGTACCGACCGACAGATCGATACCCCCAGTGATGATCACGAACGTGGCCGCGATCGCCAGCACGCCGTTCACAGCGGTCGCCTGCAAAATGCCGAGGATGTTGTCCATCTGCATGAAGGCCGGTGACGCGAAGCTGAAGAACACCAGCAGCAGAATGAGGCTCGCGAACGCGAGCATCTTTTGCACGGCGGTCGGCGCAAAAATTCGCGCTTTCAGCCCGGAAGTGCGCCGTTCGTTGTCCAGCGCCGCGGTATCCGTTTGCATTGTCATGTCATAGACCTCTTCAGGCTTGTGCCGTTTTCAGGGATTCGCGCTGCGTCGCGAGATGCATGATGCGCTCCTGCGTCGCTTCGCTGGCGGACAGCTCGCCGGTAATGCGGCCCTCGCACATCACGACGATGCGGTCGCTCATGCGCAGAACTTCGGGCAGCTCGGAGGAGATCATTACGATCGCCTTGCCTTGCGCCGCCAGCGAGCGCAGCAGCTTGTAGATTTCGCTTTTCGCGCCGACGTCGATACCGCGCGTCGGTTCGTCGAAGAACAGGACATCGCAATCGCGCTCGAGCCATTTCGCAATCACGATCTTTTGCTGATTGCCGCCCGACAGGAGCCGAACCTGCTGCGTCGCCGAAGGCGTGCGAATCGCCAGCAGCTTGATGAAGTGCTGCGCTCTTTTGCGAATCTGCCCGCTGCGCAGGAACATATTGAGCGACAGGAACTTGCCGAGATCGGACATTACGATGTTCGATTCGACATCCATTCCGGTGGCCAGACCGAAGCGCTTGCGATCTTCCGACAGATAGCCGATGCCGCGCTTGACCGCATCACTGGGCCTTTTGATCGACGCCTTCACGCCCTTCACAAAAATCTCGCCCGATTCGACCGGATCGGCGCCGAACACCGCACGCGCGAGCTCCGTGCGGCCCGCGCCCATCAAGCCGGCGAAGCCGAGTATTTCGCCCTTGCGCAATTCGAAACTGACGTCGCGCACGAGCGGACCCGCGACGAGATTTTTCACTTGGAGCGCGAGTTCGCCTTTCGCCGGCGCGCTCTCCACCGGCGCGATGTCGCTGAGCGTGCGCCCGACCATCATGCCGATGATCGTCTGGACGCTGGTGCCCTCGGTCGGAACGGTGGCCACATACTCGCCGTCGCGCATCACCGTGACGCGATCGGTGATCTGCTTCAACTCGTCCATCTTGTGCGAGATATAGACGACGCCGACGCCGCGCTCTTTCAATTGACGGATGATCCGGAACAACTCGGCAATCTCGGCATCGTTGAGCGCGGAGGTGGGCTCGTCCATGATTAGCACGCGCGAATCGAAAGACAGGGCTTTCGCGATCTCGACCATCTGCTGACTCGCGACGGTCAACGTGCCGACTATCGTGCGCGGATCGAGCTTCACGTGCATGCGGGCCAGGATCTCGCGTGCCTGCGCATTCAGCTTGTCTTCGTCGAGGAACAGACCCAGACCCTTGCGCGGCTCTCGGCCGATAAAGATGTTCTGCGCGACGCTCAGATGATTCATCAGTTGCAGTTCCTGATGAATGATGCCGATGCCGACGGCTTGCGCGTCGCGCGGGCTTTGAAAGTCGACGGGTTTGCCGTCGAACAGAATTTCGCCGGAATCCCGCGTATAGACGCCGGCAAGAATCTTCATCAGCGTAGACTTGCCGGCGCCGTTCTCGCCCATCAGCGCATGGACCTCGCCGGCCATGAGTTCGAAGCGGACGTCATGAAGTGCTCTAACGCCCGGAAAGCTCTTGCAAAGCTTGTTGACGGAAATGAGTGGGTTCATGTGCTGATCTGTCGACGGCTGCCTATATCACCAACGCTTTTACGATGGAGCTTTTTACGACTCGACAACGGCTTTCATTGCAGCTTTCATTCAAGGCGCGAACAGGTCGGGCCGCTCTTTCGCGGACCGGTGCAATTCGGCGACGACCTGGTCGAGATGATCGTGCATCGCTTTCGCGGCCGCATCGCCGTCGCCGGCGCAAAGAGCCTTGAAGATGCTCTCGTGCTCTTCCAGCGTATGCACGAGCCGTTCCGGACTTGCGAGCAATTGCCGCGCGCGGTCCAGCGCATTGCGCGACACCGCGACGATTTCCTTCACGCGCGGCAGGTTGACCGCGTCGAGCAGGATTTCATGGAAAGCCAGATCGAGCGCATGAAACGCCAGACGTTCGCCACTTCCAGCCAGAGTGCGCTGCTGGTCGAGATTGCTGGCCAATGCGTCGAGCGTGGCCCGGTCGTGCATTCGCGCCACGCCGCGCACCGTCTCGACCTCCAGTGCGCTGCGGATGAATAGATGCTGGCGGATGTCGTCGAGCGCGATCGGTTTGACGCGCGTGCCGCGCTGCGGCAATACCTCGACGAGACCCGCATGCGCAAGCCTTGCCAACGCGGACGACACCGGAAAGCGCGACACCCCCATCCGTTCGCACACCGCCATCTTGTCGATCATCATGCCGGGTTCCAACGCCAACGTAACGATCGCTTCTCGCAACGCCGCCTCAACCGCGTCGGTCAAACTGCCGCGCTCGCCACCGCCAACTTTTTGCAGTGCGACATAAGGATTGCCAGCGGCATTCTCCAGTTCGGCTGACGAGTTCACGGAGGCCTTGATTTCAAGAGAACATGCTAGCATGCTAGGAAGGGAATGCCGTGTTGTCAACGCGTACAAATGCCTGGGGAATACCTAGGGATGCCTGGTATCTGGGAACCAAGGGCTTACCCGTACACGCGGCAGGAACGCGCACATGGAGAACGTGCGCATGTAGCCGATCCCGTCTGCGTCCGCAGACGACAAGCCGATAGCCATAGCCCCGGAGGGTGCGCAGATGACGACGATCACAAGGCTGTCCGTTCGGGACATCCGGTTTCCCACCTCACGTTCACTGGACGGCTCCGACGCGATGAATGCCGCGCCGGATTACTCCGCCACCTACGTCACGCTCGAAACCGACACGCCGAACCTGATCGGCCACGGTCTCACGTTCACGATTGGCCGCGGCAATGAAATCTGCGTGACTGCCGTGAATGCACTCACGCCATTGATCGTCGGCAAGAAGCTCGAAGATATCGCCGCGAATATGGGTGCTTTCTGGCGCGCATTCACTTCGGATAGCCAACTACGCTGGATCGGTCCGGACAAGGGCGCGATTCATCTTGCCACCGCGGCGGTCGTCAACGCTGTGTGGGACCTGTGGGCGAAATCCGTCGGCAAGCCGGTCTGGAAGCTGCTGGTCGACATGAGTCCGGAAGAACTCGTGCGCTGCCTCGATTTTCGTTACGTGACCGATGCGATCACGCCGCACGAAGCACTCGCGATGCTGCATCGTCATGCGAAGACCAAAGGCGAGCGAGAAAAGGAAATGCTCGCGCACGGCTATCCGGCCTATACGACATCCGCAGGATGGCTCGGTTACGACGACGACAAGATTCGCCGGCTCGCGCGCGAAGGCGTCGCGCAGGGATGGACGCATTTCAAGCAGAAGGTCGGTGGCGACCTGGAAGAAGACGTGCGGCGTGCGCGCATTCTGCGCGAGGAGATCGGCGAGAACCTGAAGCTGATGATGGACGCCAACCAGGTGTGGGACGTCGATGAGGCGATCGCGAACATGCGTCGTCTCGCCGAGTTCGACCCGTGGTGGATCGAGGAGCCCACCAGTCCCGACGACATCCTCGGTCATGCGGCGATTCGCCGGCGGCTCGGTTCGATTGGCGTCGCAACCGGCGAGCATTGCCACAATCGCGTGATGTTCAAGCAACTGCTGCAGGCGCAAGCCATCGACTTTTGCCAGATCGACAGTTGTCGGCTCGGTGGACTCAACGAAGTGATCGTCGTACTGCTGATGGCCGCGAAGTTCGGTGTGCCGGTGTGCCCGCATGCGGGTGGCGTCGGCTTGTGCGAGTACGTGCAGCATATTTCGCTGTTCGACTATATCTGCGTGTCGGCGTCGCTCGAAAATCGCGTGCTCGAATATGTCGATCATCTGCACGAGCATTTCGTGGACCCCGTGGTGATCCGCAACGGGCACTACATGCCGCCGCAACGGCCGGGCTATAGCATCGAGATGCTGGAAGGGACATTGGACAAGTACTGGTATCCGGAAGGAGCGGCGTGGCAGGAATGAAGCCGGACGGTAAGGGTTTTATTTGCGTCACTTCAGGCGTATAACGGCAGACTTCGCTCACGCTGTTATCGCCCGATTCGATGCGCACCGCCCGCCCCTTACCGCCTCTGCTTTCGCTGCGCGCCTTCGAAGCCGCCGCGCGCCACCTGAGTTTCAGCCGCGCGGCGCAAGAACTGTTCGTCACGCAAAGCGCGGTCAGCCACCATATCCAGAAGCTCGAAGCCGATCTGGGTATCGCGCTATTCGAGCGCCAAACGCGCGCGATTGAACTCACCGCGACAGGCCGCGCGTACTATGCGAAAGTCCACGCCGCTTTCGAACTGCTGCGGCTCGGCACCAGCGAAGTGCGAGCGTTCTCCACCGAACGCAAAACGCTGAACGTGGGCCTGCTGTCTTCATTCGCGAGTCGCTGGCTCGCATCGCGTCTGCATACGTTCCCGCTCGCGCATCCGGATATCGAACTGCAATTGCGGCCCGACATCGCACTCGCCGATGTGCCGGGCGGCGAAGTCGACGTGGCGATTCGCTATGGACGCGGCGGCTGGCCGGGTGTCGCGTCGCAAAGGCTCATGTCCGAGCGTCTTTCGCCGGTGTGCAGTCCGTCGCTGCTTGCCGGCAGAAAGCGTCCGCGCAAAGCACAGGACCTGCTGCGTTTCCCATTGCTGATTTCTTACTCGACGCATTCGTTCGAATGGGAAGCATGGTCGCGTCATACCGGCCTCGATCTCGGCGACGCGCAACGCGTGCAATTGCACGACTACAACATCGTCGTCGAAGCGGCGCTGGCCGGACAGGGCATCGCAATGGGCCGCCATCGGCTGATCGCGCAGCAGCTCGCGCAAGGCTCGCTGGTGCCTGCGTTGCCCGACACGATGCTCGACGATCCCCGCATCGGCTGGTGGCTCGTCACGCGCAAGGGCAAGCTCGACGCCGCCGCGACCGCATTCCGCTCCTGGATCATGCAAACGGCGCAGCAGGACCGGCTCGGCTGAACGCATTAGTCTGGCTCATACGTCGAGCGCGATAATTCGTTGGTCGCATGCAGCGCGAATCAATAGCATCGAAGCTTTCCCGTCACTAAAACGGTATCCTTCCGATGACCTCCTCGATTACCTCCCGCGCCGCCAGCCTCGGCCTGACGCTTGAATCCGCGTCCGCACCCGCTGCCAATTACGTGCCATTCGTGCAAGAAGGCAATCTGCTTCACATTTCTGGTCAGATTTCGCGCAACCACGGACAGCCTGCATATCTCGGGCGTCTCGGCGACAATATCAGCGACGCCGAAGGCGCTCAGGCCGCGCGGCTGTCGGCGCTCGGTGTC
This sequence comes from Paraburkholderia sp. BR14374, assembly GCF_040948685.1. Classification (NCBI taxonomy): domain Bacteria; kingdom Pseudomonadati; phylum Pseudomonadota; class Betaproteobacteria; order Burkholderiales; family Burkholderiaceae; genus Paraburkholderia; species Paraburkholderia sp. BR14374. Next base: position 542,570 of record NZ_JBFPKF010000003.1, on the reverse strand, counting down.
GTCGCGCAGATCGTCGCGGCGACAGGCGACCGGCTCGAGCGCGTGGCGCGCGTCGTGCGCCTGAACGTGTTCATCGCGAGCACGCCGGCGTTCAGTGCGCAGAGCACGGTCGCCAATGGCGCGTCGGACGTGATGGTGCAGATCTTCGGCGACGCCGGCCGTCACGCGCGCAGCGCGGTCGGTGTCGCGTCGCTTCCGGCGGGAGTCGCCGTCGAAGTCGAAGCGGTTGTCGCATTGAAGAACGCCTGAATTCCACTCATACACTCGGAGCCGCCAATGTCTTCTCCGCTGTCGCCCGCAGTCATCGATGCATTACGTGCCCGCACACCCGGTGTTCTCAGTACCACGCATTTCAATCACGCCGGCGCGTCGCTGCCGTCGGCCGCCACGCTCGAAGCGATTCACGCGCATCTGTTGCGCGAAGCGTCGATGGGACCCATGGAAGCGGGCGCGGCTGCTAGCGATCAAACCGAGCGGGCCCGCACGCTCGCCGCGCGACTGCTGAACGCCCAGCCTGCCGAGATCGCGCTGACGACCGGCAACTCGCCGGGCTGGGGCGCAGCTTTCGCGGCGTTGGGTCCGTGGCGCGAGGGGCAACGCATCCTCGTTGCGCGGCACGAATGGGGCGGCAATCTCGCGACGATGCGTCTTCTGGCGCAGCGAGCGGGTGCATCGATAGAGACGATTCCTTCCGATGCCAGCGGCAGGGTCGATCCTGGCGCACTCGAAGCGATGCTCGACGACAGGGTCCGACTGATTGCACTCACGTGGCTACCGGCCAATGGCGGACTGATCAATCCGGCTGCAGCGGTTGGGCAGATAGCGCGCCGTCACGGCATTCCGTATTTCATCGATGCGGCGCAGGCCATCGGACAACTGCCGATCGACGTCGTCGAACTCGGCTGCGACGCGCTGACGGGCGTGGGCCGCAAGGCACTGCGCGGACCGCGTGGCACCGGGCTGTTATTCGTGCGGCGGGATTTTCTGCCCCGCTTGATACCAGCCTTCGTCGACACCTATTCCGCGCCGCTCGACGCCAACGGCGAGCCGGTACTGCGCGACGATGCCGCGCGTCTCGAATCATCGGAAGCGTCGATTGCACTGCATTGCGGATTGGCGAATGCATTGGACGAAGCGCTGGAAATCGGCATCGACAATATCCGCGCGCGGATCGATCGGACCGCGCAGCTATTGCGCGAGCGGTTGGCCGCGACGCCGGGCGTGTCCGTACTCGACCAGGGTGGCGAGCGATCCGGTCTGGTGTCGTTCAACGTCGCCGGACTCGACGCCATGTCGGTGCGACGCGCATTGGCGGCACAGGGCATCACGATCGGCTCGAATGGCGTCGCATATACACCGTTCGATATGACGATCAGAGGGCTGACGCAGATCGCGCGCGCATCGGTCAGCTATCTGACCACTGACGCCGAAGTTGATAAATTGCTGGCTGGAATACGGACGTTGGCGCATTAAGTACTCAAAGCGAGTTTTGCGTCAATCAAATGAATAGAAGCGTCTCTTTCAACTCTCTCGCCCGCCCACGACCATGAACTCCGCCTTATCGCACCGCCTCGATTTATCAAGGTTTCCGCGGCACGCGCTTCTCGAAGGCCCGACGCCAATTCAGCACCTTGCGCGTCTGAGCGCTCGCCTCGGCGGCGCGGACATCTACGTCAAAAGAGAAGATCTGACGGGATTGGGTGGCGGCGGCAACAAGCTGCGCAAGCTCGAATTTTTGATTGGCGAAGCGCTCGCGCGTGGCGCGGACACCATCATTACCGTCGGCGCACGTCAATCGAACCATGCGCGCCTGACGGCGGCCGCGGCGGCTCGCGTCGGACTTCAATGCGAGCTGGTACTGACGAGAACCGTGCCCCGTTCCGATCACGACTACATGGAGAACGGCAACGTGCTGCTCGATGCGCTATTCGATGCTCGCGTGCACGATCTTCCCGGCACGGCCAACGCACTGCAATTCGCCGAGGAACGCGCGAACGAGTTGCGGGCGCAGGGCCGTAACGTGTATGTGTGTCCGTTGGGCGGTTCGAGCCCGGCCGGTCGCCTCGGCTATGCGGACTGCGCCGCTGAAATCGTCGCGCAATCGCAGGCGCAAAACGTGGCTTTCGATCGCATCGTGGTGCCGAACGGAAGCGGCGGCATGCATGCGGGACTGGTTGCGGGTTTGGTTGCGCTGGTACTCGATCCGTCACGTATTGCCGCATTCACGGTGTATGGGAATGCCGGGCATGCGCGCACGGTTACTTTGGATAAAGCGAATCAGACGGTTCGATTGATCGACCCAAGCCTATGCGTGAATGATGACGCGATCTCGATCGACGAAGCGCAGCTTGGACCCGGTTACGGCATTCCAACCGATAACATGCGCGCTGCCGTTCGGCTGATGGCATCGACGGAAGGTTTGCTGCTCGATCCCGTGTATAGCGGCAAAGCTTTTGCCGGGCTCGTCGAAAACGTGACTACCGGCAAGTATCCGGTCGGACAGAAAATTCTATTCGTGATGAGCGGCGGACTTCCGGGGCTATTTGCCTATCGGAACGAGTTCTGAGCGATGAAGCGCGACGAAAGTGAGTCGCAGAAGAAGCGGAGACAACGCGATGGTCTGGTATGGGCCGCCGTTGTCTGAAGAAAGCGCGAAGCGCTTGAAGATTCGAACCAACGATTCGAAATGGTGCCCAGGGCGGGATTTGAACCCACACGCCTTTCGGCGCTACCCCCTCAAGATAGTGCGTCTACCAATTTCGCCACCTGGGCAGAGGGGCGCCATTGTATCAGCTAAAAATTTTTTTTGAAGCCCTCGCGTGATTTTGTTCGGCGGCTGAGATACCGGAGGAAGAAACGATGTGGTCCCACGCAGTAACGCTCCCCGGCGACCGATTCAAGCGCTGCCCGTCGTCTCGCAACAGCTAGTAAGGTTTGACGTTTGTGGGCCGCTACTCCGGGGAATGCGGCAAATGGTGGGCCGCTATGCTCGCACGCTGATGCGCTGATAGAGCGCCTTCCACAGCGAACACAACCATGTCACCACGACGCACACATTCTTCGCGACTTCGGCATCGTCTTCTTCTCGCGTCGCTGCTGACGTCGCTATCCATGCTGCAGGGCTGCGCCACGACGGCAGAGAACCTTGCCGTAGGCTTTGGTCTCGGCGCAGTCGGCACCGTGTCGGCGTTAGGCTGCCTGCTGGCCTGCGAGATGGCCAATCCGCACTGGTGAAACGCCGCACGGCGCGCAACGGGCGGTTAGTATTCCAATTTCGACATCGTTGACTAACGAAACGGAGCCCGTATGCCACAAGACCGCCTTCACCTGTACACCGACGCGCAATTCGCGAGCCCCTACGCGATGTCCGTCTTCGTGACGCTGCGCGAGAAGCGCTTGCCGTTCGACCTTTCGACCATCGATCTCGCGAGCAAAGCAAATCTCGCCTCCGACTACGCGGCCCTTTCAATGACGCAGCGCGTGCCGACGCTGATACACGAAGACTTTGCGCTATCGGAGTCCTCGGCGATCACCGAGTACCTCGACGAGACTTTCCCGGACACTCCGGTCTATCCGCAAGATCGGCGTCTGCGCGCACGAGCGCGCCAGGTGCAAGCCTGGCTGCGCAGCGATCTGCTGCCGATTCGCGAAGAGCGTTCCACCGAAGTCATCTTCTACGGATCGCGCGGCGGCCCGCTTTCGTCGCGCGCACAGGAAGCGGCTCAAAAACTCTTCGCCGCCGCCGATGCATTGCTTCCAGCCGATTCGCCAAATCTGTTCGGCGAGTGGTGCATCGCCGATATGGACCTCGCATTGATGCTCAATCGCCTCGTGCTGAATGGGGATCCCGTTCCGCACAAGCTCAAGGACTACGCCACACAACAATGGCAGCGCGCTAGCGTGCAGCAGTGGGTCCAATTGGAGCGTCCAGCGCTATAACTCGATCGGCGCGGCTGCATGCCACGCTGAAAAAACCGTCAATAGAAGTGGCAAAGACCAGCAACATATCTGAATAGAGAAGCATTAAAAGATGCAGTAAAAGCGAATATTACATTCGCGTTTTATCAGACCGTCGCTTCTCCGCCATTGCCCGATTTCGCGCCCTCTCCCTTTGCTGCCTCACCCGCAGGATGCTTACAACAATCAGCACGATCGCAAGCAATGACAATTCGATAATTGCGGGAATTCGAATGGGATCATGAAACATGGCGGGCCTCCGTCACATGATTTCATCATAGTATGCTGGGCAGGCCGCGCCTGAAGTATTGCGCCGCACCATTGCAATCTTATCGCCGCCGTTACATTAGCGTTTATCCCCCTTGGAAAAAGAGTGCGAGCGACAAATTGAAAACATTCTGTCACGCAAAAACTTTCACGAGTCAGATAGCCGTCCCTAAACACCTTATTTGCGCTAGAGTACACAAGCGATCAGTTGGATCGTGAGCCGTCCCCGACATTTCAAGGGTGTTATTTGTCACGCTTTTGCTTGCGTGTACTAAAGAAGCACCTGGACTCGTTGAAGACATCGCGCCATGCCATATTTTCCTGTCGCCTACTGTGGTCCCGCGGCTGTCCCCGAGAGCTTGTGGTTGCGCTGGAATACCGATCCGCCATTGCTGGTCGCGCTCGCGGCGCTCGCATGGGTCGTGGCGAGCGGCCGCTCGGCGAATGCACGGGCGGGATGGGGCGCCGTCGCGCTGATGGCCCTCGTGTTCGTGTCGCCGCTTTGCGCGTTGTCCTCGGCATTGTTCTCCGCGCGCGTTACTCATCACGTCATTCTGATCGCTGCAGTAGCTCCACTGCTCGCCCTTGCGTTTCCGTTGCCGCGCCTCGCGTATCCGCCGCTTGTACCCGTGGTCGCAGCGCATGCCGTGATCATCTGGCTGTGGCATGCACCGGGGCCCTATGCGTGGGGACTGTCGAGCGTACCCGGCTACTGGCTGATGCAGATCACTTTGCTTGGCAGTGCATGGCTCATGTGGCGCAGCATCTTCTCGCCGTCGCTGCCGACCGGCCCCGCGCTGATGGCGCTGGTCGCGACGATCGGCCATATGGGCTTGCTCGGCGCGTTGATCGTGTTCGCGCCGGTGCCGCTCTACGTCGCGCACTTCGCGACCACCGCCGCGTGGGGACTCACGCCGCTCGCCGACCAGCAACTCGCCGGACTGTTGATGTGGGTACTGGCGATGATCCCCTATCTCGCGGCAGGACTTTCGCTCGTCTGGTCAAGCCTGCGCGTTAGAGAGCCCGCGCTGTGACGACCCTTCTGAAGTTCGTTCATCTGGCCGCGATCGCGATCTGGTCGGGTGGTTTGCTCGTGCTGCCGTATCTGTTCTGGCAGCGTCGCGGGCTCGCGGCCGGCAGCGAGCTCGACCGGCTGCACCGCATCACGCGTCTCGTGTTCGTGGAACTGACCTCGCCCGCCGCTTTCGTCGCGATTGCGAGCGGCACCGCGCTGATTTTTCTGCAGGCCACCTTCGTCGAATGGTTCACCGCGAAGATGGTGTTCGTCGGCATCATGGCGATGCTGCACGTGCTGGCCGGCCTCGTACTGCACGATCTGTATCTGCCCGACGGCCGCTTCAGCCGTGCCTCGGCGATCGCGCTGACCATCGCTTATCTGATCGTGATCGTCGCGATCATCTGGATCGTGCTGGCCAAGCCCCACATCGACTCGAACCTGCTGGCCCCGCATCTGTTCGAGCCCGGCGGACTTGGCCGATGGCTGCATCACTCCTTTGGCGAAACGAGAATCCCCACGCCATGATCGAACACGAGCTTGCCCCCATGCCAGCCGGCGAAGCCCGTCATCACCGAGCTGAGCACCGACAGCACGAGCCCATGCGGCAGGATCTCATCGGGGTAGTAAAGACGCACACCCCAGTTCGCTTCCGCGAGCGCGACGAGCGTCATCGCGGCGACCGCATGCGACCAGCTCGCTTCCTTCACGCGGATGCCGCGCACCAGCAGCAACTCGGCGGTACCGACCACGCTCGCGGCCACGCCGCTCCAGAACGCGAAGCCGGCGGCCCACAAGCCGGCGCGAACCCAGAACGGGTCGCCCGTCCACCAGTAGATCACGTCGACGCCCAACGTCGCGACGACGAACGCGATCGGGAAATGCACCATCATCACGTGAATCGGATGACCGACGAGCGCCACCGCCGAGCCCTTGTCGAGCCGCAACAGCTCGAGCATCACTTCGCTTCGCGTCTCGTTTCCAGGATTACGTTTGTTTGCCATCGTGGTGTGCCCTCGCATCGAATGCCTGGTGCTGCAAACCATCATAGCTGCTTGCGTCTGACGGTCCAAGCCGGATCGCTCGCCGCGTTGTCCGGGTGCAGCGGGCCGTTGTCGACGCTCGAGCCGTCAGGCCCGGCCGCCGCATCGATCGCCGGGCTATGGTGGGTGATGCTGGCCGGCGCCGCGATCCTGTTCGCGATGGTGCTCGTACTGTTTCTGCTGACGGTGTTTCGGCCCGGCTGGGGCTCGCATGTGTCACCCGCGTGCTGGATCGTGCTCGGCGGTCTCGTGCTGCCCGCGGTGATCCTGATCCCGTTGATCTGCTATGCGCTATACGCGGGCGAGTTGCTGTTGCCGTTGCGCGCGCACGCGCCCGCGCGCATCGAGGCGATCGCGCTGCAATGGCGATGGACCTTCCGCTATCCGGAACTGGGCAACGTCGAAACCGACAGCGTGCTGCATTTGCCCGCGCGCACGCCGGTCGACATCGTCGTGACCAGCATGGACGTCGTGCACGCGTTCTGGATTCCGCGCTTCGCGGGCAAGATCGACGCGGTACCGGGCCACCACAACCTGCTGCGCATCGAGGCCGACGAGCCCGGCCGGTACGCCGGACAATGCAACGAGTTTTGCGGCATCGGTCACGCGGGGATGCACTTCACCGTGATCGTCGATCGTCCGGAAGATTTTCCGGCTGCTGTCAAAAACGCCGCCGCCAACGGGGAGGTGAAGAAATGAGTGTGCCCGTCGAGCCGCCATCACAGGGCATCACCGCGCTGCGGCTGCATCGCCAGCTTGCCGCAATCTGGGCCACCGGGCCGGGCGTGCAGAAGCTCGCCGCGGTCAACCATACGGTTCTCGGCATGCGCATGATGATCACGTCGTTCGTGTTCTTCGCGATCGCCGGTATTCTCGGCATGCTTACGCGCGTGCAACTCGCGACACCGCATGCGGCCTTCATGGATGTCGAGACCTACAACCAGGTCTTCACGATGCATGGATCGATGATGCTGTTCCTGTTCGCGATCCCGATGGTCGAAAGCTTCGCGGTCTATCTGACGCCGAAGATTCTCGGCACGCGCGACTTCGCGTTTCCGCGCCTGACGGCTTACGGCTACTGGTGCTATCTGTTCGGCGGCACGATCCTGACCGTGGCGCTGATTCTGCGCAGCGCGCCCGACGGCGGCTGGTTCATGTACACGCCGCTCAGCTCCAACGTGTACACGCCCGGACTGAACGCCGACGTCTGGCTGCTCGGCATCACGTTCGTCGAGATTTCGGCATTGTCGCTCGCGATGGAAATCGTCGTTTCGATCCTGAAGATGCGGGCGCCGGGCATGTCGCTCGATCGGATGCCGATCTTCGCGTGGTACATCCTCGTCACGGCGATGATGATGATCGTCGCGTTTCCGCCGCTGATTCTCGGCTCGATCCTGCTCGAGGTGGAGCGCGCGTTCAACCTGCCGTTCTTCGATCCGACGCGCGGCGGCGATCCGCTGCTATGGCAGCACCTGTTCTGGCTATTCGGCCACCCGGACGTCTACATCATCTTCCTGCCGATGGCCGGCGTGCTGTCGACGATGATTCCCGTGTTCGCGCGACGCCGCCTGATCGGCTATCGCGCGATCGTCGTCGCGATCATCGCGCTCGCGTTCCTGAGCTTCGGCATCTGGGTGCACCATATGTTCACGGTGGGCATTCCGCATCTGGCGCTCGCGTTCTTCTCGGCGGGCTCGGCGATCGTCGCGGTGCCCACCGCGATCCAGTTCTTCGCGTGGCTCGCCACGCTGTCGCACGGCCGCCCGCGCTGGGATGTGCCGATGCTGTACATCTTCGGCTTCTTCTTCGTGTTCACATGCGGCGGGCTCACAGGCGTGATGCTCGCGATCGTGCCGTTCGACTGGCAAGCGCACGACACCTACTTCGTCGTCGCGCACATGCACTACGTGGTGGCCGGCGCGCTGGCGTTTCCGATGCTCGCCGCATTCTATTACTGGCTGCCGCTGCTGACCGGGCGCACCGCCGTTCATAAGCTTTCCGTGCCGGCATTCTGGCTCGTGTTCATCGGCTTCAATATGACCTTCTTCATGATGCACCTGACCGGCCTGCTCGGCATGCCGCGACGCGTCTTCACCTATAGCGGCGACGAAGGCTGGAACGGGCTCAATCTGCTGTCGTCGGTGGGCAGCTTCGTGATGACGATCGGCTTCGCGCTCGTCGTGATCGACATCATCGTGCAATTGCGTTTCGGCCAACGCGTGCGGCGCAACCCGTGGCAATCGACCACCCTCGAATGGGCGATGCCGATTCCGCCCGCGCCGTACGCATTCGCGTCGATCCCGCACATCGACGCCGAAACCGAAAAGGTGTCCCCGGGCCAGCTGGCGACCTCGCTCGCACGCGGCGACGGCTACCTCGGCTTCACGCGCAACGGCTGGCAGGAGGCGCTAGGCGTGCATATGACTTCGGGCGAGGCCGAACAGCTGATCGTGCTGCCGAACTCGACGTATCTGCCGCTCGTCACTGCACTCGTGACGGCCGCGGCGGTGCTCGCGATGCTGTTCAAGTTCTATCTGCTGTCGGTCGCATTCGCGTTCGTGACGTTTGGTCTCTTCATCTACGCGGGCCAGAGCGCGGGGCACGCGCGCGATTACGGCGCGCTGCCGGTCGGCCGCGGCGTCAGCGTGCCGCCGCATACCGAGGTGGCCGGTGCGCCGTCATGGCTTTCGATGATCTGCGCGCTGGTCGCGGACGGCACGCTGTTCACGTCGCTGGTCTTCGGCACGTTCTATCTGTGGATCGCCGCGCCGAACTGGCCGGCTGCGGTCGCGCCGCATCCGAACCGTCTGCTCGCGCTCGTCGCGGTCGTCGCGCTCGCGGTGGCCGCAGGAGCCACGCGTGGCTCGTTGCGCGCGGCCGCCGCCGAGCGCAAACCGCACGTCACGATCGGGCTCTGCGCGATCGCGCTGATCGTCGCGCTGGTCGCCTGCGTGATGCTGATCGACGGCGTGACACCGAATCCGCGCGAGCATGCGCTCGGCGCGACGGCGGCGGCGCTGCTCACGTATACCGCGGTTCACGCGGGCGTCGGGCTGCTGTTCCTGATCAGCAACGTGCTGCGGGTCGGCGCGGGCTTCGTTTCCGCGCGACGCCTGACCGATCTGCGCCTTACGCGCGTGTGGGTCGATTACACGCTGGCGACGGGCGTCATCGCGCTCGGACTCGTGCTCGCGTTGCCGAGCCTCGTCGCCATGCTGGGAGCCAGACCATGAGCGCGCGTCCGCTTTCGCCGCATCGGTTGTGGTGGCTCGCCGTCGGCTTCACGATCTGGTGTCTCGCGTTCGTGATCCTGTATGCGCTGCATGCAATTGGCTGCGCGTTCGCCTGGCCGGCCGGCCCGCTGCGCGCGAGTCTCGCGATCATTCTGCTGCTGCATTTGGTCGCAATCGGCTGGCTATGGCGCTATCGCGCCGCGACCCGCGACCCTGGGCCCGAACGTATCAGCTCGTTCGTGCATACCGTCGTCGTCTGGACCCTGATCGCGGCGCTGGTCGCGACCGTGATCACGTTCGGGCCCGCGCTGCTGCTCACCACCTGCGTCTGAACGTGCACTGAGCGCGAGGCCGGCCGCCGCACCCCGGCATGGACCAGCACCGACGCAGCCCGCTCGTGCTACTGTTTGGCGGCAAGACCTGGGACTCGTTGACGCTCGGCGAACTGAAGATGCCGCGCATCCGCTACCATTCCGAGCGCTACGGTTTCGTCGCTTTTCCTCATGCTCGAAGGTTGAATCGATATGCCCTACTTCTTTGGAATTGGTCTTCACGTTTTCATTGCGATCTTTTTCGCCATCCACGCGATGCGCAATAACCAGGGCATCTACTGGCTATTCATTCTGTTTGCCTTTCCGCTGCTCGGCAGCGTCGTGTACTTCTTCGCGATCTATCTGCCGGGTCTGCGCCATACGCGCGGCGCGCGAGTGGCCACGCAGGCGATCACGCAATTCGTCGATCCGAATCGTGCGCTGCGTGAAGCGCGCGCCGCTTTCGAGCGCGCGCCGACCGTACAGCATCGGATGCGGCTCGGCGAGGCCTTGCTCGCGGCTGGCAATCCGCGTGAAGCACTCGAACATTTCCAGGCCGCGGCGAATGGTCCCTTTGCGAACGATCCCGCGCTACTGCTAGGTCTTGCGCGTTCGCAGTTCGGCCTCGGCAACTACACGGCCGCCGATACGACGTTGGCAAATCTGTTCTCGGTCAATCCGCACGCGCGCAATCAGGGCGAACCGGCGCTGCTGTATGCGCGCACGCTGGCCGCGCTGAACGCGCCCGGCGCGCGCGCCGCATTCGAACGCTCGCTGACCTGCGCAACCGACGTCGCGGCGCGCTGCCTGTTCGCCGACTGGCTCGCCGCGCAACCGGAAGACGCGGACCGCCGCCGCGCCGGTGCCCTCTACGCGGAAATCGTGCAGGACGCCAAACATTGGCCGCGTCACGCGCGCGAACACAATCGCGAGTGGCTGCAGCGGGCGCAGGCCGCGTTGGCGTCCGGTGCGGCTCGAACCTGAGGATGCCGAGGAGAACATCGATGCGACGCGCAACCCGGTCTTTCGCTTTGGCGCTGTATGCCGCGATGGCGGCGATGGCTTTCGGTAGCGGCGGCGCCTCGACTTCCGCGCAGGCCGCTGGCACGGAGAAGCCGTTCAAATGGCCCGCCTCGTTCGTCGTGCTCGGCAATGGCTATCCGCACTCGGGCGATGTCTGCCGGCGGCTCGGCGAGTCGGCCGCGACCGCGAACTATCTCGACCATATGGCGATGCTGGTCGGTTGCCCAGGCCCGCGCGACAGCGCCGCCGTGCGCGCGATCGTCGAGCACCAGCGGCGCGCGCGCGTGGTCGGCGAAGCGGATGGCGTGACGCTGATTTCCATTTCGACGGAAGGCGCTCAGAGCAGTTCGCAGAATGGTCACGCGCCCGTGAAGGAATCGCCGCTCAGCGCGAGCGGCACACTGCCATGCGAGCGCGGCAACGGACAGACCAGAACGATGTGCAAGTTCGGCGTCGTGCATCACAGCGATCGATCGACAACGGTCGTGGTGTATTGGCCGGACGGCACGACGCGAGCCATTTTCTTCGCCGTCAACGGCCGTGTGATGGGCACGGCTGCGTCCGCGAACGATCAGCCGACGCCCGGCGACACGCTTACGAGCAAACATGCCGGCATCAATCTGATTTCGGTCGGCAACGAACGCTATGAAATCGAGGACACGATTCTGTCCGGTGGTTGAATTGCGTTGAAGTACATCGGCGCAAGCGATGCGCGGTCGAAGCTATGATTCGCCGCGCGTCACTTTCATTTCCATTCCCCTTGGATGCCGAAGCCGGCGTCTATCTGTACGGCCCGCAGCAGCCGGCGACAGAGAAGTTCGTCACGGTGCTGTCGAAGTACTCGCCGGTCAACGCGTTGAATCTATTTGCGGTCAAAGGCGGCTCCGCTTCGCAAAGCGTGTTGACAGCGCTGTACGATCAGGCGCCGCCTGAAGCGCTGATCTTCGGCAACGATGCCGGTCACGCATTCAACGGCCAATGGCAAGGCGGTCTGTCGCTCGGCGGAGGCGGCGACGGCAGCGCCGCGCCGATCCAGTTCTTCGAAGGCGCGATCATCACGAAGGCGACGTCCGATACGACCGACAACGCGATCCAGTCGAGCATCGCAAGCTTCTACGGACCGCCGGCCGACGCCGCCGCGTCGGCCGGCTACGCGAACAACCTGATCAATTCGCCGCTCAGCCTCGCGACGCCGGATGTGTGGTTCCAGTCGAACGGCGGCACCGCCGTGCCCGCCACCGACATCTCCGGCGTCAATCTTGGCGCCGCGACGGTCACGAGCACGAATGATTCGTCCGTGTCGAACATCCACGAAGTGATCCGGGTACAGGGCGGCCAGTAGTACACGTTCACCGACTATGTGCTCGCCACCACCAACGCAACGGTATTCCCCGGCGGCTCGATCCAGACCGACGACCCGAGCGGCACCGAGTTCGGCTGGGTGCTGAACACGAACACCGGCGCGATCGTGCGCGGCACGTGGGGCGCGGGACAAGCGACGGCGCTGAGCGCGGTGAAAGCCGGCAACTGGTGGAAAGTGACGATGACGCTGACCGCACCGGCGGGATCGAACAACGCGCAGGTGTTCATCGATCCGCCGACGTCGAACAGTGCAGGCGTGCGTTCGCAGCAGGCCGCGTATTTGAGCGCGACACATTACTGCCCGAGCCTCGCGATTCTGAGCGGCACGAAGTCGTAATCACACGTCGCGGGAGAAATATGAACTGCTGAAGTCGAGGCTCGCGGAAAGCCAGCTGAAGTAAACACTCAATCGAACACGCGCGGCCGAACCGCATCGATATGCGCTCGGCCACGCCATGTCACCTCAACCAACCACTTCCTGCTTCCCCGGAATGCCTTGCCCGCGCAACGAACACCCGCGCGTTTCAGGCACGAAGACCAGCGCAATCGCACCAACGACGCACGCCACCATCATGTAGTAAGCGGGCACCAGCGCATTGCCCGTATGCGCGACCAGCCATTCGTTCGCCATCGGCGCCGTGCCGCCGAAAATCGACGTCGACACGTTATACGCGATCGCCATCCCCGCGTAACGGACCTGGGTCGGGAACATCGCGGGGAACATCGCCGAGATGCTGGCCAATTGCGGCACGTACAACAGCCCGAGCACCGCAAAGCCGATGAACGCACCGGTCACGCTGAGCTTCATCAGCAGGAACATCGGAATCGCCGCGACGAACAGGCCGACGAGCGAAAACCACCACACGTTCTTGCGTCCGACGCGATCCGAGAACGTGCCCGCAAACGGCAGGAACACCATCATCGCGAGCATGCCGATCAGCGGCACGAGCAGGGACATGTTGTCGCTCATGCCAAGCTGCTTCTGCATGAAGGTCGGCATATAGGCGAGCAGCACGTAGTTGACGACATTCAAAGCAACCACGAGTCCGCCGAGCTGGATCAGCGGTCGCCAATAGTCGCTCAGCAATGCCTTCAGCGTGACGCAGCTATGCTGCTCCTTATGCATCGTTTCTTCGAGCTCGCGAAAGACCGGCGTGTCTTCGAGCTTGGAGCGCAGATAGAAGCCGATCAGGCCGAGCGGCGCCGCAATCAGAAACGGCAAACGCCATCCCCATGCATGCATCGCCGTGTTGCCGAGCGCGACCGAGCAGCCGAGCATCAGAAACGCGCCGAGCGAGAAGCCCGACAGCGTCGCGAATTCGAGGAAGCTGCCGCAAAAGCCGCGCTTCTTATCGGGCGCGTATTCGGCCATGAAAGTCGCCGCGCCGCCATATTCGCCACCCGTCGAAAAGCCCTGGATCATTCGCAGCACGACGAGGATCGTCGGCGCCCACCAGCCAATGCTTGCGTAAGTCGGCACGAGTCCGACCAGCAGCGTTGCGACCGACATCAGGATGATCGTCAAGGCGAGCACGTGCTTGCGGCCGAGTCGATCGCCGAGCGGCCCCCAGAACAGGCCGCCTAACGGACGCACGAGAAACGAAATGGCGAACGTCGCGAGTGCGAATAACGTAGCCTGTGAAGTGCTGCCGGGGAACAACGCGGCCGAAATGTAACTGAGGCCATAGGCGTAGATACCATAGTCGAACCACTCGGTCGCATTGCCGAGCGCCGATGCGGCGATCGCGCGTCGCAGCAGGCTGCGCGCTTGCGCCTGCGGTTGCGCGCCCTGCGCGGTCCATGAATGTGCGTAATGCATGTCTCCTCCTGGGATGTCTCTATGCGACACAGGCAATGTCGCCCGAATCCAAGATACCGGCGGCACGCGTCTGCAACGATGTTCTAGGACGATGCAGGCATCGGGGTTTTCCATAAAACCCGCACTGGATGCGGTAATCCGTACGCGTGCGTCGGCGATACGTCGTGCGCGATCGGGAAAAACAACACGATTCGGGTGCAATGCACGCTTTAAAATTTCAAGCCGTCGTTCGTTCTATCGATAAGCATTCGAGTGCGAGGCCAACCGGTGAAAGCAGCGCTCTGCATATGTGTCACCGCTTTGTCGATGTCATCGGCAGGGTGTTACGCCGACGCTGCCAGCTATCCGCCATTGCCGGCGCTCAACATCGATATCTCGCAGACCTCCGTCTCCGGCCTCTCGGCGGGAGGGTTCATGGCGGTGCAACTGGCGGTCGCGTACTCGTCGATCATCAAGGGCGTGGGCGTCGTTGCGGCCGGTCCGTACTATTGCTCGCGAAACAGCCTTCTGATCGCCACCACCCGGTGCTCATGCACCATCCGACCGGCGAGCGCCTGCCGGGTCTCGCCTGACAGCACCAATGTGCCACGGCTCGTCTCGATGGCCAGGACGTTTTCGGCCAGTCGCCTGATCGACGATGTCGCCAGGATCATGCGCCAACGAATCGTCACGATATCGGGAGCGAAAGACGCGACCGTGCCTGCGCCCATCGTCGCCCAGTTGCAGGCGTTCTATGCGGCACTCGGCGTGCCGGCACAGAACATGACTCAAATCGGCATTGCCGATGCAGGCCACACGATGCCCACCATCGACTATGGCGTGGCCTGCGCAAAAAGCGAATCGCCTTTCATCGGCAAGTGCGATGTCGATGGCGCGAAGCAGATACTGGGCTGGATCTACGGACCTGCTCCGCTCGCGCCGCCTGCCGCGGCAACGCCACCGGGACGCTTCATCCGCTTCGATCAGAGCCGTTATCTACCGGCCAGCCAGCCAGCGAGCTTTTTGCGCAGGACGGGCATGGACGCCACCGGATGGCTGTATGTACCGAGCGCATGCAATGCCGGAGCACTGTGCCGGCTGCACGTTGCGCTGCACGGCTGCCGGCAGGGGCAGGCGTATGTCCCGCTCGGCTCACCGACTGGGCTCTCCTACGGAACCACGTTCGTCCGGCACGCCGGCTATACGCAGTGGGCGGACAACAACCGGATCGTCGTGCTATATCCGCAGGCGGTATCGATTCCAATAACCAACCCGAATGGATGCTGGGACTGGTGGGGATATACCGGCCGACATTTCGCCGATCAGCAAGGCGTTCAGATGCGCGCGATCCGCAACATGATCGAACGGCTCACGTCGGGCGCAAGCCACTGAGTGGCTGAAAGCCCAACGTCATTCGTATCAGCGCATCAGCAACGGCAGCGTCATCAAACGCCCCTGCTCCGGCCTCGCGTCGTTCTCGCCGCACAGCCGCAAACACATCCATGCGGTCGCGAGATTGCTGCTGACCACCGGCTTGGCCGTAGCCTCTTCGATTCGCGCGATGATCCGCGCGGCTCGCACAGCGGTGCACGAGATAAACAGCGCGTCGGAGTCCCGCGCCGTCGCTTCGCGCGCAAAGGCGACGATATCGTCGTGCGAAATCCGTGCCATCTCCCGGTCGTCGGTCAAACCGACGCAAGAGAAGCGATCGATCGCGAAGCCTTGTGCGGCAAAGTACTCCGCCATTGGCCCACTCGTTGCGGCGGTGTACGGCGTCAGCACACTGATACGCCGCGCGCCGAGCGTGTCGAGCGCTGTGACCGCGGCAGTCGTTGGAGTGACCACTCTGGCCGATGGCTTCGCTGCATGAATTGCGCGCTCGATCTGCGCATCACCGATCATCACGGATGCCGACGTGCACGAATACATCACGACGTCGAGCGTTTCGTCGGGCAGGATCAGCGCGGCACCCGCGGTCAGTGACGGTTGCATCGCGCGCAGATTGTCGGGCGTGACCGGGTTCGCATACGGCACGCGATTCACGTAGATGCCGATCCGCTCGCTCGCAACGAGTGCCGCGAAATCCGGCTCGGTGGTGTGATCGGTCGCGAGAATCACGAGGCCGATACGTTTTTCGAAAGCGCGTTCGAGCAAATTCGGCGCGCGCTCGAACTGCCGAATAGTTATTTGCATCGTTCAATGTCCCGGAGCCGGAAAACGCTTTTCAAGGAGGCGCACACAGGCCACCGCGATCAGGCTGATGATCAGGAACAGCACGCCGACCAGCGTCATCGGCTCCAGATAGCGGTAATCCGTATTCGCGATGATCTTCGCCTGATTCATCAATTCGAGGACCGTGATCGCCGACAGCAACGGCGTTTCCTTGAACATCGAGATCAGGTAATTGGCGAGCGCCGGCACCATCGGCGGCACCGCTTCGGGCAAGATCACGTGCTGCCAGGTTTGCGCGGGGCTCAGATTGCAGGCCTTCGCGGCCTCCCATTGCCCGCGCGGAATACTTTCGATGCCGGCACGATAGACCTCGGCCGCATATGTCGCGTAATGCGCGCCGATTGCGAGCACACCGGCCGCGAGCGCCGGCATCCGGATGCCGATGTCGGGCAGCACGTAGAACACGAAATACAGCTGCACCAGCAGCGGCGTGCCGCGAATAAAGCTCGCAATCGCCGATGTGCCGCGCGACACCACGCGATTCGGTGCGAGCCGCAAGATGGCTATCACCATGCCGACCACGGCGGCCACTACCGCGCCCAGCAAGGTAGCCAGCACGGTGATCTCCAACCCTTGCAGCAGCAGCGGCAGAATCTCGCGCACGAAGCTCCAGTCCCATTCCATACGTCTATCTCCTGATGCGGTCGAGACCGAAACTCAACCGGCTTTCCAGCTTGCGCATACCGAACGAGATCAGACAGGCCATGCCGAAGTACAGCGCGAGAATCGTCGCGAACGGGATCAACGTATTGCCGGTTTGCGAGCGCACCACTTGCGCCTGGAAGGTCATGTCGCCGAGCGAAATCAGCGACACGACGGCCGTGCCCTTCAGCAGCTCGATCGCGTTGTTGCCGAAGGTGGGCAGCATCAGCGGCAAGGCCTGTGGAAGGATCACGTGCCGCATGCGCTGATAGCGGGAAAGATTCAACGCAATGCAGGCGCTGCGCTGCTCGTGGCCGATCGCGGCGACCGCGCCGCGCACCACTTCGGCGCCGTACGCGCCGACGTTAAGCCCAAGCGCGAGCACGCCGGCCTGCAGCGGCGTCAGCGTGAGGCCGGCCATCGGCAACACGAAGTACGCCCAGAACAGCTGTACGAATATCGACGTGCCGCGAAAGAACTCGATATATGACGTGGCCAACGCGCGCACCACGAAGAAGCGCGACAGACGCCCGAGCCCCGCGACGAACGCCATTACGAGCGCGAGTACCGCGCCCATCAGCGTCAGTTCGACGGTTGTCCGCGCCCCCTGCAAAATCAGCTGCAAATAACCGGACCAGTGGTTCATCGACGCACCTCGCGCGCAATGTATCGGGGGCCATGCGCGCGACCGTGCCGCGCGCATGGCGTGCTATCGCGGCCTCAGTTCTTCGCCGTGCACAGTTGTTCGCGGCTCGCCGACATCGCCGCCTTCGCCGAGAAGCCATAGGGCTCGACGATCTTCGCGAACTCGCCGGAATCCTTCATCTTCTTCAGCTCGACATCGAACGCATCGCGCAGCGCGGTGTCCTGCTTGCGGAACGCGACGCCGTCGCATTGCACCGGCGTGTTCTGCACCGGCGCGATCGAATCGAGGTTCGGGTCTTTCGCCTTTGAAAGCAGATCGGTGATCGAAAGAAGCGGCAACGCGAATGCGTCGATGCGGCCGTCCTGCAGCATCTTCAGACCGCTTTGCCCGTCCGGCACGATGATCACGCGATCGGTCGGAATATTCGCGGCGGTCGCGAGCTTCTGCTCGGTCGTGCCGCCTTCCACACCGATCACCGCTTTCGGATCTTTCGCGATTTCCTCGTACGTCTTGATGCTCTTCGTATTGCCTTTCTTGACCGCGAACGCTTCGACCGCACACAGCACCGGCTGCGAATAGGCGACAGCCGCGCAACGCTGCGGCGTCATGAACAGCCCCGCCGCAATCGCGTCATGCCGCCCGGCCGCGAGGCCCGGAATCATCGCGCCATACTCGGAGACCGACGCGACGACGTCGTTGACGCCCAGCTTCTTGAACCCCGCGCGCGCGACATCGGGCGCCGCGCCCGTCACTTTGCCGTCGGCGCCGACTGCGGTGAACGGCGGTTCGTTCGCGATCGCGATGCGCGCGAAACCTTGCTGGCGCAGCTGCGTTAGCTTGTCGTCGGCGGCATATGCGAGGCTCGCGAGCGTCAGCAGAGACAACCCTCCCGCAATCAGAATCCTCTTCAGCTTCATGATCTCTGGCTCCTTTGGCGTAGTGGTATGACGTAGTAGTGGGTGATGTGCAGCATGGAAAAACAATCTGTTGCGGCTCGGCTCAGATTCGATGCCCCGCGGCGAGGATCTTGCGCAGGAAGGTCTGGGTCCGCTCATGCACGGGATGAGTGAAGATGTCCTCGGGCTTGCCTTCCTCGACGATCCTGCCGCGATCGAAGAACAGCACGCGGTCGGCGAAATCGTGCGCGAAGCCCATTTCGTGCGTGACGAGCAGCATCGTCATATCGGTTTCGCGCGCGAGCCGCTGCATCACGTTCAGGACTTCCTCGACGAGTTCGGGGTCGAGCGCGGACGTCACTTCGTCGAACAGCATGATTCGCGGCGCGAGCGCGAGCGCCCGCGCAATCGCCACGCGCTGCTTCTGGCCGCCCGACAGTTGTGCGGGACGGCTTTTCGCCTTATCGGCCATGCCGACCATGTCGAGCAGCTCTAGCGCGCGTTTCTCCGCCGACTCGCGGCTCTCGCCCTTCGTCAGCATTGGGGCGAGCGTCACGTTGTCGAGCACGCTCTTGTGCGGAAACAGATTGAAGTGCTGAAACACCATGCCGATCTTCTCGCGCATCTTCTGCAGATGCCTTTCGTTCGCGGGCACCATCTGGCCGCCGCGCGGCATATGGAACAGTTGTTCGCCGTCCACCTCGATATGGCCGCCATCGATCGTCTCGAGCGTCATCAGGATGCGCAGGATCGTCGTCTTGCCCGATCCCGACGGACCGATCAGCGCCAGTTTCTCGCCGGGCATCACGTCGAGCGATAGTTCGTCGAGCACGGTCAGCGCGCCATATCGTTTCGTGATCCGGTCGAGTCGGATCAATGGCTTATTCGCGGGGCTTTGTTCGCGGCGCGCCTGAGTGCCTGCGGGCGTGGCCGTGCGTTCGGAGGAAAGACTTGCCGGGGCGATGCCTGAAGCGCTCAATAGATCGGTAACTCGCGCAGTGTTCATATCGATTCGATCCCGTTCGTCGTACGTGATTTGAGTCAATGGAATGCGGCTGCGGCGCCGGAAATGCCAGTGATGCGGACCAGAATACGCAGCCATATTTGCAAACCGGATTGCTCTAGAACAATTCTTTTTCCGCGCCGGCGAATGCGGCCCAAGGGTGCGCTGCAACAAGACCACAGCATGCTCCGATGACGTCACCAAGATTGAACTAGCACATTCGGAGGCGTTTTTTCGCGGCATTAGACTGCGGCGAGAAATACCCGTGGCGCCGCATTCACGTGCACCGTGCGCCACTTCCCGCAACGACGTCACGCTCAGAGAGAGGGGAAGATGTCAGATACGACGCAACAGGAATCGCGAATTGAGGTGCCCGTCGTGCGCCTGCCGTTCGAACGCGACGAATATGCCGCGCGTCTTGCCAAGACGCGCAAGGCCATGCAGGAGGCCGGCATCGAGCTATTGATCGTGTCGGACCCGACCAATATGGCCTGGCTCACCGGCTATGACGGCTGGTCGTTTTACGTGCATCAGTGCGTGCTGCTCGCGCTCGATGGCGAGCCGGTCTGGTTCGGCCGCGGTCAGGACGCGAATGGTGCAAAGCGCACCGTCTTCATGCAGCACGATCAGATCGTCGGCTATCCGGACCACTACGTGCAATCCACCGCGCGGCATCCGATGGACTATCTCGCGCGCGAGGTGATCGCGGCGCGCGGCTGGGCCAACGCGAAGATCGGCGTCGAAATGGACAACTACTATTTCAGCGCCGCTGCTTATCGCTCGCTCGTCGCGCATCTGCCGGACGCGAAATGGCAGGACGCGACCGGCCTCGTCAACTGGCAGCGCGCGGTCAAATCGCTACGCGAGATCGAGTACATGCGCGTGGCCGCGCGCATCGTCGAGAAGATGCACGCGCATATCCTCGAGCGAATCGAGCCGGGCATGCGCAAGAATGACCTCGTCGCGGAGATCTACTCGGCAGGCATTACCGGCATCGACGGTCATGGCGGCGACTATCCGGCGATCGTGCCGCTGCTGCCGACCGGCGCCGACGCGGCCGCGCCGCATCTGACCTGGGACGACACGCCGTTCGCGAAGGACGCCGGCACGTTCTTCGAAATCGCCGGCTGCTTCAAGCGCTATCACTGCCCGCAGTCGCGCACCGTGTATCTGGGCAAGCCGCCGAAGCATTTCATCGAGGGCGAGCGCGCGGTGGTCGAAGGAATCGAGGCCGGTCTTGCCGCGGCGAAACCGGGCAATACCTGCGAGGACATCGCCAATGCGTTTTTCGCGGTGCTGCATAAATACGGCATCGAGAAGAACAGCCGTTGCGGCTATCCGATCGGCGCGAGCTATCCGCCGGACTGGGGCGAGCGCACGATGAGCCTGCGTCCTGGGGACAAGACCGTCCTCGAACCCGGCATGACGTTCCACTTCATGCCGGGCCTGTGGCTCGACGACTGGGGCCTCGAAATCACCGAGAGCATCCTGATCACCAGGACCGGTGTCGAGACCTTCTGCCGCACGCCACGCAAGCTGTTCGTCAAACCGTAAGCGCACGGGCGTCGTGCCCGCATCGACTCGCGGAGCACGATGCCCGTCTCAACACGAGGGGAAGCATGCTTCCGAAAACGATGAAGGCCGTCGTGCTGACCGGGCACGGCGGCCTCGACAAACTGGTCTATCGCGACGACGTGCCGGTGCCGTCCTGTGCGGCCGGCGAAGTACTGATCGATGTGACCGCATGCGGTCTCAACAATACCGACGTGTGGGTCCGCGAGGGCGCCTACGGCACCGACGACGACCCGCAAGCGGTTTCGACGTGGCGACGCGGCCGCTCGACGCTGACGTTTCCGCGCATTCAGGGCGCGGATATCGTCGGCCGCGTGGTCGCGGTGGGTCGCGGCGTCAGCGATGCGCGTATCGGCGAGCGCGTGATCGTCGACGCGTCGATCTACAACCGCGACGACGACAGCCTCGCCGATATCGACTACATCGGCCACGGCCGCGACGGCGGCTACGCCGAATACACGGCCGTGCCCGCCGAAAACGCGCATCGCGTCGACTCCAGCTATTCCGACGCCGAGCTCGCGACGTTCTGGTGCGCTTATCACACCGGCGAGCAGATGATCGAGCGCGCAGCCGTCAAGCGCGGCGAAGCGGTGCTGATTACCGGTGCGTCCGGCGGCGTCGGCTCGGCCATCATTCAGCTGTGCCGCGCGCGCGGCGCAATTCCGTATGCGGTGGTCAGCAAGGGCAAGGAAGAAGCGGTGCTCGCGCTCGGCGCGCAAGGCGTGATGCTGCGCGACAGTGGCGATTTCATCGCGGACGTCGAACGGATGACCGACGGCCGGCCCGTCGACGTGGTGGCCGATCTGGTTGGCGGGGCGCTGTTCGGCAAGCTGTTGAACGTGCTGCGGCCAGAGGGGCGATACACGACCGCGGGCGCGATCGCCGGGCCGGTCGTGCAACTCGACCTGCGCACGATGTATCTGAAGCAGTTGCAGTTGAATGGATCGTCGCAGGGCACGCGCGGCGCGTTCAAACGCGTGCTCGACTATATCCAGAGCGGTACGATTCGGCCGGTTCTCGCAGCGACTTATCCGCTGTCGAAGTTTCCTGAGGCGCAGACGCGGTTTATGGAAAAGCGCTTCGTGGGGAATATCGTTGTGATTCCGGATCGGCATTACGGCGACGAAGCTTCGCATTAACTCTTATTGCGATTAAAACACTGGCCGATGTATTACGGCCATTCGCAGCTCTAGCCGCACACTGTCACCCTCCGAGCCCGCCCCTCATGGCGGGCTTTCTTTTTCGCGCGTAGCAGTCGTCGTCAATGTTTTTCAAGACAGTCTTATCTCGATTTAAAGCTGTTGACGTGGTTCGTTTCGATGGGTAAGTATCCGACATCGCCTGGAAATTCATGAGGAATCCAATGGAGAAACGGAATCAGGATGGCACTGGAAAGAAGATGCCGGACGAGAAGGTCTGTGACCTTTGTCGCATTACCTATTCGATCTACGCCAACTTCCCGCCGATGCCGTCGGCACAGGCTATGAATGCAGAAACCGGAGAGTTCTTTCCCTTTGATCGGCTGCGTTCGCTATCAAACGGTTACGACATGGCCAAAGCGCTAGGTTACGCATGGGCGTGTGATTGTCGCGGACGCTCCCCGGTCACCAGGCGTATCAACTACAACGAGCAATTCCAACTTCTCGACGCTCACACGGGTAAGCCTTTAGTCAACGTTGAATATGCCGTCGAACGGGCAAGCGGCGATATAGAACATGGAATGACCGACGCGAGCGGCTATACGCACCGTCTTTCCATGACCAGTTCGGCTGAAGAAATCAATATCTATTGCAACGGGGCGAAACATGCCTAAGACCGTAATCTCCCCGTCGGGTAAGCATCTCAACCATGCCGCGCGAAGAACGACGACGAGTACCGCCGACAGCGCCGCGAAACAGGTTCGCGTTGCGTCACGGCAGAAGACGCGCCTCGAAGAGAACGAGGAATATTTCAAAGATGCCAACGTCAAGGCGTTCCTCTATATGATTGGGAAATCTGAAGGCGGCGACTATCACGCGAAGTACGGGTGGTATCCGGGAAATACGACGTGGACCTTTACCGACGAATCAACTCACCCGGGGCCGGGTAAAGATGGACACACTACCGCTGCCGGTCTGTACCAGATTAACAGAGCCGCGTGGACCGAACATGGCAAGAAGGCGATGGGTCTCGACGATTTTTCCCCGCACACTCAGGACCTGATCGCGGTTGAAGACGTTCGCGTCCACAATGTAATTGACTCGGTGATAGCCGGGAACATTAAGCATGCCATTGAGAAGCTAAAGCCTCATGAATGGGTGTCATTTCAGGTTCATGACTTTGCGACTCTAAAGGCGTGGTTTATTGCGGGCGGTGGGACACCAAAATGAAAAATACTGCTATCGCGCTACTACTCGCAGGCCTTACGACTGGTCATGCAGTTGCCTCAGAAATCTTGTTCGAGAATCGAACTGAAGACTCAACGAGCGGATGGGATCACGTCACTCATGCGTTCGCAAGCGCATTGATGAGACATGAAGAGCGAGCGCAGGATTTAACTGGCTATGCACAAGCGGGCGAGATACCGAAAGACCCAAGCACAAGGCTCGTATGGAAGACCGTCCCAATTAGCCTTAGGGGGCGGGAAATCCGATTCGTGCGGCCTACCTTGGACCCATATTTCGCACCTTTCTATGGCGCCCATCAATTCCAGCACTGGCTTGTTTCTAACGGGCGCATCCTGCATGAAGGGAACGCTGATGTTTTTCAGATCTTGCAAGTGGAGCATGGTGGAATGCGAGACATCGCAGAGACGGCTTGTACGGCGATAACGTGTTACACAACCCAGTTTCGCTTCAATCAGAGAAGCGGTCGCTACGAAGCAGCATCTTGCCGTGCAAGCACAATTTCCAGCGGTTCTGATGCGGGTCCATGTACCTATAGCCGTCAGTGACAATGCGGCGCGAAGCCGCCGCCATCCGAGGAGGAGCGTGCCAATGCATCGTCACAACGCTGTCGGCTCTCGCCGGGTCAAATTTTCTGGGCTATGAAATGAAAAGACTGCTTCCGCTCTTGTCGTGTCTCCCGCTTACTGCTTTCGCACTAGATGGTACGGGCTCAGTCGATTTCGATTCATCTATCATGCCGCTATTAAATCAGAACGCAGACTCAAGAGAACTCGTTCTCTGCAACTTCGATATCGTCAGCGATCCAATGGGAACGCGAATTGGAGACGTTCAATCGAAAGCTTTAGGGGGTTCCCGAATCGGGCCTTATTCGATGTGGGCAAACTGGCGCGGGAATTCAGGTTCAAAACCAGTAGTTCTGACGATAAACACGCGTATAGATTTTATCGACTCGCGCGGCAGGAAGGTCGATGGAAGTTTGCTTAAGGCAGTCCGCATTGAAGAGCATATCGATAGCGTGACGATAGGACCTGCGGAACAAGGGCAACCGGAGTCCGTTCCGGGAGGACTAAAGCACGGCATAGATTTAAACGCATGCTCTTCCAGATCTTCTAGATCTTGAATCGTGAATAAAAGGATCTGTGCTCAAAGATTTATGGCTACGCTCGTCGGAGCGCTATTGATTCCGACCGCTCATGCGGATGGATCGGTCAGTTTTTACGGCGACATTGTTCCAATGCTCAAGGCGCGCGCTCAATTTGAACAGTTCATAACTGACAACTTTTCAGTTACAGATACGGGATGGGGAGACAGGATAGATAGCGCGACAATGCCGCATATGGGCGGTGCTCGGATGGGACCGTATAAATTTCAAGCCGTGTGGCATAGCTCCCACGGTGACGTCCCAGTTACCTTGATAATCGACACGAAGATCCGATTTCTCGACAGACACCAGCACGAAATCGTGGGCGGTGATCTGCGCGAAACACGATCGGTCATCGAAACCTTGGATTCTATCGAAATTGAACCGCCTGACACCAATTCCGCCCGAAGTAAATAAAAGCCCCAACCACAAACCACATCCCAGCAGCCGGGGCTTTCTCACTCCTCAGTTCATCAAAGCGAAGCAGCCGGCGCAAACACCTGCGACGCCACCTCATCCACCGCTTCGCGCGTCAACTTGACGATCTCGTCGACATCACTGCGCGACGTCACCAACGGCGGCGCAAAGCCAAGGATGTCGCCATGCGGCATCGCCCGCGCGATCAGTCCGCGCTGCATCGCCGCAGCCGACACACGCGGTCCGACCTTCAGCGCCGCATCGAACGGCGTGCGGAGATCCTTGTCGGCCATGAACTCCAGCGCGGCCAGCATACCCTCGCCGCGCACTTCGCCGACGAGCGGATGCGAGTCGAACGCCGCATGCAATTGCTGGAGCAGATAAGCGCCGGTTTGCGCCGCGTTCTGCGTCAGGTTCTCGCGCTCCAGAATGTCGAGGTTGGCGAGAGCCGCGGCCGCGCAGATCGGATGGCCCGAATAGGTCCAGCCATGCCCCAGCGCGCCCGATTCCTGCGATGCCTTATCGATCACATCCCACACACCCTCGCTGACGATCACGCCCGACAGCGGCGCATACGCACTCGTCAAACCCTTCGCGACGGTGATCAGATCCGGCTGAATGCCGTAGTGCTGCGCGCCCATCTTCGAGCCAAGCCGGCCGAAGCCGCACACCACTTCGTCGCAGATCAGCAGAATGTCGTGCTTCTTCAGCACCTGCTGGATCGCGGGCCAGTAACCGGCCGGCGGCGGTACGATGCCGCCCGTGCCCATCACCGGTTCGCCGATGAAGGCCGCGATCGTATCAGCGCCTTCGCGCGCGATCAGTTTTTCGAGTTCGTCGACGCAGTACGCGACGAACTGCGTTTCGTTCATGCCCGCGGGCGCGCGGCGATACCAGTGCGGACACACGGTGTGCTTGACGCGCTCGACCGGCAGATCGAAGAACTGATGGAAGCTCGGCAAGCCCGTGAGACTACCGGTGACGATACCCGAGCCGTGATAGCCACGGTCGCGCGAAATGATCTTCTTCTTGTTCGGGCGGCCCTTCACGTTGTTGTAGTACCAGACGAGCTTGATCTGCGTTTCGTTCGCATCCGAACCCGACAAGCCGTAGTACACCTTCTTCATGCCTTTCGGCGACCAGTCGATGATGCGCGACGACAGTTCGATGATCGTATCGGTCGAGTGGCCGACATACGTGTGGTAGTACGCGAGCTTCTTCGCCTGCTCGTAAATCGCCTCTGCCACTTCGGTGCGGCCGTAGCCGATGTTCACGCAGTAAAGGCCGGCAAATGCATCGATAAACGATTTGCCTTGATGGTCCTCGATACGGATGCCCTTCGCGCCGGTCACGATCCGGCCCGGCAGCGCGCCGCTCGCGTGATCGTGCGCGTGCGTCGACGGATGCATGAAGTGCGCGCGATCGGCGCTCAGCAGTTGATCGAATTTAGTCATGGGTCGCTCCTTCGTGTGATGTCTTGATGAATGAATCAGTAGGTTCAGGCCGTTGCGTCCGTCGCCATCGCGTGTGCCGCGGCACGAGCTGGGGCGCTGTCGCTGACCGGCAAGCCGAGCTGGCCAAGGCAGAAATAACGTGTCTCGACGAACGGCTCGAAGCCTTCGACGCCGCCTTCGCGTCCAAGCCCCGACGACTTGATGCCGCCGAACGGAATCGGCGCGCCGGTAAACTTCGCGCCGTTGATGGACACCATCGCGAAGTCGAGTCGGCGGATCAGTTGAAACACGGTGTTCAGCTCTTTCGCGCAGACGTAGGCGGCGAGTCCGTACTCGGTGTCGTTCGCGCGTTCGACCACTTCGTCGAGCGAATCGAACGGCGATACCGCCGAGATCGGCGCGAAGTTCTCTTCGTCGTAGATGCGCATGCCGGGCGCAGCATCGGCCACCACGGTCGGCTCGAAGAACCAGCCGCCGCGCTCGTGCGCCGAGCCGCCCACCGTGATGCGTGCGCCCTTCTCGCGCGCGTCGGCGACGCGCTGCACGGTCGTGTCGAACGCGGCCTGGTGCATCAGCGGGCCCACGTCTACGTGTGGGTCGAAGGCGCTGCCCACTTTCAAGGCCTTCACGGCATCGCTGTATTGCGCGACGAACGCTTCATACAACGGACGCGCGACGAAGATCCGGTTCGCCGCGCAGCAGTCCTGGCCCGAGGTCTGGAACTTCGCAGCAACCGCCACGCGCACGGCCTGTGCGAGGTCCGCATCTTCGGTCACGATAAAAGGCGCGTTGCCGCCCAGTTCGAGCGCGGTCTTCTTGATGCCTGCCTGCGCGGCCGTTTGCATCACCAGTGCACCGACGCGCGTCGATCCGGTGAAGCTGACCGAGCGCACGCGGCTATCCGAAACCAGCGTTTCCATCGCCATTTGCGGCTCGCCGAGCACCACGTTGAATACGCCTGCCGGAAAGCCGGCTTCTTCGGCGAGTTGCGCGAGCGCGAGTGCGGAGAACGGCGTCTCGTGCGCGGGCTTCGCGACTACCGTGCAACCTGCGGCCAGCGCGGCAGCGGCCTTGCGCGTGAGCATTGCGCACGGGAAATTCCACGGCGTGATCAGTGCGGCGACGCCGACCGGCTCGATGATCGTGCCAAGATGCGCGCCATCGATATGCGTCGGAATCGTGCGCCCATTCAGGCGCCGCACTTCATGCGCGAACCATTCGACGAAGCTCGCGCCATACGCGATTTCGCCGCGCGCTTCGGCAAGCGGCTTGCCCTGTTCGAGCGACAGGATCGCAGCGAGATCCTGCTGATGACGCAGGATCAGTTCATGCCAGCGCAATAGCAGCGCCGAGCGTTTGGCGACCGGCACCCAGCGCCACGTGTCGAACGCGCGCTGCGCGGCATCGACTGCGGCGGTGATCTGCGCCGCGTCGAGCATCGGCACATGGCCGAGTACTTCCTGATTCGCGGGATTCTGCACTGCGACGCTCGCGGCGCTCGCGCTATGAACCCAGCGTCCATCCACGTAGCACAGCGATTTGAATAGGACCGGATGACCCAGCAACATGACGACCTCCTGTGTGCGATGTCTCTGCTATCACTGTAGGTCCTCGGGCACTGCGGATTTTTTTGTTGTCGCGGTTGGAAGACTGCGTTTTTTCTGCAATTCGCCGCGTGATTGATGTTTTTTCGGGCGGGACTTTTGACCGTATTTGGACCGCACTTATCGCGCCATTCAACCGTTCTCGCCAATCGATTGTTCCGCCCAATCAGGCAGTCCTTCGGCGCCGCTTTTCACCACCTTCGTGACGATATAGGTGAAGTACTTCTCGATGCCCAACTCGTCGGTGAGCAACGTATCGATGAAGCGCTGATAGTGGTCGATATCGCGCGACAGCACGTGCATCACATAGTCGACGCCGCCGCCCGTCGCGAGGCATTGCACGACTTCGGGCGCGGCCGCGATGCGCTCCTCGAAGCGCCGCATGTCCGGAGCGGTATGACGCGCTAGCGTCACCTCGACCACCACGCGGCTGCCTTTGAACGCGCGCACCCAATCGATATCCGCGCGATACCCGCGAATCACGCCCTCTTCTTCGAGGCGCTTCACGCGCTCCCATGCCGGCGAAATCGACAGATTGATTTCTTCGGCGAGGCGCGACTTCGTGATGCGTCCGTCGCGCGCGAGAATGCGCAGAATCGCGAGATCGTAGCGGTCGAATTTCATCGCGCGTTCAGACCGTTACCGGTATGCCACGTTCGAGCACGTCGGCGACCACCGCAACCGTATCGCCGCTCCGCACGAGCCCCGGGAAATGCCGCGCGGCGAGCATGCCCGCGCGTCGCGCGCGATATTCGATCGGCGCGGCACCGGTGCGATTCGCATCGTAAACCCGCGCGATCACCTCGCCGCTATCGACCATCTCGCCGAGATCCTTGCACAATTCGAGCAGACCATCGTGCTCGCTCGTCGTGTAGCAGGTGCCATCGGGCATATCGAGCAGCGTGGTCGTGCGTGGTGCGTTACGGCTCGATTCGTCCTGCTCGATGATCCCCGCATGCTGCAGAAAGCCGCGCACACCGCGCTCGGTGATCGCCACGCTCTGCACCGTTGCGGTACCGCCGCCGCCAAGCTCGGTCGACACGAACACCTTGCCGGCTTCCTCGACGGCCGTGTCGTAAAGGCCGACGCTATCTAGCTCGAGCATCCGCATCGAGTACGGCGCGCCGAACGCACGCATCGCCGCTTCGCAGCGCGCCTGCTGCGTCGCATCGGGCAGTACGTGAATCGCGGCGAACGGCACGAAGTCGAGCGTGCGGCCGCCCGCGTGCAGATCGAGCACATAGTCGGCGAGCGGCAGCAGATAGCGCTGAAAATAATCGGCGATCTTCTCGGTCACGGTGCCATCCGGCTTGCCCGGAAAGCTGCGATTCAGATTGCCGCGATCGATCGGCGACGTGCGCGTGCCCGCGCGAAACGCCGGAAAATTCATGAACGGCACGATGATCACGCGCCCGCGTACCTCACTCGCCTTCAAGGTGGCGGCGAGCTTCGACAGCGCGATCGGCCCTTCGTATTCGTCACCGTGATTGCCGCCCGTTAGCAGCGCGGTCGGTCCCTCGCCGTTGCGGATCACGGTGATGGGGATCATCTCCGCGCCCCACGCGGAGACATCGTGAGAATGAGGCAGCTTCAGGAAACCATGCTGTTCGCCGTCGGCGTTGAAATCGACCGTCGGTTGAATCGGGGATGCCCGCATCTGTGCTACTCCTTCGTGAGCCGCTTGTGCGGCGTTTTACCGTTGATCGCGCGTCATTTCAGCGGCGCGCCGTTGCCAAATGTCGTCCCCGCCTTCGCGGCACGCGCGCGCTGCAAGGCGAGCGCGGCAATCGCGGTGTCCTGCGCGCCGGTTCCGGTCAGATCGCAGATCGTCACGTCGGTGTCGCTCGTGCGGCCCGCCGCCTGTTTGGCTATCACCTGACCCAATTCGACGATCGCCGCATCGTCACGCATCGTGCCCGCGGCAATCGCGTGATGCAGTTCGCCGAGCACCCGCGTTTGCTGCGCGCGGTCGCACACGTAGCGCGCCGCCGCGAGCGCGGCCGGCGCGATTTCG
This sequence comes from Paraburkholderia sp. BR14374, assembly GCF_040948685.1. Classification (NCBI taxonomy): domain Bacteria; kingdom Pseudomonadati; phylum Pseudomonadota; class Betaproteobacteria; order Burkholderiales; family Burkholderiaceae; genus Paraburkholderia; species Paraburkholderia sp. BR14374. The sequence continues at coordinate 512,553 of NZ_JBFPKF010000003.1, read as the reverse complement.
TTCTTGTGTTCGGCGTCCGAGCCCATCGCGGTGATGTGCAGACCCGGATGCAGATCGGCGGCTTCGAGGAGCGGCGTGCGGCTCGGCGTCGTCGTGATCGCGACGTCCGCTTCGGCAAGCGCGTCGTAAACGCTGGCCGCGACGTCGCAGCGCACGCCGAGCGTGTTGTTCGCTTCTGCTGAGAAACGTAGCGCGCTCGCCGCGTCGCGCGCCCACACTCGTACGTGTTCGACGCGGCGCACCAGCATCAGGGCGCGCAGTTGCAGGCGCGCCTGCTCGCCCGCGCCGATCACCGCGACGTGCGGCGTGTTGGCTTTCGCGAGCCAGCGCGCCGCGACCGCGCCGGCGGCCGCCGTGCGTATCGCGGTCAGATAGCCGTTGTCGAGCAGCACCGCCTCGGTCAATCCGGTCTTCGCCGACAGCACCAGCATCAGGCCGTTCAGGCTCGGCAAACCAAGCGACGGGTTATCGAAAAAGCCCGGACTGACTTTGATTGCGAAGCTGTCGAGGCGCGGCAGCCAGGCCGTCTTCACATCGACTTCGCCGTTATGCGCTGGCAGATCGAGCCGCAGGATCGGCGGCATCGCGACCGCTTCGGTCGCGAGCGCGACAAAGGCGGCTTCGATCTGGTCGATAGCCGCGAGATCGAGCGGCACGAGATTGCGAAGCTCGGCTTCGCCAAGGAGCGTGATCGAGGTCATGATGCGGTATGTGGGTTCGGTGGCGGTTCGGCTTGCGATGTTTCGTTGCCGACGATCCGCCGATGCAGATCCATATCGATGTTCGCGCCCGTCACGACGAGCACGAGCGGCCCGCGCGCGATGCGCTCAGCCGGCAGCGCGCGATCGAGCACCGCGGCAATCCCCACCGCCGCCGCGCCTTCGACGACGAGCCGTTCCTGCCGATACGCATGCGCGATACCGCGCGCGATCGACGCCTCATTCAGCAGCAGGGTTTCGTCGATCAGATCGCGCGTCAGCGCATACGTGTAGCGGTTTTCGAGTCCAATGCCGCCGCCGAGCGAATCGGCGAGCGTATCGACTTCCTCGACCAGCACCGGCTGACCGACCGCGAGACTCGCGTGCATCGCGGCGCCGCGCGCCATCGTCACGCCGGTCAAACCGATCGCGGCACTCGTGCTTTTCGCGGCGAGCGCGATGCCGGCAAACAGCCCGCCGCCCGACAACGGCACGACGATGTTCGCGACATCGGGCAAGGCCTCGACGATTTCGAGCCCGATCGTCCCTTGTCCAGCGATCACGCGCGGATCGTCGAATGGCGGCACGTAGGCATAACCTTCTTCGCGCGCGAGTCGCAATGCTTCGTGCTCCGCCTCGTCCTGGCTTTGGCCGGTAATCCGTACGTGCGCGCCGAGTGCGCGGACCGCATCGACCTTGTTGGCGGGCACGAGACGCGACAGACACACGGTTGCATCGATACCGAGCGCGCGCGCCGCATGCGCAACCGCGCGGCCATGATTACCGGTCGATGCGGTCACCACGCGAGTGCAGCCCCGCTCGGCCAGTTGCGCGAGCGCATTGGTCGCGCCGCGCAGCTTGAAGCTGCCGGTCGGCTGCACGGTTTCGAGCTTCAGATAGACCGGCGTGCCGGCGTGCGCCGACAGGCTCGGTGATTCGACGAGCGGCGTACGGCACACGCGGCCGTCGATACGGCTGCGCGCGCGGTAAATGTCGGCTAACGACAGATCGGCTGACGGTGGAACGGACATGCGCGAGGCCCTGCATCAAAGTGGTCGATTCGCTATTCGATGCGGGCACGGCTGTCGCAGATAAACGCAGTGATTCGCGGCCGCATCGTTTTCCATGCAGCCCAGTCTAGTGTTCTAAAAAAGGATTTTTATTGTCCTAGTTCATTTCGGTCAGCGCCCACGCAATTCGCGCACCCGCGCGATCAGGTGAAATCGTGCACCTGCGGGTATTGCTCGAACACATCGTGCATCGTTTCGAGCGCGGCTTTGTAGGTGTCTTCGCTAACCTCGGCGCCGACGCAAACGCGCACCGCATTAGGCCGGTCCGCGTCGCGCACGAGGAATGGATCGGGCGACGTCACCGCGATGTCGCGGTTGCGCAGTTCGCGCACCAGCCGGTCGGTGCGCCAGTGATCGGGCACCCGCAACCATGCCGACAATGCCTGCGGATGCGCGCCCAGGACATATTTACCGAGCGTCTGCTGCAATTGCGCCTGACGCCGCCCGAGCCGTTCACGCTGAATTTCGACGAGCCGCGCGGCCGTGCCGTCGACGATCCAACGCGTGGCGATCTCGGCCATCGGCGGGGTCGCCATCCAGCTGCTCACGCGCAGCACGCTCTCGGCGCGCAGCGCGAGCCGGCGCGGCGTCGTCATATAGCCGATGCGCAAACCGGCCATCACCGACTTCGTCAAGCTCGTGCAGTAGAACGACAGCTCGGGAATCAGGCTCGAAATCGGCGTGGAATGTTTGGCGGGCAACGGGCCGTACACGTCGTCCTCGATCACGTAGACGCCGTAGCGTTCGGCGATTTTCGCAATCGCGCGACGCCGCGAATCGGGCATCAGCGCGACGGTCGGGTTGTTCAGCGTCGGCGTGCAGACGAGCGCGGAGATGCGCTCGCTGTCGCACATCTCTTCGAAGTGTTCGGGGTGTATGCCGTACTCGTCGATTTCGAGGCCCTTCAGCGTGAAGCCGAGCACGTTGGCCGAACCTATCACGCCGTGATCCGTCAGGCTTTCGCACAGCACGGTGTCGCCCGGTCCCACCAGCGAAGCAAGCGCGAGAAAGATGCCGTGCGCGGCGCCGTTGGTGACGAGCAGCGTATCGGCCGAAGCCGGCATGCCGAGCGATGCGAGCCACGCAATGCCCGCCTGGCGATGATGCTCGAAGCCCGCGATCGGCCGGAACGCGCGAATCCACGGTTGATCGTCGAGCGTCGAGAGCGTCGCGCAGACCTTGCGCCACATCGCATCGTGCTCGGACGTGTGAATGATGCGCGCGATCGAAAAATCGACCACCGAGCGCTCGGCCGTATCGAGCATGTAGCTCGACATCGTTTCGGTGACACGCGCCGCGACGAAGCTGCCGCGCCCCACCTCGCAGCGGATCAGCCCTTGCCGCTCCAGTTCCTTGTATGCGTTGGTCACGGTCTGCACACTGATCGCGAGTTCGGCGGCGACGTCGCGCTGTGGCGGCAGGCGCGCGCCCGGCGGCAGCGACGTGTTCTCGATGTCGCCGGCAATCGCCTTGACCAGCCGCTTGTATTTCGACTCCACGCCGTGCACCGCGCGCACGGCCTCGCGCCATTGCTCGATCACCGTTGCTCCTCCGTTTATCGCGACGCCGGCTCCGTTTGGAGTCGTGTCGTCTTGCCTGATCTCCAATAGTGAGGCAAAAACGGGGCGGAAAATAATTGTCCTAGAGCAATTGGGGCGAAAAAATGTGGGGTGGGATGCAGGCGATTTGGTTCATCGCCTGAGCACAGTCACCGCGGGAAATCGCGTCAGATACTGAACGTCTCGACTGGCGCAGGTCGTTGTGTTCCCCCCGCGCTATAGCAAACCCGCAATATGCATCAGCACAAACACGATCGCCCCTCCCGCGATCAGCACCAATGCATTGATACGCGTCCTCATCACGAGCACGGTCGCGATTGCCGCGGTGAGCCACGCAATCCATCCGCCTTCGAGGTCCTTGATCAGCACATAGACGGCCGCGAGAATCAGCCCGGCGGCCACGGGGCGCAATCCAGCCTGCAACGCATTCAGCCAGCGCGCGCCTTCGTGCCGATTCCATACGTGCACGACGCCATACATCAGAAACGCCGTCGGCCCGAATAGCGCGACGGTCGCGACGAGCGCGCCGCCGACGCCGCCGACCTGATAGCCGATCAGCGTCGCGAGCAATGAGCCGGGACCGGGCGCGAGCCGCGCGATCGCGAAGTCGCTGAGAAATTGCGCATGGGTCATCCAGTGATGCACGTCGACGACCTGGCGTTGCACTTCGGGGATGATCCCCTGCCCGCCACCGACGGTGACGATCGACAGCGGCGCGAAAACCGAAAACAGCGCGATAAGAGTTCTGAGCACGGCGGAAGCTTTAGTGGAGTTTGAGTTGTGGCGACACAAGCCGATCAGGGCTGGCGCGCCTCGCGCACGTACTCGTAGCCAACGCTCAACGCGCCGGCGATCAGCACGGTCCACACCAGCGACACGCGAAACACCGCGGCGGCCGCGAACGTCGCGAGCAGCACCAGATAGGGGAACACGCGGCGCGGCAAGCGGCGCGCCGCGGTGATCGCCATCGACAGCGACAGCCCGATCGCACCGGCCGCGGCGCCAGCGAGCGCGATATGCGTGAGCGGAAACGACGCGATCGCCGAAAAGAACGCGCCCAGCAGAATGATCACGACGGCAGCCGGAAAAATGATGCCGAAAAATCCCGCGACGGCGCCGCGCCAGCCGAGCAGCCGGTAACCGATCCAGATCGCCAGATTCTTCACGTTGACGCCGGGCAGCGCCTGCGACAACGCGAGGCCGTTGAGAAATTCGTCTTCGCTCATCCAGTGCCGGTCGTGCACGAACTCGCGCATGAACCAGCCGCTCAAGCCGCCGCCAAAACTCGTCAGACCGATGCGAGCGAAGATCAGAAAGAGGCCCAGCGAGGTCACATCGCGAGGCGGTGTGTGGTGTGGCGCGTCATCTTCGGGTGCCGATACAGGGCCGCTGACGTGGTGCCCGTGGATGCCTTTGGCCAATGCTCGTCCTTAGTCGTTTTGATCGTGCCGCGCTTGCCGCGCGCCCGGCATGATAGCCGCAGATGTCCCCGCTGACGCAGCCGATGGAGCAGACGCAGCCGAAGGCGAGGAAGCCGCAGACGCAGCCGACGATGCAGCCGCCGCCGGATGCCGCGGATCATGCAGATCACCGGTCGACCACCCGCCGCCCAGATCGCCAAACAACGACGCCGCGTGCAGCAAGCGCGATTCCTGCACGTTCAGCGCGGTCTGCCGTGTGGTCAGCTGCGTCGCTTGCGCGGTCGCGACCGTCGTGTAATCGACGGTGCCCGCCTGGTACTCGTTGAACGCGATCTCCGCGCCTCGGTCCGCATCGCGCACCGCCGTTTCGAGCACGGCCGCCTGCTCGGCGAGAATGCGCAGGCCGGACAGATCGTCCTCGACGTTCTGGAACGCGCCCAGCACCGTGCCGCGATAGTTGGCAACGGCCGAGTCGTAGGCCGCCTTCGCCGCATCGACGTCGGCGCTGCGCAGGCCGCCGTCGAACAGCGTCTGGGTCGCGCTGCCGCCGAGCGACCACACATAGTTCGCGACCTTCAGCAGACCGGACAGCGGCGACTGCGTGAACCCCGCCGCGGCCGACAGCGAGATGTCCGGGTAATACGCGGCCACCTGGACGCCGATCGCCGCATTCTGCGCGGCCATCTTGCGTTCGGCGGCGGCGATGTCGGGCCGGCGTTCGAGCAGCGTCGACGGCACGCCGACCGGCACTGACGGCAGCGCCGGCATCGCGGTGCTATGCGTGATCGACAGCTCCTCCGGGTTCTTGCCGACCAGCACCGCGATCGCATGCGCTTGCTGCGCGCGCGCGACGCCGAGCGCGATCAGATCGGACTTTGCGGTATTCAGCTGGCTGCGCGCGGTGATCACGTCGCTCGGCGGAATGGTGCCCGCGCGATCCTGCTCGGTGACGACGTCGAGAGCATGCTGATATGCGACGACCGTTTGCTGCAGCAGGTCGATGTTCGCGTCGCTGGTGCGCAATTCGATGATCGCCGTTGCGAGCGCGACCTGCTCGGAGAGCGTCGCATTCGCGAGCGTCGCTTCGCTCGCTTGCGCGCTCGCGGCGTTTTCCTCGACGGTGCGGCGTACCTGGCCCCACAGGTCCGGCGCCCAACTCACGTTGCCTTCCAGCGAACCCGAATTGACGATGCGCGTCGACGTACCATTGACGAAGCTTCCCGCTGCACTGACCGAACCGCTGCTCGCGCGTTCGCGCGTCGCCGAGCCGGTCGCGCCGATCGTCGGGAACAGCGCCGCGTGCGCGGCGCGCACTTCGGCGAGCGCTTGCTGGTAGTTCGCGTAGTCCGCGCGCACGGTCTGGTTCGACACCGCGACGAGCGGTTCGAGTTCGTCGATCAGCGGATCGTTGAACGAGGTCCACCACGTGCCCTTCGGGCCGGTCGCGTTCGGCTCGGCCTGGGTCCAGCCCGGCAGCTCCGAGTACGTGGCGGGAACGCTGACCTGCGGCCGGTGATAGTCCGGGCCGACCATGCAGCCGGCGTTGAACAGCGCGAGCAGCGCGACGGCGAGCGTCGTGACGCCCGGCAACCCGGCGCGCGGCCCCGTCATTCGCTCAGAAGAAATCTTCATCGTCATGCCTTCGTATCCGGTTGTCCCGGCGTCGCGTCGCGGTTCCAGCGCAGCCCCGCGGACCATCTGACGAGCCGTGCGCGCAGACGGTCGAGATACAGATAAATCACCGGCGTCGTATAGAGCGTGAACATCTGGCTCAGAATCAGCCCGCCCATCACCGTGATACCGAGCGGCTGGCGCAGCGAGCCGCCCTGGCCGATGCCGATCGCGAGCGGCACCGCGCCGAGCACGGCCGCGAACGTCGTCATCATGATCGGCCGCAGACGGATCAGCGCGGCCGCGTGGATCGCGTCGCGCGCGGGCATCCGTTCGTGGCGCTGCAACTGGATCGCGACGTCGACCATCATGATGCCGTTCTTCTTGACGATACCGATCAGCAGGATGATGCCGATCATCGCGATCACCGAGAACGGCGTGCCGAAGATCAGCAGCGCGAGCGTCGCGCCGATGCCCGCGGACGGCAGCGTCGACAGGATTGTCAGCGGGTGGATCGAGCTTTCGTACAGCACGCCGAGCACGATGTAGACGACGCCGAGCGCCGCGAGAATCAGCAGCGGCACCACGCCCATCGACTGCGAATAGGCCGCCGCCGCGCCCGCGAACGAGCCGTGAATGCTCGCGGGCATGCCGATGTCGCGGATCGTCTCGTTGATCGCCGCGCCTGCCTGGCTCAACGACCCGCCGGCCGGCAGGTTGAACGAGATCGTCGCGGCGACGAGCCCGCTCTGGTGGTTCACCTGCGTCGACGTATGGCTGTTCCGGTACGACGTCAGCACCGAAAGCGGCACCATCGTTTCGGCAGCCGTACTATCTGCGCTGCCGGTCGAGCTGCCGCCCTTGCTATTGGCGATGCTGTTGTTGGTCGCGTTCGACTGCGCGTCCGAGTTGCGCGAGTTCGTGTTCGACGATGCGCTGGCCCTGGTCGCGCTAGTCGTCGCCGACACCGTGCCATGCGGCATCTGCGTCGCGGCCGTGCCGGTCGGATTGCCCGCGGACGCGCTCAGATAGATCTGGCTCAGCGTCTCCGGATACTGCCAATACTCGGGCGCGACCTCCATCACGACGAAGTACTGGTTCAGCGGGTTATAGATCGTCGACACGGTGCGCTGGCCGAACGCGTCGTACAGCACATTGTCGATCTGGTTCGGCGCGAAGCCAAAGCGCGCGGCGGTCGCGCGATTGATCGTCAGGTAGGTCTGCAGGCCGTTCTGCTGCAAGTCGGAGTTCACGTCGAGCAGCCGCCCGCGCTCCTTCGACAACGCGGCGGCGAGTTTCGGCGTCCACGCGAACAGTGCGGCGGAATCGTCGCTCGTCAGCGTGTACTGGTACTCGGCCGCCGATTGCCGCCCGCCGATGCGCAAGTCCTGCTGCGCCTGCAGAAAGAGCCGCGCGCCCGACACTTCGTCGAGCTTCGGACGCAGGCGGTTCACGACCTGGGTGGCCGTCGCGTGCCGCTCCGACAGCGGCTTCAACTCGATGAACACGTTCGCGGTATTGAGCGCGCGCCCGCCGGTAAAGCCCGCCACCGACTGCACCGCCGGATCTCTCTGCACGATCGTTTGCAACTGCGCGAGCTTCTTCTGCATCGCCGTGAACGAAATGCTCTGGTCGGCGATGATCTGCCCGATCACGATGCCGGTGTCCTGCTCGGGGAAGAAGGTGGCGGGCACCAGCTTCAGCATGAACACGTTGCCGACCAGCAGCGCGAACAACAGCAGGATCACCAGCAGCGAATGATCGAGCACGGCCGTCAGCGAGCGCGCATAGACATCCTTGAAGCGATCGAACTGCCGCTCGATCCACTGCGCCCAGCGCGATTTCGAATGACCCGTGTTGTCGCGGCTCAGCACGTACGCGCACATCGCGGGGGTGACCGTCAGCGAGATCACCAGCGAGATCAGGATTGCGATCGACAGCGTGATCGCGAACTCATGAAACATCAGTCCGACGATGCCCGGAAACAGAATGATCGGCAGAAACACCGCGATCAACGACAGGCTCATCGAAATCACCGTGAAGCCGACTTCGCCCGCGCCCTTCACCGCGGCCTCTTTCGGACTCAAGCCCAGCTCCATGTGCCGCACGACGTTTTCGAGCACGACGACCGCGTCGTCGACGACGAAGCCGGTGCCGATGGTCAGCGCCATCAGCGACAGGTTGTCGATGCTATAGCCGAGCAGATACATCGGCCCGAAGGTGCCGACGATCGACAGCGGCAACGCGACCGCCGGAATCAGCGTCGCGCGCGGCGACTGCAGGAAGATGAACACGACGCCGACCACCAGCAGCACCGCGATGAACAGCGTGCGCTCGGTATCGCCGACCGACGACGTGACCGACTGCGAGCGATCGATCGCGACATCCACGTGCACGCTGCTCGGCAACGTCGCTTCGATCGCCGGCAGTACGTTGCGAATCTGCTGCACGGTGCTGACCACGTTGCTGCCCGGCATCGGATAGACGATCACCAGAATCGCCGACTTGCCGTTGAAAAGCCCCGCATTGCGGATATTTTCGTTCGAGTCGCGCACCTGGGCGACGTCGCGCAACTTCACCGGCGCGCCGTCGCGATACGCGACCACGAGGTCGCGATACGGCGCCGCGTGCGTGATCTGATCGTTCGAGGTGACCACGTAGCGCTGATCGCCGACGTCGATATGCCCCTTCGCGCTGTCGGCATTGGCCGCGCTGATCGCCGCGCGCACGTCTTCCATGCCGATGCCGTAGCTATTGAGCTTGCCCGGCTGCAACTCGACGCGCACGCTCGGCAACGCGCCGCCGCCGAGCGTGATCTGGCCGACGCCCTGCACCTGCGACAACTGCTGCTGGATCACCGAATCGGCGGAGTCGTAGAGTTGCGCTTTGGTCAGCGTGTCCGAGGTCAGCGACAGCACCACGATCGGCGCGTCGGCCGGATTGTACTGGCGGTAGCTCGGATTGCTGCGCAGCGTGGTGGGCAGATCGGCGCGCGCGGCCTGGATCGCCGCCTCGACGTCGCGCGCGGCGCCATTGATGTCGCGCTTCAGACCGAACTCGACGATGATCATCGACGAGCCGACGTAGCTGATCGAGGTCAGCTCCTCGACATCGGCGATCGTCGCGAGCCGCCGTTCGAGCGGCTCGGCCACCGTCGACGCCATGATGTTCGGGCTCGCGCCGGCCATGTTGGCCTGCACGACGATCACCGGAAACGCGATGTTCGGCAGCGGCGCGACCGGCATGCGGAAATAGGCGAGCGTGCCGGAGATCAGAATCGCGATCGCGAGCAGCGTCGTCGCGACCGGTCGCCGGATGAAGAGCGCCGGGATGTTCACCGCGTGCCCTCCGCGCCGCCTGCGTTGCGCCTAGCGCGCTCGGCGCGCCAGCGGTTCACGCGCGTGGCCATCCGGTCGAAGAACAGATAGATCACCGGCGTGGTGAACAGCGTGAGCACCTGGCTCAGCGTCAGACCGCCGATGATCGCGAGGCCGAGCGGGCGGCGCAGTTCCGAACCGGTGCCGGTGCCGAGCAGCATCGGCAGCGCGCCGAGCATTGCCGCGAGCGTCGTCATCAGGATCGGGCGGAAACGCAGCAGCGACGCCTCGAAGATCGCCTCGCGCGGCGCCTTGCCGTGATTGCGCTCGGCGTCGAGCGCGAAGTCGACCATCATGATCGCGTTCTTCTTGACGATGCCGATCAGCAGCACGATACCGATGATGCCGATCACGTCGAGATCCATCCCCGCGAGCATCAGCGACAGCAATGCGCCGATGCCCGCCGACGGCAGCGTCGACAGGATCGTGACCGGATGGATGAAGCTCTCGTACAGCACACCGAGCACGATATATACGGCAACGAGCGCGGCGATCAGCAGGTAGACCTCGCTCGATAGCGAATCCTCGAACGCCGCGGTCGCGCCTTGCAGCGACGACGTGATCGACGGCGGCAGGTCGATCGCCTGCTCGGCCTCGCGAATATCCTTGACCGCGGTGCTCAGCGACGCCCCCTTCGCGAGATTGAACGAGATCGTCACCGACGGGAACTGCGCAAGGTGACTGATCACGAGCGGGGCCTTCCTGATCTCGATCTTCGCGATGCCGGACAGCGGCACCTGACCCGTGCTGCTGGTCTGGCTCGGCAGATACAGATTGCCGATCGATTGCACGGTCGGCATCGACTCCGGCTTCGCGACCAGAATCACGCGGTACTGGCTCGACTGCTCGAAGATCGTCGACACGATGCGCTGGCCGAGCGCGTCGTACAGCGCGTTGTCGATCGTCGCGGGCGTGATGCCGAAGCGCGCGGCCAGTTGCCTGTTTACTTCGACGTTCACGCTGAGGCCGTCGGTGTTGAGGTCGCTCTGCACGTCGGACAGCGACGGAATCTGCTTCAGACGCGCGACGAGTTCCGGCACGTACTTCTGGAACGCCTGCTGGCTCGGTCCACGCAACACGAAGCTGTACTGGTTCGGCGACACGGTCGTGTCGAGTGTCAGGTCCTGCTCGGGCTGCATGAAAAGCTTCACGCCCGGCACATGCGCGACTTCCTGCGCCAGCCGGCGCGCGATTTCCTGCGCGTTGTCTGACCGCTTGTCCTTGTCGCGAAGATTGATCAGGAAGCGGCCGTTGTTCAGCGTCGCGTTGGTGCCGTCGATGCCAACGTACGATGTCAGCGACACCACGTCCGGGTCCTTCAGGACCGCATCGGCGAGCGCGCTCTGCCGCTTCACCATCGCCGCGTACGACACCGAGTTGTCGGCGACGCTGATGCCCTGGATCACACCGACGTCCTGCACCGGAAATAGCCCCTTCGGAATCACCACATACAGGATGCCGGTCAACACGACGGTGGCGAGCGCGACCATCAGCGTCAGCGTCTGATGGTCGAGCACCCAGCGCAGGCCACGCTCGTAGGTGGCAAGCGTCTTGTCGAACAGGCGCTCGCTGATGCGCTCGAAGCGGCTCGGATGCCGCTCGGCCTGCGCGCGCAGCATCCGCGCGCACAGCATCGGCACCACAGTCAGCGACACGACCGCCGAAATCACGATCGTGACCGCGAGCGTCACCGCGAACTCGCTGAACAGGCGCCCGATCACGCCGCCCATGAACAGCAGCGGAATCAGCACCGCGATCAGCGAAATGGTCAGCGACAGAATCGTGAAGCCGATCTGCCCCGCGCCTTCGAGCGCGGCTTCGAGCGGCGACATGCCCTCTTCCAGATAGCGCACGATGTTCTCGATCATCACGATCGAGTCGTCGACCACGAAGCCGGTCGCAATGATCAACGCCATCAGCGACAGGTTGTCGATCGAATAGTTGAGCTGGTACATCACCGCGAGCGTGCCGATCAGCGAGACCGGTACCGAGATGCTCGGAATCACGGTGGCGGGCACGTTGCGCAGGAACACGAAGATCACCGCGACGACCAGCACGATCGCGAGAATCAGCTCGAACGCGGCGTCCGCGACCGACGCGCGAATCACGCCGGTACTGTCCGACACCACCGTCACTTTCATGCCGGCCGGCAGCGTCGATTCGAGCTGCGGCAGCACCTTCATGATCTGATTGACCGTCTGGATCACGTTCGCGCCGGGCTGGCGCTGCACGTTCAGCACGATCGCGGGCGAGCCGTTGTACCACGCGCCGCGCTCGACGTCCTGCGCGGCCTGGCTCACGCGCGCGACGTCGCGCATGTAGACCGGCGAGCCGTTCTGATAGGCGATCACCGTGTCCAGATAGTCTTTCGGGTCGGTGATCTGATCGTTGCCGTTGATCGTGTAGTCGAGATCGGGGCCGTCGAAATTGCCCTTCGGCTGGCTCACGTTCACGTAGCTGAGCAGCGTGCGCAGATCGTCGATATTGAGGCCGTAGGCGGCGAGCTTGTGCGGGTCGGCCTCGACGCGGATCGCGGGCACGTTGCCGCCGCTCGTCGTCACGACGCCGACCCCCGCCACCTCCGAGATCTTCGTGCCGAGGCGATTGTTCGCGACGTCCTCGAGCTGCGTCAGCGACATCGACTTCGACGTGACCGCGAGCGTCAGAATGGGCTGGTCGGCGGGATTGACCTTCGCGTACGTCGGCGGCGCCGGCAGGCCCGATGGCAGATAGCTGTTCGCCGCGTTGATCGCCTGCTGCACGTTCTGCTCGGCGATGTCGAGGTTCAGCGACAGATCGAACTGCAGCGTGATCACCGACGCGCCGTCCGAGCTGTACGAGGTCATCTGCTGCAGGCCCGGAATCTCCCCGAGCTGCACTTCGAGCGGCGCCGTCACGGTGGTCGCCATCACCGTCGGGCTCGCACCCGGATAGAAGGTCTGCACCTGAATCGTCGGATAGTCGACGTTCGGCAGCGACGACACTGGCAGCACGCGCATCGCGATCAGACCGATGAGCACGAGCGCGATCATCAACAGCAGCGTCGCGACCGGGCGAAGAATGAACAGGCGGGAAATGTTCATCGGCGCGGGGGTCCGTTACGACGAAGCGGCTTCTGACGCGGCCGCCGCGGGCGATGCCGCCGCGCTCGACGCCGGCGCTGCTTCGGACGCCGCGGCGGGCGCCTTCGGGCCGGCGGCGGCCGCGCCGCTTGCCGCGGCGGCGGACTTCGGATGCGCCGGCTCGATCTTCGCGCCGTCGTTCAGACGATCCGTACCGTCCGTCACGACCTGGTTGCCGGCCGCGAGACCCGACTCGATCACCGTATTCCTGCCGTCGCTCGGGCCCAGCTTGACCTTGTGCACGGACACCGTACTGTCCGGATTGACCAGATAGACGAAGTCGCCCGGCGCGCCGGACTGCACCGCGGCGCTCGGCACGAGCACCGCGTTCTGCATCGTGTCGACGAGCAGCTTCACGTTGACGAACTCGTTCGGGAACAGCGCTTCGTCGTCGTTCGCGAAGGTCGCGCGCAACGTGACGGTGCCGGTCGCGGTCGCCATCTGGTTGCTGACCGCGTACAGCGTGCCGGTCGCGATCTCGCGCGAATTGTCGCTCGAATACGCGGTGACCGGCAGCTTCGCGCCGGTGGACAGACGCTGCACGATCGACGCGAGCGAATCCTGCGGCACCGTGAACTGCACCGTGGTCGGCTTCACGGTCGTGATGACGACGATGCCGGTCGTCGACGACGCGGTCACGTAGTTGCCCGGATCGACGAGCCGCAAGCCGACCTTGCCCGCGATCGGCGCGGTGATGCGGCAATACGCGAGGTCGAGATCGAATTGGGCGATGTTGGCGAGATCGACCTTCACCGCCGCTTCGTCCTGCTGCACGAGAAACTGCTGATCCGCGTAGGTCTGCTGCGCGATCGACTTGCGCTCGTTCAGTTGGGTATAGCGCTCGAGATCGGCGCGCGCCTGCGCGAGCAAAGCGCGGTCTTTCGCGAGCGTCGCCTCCGCCTGCTGCTTGCTGATCTGGTACTGGCGCGGATCGATCTGCGCGAGGAACTGTCCTTTTTGCACCTCCTGGCCTTCGTGATAGCCGACCTCGGTCAGATAGCCGCTCAGCTGCGGCAGCACGGTCACGGTCGCGATCGGAATGACGGTGCCGAGCTCGCTCAGCGTGACCGGCATCGAACCGAGCGTCGCCTGCGCAACGGTGACGACGATCGCCGCGTTCTCGCGCGCCGGCTTCTTGCGCGTCAGCAGATGAACCACGACGAGCGCGACCAGCACGAGCAGGACAACCGCGAAGATGATGAGCCCGCGTCGCGAGCGCTTTGGCGGCGGGGACACGGTTTCGCTCATGTTGATCTCCGGGAACGGATATTGGTGTCGAGACTCGGCTGGAAGCTCGTCCTCTGACGGGACTGCGCAAAAGTGACACGGTTCGCGCGCGTTGTCATCAGTCGAAGCCCTCGGTACTGTTGTTATGAAGACGTAAGAAAGCGGGACGCGACTTTGGTGTCGGGCATGCGTGAATGTAGCCGGCTTGCGCAGGGCTTGAGTTACAGGGGGTGCAACATGTTGGCGGGTGAAAGGGTTGGGGTGTCGATCAGGCGGCGCGCGGGCGGCGGACATCCGCATGGGTCGAGTTTTGAGCGCGGCGGGACATCGCAACATGCGGTAACAGACGACAGCCAAATGAAAACCGGGCCGTCCGTCCAGAGTCGTCACATTCGTCCGATATCATCGCGAGCCAGCGTCGCGCGCCGCGACTGTCACGACACCCCACAAGCTCGCCCCGATGTCCATCACCGTCAATTTCCCCGCCGAAGTCCGCGACTGGATCGCCGCCAATCTTTCGCGCGGCGTCGCGCCGCAAGCGATCGTCAACGAACTGGTGAGCCGCAACAACGCGGCCGAGCTGGCCGCGGCGATGGTCGAGGCGGTTGCGTCGGCGTTCCTGTACGGCATGGCGCTGCCCGGCGACAAGCTCGAAGTCGGCGGCGCGCCGCTCAGCTACCAGCCCGAGCCGCTGCGCGTGCCCGAAGGGCCGCTGATCCAGCTCGGCGAGCGCAAGGTGCGCGTGCTGTCGCGGCTGCAACGACCGGCTGCCGTGCACCTCGCCAACTTCCTGAGTGCCGACGAATGCGAGCAGCTGATCGCGCTCGCACAGCCGCGGCTGGACCGCTCGGCCGTCGTCGATCCGGTGACCGGCCGCGATGTGATCGCCGCTCATCGCAGTAGTCACGGGATGTTTTTCCGTTTGGGCGAGACGCCGCTGATCGCGCGCATCGAGGCGCGCATCGCGGAACTGACGGCGAGCCCGGTCGAGAACGGCGAAGGCCTGCAAATGCTTCACTATGAGGAAGGCGCGGAGTCGACGCCGCACGTCGACTATCTGATGACGGGCAACGCAGCGAATCGCGAGTCGATCGCGCGCAGCGGTCAGCGCATGGGCACGCTGCTGATGTATCTGAAAGACGTGGAAGGCGGCGGTGAGACGGTGTTTCCGCAGCTCGGCTGGTCGGTCGTGCCGCAGCGCGGGCATGCGCTCTACTTCGAATACGGCAACCGCTACGGGATGTGCGATCCGAGCTCGCTGCACGCGAGCACGCCGCTGCGCAGCGGCGACAAGTGGGTGGCAACCAAATGGATTCGAACGCGGCGCTTCGTGCCGCGCATTCAGGCTTGAGAAGGATCGACCGAAGTCGGCACGGCTCGCGCGAGCCTTGGTCAGCTTCGCGCTGCTAGCCGTGGCGGGCTGCAGCGCGAATGCAGGGCGAGAGGGGGCGCGTCACACGCGCGCCCTCGAAGCAAGGTAATCAGAACTGCTCGATCCACGTGGCGAGGCGGTCAGCGGCGAACTCGCTACCGCGTTGCGCCGGCCGGAAAACAACCGCATTGCCTTCGCGTGCCGGCTGCAATGCACCGTCAGTGCCGTCGAGCCACAGCAGGCTCGCCAGCCATGCCGCGTGGCCGCTCGACACCGCGTTGTTGCCCGGCTCCGCGAGAAACTCCGCGAGCGTGGCCGGCTGGTCGCACACGAGACCATCGCCTGCGCGGCGCACATTGATGCCAGCCTCGGAAAACGCCCCGGCCAGCGCCGTCAGCGCGTCACTCGCGGTCACGCTCGCGCCGCCGTGCCGGTTGCGCAGCGTGGCGAGATGCGCCGCGACCGCATGACCGAACGCGCCGCTGCGGGCACTCTCGGCCGCGATCAGGTCGGAGTAGTCCTGCAGCAGCCAGTCCGGCTCGGAGTTCGGCACTTCGGCGAGCACCGCCGCCGCAAGATACGTCTCGACCGGCTGGAAGCGCTCGGGCCCGATCAGCGTAGCCGACAGCGAACGCACCAGACCAATGCGGGTGGCGACCACCTGCTTTTGCAGCACGCCCAGCTTCTCGCGCACCAGCGTGTCGCGCTCCTTGCGCAGCTCGGCGAGTTCCAGCGCCTGCTTAAGCTCCATGCGCAGCGCCGTGATGTCCCACGGCTTCTTGATATAGCGATGGATGTGACCGAGGTTGACGGCCGCGACGGTCTGATCGATTTCCGAATACGCGGTGGTCAGAATCCGCACGACATGCGGAAAGCGCTCGCTCGCATAGCGCAGCAGCTCGTTGCCGAACTCGCCCGGCATGCGCTGGTCGGAGACAAGAACGCCGACCCTGTCGCCGTGCTCGTCGAGCAGCGCCTTGCCCTCTTCCACCGAGCCGCCAGTCAGGACCGGCGCCAGGCTTCCGATGGCACGCTGGAAGTACTTTACGGCGGTAGCCTCGTCATCGACGAAGATGATCGCCGGCGCCAACTCCTCTGTGGCTTTTGCTTCGTTCATCAACAACTCCTGTGCGTTTGACCTTTGATATGGGGGAAATCCAGCACTACGGTGGTGCCTCCCCCCGGCGTGGACTCGATCCTGAGTCCGCCGCCACAGGACTGCATGACACGGTTGCATAGAATCAGGCCCAAGCCGTTCCCCCCGGATTTCGCGTGCGTTGTAATTGGGTCCGTCAACAGGCGGTCTTTGATCTCGGGCGGAATTCCGGGCCCGTTGTCGCAGATGCCGATGCTCGGGTGGGGTTCCGTCGTTACGGTAAAGCGCACCGACGGCGACGGCACATCCGCGAGCGCGCGCAACGCGTTGGACAACAGCGACGACAGCACGAGCGCCACGCAATTCGGCTGCGTGAGCACCGCAAAGTCGCTTTCGACATCGACATGCACCCACGAGCGCTGCGCGGTCGTAAACGGATACGTATCGAGCAACGCCGAGATCAGCCCATGCGCGGTGCTCTCGATACGCGCCTCGTCGCCCTCCTGTTGCCGGCGCCGCCCGTTGTGCACCGAGCGCCAGAACGACGACACCACCGCCATGCAGTACTGCGCACTCTCGCGCATCGATTTCGCGGCGCCGAGAATTTCGCCTTCGGCATCGCGCTCCGCGTCGGTGCGATCTTCGATGCTGTGCGCGTTCAACGCGATCGCCGCGAGCGGCGTGTTCAGTTCGTGCGCGATGAATGCGAGGGTTTCGTCGATCGCGATCAGACGCTGATTCTGCATCGCGCGTTCGTGGTAGCGGTCAAATGCCAGTTGCAGCGTATCGCGCACCGCCGCCGGCTTCAGCGGCTTTTCGAGGATGCGGAACACCTCGCCGGTGTTGACCGTCTGCAACAGCATCTCGACGTCTGCGTAAGCAGTGACCAGAATCCGCACGATGTGCGGATACTCCAGCGCCACCTGGCGCAGCAGGTCGCCGCCGTCGCGCCCCGGCATGCGAAAGTCCGTGACCAGCACCGCGATGCGGGCACTGTCCTGCTCGAGGATAGCGATGGCCTCGTCGCTGCTCGTCGCGAGCAGGACCTCGTAATCGGCACCGACGGTGCGCGCGAAATATTTGCACGCCAACTCTTCGTCATCGACGTAGAGGAGAGTGGGCTGTGTCTGACGGATGTCATTCATGGTGTTTCTCAGGGTGCGGGCGACAGATCGAAACTGAACGCCGCCCAACTTCCCAGCTCGCTCTCGGCAAACAGCAGGCCGCCATGGCGCTCGATCACCGCATAGCTGATCGACAGTCCGAGGCCCAGGCCCTGTCCCACTTCGCGGGTGGTAAAGAACGGTTCGAACACGCGCGCGATATTCTCAGGCGCGATGCCCGGCCCATTGTCTTTCACCGTCACGTGCAGGCGCTCTTCCGACCATCTGACGTTGACGTGAATCGCCGGCGCGGGCGTGCCCGCCTTGCGCATCGCCAGCACCGCGTTCGACAGCAGGTTGATCAGCACGCCGATGATGGCCGCCTCGTCGCCCTGCACCAGCGTATCCGCGGGCAGCTCGCGCGTCACGGTGACGCCGCGCAATTCATGCCCGACGAGCCGGATCGCCGAATCGAGCGCCTTTTCGAACAGGAACGGCGTGCCCAGTTCCGCCTCGGCGCCGGGCTTGCGATACGCGAACGTCTTCAGGTCCGACACGATGTGCTGGATGCGCTGCATGCCCTGCCGCGCATCGACCAGACATTCCTGCAGCGTCGGCTCCTTCTTCGAGATCGGCTCTTCCAGCGCAACCTCGATCGCCATCAGGCAGAAGTTCACCGGGTTGTTCACTTCATGCAGCAGGCCCGCCGCGAGCGTACCGATCGCCGCCATTTTCTCCTGCTGCAGCAGTTGGCCCTTGATGTCGAGCAGCTGCCGATTGATCACTTCGAGCTCGGCGTTCTTCGCCGAGACCTCCGCGTTTTTCTCGGAAACCTCGGCCTTCAGGCGAAACAGCATGAAGCGCACGCGTTCATTGAAGAACGTGTAGACCGCACTCGCGGCCGCGGCGAACAGAAGCAGCAGAACATTGACGGTCAGCGTGCCGAGCGGCAAGCCGTCATGCGGAGGCAACAGGCAGGCCAGCAGATACAGAAGGCACGACAACACGCCAAACACGAGGTTTTGCCACAAGCCAAACGGCAACGCAATGCCGGACGCGAAGATGGCCAGATTCAGCCCCATATAGTAGGGCGACAGCACGCCATCGGTGCGCCAGATCATCCATGAAATCATCACCTGCGGCAGCAGCAGCCAGGACAGCGTCAGCCATGGAGTAAGCCGTCGCCCCATGTCTGTGTCGAGCAAGGCGACGATACCGCCGATCATCAACGAAACGAGCAGTCGCGCGAGCGCGAACGACGTCTGATACTGCGGATACTGCGCGTAATCCAGCCCCACGCCGAGCAGCACGAGCGCAATCGCGGTGCACGCGCCGCCCCGGCTGAACGTGACGCGAAAGTCGGCCAGCTCGGTTTGATAGCCGCTCTGCAGGGGACTGGTAGTCATGGACAGGGATGTCGACACGGTTTCAGAGGATCGTTGCTTCCGCGAACACATTCACCCCGGTCTGGTCGACGTAGAGCTTCTGGTCAGTGGAGTTGGGGGGAAGCAGCGAGCTCATGCCGCTCTCGTTCCGATAGATCAGGTACCACTCGAGCAGATGCTCCATCCCGTACTTCTCCGGATTCGCGGAATGGACGTTGGTGACCAGCAAGTGGCCGCCGGGTCGGGTGCGAGCGGCGAAGTAACTGAGCAGACGTGCGCAGACCTTGTCCGACAGATAGTCGAACAGACCGGCGCAGTACACCGCGTCGAATTCGCGCGCGGAGGGGTCCGTGGAAATCTTACGCTTGAGCAGGTCGTGCACCGACTGATGCACCATTTGCACCGAGACCTTATGGCCCGCGGCGTGTGCCGAGCTGTCGATCGCGTCCTTGGTAAACGCCAGCGTTTCCTCGCTGAAGTCGACCAGCTCGAACGACAGCAGCTCCGGATGCGGATATTCACGCACGAAGCGCTGGATCTCGAAAGCGGGCCCGCAACCGACGTTGAGGATGCGGAACGGCCTGCCGGCCGCGCGCGCCGCCTCGGCCTGCCGCGTCAGAAAGTCGATCAGCAGCGTGATGCGGTTGCGGTGCGCGGTCGCGACCGCCGCCTGCAGGAACGCGGTATTGACGATCTGGAAGTAAGTGGTCGGCCCCTGCTGTGGATCGCTGAGGATCTGATTGACCATCTCGTAGTCGCCGGCATAGCCGAGCGGCTTGGTGAACGTGCGGTAGACGAACGGCGCGCGCAGCAGCAACGGATGCAGCGCCGATTGCGCATAGGTGCGATGCACGGGTGCGATCTCCGCGTCGACGCGCTCGGCTTCTTCCTCGAGACGGTCGAGGTAGGACTTCATCTTGAGCATGATCGGCGTGGCGAGCTCGTAGAACAGGTCCTCGCGCAGCCGGCCGCCTTCGGTCTTCGGCAAGCTCTCGGTCAGATCGACCTGCTCCACCCAGCGCGACACTTCCGACAGGAACGCGCGCATCTCGTTCACGACGATCTGATAGTCGCGGCGGATATTGAAGCGCGCGTCCCAGTCGCTAATAAAGAGTTCTGCTTCCCGCCCGACCGACTTCGCTTCATTGGGCAGAACGCTAAGCTCGCGCCATTCGTCGATGAGTGCCAGTGAAACCACCGCGGTCAGACCGGTGTTCACCAGACTCACCACCACCGCCTTGCCGAGATAGGCATTCTTGGTGCCCATGCGCACGCTCAGCTCGCTTAAGACCTCGCTGACCTGCACGATGGAATAGGGGTTATAGACCTCCATGACCAAAGACTTTCTCTGGAGGTTAATGATCGTCCCACGCACATGCTCGCGCTGCGAGTTGCGGAAGCTGACCACCGGGTCGATTTGCGTTTGAGAGTACACGGTATTAGTACCTGAGGAATCCGGGAACGCAGCAGGGTGTTGGAGAAGTCCAGTGAATGGCTGCCGCACGCACGACACCAGCGACAAGTCGTGGACGCGTTTCAAACCACAGTTGAGCTGGAAACACCAAAGCCCTTTGCCAGAATGGCTCCAGCGGCTTGCAGTGTAACATCAACAGATTCAATTCTGAATGAGGTTCAATTTAGGTTGAAACGTATACGCAAGGTTTTCTTGCGAGCATGTCCATGCTATAGAAAGCCGTTTTTGCAAAGAATAATTTGAAACGAGTTGGCGACCGCGTCGGCGCAATCGCCAACAATTCGTTTCCCGACAAAGACTTGCAATAGCATCACCGCGACGGCGACACGATCCGCTATAGAGGGAGAGCGTTACTTGTGCCTTTCCGATCTATGCCCGTTGGATAGATCTGCGCTTTGACGCATTACCGCTTCGAGACTCGAAACGATGTGAAATGAAGCGGCAATTGATGCCTCGTGCATTCGCCGAATAAGCTTTTTTTGTTTTAACGCAATTCAGGTCCGGCGCGGCAAACGTTTCTCTTTTAAGCTTCGGCGCGAGTGCCGTCGACAATCGAGCGGCTCGCGCACTCGTCGACTCACTCGTGCAAGGCCAAACCTTTCACGGCCTTGTCGACGGCTTTCTTCGGTCCGTGCAGCGCGAGACCGACGAGGTCGAGATTGGCCGCGTCCTCCGCGCGAAACACTGCGCGGTTCGCCGCGTCATGCCCCGTCGAAAACATCGCGTGCACATACGGCACGATTCTGAGCTCGCGCGACAGCGCCTGCCGGTGCGCACCCTGCAGACCGGAGCGGTCGGCGGCGAACACCATCATCGGCTGGCCGAGCATGCGGCCGTAGCGGTGCCCGGCGGCATCCTCGTAGGGCTCGCCCAGCGCATCGGGCGCCGCGGCCGCGACGCCGGTCGCGAGAAACGCGACCACATTGAGCTTCTGCCAGACCGCGAGATCGCTGCGCACGATCAGCGCCACTTTGGTATCGAACATGACGACTCCTTCGTTGAGCCGCTCATGATCGACGATGCCGCGCGATCAGTCTGGAACGTTTGTGCACATCTGCCGGTACGCGGCTGGCGTCATCCGGTACGCGCGACGAAACCAGCGGCCGAGATGGCTCTGGTCGGCGAAGCCGACTTCGGCGGCGACCTGCGCGGGCGTGCGGCCGGCCGCGAGAAGGCGCCGCGCGGCGCGCAGGCGCAAGCGCACCAGATACGCGTGCCGCGACGTGCCGAACGCGCGCTGGAACAGACGCGTCAGCCTGAACCGGTCGATGCCGGCAACTTCGGCGAGTTCGTCGAGCCCGGGATTGCCGTCCATCTGTTCGTGCAGCAGATCGCGCACCCGCGCGATCGCGGGCGACGCGGCGGGGTCGCCGGCGAGCGGCGCGTCGCGCAACTGTGCGCCGAGTCGCAGCAGCAGACGATCGAGCGTCTGGTCGCGCGCGAGCCGACCCTCGTTGCCATGAATCGCGACGAACGCCTGGCGGATCGCATCGACGAGAGCATGGTCGTCGACGAGCGTATGGCCGAACGCCGCCTCGACGCCGGCCAGTCCCGGCAGGTCGAGCCGGCGCGCCGCGCGCTCGACCCAGGCTTGCGGCAGATACAGCATCGCGTAGGTGAAGCCGCCCGCCTCGGGCGCGTGACCGTCGTGCAGCGCGCCGGGCTCGATCAGGATCGCGCGGCCCGGCACGCTCGTGTGCAACGACCGATGACACTGGAAGCGTTGCACGCCCTGCTCCGTGTAGCCGATCAGCATGTCGTCGTGATCGTGCGGATCGTAGGCGTGGCCGCTGAAATGCGCGCGCAGGCTTTCGATGCCGGTTTCGGCATCGCGGCGGGCGGTTAGCCAGTTGGCGGGATCGAGTGGAGTGGGCATGGGTTGGAGCTGACGGCCCGCGGGCGATGCGGCCAGCGGATAGTGTACGGCAGCGTGGGAATCGGGATCGGCGGGCTCGCCAGCGCCTGGCGCATGCGAAGCGAGCCGCGACCGGGTTCACGGCTTCTTCGAGCGCGGCGGCCGGGCGTTGACGAACGGGTTATAGCCGTGCGGGCTCGCCGGCCGATCCTGTGGTTGGTTCGCGCGGCGGCGCTTGCCGGGTGGCTCGTTGCCGGACAATTGCGCAAGCAGTTCTTGCGATTCCGTTTCCGTTTCCGTTTCCGTCTCCGCTTCCGCTTCTGTTTCGTCCACCGGCGGTACGGCTTTTCTGCCCCGTCTCGCGGGCTTCGGTTCGGCTTGCGAGGCGACGCCCGCGATGTGTTCGATCACGGACATGAAGGATGCCGATGCCGATCGCAGCGGCTGTCCGGGCAGCATCGTCAGCGCGACGATTTCGTGGAGTGAACGGTCATCCACTGAACGGCCCTGCACGGGGCCATGCCAGTCCACATTCGCTTGCGCGAAAGCGCCGACGACACGTTCAAGCACCGCCGGCGACAGCACCCCGCCGTCGTACAAGCGGATGACGACGCGCTCGAAAATCTGAAACGAGCTGATGTCCGTTGCTTTCGGCGCCACGGTTTGTCGCCTGGTGAGTTTGTCTTCCGGTTTCAGTCAGCAAATGGCATGCCGAGGCTAACGGGTCGAGTCGTCGGTATCGGTCTATGCGAGCAGTAACAACGCGTCCGCCAGTGACAGCACCGTGGTGCGTGAATCGAATGCGGTAGCAAACAGATGTTCATGGACCACCTCGTCCGGGTCGTAACAGCAATCCTTGACCGTGTACAGGCGAAAGTCCGCGTCGCTCGCGTACGCGACCGAGGAGAGCACGACTCCGGTCGACGCGATGCCGACCATCATCAGCGAATCGATACCTTGCGCGGAGAGTCGCGCCTCCAGATCGGTGCCGAAGAACACGCTCGCACGATGCGCGATGACGAGTGGTTCGTTGGCCTGCTGGCCCAACTCGGGCGCGGTCTGGTCTTCGAGGAACAGGCCAAGTTTTTTGATTCCCTGCCCATTCCTGTTCAACGGGCTGACTTCCGGATAGCCTGGACTGAACCGGAGATTGGCGAAATAGACGCTGACGCCTTTGGCCCGGGCCGCGTCGCATAATCTGCGCGTATTGGCGAGCAACGCCGGCGCGACCGATGGAAACAGTCCGAGAATATCGGTCTGGTAGTGCATCACGATAAGCGCGGTTCGCGATGGTGCAATGGCCTCGTTCGCGATGTCGTCAGAACCTGCGTTGCTTGTCATTGCGCCACCTTTATCCCGGTTCCACTTCCTGTGTCAGAGCGGCTGTTTCGATGCCGCGGAAATCATACTTCATCGCATCGCGCGGGCGAGCCCCGGCTCCGCCCGACGCATGCTCCATCCGCTTCAACGTCCGTGCCGGCTTGCTACACTACGTACCAAGGTCGCCGGCACTCCTGCAAGGACAATGAAGCACCTGCGACGTAACTTCGCAAATACAGAGGATGAACATCCAAATGACGCTTTCGACGAGAAAATTTGGTCGTACCGGCTGGAATGTGTCGGAAATCGGTTTTGGGGCATGGGCGATCGGCGGCTCGTGGGGCAGTGTTGCGGAAGATGACGCCAAGGCCGCGCTGAACGCCGCGCTCGATAACGGTGTGACGTTCATCGACACGGCCGATGTCTACGGCGACGGTCGCTCGGAACGGATCATCCGGGACGTGCTGCGGCAACGAGGCGGCGAACGTCCCATCGTCGCTACGAAGCTCGGGCGCCGACTCGACCCGCATGTGACCAGCGGCTATCTGAACAGGCGCGAGCTCGACGCGTTCATCGACCGGAGCCGCTCGAACCTCGGCGTCGACACGCTCGACCTGGTGCAGCTGCATTGCCCGCCGACCGAGGTGTACTACCGTCCCGAAGTGTTCGACGCAATGGACGACTTCGTCGCCGCCGGCAAGATCCGCTATTACGGCGTGTCGGTCGAAAAGGTGGAAGAAGCGCTGAAGGCGATCGAATATCCGAATGTGGTTTCGGTCCAGATCATCTACAACATGTTCCGTCAGCGTCCCGCCGATCTGTTCTTCAGGCAGGCGCAAAAGAAAGACGTTGCGGTCATCGCGCGAGTGCCTCTGGCCAGCGGCATGCTCACGGGCAAGCTGTCCGCGGAGTCGGTTTTCGCGTCGGACGATCATCGTGCATTCAATCGGCATGGCGAGGCGTTCGATGTCGGCGAAACGTTCTCCGGCGTGCCCTACGACGTCGCGTTGAAGGCGGTCGACGAACTGCGCGGCCTCGTACCCGTGGACGCCTCGATGGCGCAACTGGCCCTGCGCTGGATCCTGATGGAGGATGCCGTCTCCGTCATCATCCCTGGCAGTAAAAACGCCGCCCAGGCGGCGTCGAACGTATCGGCCGCGAGCCTCGCGCCGCTGTCCGACGAGCTCATGCAGCGGGTCCGGGAAATCTATCAGCACCATATCGCGCCCCACGTCCACCAGCGCTGGTAAAGGCAACGCGGTGGCGGCTTCGCCGCGGGCGCATTCGACATGCAGGGAGCACTCGGAGTAAATTGTGCTGGCACCTCGACTCTGGAGAACCTCATGACGGACATCGCACTTGCACGCAAAGATGCTTGCCTCGCAGTGGTTCATGCGGTACTGACGGACTTGAGCGACGACAGCAATCTGATCGGCGCGGCGCTACGTGTTGCGGATTACCTCGTCGATGATCTCGAAGGCAAGATCACCGAGACCGACGCGATCCTGCTCGCCGTCACCGCGCTAACCAAGATCAATCGCGCGATTCGCGAGTGGAACGACGTGGACGGCAACGCGATAGACGCGATGAGAGTCGCGGACTTCGTCATCGATGAACAAATGAACGGGTACGACAGCGCAACCATTCCGCATCAGCCTACTTCGTCCGCGGAAAGAATCGAGGCACGAGCGGCCGCGGTGATCCGCCCGACGGGGTCGCCGGTACGGCCCGTTCACCACTGAGTTTCGTCTCTCACTGCGGGCGCGCTACCGCCGCCCGATTCATCGGCTGGAGGGTGGCCATCGCCAGCCCCGCTCCAGCGAACGCACACGCGGCGCAGACGAGCGCGACGGCGCGCAGCGCGTCGGTCATCGAATCGGCTTGCGCGCGCGCCACGGCTGTGTCGCGCGGCGCAGGCGAGGCGCTTGCTGCCGCTGCCGCTCCCGCTTGCTCGACCGGCGCCAGCAGTTGCCCGCTCTGGCGCACATCTTGCGGTATGTGCAGTTCGTCGAGGCGCGCCGATAGCGCCGCGTGATGCGACCACAGGAAGACGATGCCGAGCACCGCAATCGCCAGCAGGCCCGCCACGCGCGCAACCGCGTTGTTGATGCCGGACGCCACGCCTGTGCGGTCGCTCGGCACCGCGCCCATCACGGTCGTGGTGAGCGGCGCGACGGTGATCGTCATGCCGAGCCCAAGCACGACGAGCGCGGGGAAAAATCCAGTCAAGTAGCTGCCGCGCACGAACGGCAGCGCCAGCAGCGTGAAGCCGATTCCGGCGACGCCCGGGCCAACGGTCAGCAGCGCGCGCGAACCGAAGCGGCTCGTCAGACCGCCGGTGAAGCGCGATAGCAGACCGATGATGAAAGGCACCGGCAACAGCGCCGCGCCCGCTTGGGTCGCGCTGAAGCCATGCGCGCGGATCAGCGTGAACGGCAGGAAGAAGAACGCGCCGCCAAGGCCGAAGTAAAGCAGCAGGGTGACGAGATTGGCACCGGTGAAGTCGCGCGAGCGAAACAGATCGAGCGGCACCATCGGGTTAGGGCTGCGCGCTTCAACGATCACGAATGCGGCGAGAATCAGCACGCCGGCGCCAATCGCACCGAATACGAGCGGATGCGCGAAGCCACGCGCCGATGCTTCGGTCAGGCCGAACGTCAGCGCGGCGAGTCCCGTGGCCGCGCTCAGTGCGCCGGGCCAGTCGAGCTGTCGCGGCGCATCGGCGCGGTGGCTGTTGGGCACCGCCAATATCGCGAGCGCGATCGTCAGCGCCGCGAGGGGGACGTTCAGGAAGAAGATCGCGCGCCACGACCACGCATCGACGAGCCAGCCGCCCGCCACCGGCCCCACGGCCGACGTGATCGCGCCGACGCCCGCCCAGGTGCCGATCGCCCGGCCGCGCGCGGCGTCGTCGAACACCGCGCCGATGATCGCGAGACTGCTGGGCACGAGCAGCGACGCGCCAATGCCCTGCACCGCGCGCGCGGCGACCAGCGCAGACGCATTCGGTGCAAACCCGCAAGCGGCCGACGCCAGCGTGAAAAGCCCGACGCCCGCAATGAACACCGTGCGTCGGCCGAGTTTGTCGCCCATCGATCCGCCGACCAGCACGAGGGAGCCGAGAAACAGCAGATACGCGTTGACGACCCACTGCATCGCCGCGACGCTCGCGCCGAGTTCGCTCTGAATGGACGGCAGCGCGACGTTGACGACAGAGCCATCGATGAACGCCATGCTCGAACCAGCGATGGTCGCGGCGAGCGCGAGCCGCTTGCGCCGGCACGGGCGGTCGATCATGAGGGGCTGTGTGCGGATGACGAGCTCGTCGCACGGACTCGCCTGCGCGGCAATGATGCGCGCCGTATTCGGCTTGGCCACGTTTCCTCCAGTGCTGGTCGATGGAGACTTAGAGCCTGTGCGTGCCACCGAGGCTAGTCAACCCCGCAGCGCAACATCGCGGAGCGCGTTTTGCCCATTCGGAGCGCCCGGCGCCGCCCGGCGGGACGCTAAGGACTTCGCCGGCGGACGGTTACAGGCGATAATCGGTCGGAAGCAATCGATCTGAAAAAGCGGAGAAGGAATGGACAAGCAAGGTTTCACCACTGGCATCGTTCACGGCGACAGAACCGCGGGCACTGAGCACGGCGCCTTGCGTCAGCCAGTTCATACGTCCGTGCAATATGGTTTCGAGCGCGTCGAGGACCTGATCGGCGTGTTCCAGGGCACGAAGAAAGGCGGCTTCAATTACGCACGGCAAGGCACCCCCACCACCGCCGCGCTCGAGCGCAAGATCACCAGCCTCGAAGAAGGCGTCGGCACGGTCTGCTTCAGCACCGGCATGGCAGGCATCACCGCGACGTTCCTCACGCTGCTGCGCGCGGGCGATCATCTCGTGTCGAGCCGTTACGTGTTCGGCAACACCAACAGTCTGTTCGGCACATTGCGGGCGCTCGGCGTCGAAGTGACGACCGTCGACGCGTGCAACCTCGACGACGTGGAGAACGCAATCCGGCCGAATACGCGCATGGTGTTCGTCGAAACCATCGCGAATCCGGGCACGCAGATTCCGGACCTGCAAGGTATCGGTGACGTGTGCCGCGAGCGCGGCATCGCGTACGTGGTCGACAACACGATTACCTCGCCTGCCTTGTTCAAGCCAAAGGCGGTCGGCGCGAGCCTCGTCATCAACTCGCTGACCAAGACCATCGCGGGTCATGGCGCCGCGCTCGGTGGCGCGGTGACGGATACGGGCCTGTTCGACTGGAGCGCGTATCCGAATATCGCCGACGACTATCGGCGCTCGGCGGCGAAGGATCAGGGGCATTTGCAGATCCGCAAGAAGGGCCTGCGAGACATGGGAGCGTCATTGTCGTCCGAGCAGGCGCACTCGATCGCGATGGGCGCGGAAACGCTTGCCTTGCGCGTGAAACAGAGCAGCGACAATGCGCTCGCGCTCGCCCAGTTTCTCGAAGGGCACGAAGCGATCGGCAAAGTGTTCTATCCTGGCCTGAAAAGCCATCCGCAATACGAGATCGCCCAGACGCTGTTCAAGGGCGCGTCATGGCTGTTGTCGTTCGAGTTGCTCAACGCGGATCGCATGGTCGAAGTCGTCAACGCGCTCAAGCTGCCGGTCAAGGCGACCGGTCTCGGCGACACGCGCACGCTGATCATTCCCGTTGCGCCGACGATCTTTTTCGAAGCCGGGCCGGAAACGCGCAAGGCGATGGGAATTTCCGACGGCATGCTTCGGCTCTCGGCGGGCATCGAGGACATCGACGACCTGATTGCCGATTTTGCGCAGGCGTTGAAGTTGGCGGCGTAGTTGGCGGGACTTTGAAATTGGGGCGAGACTGGTGCGCCGGTCTCGCTCGTCTCACCGCTGGCAGTGCTACTTCCTGCGCCGCTGATTCATCAGCTTCACGATATCGGTTGTCGGCCCGCTGGTCACGAGGCGAGGAATGTCATCCAGGTGAAACCAGCGACACCTGGATATTTCGTTACTCGGGCGAGCTTTGGCGCGATTCGGAATTTCGCAGGAAAACACGTGATGGTGCTTCTGCTTGCCGCGGAAGTCGAAAAGGTGCTTGGCTGACTTCCCGGAGAGTTGTGTTTCTTCCTTGAGCTCCCGAAGTGCGGCGTCAGTGCGGTGTTCGCCACGCTTGAGAATCCCGCCCGGCAAAGCCCACTTTGATGCACTACGTGCGACCAGAAGGATTCGCTTACCTCTGCGACAGATCACGGTGGCGCGTTTCTTCAAACCGAACTCCCACTTATGCCCTGGATGCTCTCAAGACGCTCACGACGCGGCGGCGTATCGGGCGTTATCAGACATAGTTGAGCATGCTAATACAGAACCGCAGAATGCGGTGATGTTTTCGAAGCGCGGACCATGAACGCGCGGCACGTTAAAGCCTGTCATCAGCGCGTCACAATCGCGGCGATCGAAACTCCTGTGGTAAGGTCTCGGCAGTATATTTTTTCCGATTCGAGGCTTCAATGGATATGGATGGTGACTGGTCCTTGCCACGGCCAAATGCGCTCTTCAAGGTCAACCGCCGGACGGCCGGTTCATCACTGTCTAAATCGAGTTCCATTGCCAGTACCTTCTCGTCGCTCGCGGCGCCGGTGGTGGCTGAAGCCGTGCAAAGGGCAAAAGAGCTATCCACGCAGAGCGACGCCGAAGGGTTTCATCAGCTTCGCGTTGCTTTCAGAAAGCTTCGGGCTTTGTACTGGGCGTACTCCCCATACCTCGGAGACGAATCGACCGCCCAAGTCACGGAAGAATTCAAGCGTCTTGCGGCCGTCGCAGGCGGAACGCGTGACTGGGACATTGCAGCCGATCTGCTGAAAGCCGCCCAGCAGTCCGGCGCCTCGATCGAACCGCTGTTGGCCGCGGCGCGCGAGAGGCGAGCGCAGGCGGTCGTGCATAGTCAGACGACGATCAAAAGCGACGATGTCGAGGCGTTCCTGAACGATGCCCTGCTTCGCGCGCAAACCACACTGCTGTCGCGCTGCGACGGTCTAGCCATTCGGGCGTTCGCCGAAAAGCGGGTCCGTTTAGCGCAACGCGCACTTCAAAAGCGCAGCAAACGCGCTGCACGTAGCGTGGACCCCCACGAGGAGGATCTCCACGATGTCAGAAAAGCAGGCAAAAAACTGAGGTACCTGCTGGAGTTTTTTCAACCCGTTATCAAAGGCAGACACGGTCGCACCATCAAGGAACTGACGTCCGTGCAGAACAAGCTGGGGCAGTTCAACGACATTGCCGCAAGCGAGGCGCTGATTCGCAACGCGTCTTTCAATGAAGTTCCGCCCGAGGTCGTGCAGGAATCGCTGCAATGGTTGGAAAAACAGAAGTCCCAACGGATGCAGGCGGCATCGCGACAGGTTCGAGCCATCTCTGGCTGAGACGGGCCGGATCAGTTCGTTGACGCTCGCTTTGCGTCATCTCCCGAATAGCTTCGTTTTGCGCTACACCGCAAATGCGTCTTTGATGTGGGCATTGCCGGGTTTGGCGGCGAGCGCATATGCCTGCTGATTGTCGCTGGAATGACCTATGATCTTTGCATATCCGCAAGATGAGCATTGGAGGCCCTAACACCATGGCTCAATATCGTTCAGTAGGCGGGCTTTTTACTTTGGAGCCAGAGCAAACGGTCAGCTGGACCACGGCAATTGGCGGGCTCGACGGAGGTGTCGTTGTTCAAGCGCCAAACATCATCGACGATGTGATCGGCAGCGACGTGCTTGTGACCGTCAATCAGGAAATTGGTAGGAACCTGGATACCGCCGCAGAACGCAAGATCTGGGGTGCCGATTTCAGTCCCCTTAGCCGCGCCCAATCAGACTCTTCACGAAATCGACATTGAGGACCCAGAATCCTTCGTGCGCCGGAAAGCTCTTCCCGAGTTGCACAGGTTGGTCAGGCAGCGTTTGGGGCTCAAATAGATCGGTGCCACTCGACAGTGGTCTTCAGCGAGCAGACCCGCCGCAGTCCTGCAGAACAATGACGACCCATTCTGTCGCTTGAGCAATAGAGAGGATTACGCGCTAGACGCCTACTTCTTCATTACCATCATCTCGTCGAAGTTCACGGGACAACTCGAATTGGCCGGATGCCTCCCCGCCGCAACAACAACGAGACGGTCGTCGCGCAAATCCGCTTCCCAATTCATCTCCGAAGATGCTAGCAATATTGGTTCTTCACCGCACATGGTGCGCACTGCAGCCACCTGGTTTTTGTAGTGCGTTTCCTTCAGCAGGAGGTAGCCGGTAACGCTTGCCGCAGCGAGAACCGAGTTCGCGATGGCGACGGCGACTACCACATGGAATAGTTTCCGAGCGGATGAAAAGCCCGCAATCACCAGAAAAGGGACCATATAAAACATCGGGACGTAGCGGGCCCACCAAGATTGCGGATGTAGCAGGACGCTCGCTAACGTCGCGAGAAGAAATATCTTCGCAATCTCACCGCCGCCTCTCCTCCTCCAGAACAAAGAAGCGATGCACGCAATAAACATAACCCCGAAGAAGGGCCCGAATGCGCCAAAACGCGTAGCAGCCGTGTGCAGCGCGATAAACGCGTCGCGCAAGTGTGCGTATGACGGGACGAAGGTAGGCTCCGCGTTCTCGCACGGCCTGCAATCCAGCGGCAGCGAGAAATACGAGAGGAATATCCTTTGCAAAGGATTCATTGCAAGAAAGTCTGCTGACACTCTTCCACCGATGATATCGACCTTGTCGCTGCCCAGCACGGGGTAGAAAAGGTGTTTTCCAGCGACTATGTTCTCCACGTACGGCGAATAGCCGATCACTGCGACAGCAACAAAAGACCAGATGACCAGCTCTACGATAACTCCCCGGTTCTGAGTTAGAAAGCGTCTCTTTTCGCCACCAATGAACGCCGCTGTGAAGAGAACAGCGATCGAGATGGCGGCGAAGGCCGGTCCCGTCAGCTTCGAGCCGATCAGAAGCACGAGTGCGATACCTAGTTGAACTCTGGAATAAGGCCTACGCTTGAGGGCGAAAAGCAAATGGACAGAAAAGATGACCCAGCAGAAGTAATGCGCAGCGTCGACATAAAAACTCGTCACCTGGCCGAGCACCACCGGGTTATAAACGCAGCAAGCCGAAGCAATCAGTGAAGCTCTGGCAGATATTCCCGCTGACTGGAGCACACGCATTAGAGCAACACAGGCAGGAACACTGAGCAATAGCGTAAATGACTTTCCACTATTGAATCGTGAAGCCAGAACCTTGGCCGTGTATGCAAAATATTCAAATGCCTTGGGGTAGTGTTCGGCCCAGAAACTTCCGCCCAGTGCGTCGGTATCGGCGATGCCGTTTAGGGTGTGGTCTATCGATAGCGGTGTCGCGACGTGGTAGTTCAAGCCGTCGAAACTGAATTCCCGCAGGAATCCGAAAGCAAACAACACCACTGCGATGAATAGTACCGTAACGATCGTGGTGCGCCATTCGAAACGGGAAACATAGCCATAGATGACGACGGCTACAACGATCGCGAACGCCCAGATTCCCGCCAGCACGCCGCTATTGATGTCGAAGTTGTAGAGGATTGCGGCATATAGCGACGAGCCGAATACGAAGATGAGAATCTGGTCGCACAACTGCGTCCAGTTCACACGCTCGAGGGCTGTTTGCATCCTCATCGATTTCCGCGTGGAGTTCACGCGCTGAATGGCGTCTTTCGTCATCGTAGAAAAGCGGGCCTTCTCTGGTTGATGGAGACCCCTCGTCCGTCGACGCATGCCCGCCCTCTATCAGGTCACCGCTCTGACCATCGAAGCATGCCCACGACAACACAACGCACGGCCGGGGTTGGGATGAACGAAGTAGAGGAGGAACGATAGCGATGTCGAACACTACTGCCGATTATGTGCATTTGTGTGGCGTTGCACAAGCTCGCATTGCGCGAACCGCCAAGGCACTTTTCTGCTGTCGGAGCGCCGCAAATAACGCGGCTCGATGGGTGGTGCTTTGAGTGTCGAGGCGTGCACCCTGACGTGGTGAGTGTTCAACGTTATCGGCCAAGATCACCACATTCCAAGCCCCTGTGACACCGCTTAGAGCCGGCAGGTCTATGCTCGCTGCAGGTTCTAACGTTTCGCTGCTGCGCAGCGAACAGGCGATAGCCAGCAATTGGCCTCATTGTCCGCGCATGAATCTGTCGTGCTACCCCTATCGACAGATCGATGCGGTCAGACAAGGATCGAGTGCATGACGATCACGATCTTCATGCAGGGAGCGTGCGCGCACCCTTCACTACAGCATGGCGCGTTCCTGGCGAAGTTGCGCTTCTCAAGTAGAAAAATTCACTGGAATCAGGAGATGTTCGTGGCTGGAAGAGCCGGCGATTGCGCTCGCCAGACTCCTTTTGCAACGCCATGAAAGTTGAGAACCCGACCGAGCCGACGACGCAGAAATGGGTCGCGGCAGCGGCGCGTGCGCTCGCGGGCTGATCCAGCGGCTCAATGCGGCTTTGCATTGCTCAAACTTTGGAAGGTTTGACGACGATTCAGGTACATCGAGGTCACTATGGCTGCCATTCCACTTTGCGTTGATCTGGACGGGACACTGACGTCCAGCGATCTTCTGATCGAGTCGTTTTTCGCCCTCGTCAAGCGAAATCCGCTCTATCTGCTTTATTGTCTGGAATGGTTGCTGCGTGGAAAGGGTTATCTAAAAGCGCAAATAGCCGAACGCGCCGCAATCGACGTGTCACTGCTGCCATACAACCGACGCCTGATCGACTTCCTGAAGAAAGAGAGCGCGGCCGGCCGCGACCTCTATCTCTGCACTGCGGGGAATCAACGGTTTGCCGAACAGATCGCGCGTCACCTCGGATTCTTCAAAGGGGTGATGTCGAGCAACGAGTCGATCAATCTGTCAGGCACGAACAAGGCGTCGGTTTTAACGGCGGAGTTTGGCGTGCAAGGGTTCGACTATTGCGGAAACGCGCGAGCCGATCTGCCGGTGTGGAAGCAGTCGCGCACGGCGATCGTCGTTGGAGGAAAGAGCATCCAGGCGGCCGCGCGGAAGGTGAATCAAACCACGGTCATCTTCGATAACAAACGGTCTCTCTTCAGACTGGCCGTACGGGAAATGCGCGTCTATCAGTGGGTGAAAAACCTGTTGATCTTCGTGCCGCTTCTTGCGTCGCATCGCTTCACGAATGTCGACGCACTGAAGGTTGCCGGGATCGCATTTCTTTCGTTCTGCTTGTGTGCGTCTTCGGTATATATATTGAATGACATGCTCGATCTCGACGCGGACAGGCGCCATAGTCGCAAGTGCAAACGTCCGTTTGCGTCAGGCGAGTTGCCGCTAGTTAGCGGCATTGGCATGTTGTTCGTCCTGTTGCTGGCATCGGCGAGCCTGGCGGTTTTCCTGCCGCCGGCGTTTCAGCTGGTGCTGGCGTGTTACGTCGCAATGACACTCGCTTATTCCTTCCACCTGAAGCGGGTGATGCTCGTAGATGTCTTCACGCTGGCTGCGCTCTATACCACCCGCATCGTGGCCGGGGGCGCGGCGGTCGATGTCGTGCCGTCAGACTGGCTAATCATGTTCTCGGTGATGATATTCCTCAGTCTCGCGTTGGTGAAGCGCTATACCGAACTCGACAAAATGCAGCGGGAGGGCAAAAACTCCACGTCTGGCCGAGGTTATCTGACGGCGGACATGAGCATCGTGCGCTCGTTTGGACCCGCTGCGGGCTATGTCGCGGTGCTCGTTCTTGCGCTCTACATGAATTCTGCTGCCGTGACGGGGTTGTATCGTCATCCCCACAGGCTTTGGATCTTCTTTGTTCTCGTGCTGTACTGGATCAGCCGCGTCTGGATGGTAGCGTTCCGAGGCCAGATGCATGACGACCCGATCGTATATGCGTTCAGGAACCGTTCTAGCCTGGTCATCATGATGCTTTGCGTAGCCGCAGTCCTTTTTGCGATTTGATCAAACGCTAGCTCTTTATTCTGCGCCCAGCCATGCATGCACAGAACCACGCTCCGCTGCGACTGCCACCTGGTGAAGGCGAACACCGTTTGCGGTGGCTCGCTTGTGAGTAAGCATGCTCTACGGCGTAACGACGAGCGCCGTGTGCATTCCCGCTGCATAGTGTCCCGCCTTGTTGCAGATTAACGCGTAGTGGCCGGGCGCAAGCTTGAACGACACGCGCTTGCTCTTGCCCGGCGCGATGTCTTCCACTTCGCCGATCTTTTTCAGCCTGCGCTCCAGCACCTGTCCTTTGCTGACGGGCAGTGCATCGTCCGAGAGATCTGTCTTGAGCACCACGAGTTCGTGTTCCATGTTGTTGTCCGCAGCATTCTTGACTTCAAGCGTGATGGGACCCGCCTTGACGGTGTGCGTCCCGAGCTGGATCGAGTCCGATAGCAATGTTGCGTCAACGGTTTGCTCCGCCCAGCTTGCATGCGATGTCATCCCGAGCGCGATCACACCTGCGAGGATGGTGATTCTGTAAGTGGCATACATGACGCCCTCCTTTGAATCGACATATCGCGCGTGTCTGGCGTCGAGCGATTGCCGCAGCCAATTCATCGGACAAACAGATACCCCTGCCTGTGCGATGGCATTAGCGCTTCGTGAATTGCGCGATACGTGCAGTAAACGTGCGCGGCGGAAGGCTTATTCCGTAAGTCCGCTGAGGCCCGGCATATCGCTTTGCTCGCCGCGCCCCGTGAATATTGTGGTTCGTTTATTACCTGCCATGTAATTGGCGGGACTCGCGCCTCTGACTAATCTGTGCATGTCGCCCGAACGTACCCAGCGATATCCCCCGAACCTCAAGGAAATACCATGGCCAACTTTGCCACCTATACGCTCGACTCCGCACCCGCACAATCGAAGCCCGCGCTGAACAGCCTCGCCGAGATCTTCGGTATGGTGCCCAATATGCCTGCCAAAATGGCGGGCTCACCGAGACTGATCACCGCCCTCGTGGGTGTGTTCAATCAGGCGCACGGCGGCAACCTCGACGAACAGCAGATGCAGGTACTGCTGCTCACGAATGCGGTGACCAATGGCTCCGCCTGGCCGGTCGCATTCCACTCATTCCTCGGGCTTAAGGAGGGCCTCAGCGAGACCGACGTGCAGGCGATCCGCGAACGCCGCTTCCCGCAGGACGCCAAGCTTGCGGCGCTGTCACGCCTCGCGCGCACGCTGATCGAAAAGCGCGGCCGCATCGACGACCACGACATCGCTGCGTTCACCGAGGCCGGCTTCGATCAGGCGCTGGTGCTTGATGTCGTCCTCGTGGTCGCCGCCTCGACGATGACGAACTACACCGCGAACGTCACCCAGCCGCCGCTCGAAGAACTCTTGCAGCCCTACGAATGGAAGGCTTGATGCAAGTTGGGGCGGCGTGAATAGCAATAGAGCCCGCTGCCGCGGAATGCCTGGTAAAGCCCTTTCCTCACGGGGAAAGGGCCTTTTCGCCTGCATGCCTTTTCGGTCAAGCACATGAACCGAATTCTGCCTAAGACACGACAACGGTAAATTTGACTCCCGATTCAAAGTTCAGCGTCGTGGTGGAAAAGCGCGAATCGCCGTCGAGGTAGCGCTTGTATGGCCGAACGGCGTCCTCGGCTGTGTACATATTGTCGGCGAGAACACGCCGCCACACAAAGACCGCACGACCGGCGCAATCACGCCCGACCGCTGTTTGCAGTCGACCGTCGATTCCTTGCGCGTGTTCAATCTCCGTCGCGCCGGTCGCGGCCCGATCGCCATGCCGCCTGAAAATGCTCGCGCTCTTCAGGCGTCATCGCTTCCCATTTTCGCCAGTGACGCCGTCCGCGCCAGCCGCCATGTCCGCGGAATCCGCCAAACAGGATGCGGCTCAAAACCAGCAAGCCCAACGCATGCGCGAAGTCGATCGCGCGGGCGCCAACGAATAGCGCCGGCATCACCCAATTCCATAGCGTCATCACCACCAACCCGAGCACCGCTATGGCGACCACCACGAGCAGCGCTTTACCCACGCATCTGATTCGAAACTTCATCCGTCGACTCCTCTAAATATCCAGTTCGTCGTAAATGGCCTGCAGTCGGGCGCGCAGATGCAAGACCGCGTAGCGCTTGCGCGCGAGCAGCGTGTTGAGCGCGACGCCGCTTTCCGCCACCATGTCTTTGAAGGACCGCCCCTCCAGTTCGTGCGCGATAAATACCTCACGTTGATTCGGCGGCAATTCATCGAGCGCATCCTGCAGAGCCTTGAGCAATACCGCGCGAGCGTAGAGGGCTTCGGGACCGGCATCGTGCGCCGGCAGCGCGAGGTCGAGGCGATACTCGCCGCTGGCGTCGTCCTCGGCCTCGGACAGATCGGCCAGCGGTTGCTCTTTCTTCTTGCGAAAACGATCGATGATGCGATTGCGCGCCGCGCGAAAAAGCCACGCGCTCGCCTGTTCGATCGGAGCCGGAAGCCGGTAAGCCTGCACGAATTCGTGGAACACATCCTGCAGGATGTCCTCGGCATCGTCCGGGTCGCGTATCCGACGCCGGATAAAATTGACGAGCCTCGTGCGCTCGCGCACCACGGTCGCGGTGATGTCGCTGTCTCGGTCGGTCATCGGGTGCGAGGTGGGTGGCGGTTCCATGCGCCTGAAGACGTTTCAGCAGCGCGAATATTGTGGCGAGCGCGAAAATTTTTTCCCTGAGAAACTGCCGATTCGCGCGATGCAATGCGTAGCAGGCTTGCGACCATTACGTAACGGCAAGAAGTGGGAGACCCAGCCATGAAGGTCACGATTGCGTACATCGAAGAGCCCCCGTTCGGTTGGATGGAAACAGATGGTACTGCCACCGGTGCCGACATCGGTCTGGCCGACACGGTCCTTCGGGCGATCGGTGCCACCCGGATCGAGCACCATCTGACATCGTTTAGTGAACTCCTGCCCGGCGTCGAAGCAGGCAGATGGGATATGAACGTTCCGCTGTTCGTCACGCGCGAACGCGCCGATAGGGTCGCGTTCAGCGTCCCCGTATGGGGGATCGCAGACGGTTTTCTGGTTCGGAGTGGAAACCCGAAAGCGCTCGACAGCTACGCGTCACTCGCCAAACGCGCTGACGCGCGCGTTGGCATCATAGCCGGACAGGTTCAGCACGCCTCAGCTAGAGCATCTGGCGTAAGCGAGGATCAGATTAGCGTCTTCGAGCATCAGGCCGATGCTATCGAAGCGGTGCTCTCCGGCGCCATCGATGCCTATGCGAGCACGGCCTTGGGGAATCGGATAGTGGCAAACCGGATCGGAGGCTCAATGCTCGAGGCCGTCGCGCACGAACCGGGAACGAAGGGCCAGCAGCAGAAGCCGCCGCTCGGGGCATTCTCGTTCAATAGAAGTAACAGCGATCTGATCCAGGCGGTAAACCAGGCCCTTCGTTCATATCTGGGCTCACCGGATCATCGTGCTCGCATGGCGGCTTTCGGCCTGACACACAACGAGATCGATCCCGCTCTCGCGGGTCGAGGATAAAGAAATCCCGCCGCTCTCGCATCAAGAGCGGCGCTTGTCCATTGCGCGCTTGGCGCTACATTCCAACGCTCATCCCTCCGCCCGCGCTTGTGCCCGTACCCGTGCCCGTGCCCGTACCCGTGCCCGTACCCGTGCCCGTGCCCGTGCCTGAGCTCGACGTTGCCGTATTCAGATCGATTCTTCCGTAGACGCCATCTGCTTCGCTATTCGGGCCTGCCGCGAAGAAGAGCGTGCTGGAAGGCTGATTGCTGAGGTCGTTGCCGAACGCGATGCCCCATATGCCGTGTTCGACGGTCGGGCTGTTGTTCGGTCCACTGATCGGTCCCATCGACTGCCCGCTCGATGCGTTGAACGCATTGATCATGCCATCACCGAAATTGCCGATTATGATTGCGCCGCTCATCGAGCCGAAACTCGCGGGCGCCTGCGCAATGCCCCACGGCGCGTTCAGCGGACCGCCTGTTGCGAAGCGTTGCTTCAGATTGCCCGCGGTGTCGTACACATCGACCATGCCGAGCCCCGCGCCCGGGACATCGTCGTGTTTGGCTGCGTCCTGCATTGCATAGGTGACGAACAGATTCGAGCCGATCGCCTGAATGCCGAACGGCGCAAAGCCCGCCGGCATCGCCGGGTCCGTGAAGGCGCCGGGCATCGAGACCTTCGTGAACGAGGTATCGAAGACGTCGATCTTGTTGTTATGGAAGTCCGTCGCGTAGAGGAAGTTGCCATTGTTCATGGCGGCGAGCGCGAGGCCCTTATAGACGGCACCACCGGCACCATCGTCGTACATGACGAACGCATTGGTCGGCCCGACGGCGGGCGCCCAAGCGGTGATGGTGCCGCCTTCGCCCGTGAAGATGAATGCGGCGACTCCGGACTTGCCGTTTTCCGTGACGAGGAAGCTTTGTGTTCCGTTGAACACGATGCCCGTCGGCGATGCCGACCCATTCTTGCCGTCGGGTATCGTGACGACCAGCGATTGCGGCACGCCATTGCCGTCATAGAGCGTCGCGACATTGGTGCCATTGTCCGCGACCCACGCGAAACCACTGGGATTGAACGCGACGCCCCAAGGGTTTTTCAGATTTGCGTCGGTGTGTGCGGCCGGCACCGCGCCATCGGATACGAGCGCCGTCGCTGTGAACGACGACTGAACCGGCGTGCTCGTGCTGCTCGAATTCGAGCTACCGCCGCCCCCGCCGCCGCATGACACCAGAGTCGCGACGACCGCGCCGCATGCAACGACGCCGAATATAGCGAGTAGAGACTTCATGACCGCACTCCTTGTTCTGCCCCAAAGGACCTAACGCTCAATGAACGAGCACGGCATGGGGTTTATTCCGGCGGAGCGGCTGATTCGCGGCAGATCTCGTGCGATCGCAATGGTCGAGTTCGTCCAGACAAAAGCGATTGGTACGCAACGAACATGGGGCGTGACTATTCCATGCGTGCGGCCAAAAACTTGTATCGAGCCGTCATTGCGTGAAGTTCCACCGTCGATTCAGCACCTGAGAAAACGCGCGGCACGCTGATTGCGACATTTCCTGTAGCGCAGGCGACAACTGTCTGCGTCTATCTTCCAGTCCAATCAAGGAGGGGCGGATCATGAGCAAGGCAACCATCACACTAGTCGCGGCCGTCGCCGCACTCTCGCTGTCGGGAGGCGCTTTTGCGCAGATGGCCGGAGGTCAGAGCGGCAGCGGTTCGACCGGAAACGCAGGCAGCACCGCCAGTCCGTCGAATCAGATGAATGGCACAACGTCAGGCGGCTACGGCATGCCAGGCAACACCAACTCGGACAGCGGCATGGGCGCCAAGGCGCCGAATTCGGGCCTGCCGAGCAACGACACCGGCTCGACGACCGCCACCCCCGCGCCCAAAACCAACAATACGCTGGCGACCCCGAGCGTGGTATCGCCGGCCGCTACCGGCCATTAACAGCTGGCAAAAATGACCGTCGGCTGCGAACGAGTGCGGCACAAACGCTCCGTTCGCAGCGGCGTAGGTGTAATTGCGACCGGCGCCCAGTTTGTCGAATAGCAGAGGCATGGCCGTCACACGCGGCCAACCGCTTGGCTATCGAAGCGTCACGGACGGGCTCAAAGCCACGTGCCCCCTTGCCGGTCGCTCGGCTCCTGCGCGAGCGCATCGAAGTCGTGAATCCAGTCGAGGTGATGCAGCATGCTATCGCGCGCCCCAAGCCGCGCGTTGCGTTCCTGCGCGGCGGGGCCGTCCGGCAGATGCAGCACGTCCGCGGTGCTGATCGACGCGTACTGCACCTTGCGCGTGCGGCCCCGTCGCAGACGCTCGTAGCCCTCCTGCGCTTCCCGCCAGTTGCCTGGGCCCGCCTTGGCTAGTTGCGCGGCCAGCACCACGGCATCTTCGATCGATTGATTGGCGCCCTGGCCGTGATGCGGCACGAGCGCATGCGCGGCATCGCCGATCAGCGTCACGCGACCCTTGCTCCAGCGGCCGAGCGGCGGACGGTGAAACAGGCCCCAGCGCTGACTGATCGGCACCGCCGTGATCATCTGCACGACGGCCGGATGCCAGTCCTTGAAGAGGCGCAGTTGTTCGCCTTCGGTCGACGGCATGACCCAGTCGCGCGACGGCCACGGCGACGGATGACGCTCGACCAGCAGGAAGTTCTGATCGCCGTTGTCGCCGATCGGATAGTGCAGCAGATGGCCGCCAGGCCCGACCCAGAACTGGATCGTCTCCGAATCGGGCAACAGGTCCATGCGCTCGGCCGGCACGATGCCACGGAAGCCCGAGCAA
The DNA here is from genome assembly GCF_040948685.1 of Paraburkholderia sp. BR14374. NCBI lineage: Bacteria > Pseudomonadati > Pseudomonadota > Betaproteobacteria > Burkholderiales > Burkholderiaceae > Paraburkholderia > Paraburkholderia sp. BR14374. The sequence continues at coordinate 471,578 of NZ_JBFPKF010000003.1, read as the reverse complement.
CCGGAATACAGCACGTCGTCGTAGCCGAGCATCCAGCGTCGCGTGATCGAGCGTGCGCCGTCGGCGCCGATCACGAGATCGGCATCGATGCGCCGACCGTTGTCGAACGCGAGGCTCACACGATCGGGATGCTGCACGAGATCGACCAGCCGATGACTGAGCTCGATGTGCTCGAGACCGACCGCCTTCGACAGCACCGCCTGCAGATCGGCGCGATGGACGCCCCAGTATGAGCCACCGAACTGCTCGCGATAGCTGGGCATGCCGCGATGATGGCCAATCACGCTGCCGCTGCGGCCGTCACGATAGATGAGCCCGGGTACTTCGGCGCACACGTCGTCGAACGCGGAGCGTAGTCCCATGCGCTCGTAAAAGCGCGTCGCGTTGGCCGACAGCGCGACGGCCGCGCCCACTTCGCGCAACTCGTCGGTCTGCTCATAGAGTTGCGCGTCGATGCCATGCTCGCGTAGTGCGAGCGCCAGCGTAAGGCCGCCGATGCCGGCGCCGACGATCGCGATGCTCAGGTCCATCCGGGTCATGATTGTGTCTCCATATGCGGGTTTATCGTGTCGGTATTTTCAGCACTAGACCGTCATTGCTCAATAAGATGAAATGAATCTCCTTCATCACCGAAGTGAATGGCCTTTTAGTCATGTCGAAGCCATGGAACTGAGCGATCTCGACCTCAACCTGCTGCTGCTTTTCCAGCGGCTGATGCAGGAGCGGCGCGTGGCGAGCGTCGCCGAGCAAATGAACATGAGCCAGCCGGGCGTCAGCAATGCGCTCGCGAAGCTGCGCCGCCTGCTGGGTGATCCGCTGTTCGTGCGCGCGCCGGGCGGTGTGGTGCCCACCCCGTTCGCGCTGCGTCTCGCGGAACCGGTCTCGCAGGCGCTCGCCACCTTGCACGCCGCGCTCAATCCGGTGACGGGCTTCGATCCGCTGCGCGCAATGCGAACGATGACGATCGGTATGACCGACATCGGCGAAGTCGTGTTTTTGCCGGCATTGCTGGAACGATTGTCGCGCGTCGCGCCAGGCGTCGCGATGAATACGGTCCGCAATACGAGCATCAATCTGAGCAAGGAGATGGCCGACGGCCGCGTCGATCTGGCGATCGGACTGTTGCCGCAGTTGAAGGGCGGTTTCTATCAGCGACGTCTGTTCGATCAGCGCTACGTCTGTCTGTTCAGACGCGGCCATCCACTCGAAGAGGCGCCGCTCACGCTTTCCGCGTGGCGCGAAGCCGAGCATCTGGTGGTGGTGTCGGCCGGTACCGGCCACGGTCAGGTGGACGAGTGGCTGAAACGGCGCGGCGTGCGGCGTCAGGTGCGACTGACGGTGCCGCACTTCATGAGCGTGGGCTACATCCTGCAACGTACCGACCTGATCGCCACGGTGCCAGAGCGTCTCGCACTGGAGTTGGCCACGCCGTTCTCGCTCAGCCTGCGCGCGCTGCCGATGACGCTGCCCGCCGCGCCGATCCATTTGTTGTGGCACGAACGGGTCCATCACGACGAAGGCAATCGCTGGCTGCGCGAGGTCGTGATCGACCTGTTCGCGGATACGGCGACGAGTGGCAGGCGAGCGCGGGACGTGAGGAAGAAATAGGGCTTTTTTGCAAACGCGACTCGCACGCGGATCGACAATCGGCGTGCGGACCGCGTGAAGCCGCGCAAGCGGGCATCGCGCGATCGGCGCAGAATGATTGGACCCACGGGTGCCTGCGCCGCAGGTGTGAAGGTGCGCACCACTCGCCAGCGTATGGTCGGAAGATCGCCCGACACAGTGATGCGCACATAGCAGCCGGCGTAACGTCCGGTCGCCCGTGGCCTTTCGCGCAATGGCCGATGAGTATTCGCGGCCTAATTCGCGTAGACGTTCGACGCATGGCTAGCGCGAGGCAGCCGCTCCTCCCTGACATTACAATTGCATTTGCGTATAATTTCGCGAAGCCTTCATGCGGTATCACTGAAAAGCAAATAAGCGATACCGCAATAAAAAAGCACTGCTGTGGCCTGCCCACATAGTGCACAAAGACAACATCACCCGAAAAATGTCCGTGCCTTCAGCCACAACCGGATCGCGCGATTCCGCGCGGTTTTTCACGCAACCGAAAGTGCTCGTCATCGTGGCGACGCTATGCTGCCTGCTTTGGGGCAGTTCATACCCGGCAATTAAAATTGGCTACGCGTTACTCGGAATCACACAAAACGATATTCCTTCGAAGCTGATCTTCGCGGGCTACCGGTTCGTGCTCGCGGGACTGTTGTTGTTGATTCTTGCTGCCTTTTCAAAGAAGCCTGTTTTCGAATTGAATCGACGCAATAGCGGACAGCTGATGCTATTGGGTTTCACGCAAACGGCCATTCAATATGTTTTCTTCTATATCGGTCTCGCCTACACGACCGGCGTTCGCGGTTCGATCCTGAACTCCACGACGACCTTCTTCAGCGTGCTGCTTGCCCATTTCATCTATAAGAACGATAAGGTCTCGCCACGCAAAGCGCTTGGATGCCTGCTGGGATTCGTCGGCGTGATGGTCGTCAATTTCGGCGACGGTCTGTTTGAATTTGCATTCACCTTGCCCGGCGAAGGCTTTATCGTGATTGCCGCATTCGTGCTATCCGCTGCATCGATTTACGGAAAGCGCATTTCGCAGAGTATGGACGTGATGGTCATGACCGGTTATCAACTCGGGTTTGGCGGCGCCGTTCTGCTTGCGGCGGGGTACGCGACCGGTGGTTCGTTGCACGCGTTCACGCTGGGATCGATGGCTTTGCTGGCCTACCTGGCGTTGCTGTCTGCGGCGGCCTTCACGTTGTGGAGTCTTCTGCTGAAATATAACCAGGTCGGCAAAGTTACCGTTTTCAATTTCCTGGTGCCCGTGTTCGGTACCGTGCTGTCCGCGATTTGCCTGAACGAGAACATCATGGAATTGAAGAATCTCGTCGCGCTGGTGCTGGTATGCGGAGGAATCTGGCTGGTTACGCGCTCGGCGCGACGGAGCGCTGGCTGTTCGAAGGCCGGGGTCGCCGTGGGCCCTCAGGGTCGCGGCTGAGTTCGCGGGTTCCGTAGCGTCGGCTTCCCGTCAAACGCTGTCCGACGCAACCGGCAACCCCTCCGTCCGCCACCGCAGCATCCCACCGGCAAGATTCGCCACCTTGCCGAACCCCGCCTTCGTCAACAATACGCTCGCCTGCGCCGAGCGCACGCCGGAGCGGCACACCGCGACCACCGGCCGCTCGCGATCCAGTTCTTCGAGCCGCGCTGTCAATTGCGACAGCGGCACCAGCTTCGCGTCCGGCAGATGACCCAAACGATCGATGAACTCCGGCGCCTCGCGTACATCGACGATCTGAAACTTCGCGCCATGCTCGAGCAGCGCCATCGGCTCGATTTCCCACACCCCGCTAAAGCGCAGCGTCAACGGTGCCCAATCCGGTGTTTCGGTCGCAACTTCGGCGCCGCCTTCCGGCTGCCCGCAACGCATGTTCGCGGGCACCGCGACCGCCATCTGCTTCGGATGCGGCAAATTCAGGTTGTTCATGTACCCGGCAAAATCACCGACGTCGACGTCGCCGCCCAGACGCGGATTGAAGCGCCGCTCCTCGGTCACGCTCGTCACGGTGATGCCGCGATAATCGTGCGCGGGATAGAGGAGGCAGCCGTCTGGCAGCGACAGGATCTGCTCGCGCACGGACGCGAACAACTGCTGCGGACTGCCCTGCTGGAAATCGGTGCGGCCGCAGCCGCGAATCAGCAGGCTGTCGCCAGTAAAGGCCATGCTCTGATCGTCGAGCACGTAGGTCAGGCAGCCATTCGTATGGCCAGGCGTCGCGCGCACGGTCAGGTGACGCGTGCCGAAGTCGATCCGATCGCCATGCGCGAGCGGCCGCGTCACGCCTTTCGCCCCCACGACCGCGGCAAGCCCGATCTCGCTGCCGCAACGCAAACGCATGCGCCATGCGCCGGTTACGTGATCGGCGTGCACGTGGGTATCGAGCGTAGTAAGCAGCCAGAGGCCCAGCTCGCGCAGCAGCGCCTGATCGCGCGGCACTTGCTCGTAGACGGGGTCGATCAGCATTGCCTCGCCGCTGTCGCCGAGCAGGTACGTGTAGGTCGACGAAACAGGATCGAACAGCTGACGAAAAATCATCTGTATCTCTCGAGAAGATCGGCGAGGCGGCCGCGAACAGCCGCCGTGCCGCATCTGTCAGCGCGGTTGCTTGGTGGTGCGCAGATACGGTTTGATGGTCTTGAAGCCAGGGAACACCTGCTGCGCCTCTTCGTTGCTGACCGCCGACGTGATGATCACGTCTTCGCCCTGCTTCCAGTTGACCGGCGTCGCGACCCTATGTTTGGCGGTCAGTTGGATCGAATCGAGCACGCGCAGGATTTCGTCGAAGTTGCGGCCGGTGCTCATCGGGTAGGTCAGCGTCAGCTTGATCTTCTTGTCAGGACCGATGATGAAAACCGAGCGCACGGTCGCGTTGGTCGCTGCGGTGCGGCCCTCGCTGGTATCGCCCGCGTCGGCCGGCAGCATGTTGTACAGCTTGGCGACTGCGAGGTCGGTGTCGCCGATCATCGGGTACTTGACGGCGGCGCCCTGCGTTTCCTCGATGTCCTTGGCCCATTTTTCGTGGTCTTCGACCGGATCGACCGATAGCCCGATCAGCTTCGCGTTGCGCTTGGTGAACTCCGGCTCGATCTTCGCCATGTAGCCCAGTTCAGTCGTGCAAACCGGCGTGAAGTCTTTCGGGTGAGAAAACAGGATCGCCCATTGGTCGCCGATCCAGTCGTGGAAATCGATGGTGCCCTGCGTGGTCCGCGCGGTGAAATTGGGCGCGGTGTCATTGATACGAAGTGACATATTGCCGTCCTGTGAAGTCGTGGTTAAGCGGAAGACCCGAGCGAGGCCTGTCTGCAACGGTCCAACACGAGCCCGGTTAATCTCGGGGATTGAAAATCACCAAGGCTCACAACGATAGATGAAGCTTTCGCGGCGCATACTCGCGCGGCAAGTAGCGCATCGCCGCATCGCGCAGTGAGAACTCAAATATAGCGCGTTACGCGCAAGCCCATGCTGACACCCATCGAATTCTGTCCGGCTGGCCACTCCGGAATGGCCGAGAGGAATGACGTTGATCGGTAAATCATGGACATTCGATGCGCCGGCGTGTGTGCGATAGCGCACAGATTTACCGGACCCTGCTTTGATCGGACCGTGCCGTCGTCCAATGGGCGGCGCTAATGCGTGGTGCGCGGCGCGGCCGTCTCGCCGTCTACGCGCTTGCGCAACCAGGCGCCGAATGCATCGTGCACTTCGTTATGCCGCAGCGCGAAGTCGACGGTCGCCTGCAGATAACCGAGTTTGGTCCCGCAGTCGTAGCGTTTGCCGATGAATTCATACGCGAGCACCTGCTCTTCCTCGAGCATCGAATGAATGGCGGGTGTCAGTTGAATCTCGCCGTGAGGGCCGGGCGGCTGCGCGCGCAAGTGGTCGAATACCGCTGGCATCAACACATAACGGCCCGCGACGCCGAAGCACGAAGGCGCTTTTTCCGGGGCGGGCTTCTCGACGATACTCGACACGTTGATCACGCGCGCGTCCCAATGTCGTCCGCCGACCACGCCATGCGAGCAAGCGCCGTCCGCTTCGAATTCCTCGACCCCGATCACCGACGAGTCGTAATGGCTGAAGACGTGCACCATCTGCTCGAGAACCGGCGGCTGACCCTCGAGCAGATCGTCGGCGAGAACGACCGCGAACGGCTCGTCGCCGATCAGCTTTTGCGCGCACAACACCGCATGCCCGAGTCCGAGCGGCTCGGCTTGCCGAACATAGATGCAGTTGACGTTGGGCGGTTTGATGCTTTGCACGAGTTCGGCGAGGTTTTGCAGCCCGCGCGCCCGCAGCACGTGTTCGACTTCGTAGGATCTGTCGAAATGATCTTCGATCACGCGCTTACCGCGGCCCGTGATGAAGATCAGCTCGGTGATACCCGCGGCAACCGCTTCTTCGACCGCATATTGAATCAGCGGTTTGTCGATGACCGGCAGCATCTCCTTCGGACTCGCCTTCGTGGCCGGCAGAAAGCGCGTGTCGATTCCCGCGACCGGAAACACCGCCTTGTGAACTGCGAGCATGATGAACTCCTCGTCCGGCTGGTAGACGGAGCAGCACGGCTGTGGAGCATGGCCGGATGCCGCCGGGCTGGGCTCCCGCTTCGGCTGGCCAGTGCTGCGCGTCGGAGCGTGCGGTACTGATGAAGCGCTTGCAACAAACGTGGCTTCCGTCCGCTCGCAAACATCTGCTGAATGCTCGCCATGATGGCACGGTTTGCCGGCGGGTGTGGATATTCGCCGTTGCGGCGCGTCAATCCGCAGAGGCGGGCGACTCGGGGAACCCAGGTCGTCAAGAGGACAGGCTCGCGATAAGCGGCTTTTAAGCTTGCAGGGCGTAACTTCATACCCACGCTGAATGCTCACGCACGCCTGACTCCCTGCTCACATGCGGACGTCGCACGTCCGATCCGACTTTGATATGAAAAAGCTAGCGCGCTCGATTGACTTCATTCTGTTGACCGCCGCGTCGGTGGGCCTCGTCATGTTCGTCGTCTGGCGAGTGGCGACGGTAAAGGGTTGGCTTTAGGGGTTGGCTTTAGGGGTTGGCTTTCTCCCTCTCTGCGCTCAGACGTCTGCGATGCATGTCCCCGTTGCCCGAAAATAGGTCGCAACAATGCCGTAATAATTCATCCGCACAATTCGACGCCACCGACAACGACAAGAAAGTCTCGTGATGACTCATCTTCGCGTCTCTCTTCCGCTGCGCCTCACTATTCTCGCAAGCGTAGCGGCACTAGCCGCGTGCGGTGGCGGCAATGACTCTTCTACGCCGACGTCCTCGAATACTTCGACGACAACGGCGACGGCCTCGATCCCGGCTCCACCTGCCGACCCTGGTTTTGTCGACAACGCCGCAATCCCCGACGTGCCCGCGTTCGTCGACACGATCGCGACCAACCAGCGCGGCGACGCTCGATATGCGACGCTCGCCACGAATGCGGGCGTGCGTGTCGTCTCGCGATTCCTCGATATCTGGCAACCGTTGACCGAGATCGTCGATGCGGGCGTATCCGCCCCCGCCAATGGTTCGTTTCCGGCTGTCGTGCAGTCCACGTGGACCGGACTACCCAATGACGGTACGCCTGGTGGGGCTGTCGTGAACAGCGCCGTCCATGCCGCAAATATTCAATTCGTGGTCACCGAAACGACCAACCGCACCCAGGCGCAGGCCGATGCAGCCTACTACGACGACCGCCGCGGCAAAGGCTACAGCGTGACCGACGGCATGGGCCCGCTCACCAACGCGTGGCGCACGGCGGCGCAGCAGACGACGACGATCACGTCGATCCCGGCGGATGCGACGACCGTGCTGTACAACGACGCCGGCAACAACATCGGCGTCGGCAGCAGTGGCGGCAACAGCAATTTCGGCCAGGTCGTCGACCTGCTCAGCAACATGGGCAACAACGCATCGACCGAGCCGGCCAAGCGCTTCTACAAATACGCGCGGCCATACCGCTGGAGCACGAGTGTCGTGGTAGCTCCGACTCTGGTGCCGGCCGAGAGCACCACGCCTTCGACCGATGGCGGATATATCAGCGGTCACGAGGCGGAGGCGATGCGCGACGCGATGACAATGGCCTACGTGCTGCCGGAGCGGTTCCAGGAGATGGCGAGCCGCGGCCTCGAACTTGGCGAAAACCGCATTTTTGCCGGTATGCATTCGCCGCTCGACGTCATTGCTGGTCGAATGTTTGCACTTGCGGCGACTGCTGCGAATCTCTCCGATCCCAGCAACGCCACCTTGAAGAGCGCCGCACTTAGTCAGGCGCACGCAGCCCTGATGCAGTCGACCAACACCAATTCGACGAACTTCGCCGCTTTCGCCCACTCCGGCACGGCAGCGACGGACCGCTTTGCCGACTATGCGACGAACAAAGCAGACTTCACCCGTCGTATGACGTTCGGCTTTGCTCCGATCGAATCGACCGATGCGCCTCCCGTCGTGCCGAAGGGTGCGGAAGGATTGCTGGAGACGCGCTTTCCGTATCTGAGCGCAGCCCAGCGCCGCGTGGTGCTCAAGACGACCGAGCTTCCTTCCGGCTATCCGGTCATGGACGACGCGGAAGGTTGGGGCCGCCTCAACATGTTTGCGGCCGGCGACGGATATGGTGCGTTCAATGGCAGCGTCATCGTTTCGATGGATGTGTCCCAAGGCGGATTCAACGCGTCGGATCTGTGGCGCAACGACATTTCCGGCGCGGGGAAGTTGACGCTGCAGGGCAGTGGAACGCTGAAGCTCGGTGGCAACAACACCTGGTCGGGCGGTTCACAGGTAAGCGGCGGTGTGCTCGAGGCGGATTCTCCGAATGCGTTCGGCACGGGCGACGTGTATGTGGGTGCGGGCGGCGTCACTATCGCGGCGTCTTCGCCCGTGTCCATCGTCGGCAAGTACACGCAGCTCGCCGGCACCACGCTCGAACTCGACATCGACGGTAAAGGCGCCGGCCAACTGCACGTTGGCAATCAACTCACCATCGCAGGCGGCACGCTGCACGTGAAGTTCGTGAACGGCTATGCGCCCAAGGTCGGTGACACCATCGATCTGATCGATGGCAACGGAGCGACCACGCAGTTCACGACGATCACGGTCGACGGCCACAAGGCGACGCCCGTCTATTCGGCGACCGGGGTGTCGGTGCACATCGATTCGTAAGCCGGGCGGGTGCCGATGCGCGCTTCGAGAAACTGCAACAAGGCCCGCACTTTCGTCGAATGCCTGCGATTGGGCAGGTATGCCGCATGGACCACGACATCGCCGCTCTGCGGCGTCACGTTCCTGTCCGCGAAGCATCGCATCAGGCGGCCCGCATCGATGTGTTCGTTCACCAGCCAGTCGGGCAATAGAGCGACCCCCTGCTCAGCGAGCACTGCTTGCAGGAGCATATCGAGGCTGTTCGATATCAGTCGTCCGCGCACGTTGACCTTTTCAATTTCCTCCCCGCGCGCGAACGTCCAGATCTGACGTGCCCGATAGCTTCCGCCATAGGCGATGCGCAGACATTCGTGTTCGGCGAGGTCGGCTGGTTCCTCGGGCATTCCCGCTTTTTTCAGGTACCCGTGAGCCGCAACCACGAAGCGCGGGTTGTCGGCCATCTTCCTGACGATGAGATTCGGATCGCCGCTGGGCAGCCCAATGCGCACCGCCACGTCGATGCGATCGAGCGCGAGATCCACGAAGTGATCCGCAACGACGACGTCCAGCGCAACGCGAGGATATTCACGCAGGAAAGCGGCGAGATGCGGCGCAAGCACGATGCGGTTGTACGTGGACGGCACCGTCACGCGCAATGCGCCAACGGGCGCCGCGCCGCTGTCCAGCACGCTTTCGTCGGCCTCAGCGAGCTCGTCGAGCAGCCTGGAAATCTGTTCGACGTACGCTGCGCCAGCATCGGTCAGGCTGACACGCCGAGGCGTTCGCGTCAGCAGCGCGGTGCCGAGCGAGTCTTCGAGTGCGTCCATCAAACGCGTGACCGACGACGTTGCCACGCCCAGACGCTGGGCGGCTTTCGCGAAGCCGCCGGCATCAGCCACTTCGAGCAGGGTGTTGAGGGCGAGCAATTTGTCCATGCGGGAGATTATGCCAGCGGAAATCCCCATGGCTGACGACCGACGCTCGTCGCGTTGCGTGCAGCGCAACGGGGGATTGCGCGCCGATCGTATTCCGCATGCACCGGCTTGCGCCTAACCTTGGTGCAGTCGCGAACAACAGTTTCGCTGTCGTACAAGCCGACGCCAATTCGCGCACTGCATAGAAGTCGAACGGCGTAGTCGTCAAATAATTTCATCGCTCAAGGAGCCATCATGTCCACTCCCTCGCGCACGCTCGGCGGCAACGAACGGCCCGTCAAGCTCACCCAGGGACTCATTGCACTATTCGCATTCAGTTGCGGCGCGATCGTTGCAAACCTGTACTACGCGCAGCCGATCACCGAGTTGATCGGTCCGTCGTTGCACATGTCGGGTGGCACGGCGAGCCTGATCGTTTCGCTCACGCAGATGGGCTACGCGCTCGGTCTGTTTTTCATCGTGCCGCTGGGCGACCTGCTCGAGAACCGCAAGCTGATGATTACGACCGCAGTCGTGTCGGTCGCGAGTCTCGCGATCGCATCGCTGATGCACACGCCCAGCTGGTTCCTGCTGATGTCGTTGCTGATCGGCTTCAGTTCCGTGGCCGTGCAGATCCTGATCCCGCTCGCGGCGCACCTTGCTCCCGATCATTCCCGAGGCCGTATCGTCGGCACGATCATGGGCGGCCTGCTTCTCGGCATCCTGCTGTCCCGACCGCTGTCGAGTATCGTCGCGGACCACTTCGGCTGGCGCGTCGTGTTCGCAGCGGCCGCGGTCGTGATGGCGCTCGTGACGACCGTGCTCGCGCTGACGATTCCGCGCCGGCAACCGGACCATAGCGCCACATATTTAGAGCTCATCGGCTCGCTGCTGGTGCTCGTGCGAACCATGCCGGTACTGCGCCATCGTGCGCTCTATCAAGGTTTGATGTTCGCGTCGTTCAGCCTCTTCTGGACTGCGGTTCCGGTTGAGCTCACGCGCCAGTACGGCCTGTCACAGTCCGCAATCGCGCTGTTCTCACTGGTTGGCGCAATTGGTGCGACGTCGGCTCCCGTCGCAGGTCGGCTCGCGGACGCTGGACATTCCATTCGCGCCACGTTTGTGGCGCTGATCGTGGCCGCGTTGTCTTATCTGCCGGCGCTCGTCCATCCCGCGTCCGGAGTCTTCGGCCTCGTGGTTACCGGAATTGCGCTCGACTTCGCTGTGCAGATGAACATGGTGCTCGGCCAGCGAGAGATCTACGCGCTGCACGCGGCCAGCCGCAACCGTCTCAATGCGCTGTACATGACAAGCATCTTCGTTGGCGGCGCGATCGGGTCCGCACTTGCGAGCACGCTCTTCGAGCGCGGCGGATGGCCGTTGGTAGCTGGCGTGGGCCTTGCGTTCCCGCTGATCGCGTTCGTCCACTTCCTGCTGATTGGACGACCGCACGCTGTCGGCAAGCGCTAGACCCAAGCGCGTTTCGCCCGACTCGGCGCCGCGTGGCGCGGACTGACCGGAGCTTAGTCCGTCTCGATCCCCAACGCGGTAATCAATCGTTCGCGCCGCGATAGCGCCTGCAAAGAGCGCTTGCCCAGATGCGTCGCGACCAGATTGAGCAGGCCTTCGCAAAAGATCAGATACGCGCCCATGCTATTGCTGAAGAAACTGCTGTCATGCGGAATCAGAAACGCGTGCCGTGCGGGCGGCACCAGTGGAGACGCGAGCGTATCCGTGATCGCGATGACCGTCATACCCGCCTCGGCGGCTGCCTTCGCAGCTTCAGCGACGCTGCGCGTATAAGGCGAAACGCTCGTGACGACCACCACATCGCCCGGTTGCAACTGCGCGAGTCCTTCAGCCACGCCGAGCCCTTGCGCATCTAGCAGTGCGACGTCGGTGCGGATCATCCCGAGCCCATAGCAAAGAAAGCTGGCGAGCGCGCTGAACTGCCGCAAGCCGTGCACGCGCACGCGCGGCGCCCCCGCCAATAGCGCGGCCGCGCCGCGCAGATCGTCAGCCGATAGCCGCGCGAGAAACGTCTCCACATTGACGATCGATTCGTGCGCGAGTTGCACGACGACCTCGACTTCGGGCGACGTTCCGCTATTGACGGGCGTGTGCGCACGCTGCTTTTTCCCTGCAACGAGCCGCTCCGCCTGATTCGTATAGAAATGCCTGTGACGCTCCGCCAGCGAATCGCGAAACACGCTCTGAAAATCCGCGAACCCTGTATAGCCGAGCTTCGTGCTGAGCCGCGTCAGCGTCGACGCATTGACGTCGAGTGCCGTCGCCAGATCGGTGATGGTCCGCACGGCCACTTCCTCCGGCCGTTCGAGCAGCCAGGCCAGCACGGCGTGCGCCTTACCGCCGAGCGACAGGCCCGCCTCGTCGCGACCGATGCGCACCACCAGTTCGCGCAGCGCATCGACGCTGCGCGGCGCGCCAGCGACGGCTTCAGGCGCGCTCGCCTCGTCCTTGTTCGCCGGCTTGCGGCGCTTCGTGCGTAGGTTTGTGTCCATTGATCAATCGATATCGCGGCGGCGTCCCTGGTTGTTCATAAACGTCCCATTCTATGTGAGACGCCCCGATCACGATATCAGCGGTTGCGAGCGTGTTTTCGTCGTCGGGATCGGCAGGATCGGCGCGGTAGATCGGCAGCGATGCGTCGTGCGTGTCGGCGAGGATCGCGAGCGGCTCAGGCGCATGCCCCGCTTCGCGTGCGTCCCGCAACAGCCGGTCGCCGCGCGCCTGCCGACTACGCGATGAATCGGTCACGAGCTGGGCGAAGTCCCGCATCGGCGGATGAATCGCGTGATTCGCATGCAACGACGGCTGCGTGATCTCCTGCACGGAACAACCGTGCGCGCTGTACTCGACGCTCAGCAACGGCGCGCTCGCCTGATGCGCAAGCGTCAGATGGAAGCCGCCCGCGCGGGGGTTGTCGCGCACCACGGCGACGGCCGCATCGAGATCGCGCGCATCCAGCAACGCGCGCGTAAGCACCATGCGCGGCACGCCCGCCTCGGTCTGGCGCACCCGCAGGTTGTTCACGGTGACGGCAAGACCCGCGTCCGTCACGGCGAACGTATGGCCCGGCAGCGAGCCCGGATACACGAACGCCGCAAAGCCCGGACTGTCGTCGATCCGACACGCGGCAATCGCGCAATGCCCCGCGAAGCCGGGGTCGCCGTCTTCGTTGTGACTGATGCGCTTGCCATCAACCGATGGCAATTGCACCGTCGTGCAACCGTCGGGCGACGCAGCCCACAGGTCGCCGCGGCAGTTCCACAGGAACACATCGTCGAAGGGCAGTCCGAGGCCGTTGGCAAGCCCCTGCAATTCCGCCCAGATACGCGGAAAGCGCTGCCGCGTATGTGCGGAAAGCGCGGCCGCGAGCGGCGTGCCATGCCATTGCATGACGTCGCGCCAGGCGGCCGATTGCACCAAGTGGCGATGCACGGCCAACGCGCCGAAGCGGCCTAGCGCCTTGCCCACGTCGAACGGCGAGCCGGAGATTTCGATGAATCCAATTGCAGACATGAGTTCGAGATCATTCGACGTGTTGAAGGAAATCGCGCAGGCGCTGATTCGGCGGATTGTCGAGCAACTGCGCAGGCGGCCCGTCGACCGTGATGTGGCCGTGTTCCATGAAGATCAGACGCGTGCCGACCTTGCGCGCGAACGTCATTTCGTGCGTCACGACGACCATCGTCATGCCCTCTTCCGCCAGCGACTGCATCACCCGCAGCACTTCCTGCCGCAGTTCGGGATCGAGCGCCGAAGTCGGCTCGTCGAACAGCATCAGCTTCGGCTTGACGGCCAGCGCACGCGCAATCGCGACGCGTTGCTGCTGACCGCCCGACAACTCGCTTGCATAGTGCCCGACGCGGCCCGCGAGGCCGACTTTCGTCAGCAGCTCGTGCGCGAGCGTTTCCGCGTCGGACTTGCTCATGCCGCGCACCTGACGCGGACCGAACGCGACGTTTTCGAGCGCCGTCAGTTGCGGGAACAGATTGAACTGCTGAAACACCATGCCCGCTTCGCGGCGAATCTCGCGCACTTTCTTCGAGCCGCCGTGCACGCTGATGCCATCGACGATCAGATCGCCGCCGTCGATATGCTCCAGCGCATTGATACAACGCAGCAGCGTCGATTTGCCCGAACCCGACGGACCGATCAGCACCACGACTTCGCCCGCGCGAATGTTCAGATCGACGCCGTCCAGCACGGTGGTCTGCCCGAAGCGCTTCGTGACCTGCTTGAACTGCACCATATCGAGCGCGCTCATAGTATCCGCATCCTCTTTTCCATCGTGCGCAGACAGAACGTCAGCACACCGATCATGCACAGATAGATTGCGGCCACGGCCGTCCAGATTTCAACGGCCCGAAAATTCGCCGCCATGATTTCCTGACCCTGACGCGTGAGTTCACCGACGCCGATCACGATGAACAGCGACGTATCCTTCAGGCTCACGATGAACTGGTTGCCAAGCGCCGGCGTCATGCGGCGAATCGCAACGGGCCCGACGACGAACCCGAGCACGCGCCACATCGGCATGCCCAGCGCGAGTCCCGCTTCCTTCAATCCGCGCGGCACCGACAGGAACGAGCCGCGCACGATCTCGGCGATATACGCGCCCGAATTGACGATGATCGACACGATCGCGGCCGTCAACGCATCGACGCGCACGTTAAGCAGCACGGGCAGAGCGAAGTAGATGAACATCACCTGCACGACGATCGGCGTGCCGCGCACGAACTCGACGTACGCGAACGCGATCTTCTGCATGAAGGCGTTGCCGTACGCGCGCATCAAGCCGAACAGAAAGCCGACCGCCAGGCCTCCCGCAAGGCCCGCGATGGTGATGAGCACCGTCAGCTTCGCGCCCTGCAATAGTGCCGGTAACGCATCGACGACGACTGACAGATCGAACTGCATGACTTGCCTCCTGCTGCCGTTGCGTTATCAGGACTTCGTCGGCTCGACGCCGAACCACTTCTTGTAGATCGCTGCATAGCGACCGTCAGCCTTGATCTTCGCGAGCGCCGCATTGACCTTCGGCACGAGCGGGCTGCCCTTCGGAAAGCCGATGCCGTATTGCTGCGCCATCATCTGCGCACCGACCGCCTTCACGTGGCCCTTGCCCGCCGTGTTGATGTAGTAGAGAACGTTCGGCGTGTCGTGCATCGCTGCATCGACGCGTCCTGTCTGCAACTCCAGATACGCGTTGTCGATGTTCGGGAACTGGCGCAGATCGGTGCCCGCGAAATGCGCCTTCGCGTAATCCGCTGCCGACGTCCCCGTCTTGATCGCGAGCGACTTGCCCTTCAGATCGTCCGGGCCCTTGATTGCGCTGGTGGCCGGCACCATCAGCGTGAAGCCGCTGTCGTAGTAGCCATCGGAGAAGTCGATCACTTTCTTGCGCTCGTCCTTGATCGTGATGCCCGCGAGCGCGACGTCGACGTTATGGGTTTGCAGCGCCGGCAGGATGCCGCTGAAATCCATCGGCTGCAGCTTGTAGTCGAGTTTCAGGTCCTTCGCGATGGCTTCCCACAGGTCGATATCGAAGCCGACGTATTTGTCGCCCTGCTTGAATTCGAACGGCACGAACGCCGTGTCGCAGGCGACCAGCAAGGTCTCGGCCCGCGCGGCATGACCGAGGACGGAGACGGCGACGAGTGCAGCCGCGGCGAGCTTTGCTACGAGTTTCATGATGACCTCTTCGAGGTGGGGTTGAGGAACGACAGCAAACCGATTTGCGATGAGTATCTTTCTGCAAATTTATTTGCGCAATAGTTTGGCGTGCAAATTTGCTTGCGAGTCGGGTATACCCCGATAGGAGATGTCGGACGGAAGGCGCTGGGTGCCGAAGCGTGACTTTGCGCCGAAGCGCTTGTGCCCGGCGCAATAGGGCATGCCGGATGCTGCGAATCCCCTGCGGCGGGACGGCTTTCGCGCGCGGTGTGTGTCGCTATTGAAAGTCGATTGCAAGGGAAAAATCTTCACGCGCGACGGAATAACGGTCGATCGATCGCGTTAGCCCTTGTGTTGCAGATGGCAGCCTGACGGTCGGAGCGCGATTCGGTGTCGACCGGCTTGCTCCCGCGCTACTGGCATGAATGTCACCGAATCTGGAGTGATTTTGAGTCACAACATGGTTCAACCCGGCTGGGTACGGATCACACACTGGATCAATGCTGTCGCGGTCGTGCTGATGGTCATGAGCGGCTGGCAGATTTACGATGCGTCGCCAATCTTTCCAGCCATTCAGTTTCCACCTTCGATCACACTTGGCGGTTGGCTCGCCGGAGCGCTGCTATGGCATTTCGCCGTGATGTGGCTGCTGGTCGCCAATTTTCTGGTCTATCTCGCGCTGAATCTGGCGTCCGGACGCTTGCGACGCAAACTGCTGCCCATCAGGCCGAAACAGTTGGCCGGCGATCTGATCGCCGCGCTGCGCGGGCGCCTGAAACACGACGACCTCGCGCACTACAACTCGGTGCAGAAGCTCGCCTATCTCGTCGTGATCGCCGACATCGTGCTGATCGTGTTGTCGGGGCTCGTCATATGGAAGTCGGTGCAGTTCCCGCTGCTGCGCACGCTGATGGGCGGATATGACAATGCGCGCGTCGTGCACTTCGTATGCATGAGCGTACTGGTGGCGTTTTTCATCGTTCACGTCGCGATGGCCGCGCTCGTGCCGCGCTCGTTACTGTTGATGATACGGGGACGGTAAATCGTGACGATCCGCAAACGCACCGCGCCACCAGGCACTTTTCTCGCGACGCATGGCGAATCGATCATCCGTGACGCACAGCGCGAACTCAAATCGCCCGCGCGCCGCCTGTTCGGCAGGCGTCTGCTGACCCTGGGCGGCATCGCGATGCTCTCCGGTTGCGATCTGACCAACGATAAGGCAGTGAACACCGCGCTGCGCCGCATCTCGCTCTTCAACGACCGCGTGCAGGCGCTGCTGTTCGATCCGAACAAGCTGGCGCCCACGTATCCGGAATCGATGATCACGCGGCCGTTTCCGTTCAACGCGTTCTATGAGATCGACGATGTACCCGAGATCGATGCCGCGACCTACCGTCTGCAAGTCACCGGCCTCGCGCACGGCAAGCGCACCTGGTCGCTCGACGAACTGCATGCGCTGCCGCAGGAAAGCCAGATCACGCGGCTTGTCTGCGTCGAAGGATGGGGCGCGATCGGCCGCTGGGGCGGCGTGCGCTTTTCCGAATTTCTGCGTCGCGCGGGTGCGGACACGACTGCAAAGTACGTGTCGCTGCATTGCGCGGACTACAACTACTGGACCAGCATCGACATGCCGACGGCGCTCCACCCGCAGACGCTGCTCACGCTGACTTACGACGGTGACGTGCTGCCGCCGAAGTATGGCTTTCCGATGAAACTGCGCGTGCCGACCAAGCTCGGCTTCAAGAATCCCAAGCATGTCGTCGCAATCGAAATCACGAACCAGTATCCGGGCGGCTATTGGGAGAACCAGGGCTACAACTGGTTCAGCGGCTCGTGAAGCAATGATGTCTTTTCCCCGTCCTTCAACCATCCAGTTGGGAGGTTCTATGACACTCCGCATCAAACTTGGCGCAGCCTTTATGGCTGCCGCGCTCGCGAGCGCTGCTTTCGCGCAGGCGCCCGCCACGACGCCCACGCGCATCCGTGGCGAAATCGTGTCGCAAAACGGTGAGACGCTCAAGGTCCATCGCCGCAGCGGCGACACCGTGTCGGTCGATGTTAAGCCGGATGTGCGTGTTTCGGCTGTGAAAACGATGCAGCTATCGGATATCAAGCCGGGTACGTTTATTGGCACGGCTGCCACCACGGGCACCGACGGCAAGCTGACGGCAACGGAAGTGGTGGTGTTCCCCGAGTCCGCGCGCGGCACGGGCGAAGGGCATTACCCGTGGGACCTGGGCCCGAAAAGCTCGATGACCAACGCGAACGTCGACTCCGTCGTGCAGAGCACTAACGGCCGCGACCTTAAGCTGTCGTACAAGGGCGGCAGCAATGTGGTGACGGTGCCGCCAAACGTGCCCGTCGTCACGTTCACGCCGGCGGACCACAGCGATCTTACGGCCGGCAAAAAGGTGTTCATTGTCGCAACGCCTGCGTCGCAGGGAAGCTACGTTGCG
This sequence comes from Paraburkholderia sp. BR14374, assembly GCF_040948685.1. Classification (NCBI taxonomy): domain Bacteria; kingdom Pseudomonadati; phylum Pseudomonadota; class Betaproteobacteria; order Burkholderiales; family Burkholderiaceae; genus Paraburkholderia; species Paraburkholderia sp. BR14374. The sequence goes on along the minus strand of NZ_JBFPKF010000003.1, from coordinate 453,744 downwards.
CAACGCGTCGTGGTTGAAAAGGACGGCGTAGTGCCGCCGATGTGACCGCTGACCTTCGCCTCGGCGAGCGCCACGCACGGCGTCATATGTCGACGCCGCGCGTGCCGACGCATCGTCACGATTGATTTGCCTGGATGGGGTGCATTCATCTCGCTGCCCGCCGACCGCGCAGCCGCACGAGCATCGTCTGCGGATTCATGCGGGCTAAATTCCTCCATGCCGGCACTCCCGAAATTTACTTGACATCTAAACTATCAAAACCTAAATTAATTTCAACGCGGAGTTCATTTTGGGGAACCAGCATGCGCATAGTTTGTATCGGGGGCGGCCCGGCCGGTTTGTACTTCGGTCTGTTGATGAAAAAACGCAACCCCGGCCATGAAGTCACGGTGATCGAGCGCAACCGCCCCTATGACACCTTCGGCTGGGGCGTCGTGTTCTCCGACCAGACGCTCGGCAATCTGCGCGCCGCCGACGCCCCGAGCGCCGAGGCGATCCTCGACGCGTTCAATCACTGGGACGACATCGAGATCCACTTCCGCGGCCGCAGCGTGCGTTCGTCGGGCCACGGCTTTTGCGGCATCGGTCGCAAACGCCTGCTGAATATCCTGCAGGCGCGCTGCGAAGGACTCGGCGTAAAGCTCGTGTTCGAAACCCAGGTCGTGGACGACAGCGCATACGACGCGGACCTGATCATCGCGAGCGACGGCCTGAACAGCGCCGTGCGCCAGAAATACGCGCACACCTATCAGCCGGACATCGACGTGCGCGACTGCCGCTTCGTGTGGCTCGGCACGAAGAAGCTGTTCGACGCGTTCACGTTCGCGTTCGAGGAAACCGAATTCGGCTGGTTCCAGGCGCACGCCTACCGCTTCGACGATCAAACCTCGACGTTCATCGTCGAAACGCCGGAACGCGTGTGGCGCGCCGCCGGTCTCGACGAAATGAGCAAGGAAGACAGCATCGCGTTCTGCGAGAAGCTGTTCGCGAAGTACCTCGACGGCAATGCGCTGATGTCGAACGCCGCGCATCTGCGCGGCTCGTCGCAATGGATCCGTTTTCCGCGCGTCGTCAACAAGGAGTGGGTGCATTGGCGCCGCAACGCGAACGGCACACGAACGCCGATCGTGCTGATGGGCGACGCCGCGCATACCGCGCACTTCTCGATCGGCTCGGGCACCAAGCTCGCGCTCGAAGACGCAATCGAACTCGCGAACAGCATCAGCGCGCATCTGGGTTCTCATCCCGACGACCTGGCCGCAGCGTTGAAGCACTACACCGAAGTACGCAGCGTCGACGTGCTGCGCATCCAGAACGCCGCGCGCAATTCGACCGAATGGTTCGAGCACGTCGATCGCTATACGTCGTTCGAGCCGGAACAGTTCGCCTATTCGCTGCTTACGCGCTCGCAGCGCATCTCGCACGAGAACCTGCGCGGGAGAGATTCGCAATATCTGTCCGGCTTCGAAGACTGGCTCGCGAAGCGCGCGGGCGTCGAGCGCGCGGCGGACAAACATTCGATTCCGCCGATGTTCACGCCCTTCAAGGTGCGCGGCGTCACGCTGAAGAATCGCGTGATGGTGTCGCCGATGGCGCAGTACTCGGCGGTAGACGGCGTGGCGGGCGACTACCACCTGATGCATCTCGGCGCGCGCGCAATGGGCGGCGCCGCGCTCGTGATGACCGAGATGACCTGCGTGTCGCCCGAAGCGCGCATCACGCCGGGATGCCCCGGCATGTACGCGCCCGAGCATCTGGCCGCATGGAAGCGCATCGTCGATCTGGTGCATCTGCAATCGGATGCGAAGATCGGCATCCAGCTCGGCCACTCCGGTGCGAAAGGTTCGACGCGCGTCGCGTGGGAAGGCATCGACCAGCCACTCGACGAAGGCAATTGGCCGCTCGTTTCGGCGTCGCCGCAGCAGTATCTGCGCGGCATCAGCCAGCGTTCGCGGGAAGCCACGCACGAAGAGCTGCGCGCAATCGAGCAGCAGTTCGTGAAGGCAACGCGCATGTCGATCGAAGCGGGTTTCGACTGGCTCGAATTGCACTGCGCGCACGGCTATTTCCTGTCGAGCTTCCTGTCGCCGCTGACGAATCACCGTACCGATGAATACGGCGGCTCGCTCGAGAACCGTCTGCGTTATCCGCTGCAGGTATTCAGTGCGATCCGTGCGGTGTGGCCGCAGGACAAGCCGATCTCGGTGCGGATTTCCGCGCACGACTGGGTCGAAGGCGGCAACACGCCCGACGACGCCGTGAAGATCGCGCAGGCGTTCAAGGCGGCCGGCGCGGACATGATCGACGTGTCGTCGGGCCAGGTCAGCAAGGAAGAAAAGCCCGTGTTCGGCCGCATGTTCCAGACGCCGTTCGCCGACCGCGTGCGCAACGAAGCCGGCATCGCGACGATCGCGGTCGGCGCGATTTCCGAAGCGGACCACGTGAACAGCATCATCGCGGCTGGCCGCGCGGACCTGTGCGCGATCGCGCGTCCGCATCTCGCGAATCCGTCGTGGACGCTGAACGAAGCGGCGAAGATCGGCTATCTCGACATCGCGTGGCCGAAGCCCTACACCGCCGCGAAAATGCAGCTCGAACGCAACCTCGAACGCGAGCGCGCGCAGGCCATCGCCAACGCCGGCCTGACGGCGCAACAACGCGCGCAACGCGCCGAAGGAACCGTGTGAACACGTCAGACACCTCTCTCGCCGGCCAGCACGCGGTCGTCACCGGCGGCGGCAGCGGCATCGGCGCGGCCATCGCGCAGGCGCTGCTGCGCGCCGGCGCGCGCGTCACGCTGATGGGCCGCAACCCACAACGCCTCGAAGCGCAGCGCAAACAATGCGCGGCACTCGGCGATGTCGCGTGTATCAGCGTGGATGTCACGCAAGAAGAGTCGGTGGCGCGCGCATTCGGTGAGGCTGGCGCCGTCGATATCCTCGTCAACAACGCGGGGCAGGCGCAGGCCGCGCCGTTCACGCACACCGATCTCGCGCTCTGGCAGCGCATGCTCGACGTGAATTTGACCGGCGTGTTTCTCGGCACCCGCGCTGTGCTGCCGGACATGCTCGAGCGTGGCTATGGCCGCATCGTCAACGTCGCAAGCACCGCGGGGCAGATCGGCTATGCGTACGTCGCCGCGTATTGCGCCGCGAAGCACGGCGTGATCGGTCTCACGCGCTCGCTCGCGCTCGAAACCGCGACGCTCGGCATCACCGTCAACGCAGTGTGCCCCGGCTACACCGAAACCGAGCTGCTGCATGCATCGCTCGAACAGATCACGAGCAAGACCTCGCGCACCGAAGCCGAGGCGCGCGACACGCTGCTGCGCTCGAATCCGCAGCGCCGCTTCGTGAGTCCGGAGCAGGTCGCGAACGCGGTGTTGTGGCTGTGCCGCCCCGGCTCGGACGCGATCACGGGGCAATCCATTTCCATTTCGGGTGGGGAAGTAACGTGAGCAAATCAATGCAAGCAAAGAAGTCGGCGGCGGATGCGAAACCGTCGCGCAAAGGCGTCGCCCAACCCGCGGAGAACGTCGTGGACCTCGAAATGAGCACCGGTGCGGACAGCCATATGGGCCTGCGTCTGTGGTTGCGCATGCTGACCACCACCAACCTCGTGCAGGCCGAATTGCGCAAACGTCTGCGCACCGAATTCGACACCACGTTGCCGCGTTTCGATCTGATGGCGCAACTCGAACGACATCCCGAAGGCCTGAAGATGACCGAGCTGTCGCGTCGTTTGATGGTGACGGGCGGCAACGTCACCGGCATCACCGATCAGCTCGAAAAAGAGGGGCTCGTCACGCGCGATACCGACCCGAACGACCGCCGCTCGATCAGCGTGTGCCTGACGCCCGCTGGCCGCAAGGCGTTCGACAAAATGGCCGTCGCGCACGAGCAATGGGTCGTCGAGATGTTCGGCGGCCTGAGCCTCGACGAAAAGATGAAGACCCATCAGGACCTCGGCAAACTCAAACGGCATCTGCTCGACAGCCTGAAAGGCTGACTTCGCACTGGAGGAATCCATGACACGATCCAACGCCGACGCACTGTTGGCCGGCAACCGCCTGACCCTGGCAGGCTACGAGGCGAAGCACTTCGGCTGGTCGGTGACCAGCAAGGTCGCGACGATCACGCTGAACCGCCCCGAGCGCAAGAACCCTCTGACCTTCGAATCGTATGCGGAGTTGCGCGACCTGTTCCGCGACCTCGCGTACGCGACCGACGTGAAAGCCGTCGTGCTGCACGGCGCGGGCGAAAACTTCTGCTCGGGCGGCGACGTGCACGACATCATCGCGCCGCTGATCGATCTGCCGATGCCCGAGCTGTTGCTGTTCACGCGCATGACCGGCGACCTCGTCAAGGCCATGCGCCATTGCCCGCAGCCGATCATCGCGGCCGTCGACGGTGTCTGCGCGGGCGCCGGCGCAATCCTCGCGATGGCTTCCGATCTGCGCCTCGGCACTGCGCGCAGCAAGCTCGCGTTCCTGTTCACGCGGGTCGGCCTCGCCGGTTGCGACATGGGCGCATGCGCGATGCTGCCGCGGATCATCGGCCAGGGACGCGCCGCCGAGCTGCTGTTCACCGGCCGCTCGGCAAGCGGCGACGAAGCTCGCGCATGGGGCTTTTACAACCGCCTGTGCGACCCGGCCGCGCTCATCGAAGAAGCGCACAAGCTCGCCGCCGATCTCGCGTCCGGCCCGACCTTCGCGCACGGCATGACGAAGAAGATGCTGCACCAGGAATGGAGTATGAGCATCGACGAAGCGATCGAATCCGAAGCGCAGGCGCAGGCGATCTGCATGGGCACGCGCGACTTCGAGCGCGCGTACGACGCGTTCGCGGCGAAGACACGTCCGGTGTTCGAAGGAGACTGAGTTGAGCGCCGACCATCAGACCACCTCGATCGATTTGCACAGTCCGCTCGCGTGGCCGTTTTTCGAGCCGCGTCATCGCCAACTCGCGGCCGGCATCGACGCGTGGTGCCGCGAGCATCTCAAGCATCAAGATCATGGCGACACCGACGCGACCTGCCGCCTGCTGGTGCGTGAACTCGGTGAGGCCGGCTGGCTGAAATACGGTGTCGGTGGCGTCGCTTATGGCGGCCACGGCGACACGATCGACACGCGCGCGGTGTGTCTGCTGCGCGAAACGCTCGCGCGCTATTCCGGCCTCGCCGATTTCGCACTGGCAATGCAAGGCCTCGGCTCGGGCGCGATCTCGCTCGCCGGCACGCATGAGCAGAAATCGCGGTATCTGCCGCGCGTCGCGAGCGGCACGGCGATCGCCGCGTTCGCGCTGTCGGAGCCGCAAGCGGGCTCGGACGTCGCGGCGATGGCGCTGGCCGCACGCGAAGAGGGCGACCACTACGTGCTCGACGGCGAAAAGACGTGGATATCGAACGGCGGAATCGCGGACTTCTACGTGGTGTTCGCGCGCACCGGCGAGGCACCGGGCGCGCGCGGCATCAGCGCGTTCATCGTGGATGCAGAAACGCCGGGCCTGGATATCGCCGAGCGCATCGACGTGATCGCGCCGCACCCGCTAGCGCATCTTAGCTTCACGAACGCGCGCGTGCCGAAGAGCCAGATACTCGGCGCGCCCGGCGAAGGCTTCAAGATCGCAATGCGCACGCTCGATATTTTCCGCACGTCGGTGGCGGCCGCATCGCTCGGCTTCGCGCGTCATGCGATGGCCGAAGGCCTCGCGCGCGCGGCGTCGCGCAAGATGTTCGGCCAGACGCTCGGCGACTTCCAGTTGACGCAGGCGAAGCTCGCGCAGATGGCGCTGACGATCGACAGCAGCGCGCTGCTCGTCTATCGCGCCGCGTGGCTGCGCGACCAGGGCGAAAACGTCACGCGCGAAGCCGCGATGGCGAAGTGGCACGCGAGCGAAGGCGCGCAGCAGGTGATCGACGCAGCCGTACAGCTTTACGGCGGCATGGGTGTGCAAAGCGGCAGCGCGGTCGAGATGCTGTACCGCGAGATCCGCGCGCTGCGCATCTACGAAGGCGCGACCGAAGTGCAGCAGTTGATCGTCGGCCGCGATCTGTTGAAGGCGCATGCCGCCGCGAACGGTAACGCGCAATGAGTACATCGTTCGAGCGGCCCGTCCGCATCCGCTTCTCGCACTGCGATCCCGCGGGCATCGTGTACTTTCCGCAGTACCTCGTGATGACCAACGTGCTCGTCGAAGACTGGTTCAACGAGGGCCTGCGCATCGACTACGCGCACATGATCGCGCGGCGCCGCATCGGCCTGCCGATCGTCAAGCTCGACTGCGAGTTCTCGCGGCCGAGCCAGATGGGCGAAACGATCCTGCTCACGCTCGAGGTCCACACCATCGGCCGCAGTTCTATCGGCATCGAGATTCACGGGCATTGCAACGGCGAAACGCGCTTTCGTTCGAAACAGGTGCTCGTGTTCATGTCGTTCGACAGCGCGAAATCGATCGATATTCCCGGCGACATCGCGAGCGCGCTCGCGGCGTACGCTCCATCGACCTCCCCCATCGAGGCTCAGCGCTGATGAAAAAAGCTCTCCTTCCCGCCGGCTGGGTCAAACCGCGCGGCTATGCGAACGGCGTCGCGGCGAGCGGCACACAGGTGTTCATCGCTGGCCAGATCGGCTGGGACGAACAGGCGCAGTTCCATTCCGATGATTTCGCGCTGCAGTCCGAGCAGGCGCTGAAGAATCTGCTCGCCGTGCTGCGCGAAGCGGGAGGCAAGCCCGAACATCTAGTGCGCCTCACCTGGTACGTGACCGACAAGCGCGAGTACCTCGCATCGCTGAAGGACGTCGGCCGCGTGTTTCGCGAGCTGATCGGCGACTACGACATCGCGATGAGCGCGGTGCAGGTGGTCGCGCTGATGGAAGACCGCGCGAAGGTCGAGATCGAAGCCACTGCGGTGATTCCGCACTGAACGTCATACAGGTACCGAACGCACAGGCAAGCCCTTCACACCGAACGAAGCGCATTTTCCGGCTCAACGCCCCGGGAGACCATGATGGAACCGTCAGCACACGTCGATACTTTCGCGCGCGACAATCTTCCGCCGCAGGATCAATGGCCCGTCTTTCTGCTCGACAATCCGGACGTCGCCTATCCGCCGCGGCTGAACTGCGCGACGGAACTGCTGGAGCGGACCATCGAGGCGGGGCATCGCGACCGGCCGGCGATCTGGTCCGACGTGGACGGCAAGCCACAAGCGACCACGTACGGCGAACTGCTCGCGCTGGTCAACCGCAGCGCGCATGTGCTCGTCGATGAAATGGGCTTGCGCCCGGGCAACCGCGTGCTGCTGCGTGGACCGAACACGTTGCAGATGGCCGTCGCCACGCTCGCGGCGCTGAAGGCCGGGCTCGTCGTCGTGCCGACCATGCCGCTGCTGCGCGCGAAGGAACTCAAGCAGATCATCGAGAAAGCGCAGGTCAGCGCGGCGCTTTGCGACGCGCGCCTGAGCGCGGAACTCGAGCGCTGCACGAATCCGCGCGACGCGTTCTACTGCGCAGTGCTGAAGCAGACGCGCCGCTTTCACGACGATTCCGCCGATTCGCTCGAGACGCTCGCCGTCAACAAGCCCGAGCACTTCACCGCATGCGACACCGCCGCCGACGACGTCTGCCTGATCGCGTTCACGAGCGGCACGACCGGCGCGCCGAAAGGCTGCATGCATTTCCATCGCGACATGATCGCGATGTGCGATCTGTTCCCGCGTCATGTGCTGAAGCCTTCCGCGAGCGACATCTTCTGCGGCACGCCGCCGCTCGCGTTCACGTTCGGGCTCGGCGGCCTGCTGTGCTTTCCGCTGCGCGTCGGTGCGTCGACGGTGCTCGTCGAAAAGCTCACGCCGCAGACCTTGCTCGACGTGGTCGAACGTTTTCATGCGACCGTGATGTTCACCGCGCCGACGTTCTATCGGCAGATGGCGCCGCTCGTCGCGCAACACGACGTGTCGTCGCTGATAAAGACCGTGTCGGCCGGCGAGGCGCTGCCCGATTCGACGCGGAGTCTGTGGCGCTTCGCGACCGGCATCGACATGATCGACGGCATCGGCGGCACCGAGCTGATTCACATCTTCGTTTCGTCGCAAGGCGCGGAGATCCGCCCACACGCGATCGGCCGCGCGGTGCCGGGCTACGTCGTGCAAGCCGTCGATGACGACATGCACCCCGTACCGCCCGGCACGATCGGCAAACTGGCGGTGCGCGGTCCGACTGGCTGCCGCTATCTGGCCGACGACAGGCAGTTGCGCTTCGTGCGCGATGGCTGGAACCTGCCGGGCGATTCGGTCTATCTGGACGCGGACGGCTACGTGTTCTACCAGGCGCGCGCCGACGACATGATCGTGTCGGCCGGCTACAACATCTCCGGTCCCGAAGTGGAAAGCGTGCTGATGCAGCACGAGGCGGTGGCCGAATGCGGCGTGATCGGCGTGCCCGACGAAACGCGCGGGCAGATCGTGCGGGCCTTCGTCGTGGTGAACCCCGGCTACACGGCCGACGATAAACTGGTCGCGCAACTGCAGGATTTCGTTAAGAATAACGTCGCGCCGTATAAATATCCGCGCGTCATCACGTTCGTCGGCGCGCTGCCGCGCACCGAAACCGGCAAGCTCAAACGTTTCGAGTTGCGCATGATGACATAACCCGTATCTACCATAAGACTGGAGACAGACCGCATGGCCGGCTCTTTCATCGAAGTCCTCGCCCACGATGGCGGCCGTTTCAACGCTTACGTCGCGCGCCCCGCGCAGGGCTCGGGCCCGGGGCTCGTGCTGCTGCAGGAAATCTTCGGCGTCAATGACACGATGAAGGCGACCGCCGATCGCTACGCCGAAGAAGGCTACGTGGTGCTCGTGCCCGATCTGTTCTGGCGCATCAAGCCGGGCATTTCGCTTGGCTACGGCGACGCCGATATGAAACAGGCGCTCGGCTATCTGGGGCAGTTCGATACGGATGTCGCCGTGAAGGACATCGCCGCCACGATCGCCACGTTGCGCGAACTGCCCGAGCAGGCCGGCAAGGTGGGCGTGGTCGGCTACTGCCTCGGCGGCAAACTCGCGTTTCTGAGCGCGGCGCGCACCGAAGTCGATTGCGCGGTCAGCTATTACGGCGTGGGGCTTGACGCGCATCTCGACGAAGTATCGGCAATCAACTGCCCGATGGTGTTCCACTTCCCTGAAAACGACGCGCACTGCCCGCCCGAAACGCGCGAACGCATCGGCGCCGCACTGCGTACGCGGCCGCAGATCGAGCAATATGTGTATCCCGGCTGCGATCACGCGTTCGCCGCGCCGCAGCGCAAGCAGTACGACAAGCCCGCCGCGATGATGGCGTACTCGCGCACCCTCGCGCTGCTGCGCAAGGTGCTCGGTCCAGTCTACGATCTGAACGCGCTGTGGGAAGCGCATTGCTATCACGAGTTCGCGACACGCGACGTCGATGCGGTGATGCCGACGATGGTCGCCGAGCCCTACGTCAATCACGTACCGACGATGACGGGCGGTGTCGGGCATGACAATCTGAAGCGCTTTTACACGCATCATTTCGTCAACTCGAATCCGCCCGATACGAAGCTGATTCCGATTTCGCGCACGATCGGCTCGGATCGCGTCGTCGATGAGTTCATTTTCAGCTGCACGCATAGCTGCGAGATCGACTGGCTGTTGCCGGGCGTCGCGCCGACCGGCAAGTACTTCGAGGTGCCGATGCTCGCCGTGGTGTGCTTCCGCGGTGACAAGCTTTATAACGAGCACATCTATTGGGATCAGGCTTCGGTGCTCGTGCAGGTGGGGTTGCTCGATCCGGAGGGTTTGCCGGTGGCGGGGATTGAGAGCGCGAGGAAGTTGCTGGATGAGACTTTGCCGTCGAATGGATTGATGGGGGGTAAGTCGAAGGTTTGAGGATGTGGTCATTCCCTCAATGAAAATCGGGCGATCATCCGGTCATCGAATGACGGCGGCAGCTTTATAAACGACGCGTCGTCGCCGCCACGAGAAAATGAAACGCCTTCTGAACCGGGTAGTACACGTTGCCAACCATCACCGCGGGCGGCTCGAAGAAACACGGCGCTCCTACCAGATCAAGCGTTATGGGCGCGATCCGAAGAGCCGCCGCCCAGGATTTCGTAGTTGGACCCGAAATGCGCGGGTGCTAGACTCGAAAACCCATCGTCGGTGATCGACCGAATCCGCGTAATTCCGCGTAAAGGGGCACCCGCATGACCCACTCCCTCCACGGCAAGCAACGTTGGCTCGCACTGATCGTGCTCTGCCTCGGCGTGCTGATGATCGTGCTCGACACGACCATCGTGAACGTCGCGCTGCCGTCCATCGCCGCCGATCTCGGCTTTAGCGAAACCTCCCTCGTATGGGTCGTCAACGCCTACATGCTGACGTTCGGCGGCTGTCTGCTGCTCGGGGGACGGCTTGGCGATCTGTATGGACACCGCAAGCTGTTCCTGTGCGGCATTACGCTCTTCACGCTCGCTTCGCTCGCCTGCGGCCTCGCGAATTCGCAAGTGCTGCTGGTCGCCGCGCGCGGCGTGCAGGGCCTGGGTGGTGCGATCGTCTCGGCGGTCTCGTTGTCGCTGATCATGAATCTGTTCACCGAACCCGGCGAACGCGCGAAAGCGATGGGCGTGTATGGCTTCGTCTGCGCGGGCGGCGGCAGCATCGGCGTGCTGCTCGGCGGACTGCTCACCAATCTGCTGAGTTGGCACTGGATCTTTCTGGTCAACCTGCCGATCGGCATTGCGGTGTACGCGCTGTGCCTCGCGCTCTTGCCCGCTGCGCGCGGACACGCGCACGGCGAACGGCTCGACGTGGCCGGTGCGCTCAGCGTGACCGCATCGCTGATGCTGGCGGTCTATGCAATCGTCAACGGCAACGAAGCGGGCTGGACTTCTGCGCAAACGCTCGGCCTGCTGTGCGTCGCGCTCGCGCTGCTTGCGGTGTTCCTCGCAATCGAGGCGAGAGTCGAACATCCGTTGATGCCACTCGGTCTGCTGCGTTTGCGCAATGTCGCGACCGCGAACGTGGTCGGCGTGTTGTGGGCGGCCGCGATGTTCGCGTGGTTCTTTATTTCGGCGCTGTATCTGCAGCGCGTGCTCGGGTACCGGCCGTTGCAGGTGGGGCTCGCGTTTCTGCCCGCGAATCTGATCATGGGACTCTTTTCGCTGGGATTGTCGGCGCGTGTGGTGATGCGTTTCGGGCTGCGCGGGCCGCTCGCGGCGGGCCTGCTGATCGCTGCATGCGGGCTCGCGCTGTTCGCGCGCGCGCCCGTCGACGGCAGCTTCGTCCCCGACGTGTTGCCCGGCATGTTGCTGCTCGGCTTCGGCGCCGGCATCGCATTCAATCCGCTGCTGCTCGCGGCGATGAGCGATGTCGATCCCGCCGATTCGGGCCTCGCGTCGGGCATCGTCAATACGTCGTTCATGATGGGCGGGGCGCTCGGGCTCGCGGTGCTCGCGAGTCTTGCCGCGGCGCGTAGCGAGGCAATGCAGGCGTCGTCGAGCGCGGCGGCCGCGCTGAACAGCGGGTATCACGTCGCGTTTCTGTTTGGGGCGGTCTTTGCGGCGGCGGCCGGCGTGCTGGGTGGGCTGTTGCTGAGGCCGGGGCAAGCGGGCGGCGCTGCGGGCGCGCGGAGTGACGTGCTGGAGTCGCCCCGGCCCTCCGCCGCGACTGCAAAACAGCAAGCGCGATCAAATGCCTGAGTTCGCCGCTGACTATGCTGGCTTCATGCTGACATGAGAGCTGACATGAACCCGGTTGGAAAAGCGCTCTGGTATATCGAAAGCCACTTCGGGGGCGAATTGACGCTCGACGACATCGCCCGCGGTGGCTGCGTATCGCGCTTTCACCTCGCCCGCGCGTTCGAAGCGGCCACCGGGATGCCGGTGATGCGCTACGTTCGCGCACGGCGTTTGAGCGAGGCCGCACGACGTCTCGCGGATGGTGCGCCCGACATCCTCGCGGTCGCCCTCGACGCCGGCTACGGCTCTCACGAAGCATTCACGCGCGCGTTTCGCGACCAGTTCGGGCTCACACCCGATGCGCTGCGCGCGCGGGGTCATCTCGACAACCTGAGCATCGTGGAGCCGATCAAAATGGACGAAACCCTTCTGACCCATCTGGAACCGCCGCGCTTCGAAGACGGCAAGCCGCTTCTCATCGCTGGACTGAGCGAGCGCTATACGTGCGAGACCAGCAAGGCGATTCCCTCTCAGTGGCAGCGCTTTGGCGCCTGGTACGGCAGGGTGCCGGGACAGGTCGGCAAGGTGGCTTATGGCGTTGGCTATAACGCTGACGAATCGGGCAACTTCGACTATATGTGCGGCGTCGAAGTCAGCGATTTTTCCGCATTGCCGCCGGAGCTGAGTCGCGTACGCATCGCGGCGCAACGCTATGCGGTGTTCAGTCATCGCGAGCACATCTCGGGCATTCGTCGCACGATGAATACGATCTGGAATCAGTGGTTGCCCGCATCAGGGCACGTGCCTGCCGATGCACCGCATTTCGAACGGTATGGCGAGCAGTTCGATCCGGTGACGGGAATGGGTGGAGTCGAAGTCTGGTTGCCGCTGAAAAGCTGATGCCTGATTCGGCGGATGGCCGCTGCGACCGGCCATCCGCCTTATCGATCACGGAGTGGCGTGTCCCTGGTCATGCAATGCATGCACGTCGTCGTATTCCCGCGAAATGTCCTTATTCGTGTAATCGCCGAGTCGCAAGGCAGCGGCCACGCTAATCACCGCGCACGCGAACACATACCACGCCACCGCGAATCCCGAATGGAAGTAGGCATAAAGCGCGGTCGCAATCAACGGCGCGGGACCGCCAGCGATGACGGAAGCCAACTGATAGCCCATCGACGCGCCGCTGTAGCGCAAGCGCCCCGTGAACGATTCGGCGATCAACGCGGCTTGGGGACCATACATCATCGCGTGCGGCACCAGCGAAAGCACGATCGCCGCGAAGATCCATCCCGGGTTATGAGTTCCGACCATGAAGAAGTACAGGAAGCCGAATAGCCCGACTGCAGCGGCGCCGATTACGTACATGCGTCGACGTCCGATCAGATCGGACACGTGACCGAACAACGGAATCGTGAAGAATTCCAGCACCGAAGCAGCCAGCACCGCGGTGAGCAACAGATCGCGTGTAACGCCGAGACTCATCACGCCATAGGTGAAGATAAAAGCCGTGAAAATATAGAAAGGCGCCTGTTCGGCCATACGCGCAAGAGCCGACAGAAGGATGTCTTTCGGCTGCCGGCGCAAGACTTCACGCATTGGCGCCTTTTCGATCCTGCGCTCAGCGAGAAGCTTCGCGAAGATCGGCGTCTCGAGGATACTCAAGCGGATATAAAGGCCAATCGCGACCAGCGCAATACTGAGGAAAAACGGCACTCGCCAGCCCCACGCGAGAAACGCGCTACCGGAGATCTGGCTGGTGGCGAGCACCACCAGATTCGCGAGGAACAATCCCGCCGGTACGCCGAACTGCGGCCACGACGCGATGAAACCACGATGCTTGTTGGTGCGTGCCCATTCCATCGACATCAGCACCGAACCGCCCCACTCGCCTCCCACGCCCACACCCTGAATAAAGCGCAGAGCCGTGAGCGCGATGGCCCCCCAGATGCCGATCGACGCGTAGGTCGGAACGAAGCCGACGGCGAATGTCGCGAGTCCCATCAGCAATAGCGTCACGATCAACGTTGCTTTACGTCCGATGCGATCACCATAGTGGCCGAAAATCGCCGCGCCCACCGGCCGCGCGATGAAGCCGACGGCGTAAATCAGAAAAGCCTGGAGTGTGCCGACAAGTGGGTCCGATTCAGGAAAAAACAGCTTCGCGAATACCAGACCAGTGACCGTGCTGTACAGGAAGAAGTCATACCATTCGATCGTAGTACCAATTGTGCTGGCGATGACAGCGCGGCGCAACTGGCGCCGTGCCTCCTCATCGGAGAGGGGCATAGCCCCAGATTGCGTGGCAGCCATTTGATATCTCCCCAAAATGGACGGGTGACATCCTCAGTTGACACTTAGGGTATTGGGTGGTTCCGGTGATTCGGCGAGATGCCGAAAGCGGAACCGCCTTTCGGCTTCTGTCATGGCTAAGAGCCTGGATCGATGAAAACCCGTATCTGAACCATTATTCGCAGAGATCGGGGCTTTGTTTCAAACGTAGATTCCGCTATTGCATTTTTTGCCGCATCTACAATCCGGCAATCATCGATTCCATGCAATTGATACCGACGCGAAAATTGGATCGGAGCCCGAATGAACCAAAACTTCGGAGACCTCGCGCAGAACGGTTAGGCATCTCATATGCTAATCGCCTCCGTTCCCCTAATCACACCAACGGAATGTAGATATCCGTCTGCCATTGATCGAGTGGCGTCTCGGGATAGACGCTCAGGTAGTGGAAAAACAGCGGATGATCTCGCAACTCTTCTCCACTCGAAGGCAGCCAGTCGCGATAGATCGGGTAGATCGTCTCGCCGATGTGATCGGTCGATCCCGTGTGTCGCACCACTGCGCACCGTCCGCCCGGCATGACGAGTTCGCGCACGCCATAGCGATTCGGTGCGACCGGCTCGTCGATCTCTCCGCAGATATCGAAGCGGAATTCCTCCGCTGGCACGGTGTCCGGGTTGCCGTGCGGGATGCCGAAGGTCCTGCTCGACCCCACCGGCGATTGTCCGCTTTGAATACGCCAATCGATGAACTTGCGCGCACTCTCGTTGACGAGTCCAGGTGAACCACAATGCTCGAGCGCGGCAACCCGGGTTTCCGCAAAATCGACGATTTTCACTTGCATGGTCAGTCTCCTCGAAAGATAGGGAACAATAAAACTCGCACTCCAGAACTGCCATGCTGGATGCCGTCGAAACGCGCTCGGCGCCATGCCGAACGCACGCTTGAACGCGCGGCTGAAGGCTTCGGGACTGTCGAAGCCGGCGTCGAGCGCGGCATCGAGAACCGAGCACGACGCCCGCGACGCGAGGCGGTGAGCCGCGCGACGCAAGCGCATCAACTGCACGTAGCGTGCGACGGGCACGCCGACATACGCGACAAACTGTCGATGGAAATGGAACATCGAGAAGTTTGCGATACGGCTTAGCGCGTCGACCGACAGATCGCCCACGAGGTTTGCGTCGATATAGGCGAGAACGGCCTCGAAGCGTTTAGCGTAAGCGGCGGTGGCGTCTGTTTGAGTTAGCATGGTCTGGATCGTGCGAGTTCCGATATGGTCGCCGAGGTTGGACACATCTTACCTAGCCGGACTTGCTCGATCTTCGATCGGCTCGCAGCCGAGCCTGGAGAATCTGCGTAAACTCATTCCTTTGCCTCGCTTCCTGAGATTATCCGCCGATGCCCTCTTCGATCAGCAATTCGCTCCTCTGGATCTTCGACGCGTTCGAACGCGATCCGACTTATCTGCGCCGGCGGATGTTTGGCAGCGATGCCGCGTATATCGACGGCCTGTTGTGTCTGGTTGCGGCCGATCGCGATAAGCCGTGGAATGGGCTGCTCGTCTGTACGTCGCAGGAACGCCATGCTGCGCTGATTACCGATCTGCCTGCATTGCGGCCTCACCCTGTACTCGGGAAGTGGCTTTATGTGCCGCAGGAGGACCCTGCGTTTGAAGACACCGTCGAGCAGTTGACGGCGCTCGTTCTGGAGCGGGACCCGCGAGTGGGGGTGGAACCAAAGCCGAAAAAGCGGCGCGGAAAGTCGGTATTGCCGGAGGCTTGAAGCGCCTCGACCAACGTACATCGAATGTCGCAACGATCCCGAGAACTCATTTTATTCAAATAGCATAGATACTCGAAATAACTTCGCAATGTAGAAATCACCATTTGATTCGGTGTGCCTGACATGAAGCACTCTGTGCGATTCCGCACATTACGCCAATGCGCCCTGAGTAGACGTTCACTATATTTTCGATTGCCCCGCCACGCTACGGTTAAAGATTGTTTAGTTAGTCGGTCTTATTAACAGTCTTTATTCAGGCTTCGCAAAAAGCGCAAACGCAGCTTTCCAAATAATCACTGAGGAGACGACATGAGAACTGACACGTTGCATTTAACGTGTGCGCTGCTATTCGGTTTGACAACGGGCAGCATTGCCTACGCGACCGATTGGACGACCTCCGGAAACGACCTGATGAACTCCCGAAATCAGGCGAATGAATCGGCGATTGGTCCGAAGACAGCGGGCTCCCTTCACAAGCTCTGGGCAACTGATACGAGCGGAAACGTGACGGCGACCCCTGCTCTCGATGACAACTATGCCTATTTCCCGGATTCCGCGGGCTATCTCTACAAAGTCGACAGGAAGACCGGTCAAGTTGTCTGGAAGAACCTCGTATCGTCCTACACGGACATCCCTAACGACTACGCGCGTGCAACGCCCGCTATCTCCGGAAACGTACTGATACTCGGCAATCAAAGCGGCAAACTGTCGAGTCCGCAACCGGCCCAGGTCTTTGCCGTCGACAAGAACACCGGGCTGCGGCTTTGGCACACGCAAGTCGATCCAACCACGTATTCAATGGTCACGCAGTCTGCCGTCATCGCGAACGGTACGGCTTTCGTAGGAACGACATCGAACGAAGAATTGATGGCCGCCTATATCCCCCGCCTGCGTGGCAGTGGAGTTTCCGCGGCAGCGTCGTCGCGCTCGAGGTCGCGACCGGCGCAATCAAGTGGCAGACATACACGATGCCGACGGGTTATTACGGCGGCTCCGTCTGGGGAAGCACGGGCGCCGTCGACGTCGATCGCAATACGGTGTTCATGGGTTCCGGCAACAACTGGGCAGTACCTCAGGCCGTACTCGACTGCATGAACAGCGGCGGCACGCCGACATCGTGCATCGACCCGAACGACCACTTCGACTCGATTCTCGCGCTGGACATGACGACGGGCGCAGTCAAATGGTCCGCGCGCGGACTGCCGTACGACACGTGGAATGTCGGCTGCGGCCTCAACGTGCCGGGCGTCTTCACTCTTCCGCCGAACGCCAACTGCCCCAATCCGCAGGGTCCGGACTGGGACTTCGCGCAAGGACCGATGCTCTTCGGTGGCAATGGCAATGGCAATGGCAATGCCGGCCGACTGGTCGGCGCAGGGCAAAAGAGCGGGATGTTCTGGGCCTTCGATGAAGAAACGGGCGCACTGCGTTGGTCCACCCAGGTCGCCCCCGGCGGACTCACAGGCGGTCTGCAGTGGGGATCGGCCAACGACGGCCAGTTTATTTACGTTGCGGCATCGAACAGCGGGATGACCGGCTCGGGCACGACGCCAGGCGTATGGCAGTTGGCGAACGGCGGCGGCACCACCACGTCGGGCGGCTGGGCATCGCTCAACGCGAATTCCGGCGCGGTCAAGTGGACCACGCCGGACCCACTCGGAAGCCGCGCGGAGGCAGCGGTCAGTGTCGCGAATGGCGTGGTGTTCGGATGCAATCTCGACTACACGAAAGGCACGATGTACGCGCTCGATTCTTCCAACGGAAAAGTACTGTGGTCATTCGATAGCGGCGGCGCGTGCAATGCCGGACCGGCCGTTGCGGACGGCGTGGTGTTCTGGGGTTCTGGTTCAACGAACGGACCGGGGCCGAAAAAATTGTTCGCCTTCGGTCTGTAGAAAACGCCAAAGGCCTCGTCCTTTCACGACGGGGCCTTTGGCTCTTTGCTACGATGTGAGTCTGTTCCGAGGCCGGCGCATTTGGCGCGTGCGTACCGCCAGCCGGACCGGAATCACCACCGAACTCACCGAGCACTAGACCTTGACGATCCACATCCGCCCCGCCACCGCCTCCGACGCCCCCCTGATCCTGCGCTTCATCACCGAACTTGCGATCTACGAGAAAGCCGAGCACGAAGTCGTCGCCGGTATCAAAGACATCGAGAAAAGCCTGTTTTCCGAGGGCGTGCCCGCGAAAGCGCTGATCTGCGAAATGAACGGCGAGCCCGTCGGTTTTTGCGTGTACTTCTTTTCATATTCGACATGGCTCGGCAAGCAGGGGCTTTATCTGGAAGACCTGTACGTGTCGCCCGCATCGCGCGGCAGCGGCGCGGGCAAACAGATGCTGCGCCATCTCGCGCAAATCGCCTGCGAAACGGGCTGCGGCCGCTTCGAATGGAGCGTGCTCGACTGGAACGAGCCGGCCATCGGCTTCTACAAGTCGATCGGCGCGAATCCGCAAAGCGAATGGGTGCGTTACCGTCTCGCGGGCGACGCGCTCAAGGCATTCGCCGAAGGCGAAACCGCACCGAACACCTAAGCGCGATCACTGCGCGAAGGCCGCGACGGGCGCCACCTCGCCTGCCACGTAATGGCACGTGCGAAGGTCGGGATCGTCACCGAAATGCCAGCGGTTGTGCGAATACACGCGGCTATCCGCATACGCGGCGACCACTTCTGCGATGATCAGATCATGCCGCTGGCTGTCATCCGGAATCACCTTGCATTCCATCCACGTGATGCAGCCGGCCAGCATCGGCACGTCGATTTTTTGCGCGCGGAAGGTCTCGAGATCGAACGCGGAGAACTTGTCGAGTTCGACGCCCGCGTGCGCAGCCGCAGCGTGGAGCGATGGGCGGGCGAATCGAGCTGCCAGGCGGCAGCCCACGAGCCGCCGCCCGACCAGACTTCAAGCGAACTTCAATGGCCGCTCAATGATGCGGCGCCTTGCCGTTCGGCACCACATTGTGCGGCTTGTGCTGCTCTTCGCCGAGTCCCGGGAAGAACGCGTTCCAGGCGGCGCGCACGCCCTGCGCCGCGGTGGCCTCGGCGCTGACCGACTCGGCCGCGCCGTCCGCGGCTTTCGACGGATCGGCGGATAGGCCGCGCCAATGCGTGAACGCGAGCAACGGCTTTTCGGTCCATACGCCGTCGCCAAATTTCGCAAACGCCGTGTCCCCGCTCGCCAACTGCACCTCGTACCAGCCTTCGCGTACGGGCGTATGGATGGCCAGCTCAAACCACGGGGTCGGTTCGATTTCCTTCATATCGTCTCCGGTCGGATAAATCGTCATCGAAAACCACACTCAATGCATTGTTCGTGCCCATCGCCGGCGCCACACCTGCGACGCGGCGGGCCGAGCAACCACGGCACATGCGGGCAGACCCAGCACTTCGGAGCGAAGTCGCCGCGCATACGACACGATAGCGCGACATGGTCCGGGCGGACAAACGTAAAACTTACATATCCTGGGTGGCGGGCGTACGACGTTGCGGGGTGGGCTTTTTGCGGGAGCGGGAGGGTTTTTCAGCGGGTTTTCCGGCGGATTTTGCCGCGCGCTTCGCAGCCGGTCGCGCCTCGCTCTGCATCTCACGCACCAGCTCCGCCAGCGCTTTCACCGCCGGCCCCAAGCGCTCCGCCTCCGTATTGCCATACCCGATCACGAGCCCGTTGGTCTGCTCCGACGCCCCGATCGCGAACCCCGACAGTGCGCGCGGACCTAGCCCCAACGCCTGCGCCCGCGCCGTCAGCGCGCGATCGTCGAGCGACGCGGGCAGGCGCAGCGTCAGATGCATCCCGCAATCGCCGCCAAGAATCGTCGCCGCCGGAAAATGCTCGGCCAGCGCGTCGCGCAGCGCCTGCTGGCGCTCGCGGTACAGCCGCCGCATCCGCCCGAGATGCCGCCCGAATTCGCCGCTTTCGAGGAAATGCGCGAGCGCTAGTTGCTCCAGCCGGTGCCCCCCGCGCAGCATCTCTTGCAGCGCAACAGCGGCATGCGCGGCGATCGCCCGAGGCAGCACGACGAAGCCGATGCGCAGCGCCGGAAACATCGTCTTGCTGAACGAGCCGACGTACAGCACGGGCGCCTCGTCGACGAGGCCCTGCATGCTCGCGATCGGCTCGCCGGTGTGGCGCACCTCACCGTCGTAATCGTCCTCGATCAGCCACGCGCCGCAACGCCGCGCCTCCGCGATCAGTTCGAGCCGCCGCGCCACCGACAACACCGCGCCGGTCGGATACTGATGGGCGGGCGACGTGTAGATCAGCTTCGGTGGATGCGTGCGCCACGCGTCGGCCGGCACGGCCATGCCTTCGGCATCGACGGGAATCGGCAGCAAGCGCAAATCGCCCGCGTTGAAAGCGGCCTTCGCACCGCGGTAGCCGGGGTCCTCGGTCCATGCGATATCGCCGGGATTGGTCAGTAGCCGCACGCACAGGTTCAGCGCCTCCTGCGCGCCCTCGGTGATCACGACCTGCAAGCCGTCGCAGCGCACGCCGCGCGCCATCCGCAGATGCGCGGCGATCGCGTCGCGCAACGCCGGTTCGCCGGCCGGCGGGCCGTAGCCGAGCGCGTGCGGTAAGGCGCGCTCCATCGCACGTTCGAGCGCGCGCCGCCACGCGGCCAGCGGGAAGCGGTCGAGCGCGGGCGTGCCGGGGGTCAGCGCATAGGTGTTGTCGGCGT
This sequence comes from Paraburkholderia sp. BR14374, assembly GCF_040948685.1. Classification (NCBI taxonomy): domain Bacteria; kingdom Pseudomonadati; phylum Pseudomonadota; class Betaproteobacteria; order Burkholderiales; family Burkholderiaceae; genus Paraburkholderia; species Paraburkholderia sp. BR14374. The sequence goes on along the minus strand of NZ_JBFPKF010000003.1, from coordinate 433,296 downwards.
GCTTGTGCGTCGCCGCGAACTGCTCGACGCGCGTCGCGTACACGACCTCCGGCGCGGCCGGCGCCGTCGCCCGCTCGCCGCGCGCGGCGGGGCTCGACAGCGGACTCACGCGCGTGCCCTGACGATCGGCGATGACGTAGCCGACCGCGGCGAGATGTTCGTAAGCGATCACGATGGTGTTGCGCGACACGCCCATTTCGGCGGCGAGCAGCCGCGACGACGGCAGCAACGACCCGGCCGGCAGACGGCCAGCGTGAATCGCCTGCTGCAGACGTTCGATCAGCTGCTTTTGCAGCGGCGCGGGCCGAGTGGCCCCGCTGGCGCCGCTCGCGGCGGAAACGTCGTTCGCATGGACGAGCGGTCCGATAATTTCGATCATGGTGGCTGGACCTATCGAATAAGCGTGTCGTGGATCTTTTGAACATACCACGTTTGCCGTATCGTTCCTGCATCGACGACGAGGAGAAAGGACATGGAACCCACACGTAACGCCTACGGCCAGCCGATCGGCGCGCCCATGCCCGGCTGGCACGGCGCGCAGCCGCCGGGCCGCGAGCCGCTGAGCGGCCGCTATTGCCGGCTCGAAGCCGTCGACGTCGAGCGCCACGCGGCCGACCTGTTCGACGCGTACCGCTCGGCCACCGACGGCCGCGACTGGACCTATCTGGCGGTTGGCCCGTTCGACAGCCTCGCGGCCTATCGCGAGCACCTGACGCGGATGGCGGCATCGAAAGATCCGCTGCACTACGCGGTGATCGACCTCGCGACGGGCAAGCCGGTCGGCACGCTGTCGCTGATGCGGATCGATCCGGCCAACGGCGTGATCGAAGTCGGCCACGTCACGTACTCGCCGCGGCTCAAGCGCACGCGCATCGCAACTGAAGCCATGTACCTGCTGCTCGGCGAAGTGTTCGACAAGCTCGGTTACCGCCGTTTCGAATGGAAATGCGATTCGCTGAACGAGCCGTCGCGCAAGGCTGCGCTGCGCTACGGGTTCACGTTCGAGGGGATCTTCCGGCAGGCGATCGTCTACCGCGAGCGCAATCGCGACACGGCGTGGTTTTCGATCATCGACAGCGAATGGCCGGCGTTGCGTTCGTGTTATCAGCGGTGGCTGGACGCGGGCAATTTCGATGCGCAAGGGCAGCAGGTCGAGCGGCTTGCCGATCTGATCGCGCAGCGGCGAGCGGCGGACGAGGCCCGGTAAAACCAGGCGATCGCATCGGCGCGCCGCCGATGCCCCGCACGCGGCGCGCTTGCGCCAGCCTTTCGCTGCGCGCCGCCAACCCCGGCAACGCGCGCAACTTCGCCCTACACTGGCTCCATACGTTCGTGCGCCGCTGCCGAAGCGCGATTGTCACAGCGCACCAGCATGTGCCGCGCGTGCCTCCGTCCATGCCGTTACAGCCCAGCCGATGAAATCCCGTCTGCGCTACCTGAGCGCATTGCTCGTCAATCTCGCGCTGCCCTTGCTTGTCTACCGGCTCGCGTTTCCGCACTGGGGGCAGACGGGCGCGCTCGCCGCGTCGGCGTTGCCGCTGATCGCATGGATGACGGTGGATCTGCTGCGTTACCGGCATTTCGACGCGCTGAGCGCACTCGTGCTCGCGGGCGTGCTGCCAGCGCTCGCCACGAGCCTCGTGTTCAGCGACGCGCGTCTGCTGTTGATCGAAGATCCTATGGTGTCGGGTTTTATCGGCATCACGTTTCTCGCGTCGCTCACGCTGCGCAAGCCGATGGTGTTCTATCTGGCGCGCTCGACGATGTCGCGCGAAGACCATCGCAGCGTGGAAGTGTTCGAGCGACATTGGCGCGATCGTCCGATGCTCTCCGCCTATATTCGCCTGATGACACTCGTGTGGGGGATTGGCATGATCGGCGAGAACATCGTGCGAAGCGCAATCGTGCTGCATTGGCCGAACGACCCGCGCTCGGCGCTTGCATCCACTGCGCTGCGTTATGGTGTGTACGTGTCGCTGACGCTGTGGACGATCCTGATTCGCCGGCGTATCAAGAGGGACGCGCAGCGCTATCCGGCGGATGAGGCGGCGGCGGAGAGTTCGACGGCTGATGCGTGAATGACCGCGCCGGCGGTCCGTTCATGCCAACTCCTGGACCCTGGCCAAACAAGGATTCCGGTTCGCCGGCCACCAGGCGAGCACCGCCGCAGACAGCGCGCAGCTCCACCCGTCATCACCGCCCTCCTACGTGATCTCGTATCCGCCTTCGGCGGTTAGCGTACGCGAGGCCAAGCGCGGCTCGCGCCGTGCATGGTAAATTCCAGCGTCGGCAAGACAACTCCAAGAACGTTCGGGTGCCCTGAACATCTCCGTCCGGTCCACCCGCCACTGGCGTACAAGGTAGATCGATGATCGACGTGAGTCAGCGTATTGTCTGGCGGCGCCTCTTCGTTGCGCTGTGCAGCGGCGTCGCGCTGGCCGGCTGCATGGTCGGCCCCGACTACCACGCGCCGCCAGCGCCGGCCACGAACACTTTCACCCCCACGCCACTGCCCGACCAGACCGCCTCCGCGCCCGGCCCCGCCGGCCTGCCGCAGCGTTTCGCGCCGGCGCAGGACATTCCCGCCGCGTGGTGGACGCTGTTTCATTGCGAGCCGCTCGACGCGCTGATCCGCGAGGCCATCGCCAATAGTCCGAACATGACCGCGGCCCAGGCCGCGTTGCGCCAGGCCCGCGAAAACTACATCGCGCAGGCGGGCGGCACCTTGCTGCCGAGCGTCGACGCGCAACTCAACGCCACGCGCGAAAAGATCAACGGCATCGCGTTCGGTCAGCCCGGCCTCGTCGAAGAATTCAATCTCTACAACGCGTCGGTCAACGTCTCGTACAAGCTCGACGTGTTCGGCGGCGCGCGGCGCGAACTCGAAGCGCTGCATGCGCAGATCGACTATCAGCGCTTCCAGCTGCAGGCCGCCTATCTGACGATATCGGCCAACATCGTGACCGCGGCGGTCAAGGAAGCGTCGGTGCGCGCACAGATCGACGCGACCGAGCGGATCGCCACCGAGGAAGAGCAGCAGCTGAACGTGCTCGACCAGCAACTCTCGCTCGGCGGTGTGAGCCGCGCGGCCGTGCTCGCGCAGGAAACGCTGCTCGCGCAGACCCGCGCGACGCTGCCGCCGCTCTATCAGCAACTCGACCAGGCGCGCCACCAGCTTGCGGTGCTCGCCGGCAAACTGCCGAGCGACACGGGCGTGCCCGAATTCACACTCGACATGTTCTCGCTGCCCGACACGCTGCCCGTGAGCCTGCCGTCGTCGCTGGTGCGCCAGCGCCCCGACATCCTCGCCGCCGACGCCACGCTGCATCAGGCGAGCGCGCAGGTCGGCGTCGCGACCGCGGCGATGTATCCGCAGATCACGTTGTCCGCGAGCTACGGCGCCGAGGCGCTGACGCCCGCGCAAGTGCTCAGGGCGGGCAGCACGATCTGGAGCATCGGCGCGGGCTTGCTGCAACCGGTCTTTCACGGTGGCCAGCTGAGCGCGCAGAAGCGCGCGGCCGAGGCCGCCTATGAGCAGGCCGGCGCGCAATACCGCGAGACGGTGCTGCTTGCGTTCCAGAACGTCGCGGACACTCTGCGTGCGCTCGAACACGATGCGACCGGCCTCAAGGCGCAGACCGACGCGTCGCGCGCCGCGAGCGATTCGCTCGAACTGACGCGCGGGCAGTATCGCGTCGGCGGCGTGAGCTACCTCGCGCTGCTCGACGCGCAACGCCAGTATCAGCAGACAGTGGTGAGTCTCGCGCAGGCGCAGGCCGCGCGTTACGCCGACACGGCCGCGCTGTTCCAGGCGCTCGGCGGCGGCTGGTGGAATGGCGCGGCGCCCGAGTCGGCCGCCGCGCCCGCCGCCGCAACGCCACATTGACCGTGCCCTGACACAACCCTCAGCCCTCGCCCCAAGCCGAGCAAGGACATCACGATGGCCGAAAGAAAACCGATGACGAAGCGCATGGTGATCATGTTGATCTGCGTCGGCCTGCTGCTCGCCGGGCTGGTCGGCTTCAACCTGTTCCGCGCGCACATGTTCGCGAAGTTCATGGCGGCCAACACCACGCCGCCCGCGACGGTGTCGGCGGTGGTGATCCACTATCAGTCGTGGCAGCCGCAGCTCGCGGCGGTCGGCAGCCTGCGCGCGGTGCGCGGCGTCGACGTGACGACCGAAGTCGCCGGCCTCGTGCGCCAGGTCGCGTTCGTGTCGGGGCAGGAAGCGAAAGCCGGGCAGATCCTCGTGCGACTCAATGACGACAGCGACATCGCGCTGCTGCAATCGCTACAGGCCGCGGCCGACCTCGCGCAGACGGTTTACGAGCGCGACCGCGCGCAGTACGACATCAAGGCGATCGCGAAAGCGCAGCTCGACGCCGATGCGGCGGACCTCAAGGGCAAGAAGGCGCAGGTCGCGCAGCAGCAGGCGCTCGTCGACAAGAAGACGATTCGCGCGCCGTTCGCGGGGCGCCTCGGCATCACGACGATCAATCCGGGGCAATACCTGAATCCGGGCGATACGATCGTCACGCTGCAAGCCATCGATCCGATCTACGCCGACTTCTCGGTGCCGCAACAGCAGCTCGGCCAGCTCGCGATCGGCGCGACCGTCAGCGTCGATACCAACGCGTACAGCGGACGAAGCTTCACCGGCAAGATCCAGTCGATGAGTCCGAAAGTCGACAGCGCGACGCGCAACGTGCAGATCGAGGCGAGTGTCGACAATCGCGAGCGCAAGCTGCTGCCCGGCATGTACGCGAACGTGAAGATCGACTCGGGCGCCGAGGAGCGTCACCTGACGCTGCCGCAAACGGCGATCACCTACAACCCGTATGGCGCGACCGTGTTCATCGTGAAGCCCGGCACGCAGCCCAACGCGCAGGGCAAAACGCTGCCCGTCGCGCAGCAGGTGTTCGTGACGCCGGGCCCGACGCGCGGCGACCAGGTGGCGATTCTGAAGGGCGTCGACGACGGCACGCAGGTCGTGACGAGCGGCCAGCTCAAGCTGAAGAATGGCACGCCGCTGATCATCGATAACCGCGTCCAGCCGTCGGACAGTCCGAATCCGACGCCGCAGGAACAATAAGCGAGGCCGCCCGATCATGTTCACGGACATCTTCATCCGCCGGCCGGTACTCGCTTCGGTCGTGAGCCTGCTGATCCTCGTGCTCGGGCTGCGCGCGCTCGCGGTGCTGAAGGTCAGCCAGTATCCGCAGACCGAGAACGCGGTCGTCACGATCACGACCGCCTACTATGGCGCGAACCCGGACACCATCGCCGGCTTCATCACCCAGCCGCTCGAAGCGGCAATCGCGCAGGCGCAGGGCATCGACTACATGTCGTCGACGAGCATCACGGGCGTGTCGACGATCGTCGCGACGCTGCGTTTGAACTACGACGCGAACCGCGCGCTGACCGAGATCAACACGCAGATCGGCTCGGTGCGCAACCAGTTGCCGCCGCAGGCGCAGCAGCCGGTGCTGACGGTGCAGACCGGGCAGACCACCGACGCGATGTACATGGGCTTCTACAGCAGCGTGCTGCCGAGCAACAACGTCACCGACTACCTGTTGCGCGTGGTCAAGCCGAAGCTCGACTCGATCCAGGGTGTGCAGACCGCCGAAGTGCTCGGCGGCCGGCAGTTCGCGATGCGCGCGTGGCTGGATTCGGCGCGGCTCGCCGCGCACGGCGTCAGCGCGAGCGACGTGTTCACCGCACTCGGCAACAACAACTATCTCGCGACGCTCGGCACGACGAAGGGGCAGATGGTCAGCGTCGACCTCGAAGCGGGCACGGACCTGCATACCGTCGACGATTTCAAGCAACTCGTCGTCAAGCAGAAGAACGGCTCGATCGTGCGTCTCCAGGATGTCGCGAACGTCGTGCTCGGCGCCGACAGCTACGACTTCAACGTCGCGTTCAGCGGCAAGCGCTCTGTGTTCATCGGCATCAAGGTCGCGCCGGACGCGAACATTCTCGACGTTGCCAAACGCGTGAAAACCGTGTTCCCCGATCTGCAGAGGCAGTTCCCGACCGGCATGACGGGCGACATCGTGTATGACGCGACCGACTTCGTGAACACCGCGATCAGGGAAGTGATCAAGACGCTCGTCGAAGCGCTCGTGATCGTCACGATCGTGATCTTCCTGTTTCTCGGCAGTTTCCGCGCGGTGATCGTGCCGTTGATCGCGATGCCGCTGTCGCTGATCGGCACGTTCTTCGTGATGCAGGCGCTCGGCTATTCGATCAATCTGCTGACGCTGCTCGCGCTCGTGCTCGCGATCGGGCTCGTCGTGGACGACGCGATCATCGTCGTCGAGAACGTCGATCGGCATATGAAGCACGAAGGCAAGACGCCGTTCGACGCGGCGCTGATCGCCGCGCGCGAACTCGGCGGCCCGATCGTCGCGATGACCGTCGTGCTGATCGCCGTGTACGCGCCGATCGGCTTCCAGGGCGGGCTGACGGGCGCGCTCTTCACCGAATTCGCGTTCACGCTCGCGGGCGCGGTGACGGTATCGGGCGTGATCGCCCTCACGTTGTCGCCGATGATGTGTTCGCGCTTCTTTCGCGCCGAGCAGGAGTCGGGACGTTTCGCGCGTTTCGTCGACCGCCAGTTCGAGCGCGTGCATCGCGGCTATGGCCGCCTGTTGCATGCGACGCTCGATACCTGGCCCGTGTTCGTGGTGATGGGCGTGCTGCTGCTGTGCGGCACCGTGTATCTGTTCATGACCTCGAAGTCGGAACTCGCGCCGCAGGAAGATCAGGGCGTCGTGCTGTCGCAGATCATCGGGCCGCCGAACGCGACGATCCAGCAGATGCAGACCTACGCGGACCAGGTGTTCGACGCCTCGGAATCGCTGCCCGAGTACTCGCAGATGTTCCAGCTGACGGGTTCGCCGACCATCAATCAGGGCATCGGCGGCGTGCTGTTCAAGACCTGGGATCAGCGCGGCAAAAACGCGACCGTACTGCAGGAGGAATTGCAGCAGAAGTGGAATCAGATCGCGGGCGCACGCGTCGCGGCGTTCCAGTTTCCGCCGCTGCCGGGCTCGCAGGGCTTGCCGGTGCAGTTCGTAATCAGCACGACCGAGCCGTTCCAAAACCTCAACGAGGTGTCGCAAGCGGTGCTCGAACAAGCGCGCGAGAGCGGCATGTTCTTCTTCGTCGATACCGACCTGAAAATCGACAAGCCGGAAGCGGTGCTCGTCGTCGATCGCGACAAGGTGGCCTCGCTCGGGCTGTCGCAAAGCGACGTCGGACAGGCGCTCGGTTCGGCGCTGGGCGGCGGCTACGTCAACTACTTCTCGATCGCGGGGCGTTCGTACAAGGTGATTCCGCAGGTGCTGCAGACCGATCGGCTCAATCCGTCGCAGGTGCTCGACTACTATCTGCGCACGCCGGACGGCAGCGTGATTCCGGCCTCGACGGTCGCGCATATCAAGCACAGCGTCGTGCCCGAATCGATCAATCACTTCCAGCAGTTGAACTCGGCGACGATCTCCGGCGTGACCGTGCCGGGAGTGTCGCAAGGCCAGGTGCTCGATTTTCTGCGCAAGGCGACCGCGCAGGTCGCGCCGGCCGGCTATTCGGCCGATTACTCGGGAGCGTCGCGCCAGTTCGTGCAGGAGTCGGGCGGCTTCGTCATTACGCTGCTGCTTGCGACGATCATCGTGTTCCTCGCGCTCGCGGCGCAATTCGAGAGCTTCCGCGATCCGATCGTGATCCTGATCTCGGTACCGATGGCGCTGTTCGGGGCGCTGATCTTCATCAACATCGGCCTGACTACGCTGAACATCTACACGCAGGTCGGCCTCGTCACGCTGATGGGACTCGTCAGCAAGCACGGCATCCTGATCGTGCAGTTCGCCAACGAATTGCAGCGCGCGGGCCGCGGCAAGCGCGAAGCGGTCGAGGAAGCCGCCGGCGTGCGGCTGCGTCCGATCCTGATGACGACCGCCGCGATGGTGCTCGGCGTGGTGCCGCTCGTGATCGCGTCGGGCGCGGGCGCGGCGGGCCGCAACGCGATGGGGCTCGTGATTTTCACGGGGATGTCGATCGGCACGCTGTTCACGTTGTTCGTCGTGCCGGCGATGTACATGTTTCTGGCCGCCGATCATCAGCGGCATGGACAGGCGCCGAAAGCCGGCGAGGCGGGTCAGGCGGGTTAGGGCCTGGGTGTTCGCTTACCCGCTGCGCGTTCGTCACCTAGACTACGGAGCATTCGCTGCGCAACGCGGCGCAAGACCAACCGGAGCCACGCACGATGAAAGCGATCCAGTTCAAATCTTTCGGCAACCCCGAAGTGCTCGAATACGTCGATCTGCCGACGCCACAGGCCGACGCGGACCATGCGGTCGTGCGGGTCATGGCGGCCTCGGTCAATCCGAGCGACGTGAAGAACGTGGCCGGCCGTTTCGAACATACGGTGCTGCCGCGCATACCGGGGCGCGACTTCAGCGGCATGGTGGTGGATGGCCCGGCCGCGTGGCGTGACGCCGAAGTGTGGGGCACCGGCGGCGACATCGGCTTCACGCGCGACGGCACGCACGCCGAGTACCTCCGCATTCCGGTCGCGGCGCTGTCACGCAAGCCCGTTGCGTTGAGCCATGTCGAGGCGGCGGCAATCGGCGTGAACTTCGTGGTCGCGTGGCTCGGCACCGTCGAATACGCAAGGTTGCAGGCCGGCGAGACCGTCGCGGTGCTTGGCGCGGGCGGCGGTGTCGGCGGCGCGGTCGCGCAGATCGCGAAGGCACGCGGCGCGCGCGTGATCGCCGTCGACCGCCGGCCGCTTGATCCGGCCACGCCCGCGGGCCGCCTGATCGACGCCTACGTGCCGTTCGACGAACACGCAGCCGAACGTGTGCGCGAGCTGACCGGCGGCGCAGGCGCCGAAGTCGTCTACGACACGGTAGGCGGTGTCGCGTTCGAGACCGCGCTGAGTCTCGCGAAGCGGCGCGGCCGCGTGCTCGAAATCAGCGCGACCGGCAAGCGCCGGGTCGAGTTCGATCTGATCGATTTCTATCACAACGAGACGCAATTGCTCGGTGTCGACAGCGCGAAGCTCGGCGTCGCGCAATCGGCGCCGCTGATGACGTCGCTCGTCGAGGGCTTCGACAGCGGCAAGCTGAGCGGCCCGGCGATCGCACAGGAATTTCCGCTCGCCCGCGCGCGCGAAGCCTACGAGGCGGTCGCCGCCGGTACGCGCGGGCGCGTCGTGATCCGCATGCAATAGCCGTCCTCCGACACAGCTCTCCCCAGCGCGCTGCGCCGACGCTGCATTGAAGCCGCGGCCTCAGGCCGCCCGCAACACGCTAAGATTGAGGCCGCCGGGCGCCCGCGCCGCCCGGCGAGAACGACAAAAGCATTGCCTCGGAGAATCTGATGTCTGATGAATATGAAGTGCACGGTCCGCACGACCACGCCGTCGAACACGCCGGCCACGCCGCGCATCACGACGCCGATCCGTTCGCGAGCCGGATGGCCGTGATGACCGCGATCCTCGCGACGATCGGCGCGCTGTGCGCGTACCAGAGCGGCAACGCCGAAAACCTCGCGCTGTTCTTCAAGAACGAAGCCGCGATCAAGAAGACCGAAGCGTCGAACCAGTGGAGCTACTACCAGGCGAAGGGAGAGAAGGAGAACCTCGCCGAACTCGGCGCGGCGCTGTCGGCGCCCAATACCGATGCGCACGCGAAATTCGTCGCCGACGTCGAGAAATACAAGCAGCAGAAGGAGCCGATCCGCGCGAACGCCGAAGCGATCGAAAAACAGGTCGTCGCCGCCGACACGCGCAGCGAAACGCTGCTGCACGGCCATCATCGCTGGGCTCAGGCGACGCTGCTGATTCAGGTCGCGATTGCGCTGTGCGCCATCACGCTTCTCACGCGCAAGAACTGGCTGCGCAATGTGTCGTACCTCGTCGCGGGAGCAGGCGTCCTGACCGCGGGCGCGGCGTTTTTCGGGCTATGAGCGAGGTGTATCGGTTGTTCGTCGCGCTGGCGTTGTCGCATGCGCGGATCGCGTCGGCGTATCGGCGCGGCAAGATGTGGGTCGATCGCGTGTGCGGCGGGTTGATCGTTGCGTTGGGAGTGCGGCAGTTGATTCGTTGAGGCGGCACTCGGAGGTGCCCAAAATTCAATGCGCAAGCCCGCGCGCACGCTCCAGCAACAGCTCGCGCTCGCGCGTATTGCGCGTCATCGCCGCGGCGCGCTCGAACTCCGCGCGCGCTTCGTCGATGCGTCCGAGCTTGACCAGCAGATCGCCGCGCACGCTCGGCAGCCAGTGATAATTCTCGAGCGCCGAACCAGCCGCAAGCGCATCGACGATCTCGAGTCCGGCCGCCGGCCCGAACGCCATCCCCACCGCGACCGCGCGATTCAACTCCACGACCGGCGATGGCGCGACCTGCGCCAAAGCATCGTAGAGCGCGACGATCTGCGCCCAGTCAGTGTCCTCGGCGCGGCGTGCCCGCGCATGACACGCGGCGAGCGCCGCCTGCAACGCATACGGCCCGCTTGCGCCGCCGAGCGCATGCGCGCTGTCCAACGCCGCGAGGCCGCGGCGAATCAGCAGCGGGTCCCAGCGGCTGCGATCCTGATCGAGCAACAGCACCGGCCGACCCTGCGCATCGGTGCGCGCATGCGTGCGCGACGCCTGGATCTCCATTAGCGCAACCAGACCGTGGACCTCGCTTTCGTCGGCGACGAGTCCGCTCAACACGCGCCCGAGCCGCAGCGCCTCCTCGCATAGCGCCGGGCGCATCCAGTCGTCGCCGGCAGTGGCCGAATACCCTTCGTTGAAAATCAGATAGATCACCTGCAGCACCGACGCGAGCCGTGCCGCGCGCGCGTCCGCCTGCGGCACCTCGAACGGCACGCGCGCCGCCGACAGCGTGCGCTTCGCGCGCACGATCCGCTGCGCGATGGTCGGTTCCGGCACGAGAAACGCGCGCGCGATTTCGTCGGTGGTGAGGCCGCCGAGCAGGCGCAGCGTCAGCGCGACGCGTGCATCGGTCGACAACACCGGATGGCATGCGGTGAAGATGAGCCGCAGCAAATCGTCGCCGATGTCGTCGGCGCGCGCGGCATCGAGCGCATCGACGAAATCAGGCACCACGTGCGCCTCGATCGCGTCGAGCTCGTGGCCGAACTCCTCGCGCTTGCGCGCATGCAGCGCTTCCTGGCGCAGGCGATCGAGCGCGCGGTTTTTCGCGGCCGTCATCAGCCAGGCTCCGGGGTTGTCGGGCACGCCCGCCTCCGGCCAATGCTCGAGCGCGGCCACCAGCGCGTCCTGCGCGAGTTCCTCGGCGAGCCCCACGTCGCGCACGATCCGCGCGACGTGAGCGATGACCTTCGCGGATTCGATCCGCCAGACAGCGTCGATCGCACGATGGGTGGCCTGTATCGTCACGGCGTCAGCCTTCACCTCAGCGGTGATCTTCTTCGAGCTTGCGAAAGCGCTCGACTTCCGGCCCCGGCTCGAAGTCGTCGATCTCGAACAGCTGCCGCACTTCGATTTCGCCATCGGCGTGCTCACCGAACGGGGCCGGGAAGCGCCGCGCCCATTCCATCGCCTCGTCGCGCGAGCGCACCTGGATCAGCGTGTAGCCGGCAATCAGCTCCTTGGTCTCCGCGAACGGTCCGTCGACGACGCTCCGTTTGCCGCCGCTATAGCGCACGCGCCAGCCTTTCGAGCTCGGCTGCAGGCCGGTTGCGTCGAGCAGGACACCGGCCTTCGAGAGTTCTTCGTGGTAGGCGCCCATCGCGGCGATCAGCGACGGTTCGGGCATCTCGCCGGCTTCGCTCGCGGCCGTGGCTTTTACGATGATCATGAATCGCATGTCGTTGCTCCTTGTTGTTAGTGGTTCGTGGTGAGTGGATTCGCGTGAATCGCTTGAAGAGGCCACTCGGGCAAGCCCCTTACTCACACGACGCGCGATGCAAGGTCAGATCGACACCCGCGGCGCTCCCGCCATCCCAGGGAAAACACGAAGCGGATGACGCGAGAGCCACCCGTGGCTAGATGAAGCACGGGCCGAGCTTGCGGACCTCGACCGTGCACCACGCCGCCGCGGGACAGGTTTGCGCGATCGCCACCGCCTCTTCGCGGCTGTCGCAGTTCAGCAGAAAGAAGCCGCCGATCATCTCCTTCGCCTCGGCGAACGGCCCGTCGACGAGCTTCGACTGGCCATTGCGGACCTGCACGCGCACGGCGTCCTTCTGCGAAGTCAGCGATTCGACCGCGAGCAGCTTGCCGCGCGCTTTCAGGTTCTCGGAGAACCGCACCATCTGGTCATAGAGGTCGCGACCGGCGGCTTCGCCGCGCTCCTCGCGTTGGTCCGTGGGTTCGACGATCAGCAGCATGTAGGACATGGAGTCTCCGACAGGGCTCGGTTGTATGCGCGGGTCGGCATCGCAACGACGACAGCGACGCCCGGCCTCGGCGGCATAGCAGGTAGGCAGGCAGATAGGTGGCAGTCAGGCGCAGCCAGTCTAGCAAGCGGGAATCTCAGCGGCAAACGCGCCCGGCCGGACTTCTACGGACACTCGTAACGAGCCACGCGGCGCGCCTCAGCCGGCCGCGCGCGACACGTCGATGCCGCATCAAGTATTCTCCGGAATCAATTTACGTCCTCGCCGAATGTGAAAAGCGCCCCTATGTGGGGCGTTTTGCATGTTGCGGGACGCTCAAACTGGCGCTTCCGCCAGCGCTCTCAGCCGCGCGGAGCGCATCAGACCTTCGATCATTTTCGCTTCCGCGCTCGCCAGCTCGCTCAGCGACGCCGCCGACAGCTGTCCGTCGAAGATCGCGAGCGCCGTGCACAGACGTGCGTAGTCGTCGTCTTCGAGCGACCAGCGGCCGGTCTTGCGCTCGCGCATGTCGAGCCGCACCATCGCCGCATGCGCGCTTTCGATGTCCGCGAGCGCGTCGGCGCCCAGTCCGGCGCGGGTCAGTTCCTGCGACGCCAGCAGATGCCGGCTCAGCGTCGTGTGCAGCATGCGTGCGCCGTGGCCGCGGCGAAAGGCATCGAGCGCGGCGTAGGCCTGCAACAGCATGGTCTGAGTGACCGGCGCGTGCGCGGTGCGGCTCTGCGTGAGGGAACGCAACAACGGGGACATGGCCGTGCGGCCGGGCTTGCGAACTCGCGATTTGCTGGACATCGATTCAACCTCCTTCTTTCGGCAGCGCGCCCGGACTTCGGCACGCGACGGCGGCAAACGCCGCGCTCGAACGTCCGACGCATTTCGCGCCCGACAGTTCACGCTCTGCGACGCGCCGTTCTTCGAACGTATCGAAGAACACACTGTCCCCATATCGGTTCGAAGCCGCCGGAAACAAGCAGCGCGTTTCGTTGCGACGAAAAAAAGCCCTGTTCCGTGAGGGAACAGGGCTGACAGGATGGAACAGTCGAGCAGGCGCGTGGAGTGCCTGCAAACCTATAACCACCTAACCTGCAAAGCTATTGCTTACGCGTACTGCAACGGCAATTTCTACCGCTCGACAGCAAGTTTCAAACTGTCGATTCAATTCACTTCCAAATACCACTGCATGTGGGCCGGTCCTCGTTATTTCCTACTGCTGGCCGCTACCCCTTTTGCTTCGCGCGCGTGTTCGATGCATTGCGCGCTTCGTATTGCGTCAACTGCGAACTGCGAACTGCAGACTACTTCATCAACGGTACGGTTCAAATCCGACACGAGGGGAAGTCGCATCGATGGAGTTCGGTGATTTGTCGCTCCATGGAAAAGAGTGTAGGCGCGCACCCGCGAATGCAATTGCGCGAAGCGAGGGACTTTGGCGGCTTAATTTGGCGAATCGATGTAACAACGGGCTTTTCGGCCCGCCGCGCCACGCACGTCAACCGCGTGTAGAGAAATCGTCGATCGTCAGCAAGACCTTCTCACCGGGACGCGCGAGCATTTTTCGTTCGGCGATCGCGGTAATGCGTTGGCGCCCATCGGCGAACGTCTTCAAAATGCGCGCCTCACCCGCGCCGCGTTGCAGCCAGAAGTGCTGTTCGAGCGCCTCGCGCGTGACCGCGCATTCAAGGTCTCGTCCCCGCGACGAAAGCTGGAAAATCACCGCCCGTCCGTCTGCCGAGACGCTGGGTACCGCCTCGATCATCGCCATAGCACACCTCGCAACGTTGATTACGACGTTCGCCGTACGACGCGAACGTCCCCGGAAAATCATCTGACGCTCGCCGCATCGCGAGGCCCGTTTTGTCTGTTCGTACGGTGGTGCGGATAGTGCGGCCGCGATGGAGCCAGACGTTAGAGCAAAGCGCATGCCACCCAACGCCGATAGCGACACAGGCACTCACGGGCACCGGCAACGATGACCGCATCGCAAAGTGGGAAGACCGCAACATAGCCGCGTGGTAAAAAAAGCGCAGCGGACGCGACAATCGACGAAAATTCTTACTCGCGCTTCGCACGATCATCGCGTGCGCCATCGCGCGCTACCACCTTGCCGACATGTCCGCCCAACTGCCCGACCAACGATCCGGGTTGACCTTGCGCCCCGCGCAACCCGACGACGAACCCTTCCTGCTCGAACTGCGCAAGGCGACGATGACCGAACACCTGGCGCGCGCCGGCGAGCCGACCGACGAAGACGCCCATCGCGCGCGCCTGCGGCATCGCTACGACGCCGCGCAGGTGATCTGCATCGACGGCGCGCCCGCGGGCCTGTTGAAGGCGCATCGCAACAACGACGAATGGTTCGTCGCGCAGTTGCAGATCGCGCCGGCGCTACACGGCCGCGGTATCGGCGAGCAGGTGCTGCGCACGATCCTGCGCGCCGCCGCGGCCGAAGCGCTGCCGGTCAGCTTGCAGGTGCTCAAGGGCAATCCCGCCAAACGGCTGTACGATCGTCTTGGCTTCGCGATCGTCGGCGAGGATCAGACACAGTTTCACATGCGCGTTGCAGCGCGCGCGCCGGCGGAAAACGAAGCAGAATGAATGTCGGATAAAGACTGATACGGAACGAGCCTGGCAATGGACTCTGATATGAACTTTCGCGATGCTTCAGCAATACAAAGCTGGCACGCGCACATTTATTTCGACGCAGCCAGCCGCGACGCCGCGTGGGCGTTTCGCGAGCAGATCGACGCGCATTGGGGCGACAAACTGCAGATCGGGCGCTTCCATGAACGGCCGGTCGGCCCGCATCCGATGTGGTCGTATCAGCTTGCGTTCGCGCACCAGCAGTTCGCCGACGTGGTCAGCTGGCTCACGCTCAATCACGGCGCGCTCGATGTCTTTCTGCATCCGAATACCGGCGACGCGCTGCGCGATCATCGCGACGCCGCCGTGTGGATCGGGCACTCGCACGAGCTGGTGTTGAAGGCACTGCTGTAGCAGCCGCGAACGATGCGGCGGCGTGCTTACATATTCGTGTACGCGCTGCACCAACCGCGCGACGCGACCTGCTTGGCGCCGAACAGCGTGCAGCCGCCGTACGCATCCGACGCCTTGCCCTGGAACAGCGAGCAGTTCGCGCACGATTGCCCGGCCGCGAAGTTCGGAAACTTGGCCTTGTCGACCTTCGACGCATCTTCGGTATAGCCGACTTTCTGCGCCTGCGGATCGCTCTCGCTCAGCGCATTGGGAACGGTCGCGGCGAACCCGACGTGAGACAGCGCGAGCGACGAGCCGATGCCCGCGCTGACCAGCAGGAAATGGCGGCGCGATGTTTTCATTTTCGTTTGCCTCTGGGTGGGGACTGAGGTCCGCGGTCAATCGAGAAAACGCGTGAAGCGCTCGACCGGCTCGCGCTCGGGGCGCAGCGTATTGACCGGCGCATTGGGGTCGGCGAAGCCGAGCGACATGCCGCACAGGAACTGCTCGTTCTCGGGCAGGCCGAGATATTCGGCAATCAGCCGATGAAACTGCATGAACGCGGCCTGCGGACAGGTGTCGAGGCCGCGTCCGCGCGCGGCCGTCATGATCGCCTGCAGGAACATGCCGTAGTCGAGCCAGCTGCCGCGCTCGAGGCTGCGATCGATCGTGAACAGCAGGCCGACGGGTGCGTCGAAGAAACGGAAGTTGCGCGAGTGCTGTTCGTGCATGCGCGCCTTGTCGCCCTTCTCTATGCCGAGCAGGCCATACATATTCCAGCCAATCTTGCGGCGCCGATCGATGTACGGCGACTGCCATTGGCGCGGGTAGTACGCGTACTCCTCCTGGTACAGCTGGTCGCGCTGCGGATCGTCGTAGGCCGCGAGCAGATCGCGCGACAGACGCGCGAGCGATTCGCCCGTCAGCACGTACACCTTCCACGGCTGCGTGTTGGTGCCCGACGGCGCATAGCTGGCGGCTTCGAGAATGGCATCGATGTCGGCGCGCTGCACCGGCGTCGGCAGAAAGGCGCGCACCGCGCGTCGCGTGGTCAGCGCGGTGTCGACGGGGTTCGCGGGAGAGGTCATCGGCGAATGGCGGCAGAGCCA
Organism: Paraburkholderia sp. BR14374; assembly: GCF_040948685.1. Lineage (NCBI taxonomy): Bacteria > Pseudomonadati > Pseudomonadota > Betaproteobacteria > Burkholderiales > Burkholderiaceae > Paraburkholderia > Paraburkholderia sp. BR14374. Next base: position 416,837 of record NZ_JBFPKF010000003.1, on the reverse strand, counting down.
GCGAAGTAGGTCTGCGACGATTCTAGCGCGTACCGCTCCAAGCCTGCCTGCCAGCGCGCAGGCTTCGTCCAGGGCGTTGTGCTGCGCCCTTACATCGTCCCCAACGCCACCGCCGCCGCAATCGAACCCGCCACGAGCACGAGCCCCACCGTCTTGCGCTTGTTCAACTCGGTCCACAACAGCACGCCCGTCAGCGACAGCACGATCAGACTGCCCGCGAGCGTATCGATCAGCAGCACCCAGCCGACGCTCAAGCCCACGCCCTTGTGCATGTTCGTCAGCATCGCGAGAAAGGTGTTCGCGCTGCGCTTGACCGTCACCGTGTTATTGCCCACCCAGTATTCGGCCGAGGTATTTTCTTTCGGCGACGCGAAGTTCAGCTGCCAGTGCTCGGGCTGCACGACGCTGCGATCGCCCCATGCCACCGGATGCTCGGATTCCTTCTGCACACGCCCCGGATTGCCGGCGATCTTCAGCTCCTGCTTGAGCCACTTCGCGAGTTCGCGCGGGGTTTCCGGTGCCGGTTGCGGCAGCGGCACCTGCATCACCGAGACCTGCGGCTCGCCGGTCGACACGCGCAGCGGACCGCCGCGATGGTTCAGCAAGAAACCCGTCGTGCCGAACAGCAGACCGAGCGCCGCGCCCCACAATCCAACCCAGCCATGCACGTTGCGCAGCCACTTGATGAAAGTCGCGCGACGCGAGCGCTGCTGGCGCGCCTTCAGTTCATCGCCATCGAGCCGACGCGGTTCGTGCGCGCCATATTGGCCGGCCGCCGGCGGTTGCATGTCGAGGGTATCCGATTCGCTCACGTTTCGCTCCAGGTACGCAGCAGATTGTGATAACAACCGACGAGGCTGCGTCGCGCAGCCTCGTCGGCATGGGTTGCATTGAGCCGTTGAATCGCGGTGTCCATGTCGAACAGCAGCGCGCGATGCGTGTCGCTGCGCACGAGACTCTGCACCCAGAAGAAGCTCGCCACGCGCGCGCCGCGCGTGACGGGCGTCACCTGATGCAGACTCGTCGCCGGATAAACGATCATGTCGCCGGCCGGCAGCTTTACCTGCTGCACGCCGTAGGTGTCTTCGATCACGAGTTCGCCGCCGTCGTATTCGTCGGGCCCGCTGAGAAACAGCGTCACCGACACGTCGGTGCGCAGCTTCACGCCGTTCGGCAGCACGCGCACCGCGCCGTCGACGTGGCTGCCGAACTGCATGCCGCCCTCGTAGCGGTTGAACAGCGGCGGATACACCTGGTTCGGCAGCACCGCGCTGATGAACAGCGGATTGCGCTCGATCGCCGCGACAATCACGTCGCCGAGTTCGCGCGCGATCGCAGAGTGCTCGGCGATCTGCTGATTGCGCTTGACCGGCGCGCCCTGATAGCCCGCGGTCGCGCGGCCATCGACCCACGCGTCGCCGGCTCGATCGAGCCGCTCGCGCACGAAGCGCAATTGCCCGGCGTCCAGTACCTTCGGAATGTGCAGCAGCATAGTGTGTCCTTCGAGTCGGCTTGCCGTTTGCAAAGCGGCAAGCCTAACGGATGCGCTCAGTGCGTCGCAAAAGCGGCCATCAGAAGCGGTAATCGAACGTCGCGAGCAACGTACGGCCGATGCCCGGCACCGAACGTCCGCCGTCCGACGGAATCAACGCGTCGTAGTAGTACTTGTCGGTCAGGTTCAGCAGGTTCAGGCGCACGTCATACTTCTTCGCGTGATAGGCCGCGGTCGCGTCCCAACGCGTGTAGCCCGGCACCTTCACGAAGTTGGTATTCGATGCATAACGCGACGACATATAGATCGGACCGCCACCGATTTCCCAGTGCGGCGTGATCGCGTATGTGGTCCAGAACGTCAACGTGTTGCGCGGCGTGTTGGCCGGCGTGTGGCCCTGCGTGCCGTCGGCCGCTTTCAGGATCTTCGCGTCCATGTACGTGTAGCCGCCGAAAATCTGCCACTTGTCGGTGATGTGCCCGGTCACGCTCGCCTGGAAGCCGTCGACGCGAATGTCGCCGGCCAGCTCGTATTCGGTCGGCGAGACCTGGGTGCGCGCGTTGTCCTTCTCCTCGCGGAACAATGCCGAGGTCAGCGAGATGTTGCCGCCGAGCAGATCCCACTTGCCGCCGACTTCATACGACTTCGTCGATTCCGGTGCGAGGTTCTGCGTGAGGTTCGTGACCGTCAGGTTTTCGAGCGACGGGTTGAACGACGTGCCGTACGACACGTAGTACGACTGCCAGTCGGTCGGCTGATAGATGAGGCCCGTGCGCACGCTCGTGAAGTAGTTGGTCTGGCTCGCGAAAGCCGGCGCGCTGACGGTGTTGTGGATCTCGGCCGAGAAGCGATCCCAGCGCACACCGCCAATCAGCTTCCAGTGCGGCGTCAGCGTGATCGTGTCGTTCAGGTAGGCGGCGATTTCGTTCGCGCTCGAATCGGCGTAGTTGCCGACCGTCGTCGTCACGTTCGACGGCGTGCCGATGATCGGCGGATTGAGCATCGGCACGATCGGCAGGTTGTTGCGCGTGTATGCCTGGTTCGTATAGCTGTCGTGGCCCACTTCGACACCGGCAATCACGTCGTGCCTGACCGGCCCGGTGTCGAATTTGTATTCGACCATCGTGTCGTTGTAGATCGCGTGATTCTGGATCACGCGGTCATGGCTCTGCAGCTTGATGAACAGGGCCGACGGCGGTAGCGTCGTGAAGTTGCCGTTGCTCAGCGCAGTGCTCGACGACAGCGGTCCGGTCAGCACCGCTTGCGGCGCGGTTTCGCGCGCGTCGGTCAACGAGTGCGAGATCTGCGTCTGGTTCGTCAGCGTCAGGTCGTCGGAGAACTTGTGCTTGATCGCCCCGGTGAAGATCTGCACGTTCTGGATCGTGCGGTCGCTGGTCAAACCGTAGAACGTGTTTTTCGGCACCGGCGACGGGCGGCCGTTCAGCGCCTGGATGCCGTAGTCGGGCATGTCGTTGTTGCGCTGGATCAGCGCCGACAGCGTGATCTCGGTAGGGGTGCCGATACCGAAGCGCAGCTCCGGCGCGACGCCGAAATCCTTGTTCTTCATCACGTCGCGCGTCGAGCCAAGGCTCTGGCCGAACGCGTTCAGGCGGATCGCCGAGGTGTCGGTGAGCTTGTGGTTCACGTCGACGGTGGAGCGGTAGCGGTCGTTGGTGCCGATCATGCCGGAGACTTCCGCCGAGTCCGTCAGGTTCGCCTTCTTGCTGACCTGATTAATCACGCCGCCCGTCGAGCCGCGGCCGAACAGCATCGACGACGGACCATATAGCACCTCTAGCGCTTCGAGGTCGAACGTATCGCGGTAGTACTGGTTGCGGTCGCGAAAGCCGTCCAGATAGATGTCATTCTGCGCGGTGAAGCCGCGCAGGTTGATGTTGTTGCCGATCTGGCCGCCCTCGGCCGCGCCGATGGTCACGCCGGGTGCGTTGCGCAGCGCGTCCGTAAACGACGTCGCGCCCTGCGAAGCGAGCAGGTCGCGATTGATCACGGTGACGGTCTGCGGAATGTCGCGCAGCGCGGTCGGGGTCTTGGCACCGACGCTCGCGCGCTCGGCCTGAAAGTCCTGCTGAACGGTCTGAGCCTGCACGCCGATGGTCGGCAGCGTCTGCGCGGCGGCAGGTGCGTTGTTCTGGGCGTTGGTTTGTGCGTTCTGCGGCGCGCTGGAGGCGGCCGGTTGCGACGCGCTTTGCGCGAGCGCAGGCGTCGCATAAGGAACGGTAAACGCGAGCGCCAGCGCTGTCGCCAGCGGCGTGTGATTGAGCATGGAAATCCCGTCAGAAATGCGCTTTGTCGAATTGGCATCAATGACGTCGAATTCATGACAAAAGCGCAAATGGCTGGCTGACGCTCTCCGTTGTATGAGATGGAGATGACGGGATGGCTGGCTGGTTTAAATGAGAATCGCTATCATTTCATACGCACACGGAGGCATCAATCGCGGCGTACATTAGTTCGCGTAATGGTTCTGTTTCTGTTTTTTGCTTTTCGAAAGCAATACGTAAAATTAGGGCTCTAGTTGCGCAGATTCATTACTATTTGTAATTATTGCTTGCAAAAGGCTTATGAGCGGCGCGCTCGAGAGCCAATTCAGCTTACGCCATTTCTTTCATTTAAATAACATCCCATCGCGGCGGTGATGCACATCGAATCGCGAATCCGTTTATCCTTTTTACAACACCGTACAACATGAAAGTCCCACCCTTCCGGCAAACGCTTTCGTCCCCTCTGGAGTCGACTCTATGCAATATCGCCAATTCGGCCGCACCGGCCTGACCGTTTCGCGCCTGTGTCTCGGCACCATGACTTTCGGCCTGCAAACCGAAGAAGCCGCATCGCACCGCATCCTGGCCACGGCTGCGGACGCCGGCGTCAACTTCATCGATACCGCGAACGTCTATCCGCTCGGCGCCGGCGAAGACCTGTCCGGACGCACCGAGGAAATCGTCGGAAGCTGGCTGAAGGGCAAACGCGAGCGCTTCATCGTCGCGACCAAGGCAGTCGGCAAGATGGGGCCCGCCGCGTGGGATCAGGGCGCGTCGCGCAAACACCTGCTCGATGCGATCGATGCGTCCTTGCAGCGCCTCGGCACCGACTACGTCGACCTGTACCAGCTCCATTCCGACGACCCGAAAACCCCGCTCGACGAGACGCTCGAAGCACTCGATACGATCGTGCGCGCGGGCAAGGCGCGCTATATCGGCGTATCGAATTTCCTTGCGTACCGGCTCGCGCGAGCTCTGGGACGCGCGGACGTGCTGCGCGTCGCGCGCTTCGTGTCGGTTCAGCCGCGCTACAACCTGCTGTTTCGCCAGATCGAGCGTGAGCTGCTGCCGCTGGCCGCCGAGGAGCAGCTAGCCGTGATGCCGTATAACCCGCTCGCGGGCGGACTGCTGACGGGCAAGCATCGGCTCGATGCGACGCCCACCGAGGGGCGCTTCACTGAAAGCGTCGGCAAGGCTGGCGCGATGTATCAACAGCGCTACTGGCACGAGCGCGAATTCGACACGATCGAAAGACTGAAGGCGATCGCCGCGCCGACCGGCGAATCGTTGGCGAAGGTATCGCTTGCGTGGGTGCTCGCGAATCCGCTGATCACGTCGGCGATCATTGGTGCGAGTCGCGCCGAGCAGTTGAGCGATACGCTCTCGGCGGCCGAGTTCACGCTCGACGACGCAATCAAGACTCAGCTCGATGACGCGAGCGTGCAGTATCGATGGGGGGATGCGGCGCGCTAAGCGCCCTTCTGCAGATCAAGCGCGGCCCGGCGTTCGGCCGCGCGACTTCATCGTCCGTAGCGCAGCACGGTGCTCGTCGCGGCGAGCACGTGATCCTTGATCGCGGCGAGGAACGCATCGCGCGTCAAGCCGGCCAGCAATGCGTCGGGCGGCAGATCCAGCGCATAGAGCTGCGCGACGTAGTGATGCGGCACATCGCCGACTGCCGGACACGGGCCGTAATAGCCGGGCCCGCCGGTGCGATTCGTGCCGGCGACGCTGCCCGCCGGCGCGGCTTCGCCCTCGGCGAGTCCGGTGGTACCCGGTGCGATGCCGTACACGATCCAGTGCACGATGCCGAGGCCTTTCGCGCCGTCGGGATCGAAGATCGTCACCGCGAAACTCTTTGTGTCGGCCGGCGCGTTATGCCATTGCAATGCGGGCGACACGTTGCCGCCGCCGCAGTTGTTCGCGCTCGCCGCATGCCTCGCGTTGAGCGTGCCGCCGTCGGCCAGTCCCGGTGACGACACTGCGAAGGCCGGTGCCGCGTAGGCATGCGCGCTCGCGTAAGCGAGCAGCGCGCACGCGACAGCGGAGAGGAGGTGCCGCGCGATGTTCAGTTGAATGCGAGTCATTGAGAGTCTCTGGGTTCGGGAAGGTTACTGAGGGCCTTGGAAGGAGCGTGGCAGCGCTGAGAAGCCCATCAAGCAGCAACCGCCCACCCCCTCACTTCGGCTTAAACCGCCCCGTCTTCTCCGTGGCCTCCGGAAACTGCCGCGTCTCGCGCACCGACAGCGGATGCCACAATTTCGCACCGCCCTCGATCCCCGCGTCGTTCGATACGGTCGCCACGTTCGCCGGCAGCTTGAACTTGATGCGCGCCGCGTTGCCGCCGCCGATCCACAGCTTGTCGTAATTGACCAGTGACTCGAGAATGCCGATCACCTTCTCGACACGCCGGCTCCAACGCTTGTTGCCGACCTGCTCGCGCGCGGCCTCGCCGATGTATTCGTCGTACGCGACACCCTTCTTGCTGACCGGATGATGCGCGAGCTCCAGATGCGGCATCAGCTCGCCATCGCGAAACATCGCGGTGCCGGCGCCGGTGCCGAGCGTCAGCACGAATTCGAGGCCGCGGCCTTCGATCGCCGCGAAGCCCTGCATCTCGGCGTCGTTGATCATCCGCACCGGCAGATCGCCCAGGCGCTGCGCGAGCGAATCCGCGAGCGCAATGTCGTGCCAGCCTTCGATGCCGAAATGCGGCGCGGTCAGAATGCGGTTATTACGCACGACACCCGGAAAGCCGATCGAGATACAAGCGGGCTGCACCTGCTCGATGAGCGGAGCCACGAGTTGCGCGAGCGCGTCCACCAGTTGATCCGGCGTGCACGGATGCGGCGTCGCAACGCGCACGCGCTCGGTTTTCATCTGCCCGTTGGCGTCGATGATCGCGGCCTTCAGGCCGGTGCCGCCGACGTCGATCGCGAGGATGTGCTCGCTGCCGCTTTTCGGCGCATTCCGTTTCACTGCGTTCTTGTTGCGTGTTGGCACGATGTCTCCCGATTGTGGGTGAGGCGGTTGTGATGCGCGAACTGCGGGTCGGTTCAAAGGTGCCGCTACGACTTGCCACCGGGCGCTTTCTGCTGCAACGGTCGCCACGCATGGCCGTCGCGCGCGAGCAGCGCGTCGGCTCCGGCCGGCCCGTCGCTGCCTGCCGCATAACCGTGCACGGGCAGAGCACCGCCGTTCTTCGGATGCAGCACGTCGTCGACCGCACACCAGGCCGTCTCGATGCCATCGGCGCGCTGGAACAACGTCGCGTCGCCTAGCATGCAGTCGTATAGCAGCGTCTCGTATCCGACGTTCGCGCGCTCGTCGAAGAAGTCGCCATAGTTGAATGACGACTGCACCGCACCGACCTGCATCACCGGTCCCGGCGCCTTCACGTTGAAATCGAAACTCGAGCCGTGCTCGGGATCGATGCGCAACGTCAGCACGTTCGGCGTCAATGCGTTGACCGGCGTGTCGCGGAACAGGCGGAACGGCACCGGCTTCAACTGCACCGAAATTTCGGTGCGGCGCACTGAGAGCCGTTTGCCGGTACGCAGATAGAACGGCACGCCGGCCCAGCGCCAGTTCTCGACGAACACGCGCGCCGCCGCGTAGGTTTCGGTCGTGCTGCCGGGCGCGACGTCGGGCTCCTCGCGATAGCCCGCACCGGCGGCCCCTTTTTCGTACTGGCCGAATACGACGTCGTCGGGCTTGAGCGGCTGGATTGCGTCGAACAGCTCGACCTTCTTGTCGCGGACGGCTTCGGCGTCGAACGAATTCGGCGGCTCCATCGCCACGATGCCGAGCAGCTGGAACAGATGGTTCGGCACCATGTCGCGAAACGCGCCGGTCTGCTCGTAGAATCTGCCGCGCCCTTCGACGCCGATCGTTTCCGCCGCCGTGATCTGCACGCAGTCGATGTACTCGCGCCGCCAGACCGGCTCGAACATCGCATTCGCGAAGCGCACCGCGAGAATGCTCTGCACGGTGTCCTTGCCGAGAAAATGATCGATGCGGTACACCTGCGACTCCCGCGCATGCGACAGTATGTGCGCGTTCAGATCGCGCGCCGATGCGAGATCGGCGCCGAACGGCTTCTCGATCACGAGACGCCGAAAGCCGCCGTTCGCGCCGTCGCCTTCCTTCAGCAGACCGGCTTTGCCGAGCCGCTCGGCGATCGGTTTGAAAAAACGCGCGCCGACCGCGAGGTAAAAAATCACGTTGCCGATTTTCGACTGATCGAGCTTCTGTTTCAGCTTCGCAAAGGTGTCGTCGGATTCGAACTCGCCCGCCATGTATTCGAGGCGCTGCGCGACCCAGCTCCACGCGTTGTCGTCGAGCTTGCCGGCGTGGAAGGTGCTCGCTTTGTCGGCGGCGAATTTCTGCAGCGACGTATGCAGTTCGTCGCACCATTCGCGCGTTTCGCGCTCACCGTGATTGACGCCGATGATCTTCATGCTGTCATCGAGCAGGCCATCGACCGAGAGGTTGTACAGCGCCGGCATCAACAGACGTTTGGTCAGATCGCCCCCCGCTCCGAAGATCACGAGCGTGCACGGCGGCGCGGGCTTCTTGCCGGCCGGCGACGACAGCGTGTCGTATCGGTTCGAACTGAGCTTGCAGCTCGAGGCGGGCGTTGCGTTGGGTTGATCGGAAGAGGCGGAAGAGTTCGGTGTAGTCGACATGAGATTCACCTGGAACTTGGAAAGCCGAGAGAACGAACGTGGCGATACATGAAAGACCACGCGCGCTGCCGCACAGTTCAATCGCCTTCGCGCGCGAGCGCGCGGCGCGCTTACTTCGTCGTCGCGGCCGCGAGCGACGGTACCGGCTCTTTCACCGGAATCGGCGCGGGCGCCGGCGCCGGTTCCCCCGCCAGCGGCACGTTGCCCGATGCCGCCATCGCGCGCGGCTGCAACAGCAACGCGACGAGCCCGGTCCAGCCGGTCTGATGCGAAGCCCCGACGCCACGACCGTTGTCGCCATGAAAATACTCGTGGAACAGGATCAGATCCTGCGAACGCGGGTCCGCCTGCAACAGCGGATACGCACCCATCACCGGCCGCTCGCCATTCTTGTCCTTCAGGAACAGCGTGGTCGCGCGGCGCGCGAGTTCGTCGCCGATTTCGCTCAACGAGAACTTCTGGCCCGACCCGGTCGGATACTCGACGCGGAATTCATCGCCGTAGTAACGATGAAACTCGTACAGCGATTCGATCAGCAGATAGTTGACCGGCATCCACACCGGCCCGCGCCAGTTCGAATTGCCGCCGAACACACGGGTATCGGATTCGGCCGGCAGATATTTCACACAGAAGCTGTTGCCGTTGTGCTCGAACACGAACGGATGGTCGCGATGGCAACGCGACAACGCGCGCACGCCGTGATCGGAAAGAAATTCGCTTTCGTCGAGCGCGCGCCGCAGCAGCGCCTTCATCCGATGCCCGCGCAGCAGCGACAGCAGCAGCGCGTTGCCCTTGCCGGGCTCGTTCCAGCGCGACACCAGCTTCGCGAGATCGGGCCGATGCTCGAGAAACCATACGAGGCGCTCGCGCAAGCCCGGCAAGCCGCCATGCAAACGCTCTTCGAGCACGTGCACGGCGAACAGCGGTATCAATCCGACGATCGAGCGAACGCGCATCGGCATGTTGCTGCCGTCCGGCAAGCGCAGCTTGTCGTAGAAGAATTCGTCCGCGCTGTCCCACAGGCCCGTGTCGCAGCCGTCGTCGCAACTGACCGCTTCCGCGATGTACAGGAAGTGCTCGAAGAACTTCACGCCGATATCGACGAACACGTGATTCGCGTAGGCGAGTTCGAGCGCGATACGCATCAGGTCGAGCGCATACGCGGCCATCCACGCGGTGCCGTCGGCCTGGTCGATGTGGCCGCCGGTCGGCAGCGGCGATGAGCGGTCGAAGATGCCGACGTTGTCGAGACCGAGAAAACCGCCCTGAAAAATATTGTGGCCGTCGGCGTCCTTGCGGTTCACCCACCACGAGAAATTCAGCAGCAGCTTGTGAAACACGAGTTCCAGAAAATCACGGTCCGCCTTGCCGGTCAGCGCGCGATCGATCTCGTACACGCGCCATGCGGCCCACGCATGGACAGGCGGGTTTGCATCGCTGAGCGCCCATTCGTAAGCCGGCAACTGACCGTTCGGGTGCTGATAGCGGTCCTTCACGAGCAGCAGCAACTGCTTCTTCGCGAACGCCGGATCGATCAGCGCGAACGCGGCCGCGTGAAACGCGAGGTCCCACGACGCGTACCACGGGTACTCCCACTTGTCCGGCATCGACACGATGTCCGCGTTGCACAGATGTCGCCAGTCCCTGTTGCGGCCCTGCTTGCGCGCGGCGGGCGGGCTCGGCTGCAGCGGGTCGCCGTCGAGCCAGCGCTGCACGTCGTACTGGTAGTACTGCTTCGACCACAGCATGCCGGCGAGCGCCTGACGTTGCACGAGGCGCGCATCGGGGTCGGTGATCTCGTGCTGCAATGCGCCATAGAATTCGTCGGCCTCGGCGACGCGGCGCGCGATCAACGCGTCCGCATCGAATGGCGCTTCATCGCTCACCGCTTGCGGGTGCCAGCGCAGATACACGACCGCGCGTCCATGCGGCCCGAGTTCCAGCGGTGCATGTGCGGCGGCCTTGGTGCCCGCGTCGCGACGGATCGCGTTCGCGTCGCCGTGCACGAGGTAATCGTTGAAGCCGTCCTTGAACGGGCCCGCGCCGTCCATGCCGAACAGCCGCTTCACGTTGGTGTCGTTCTCGCAGAACAGCCACGCGAGTTGCGGTGCGTCCTTCGACCAGGCGGTCACGACGATCGGCTCATGCACATGATGATGGCCAAGCAGACTCACCGCGCCGTCGTGGTCGGTGCCGGCGACGAGCTTCGGCTTGTCCTTGTTCTCCTTCCACGACCACGAGTTGCGCGCCCAGATCTGCGGCAGCACATCGAGCGACGCCGCCTCGTCCGCGCGATTTTCGATCGTCACGCGCATCACGATGTCGTCGGGCGTGTGCTTCGCGTATTCGACCTGCACGTCGAAATAGCGCAGATCGTCGAACACGCCGGTATCGAGTACTTCGTACTCCGGCATGTCGCCGCCGCGGCGCGCGTTTTCGTCGATCAGGTTCTGGTACGGATAAGCCGCATGCGGGTACTTGTACAGCATGCGCATGTAGGAGTGCGTGGGCGTGCCGTCCAGATAGAAGTACAGCTCCTTCACGTCCTCGCCGTGATTGCCCTGCGCGTTGGTCAGGCCGAACAGGCGCTCCTTGATGATCGGGTCTTTGCGGTTCCACAGCGCGAGCGATACGCACCAGCTGAGCCGGTCGTCGCCGAACCCGGCGATGCCGTCTTCGCCCCAACGGTAGGCGCGGCTGCGCGCATGGTCGTGCGGAAACGAGTCCCAGGCGGTGCCGTTCGCGCTGTAGTCCTCGCGCACCGTGCCCCACTGGCGCTCGCTCAGATACGGCCCCCAGCGCTGCCAGTGGCCGCATTCGGGCGAATGCAGCCGGGAACCTTCGATTGTGGCAAGCAGATTGGCAGCGCGCAGCGGTGGCATGAGAACGTCCTTGCAACAAGCCTGGCGGTAGGACCCAACATCGTAGCGCGGTTTACGCGCCGTCGCGCTCGAATCGGGCAAGCAGACTTTCGACGCGCAGCATTTCACCGAGTGACCAGGCCTGGAACGGCGTGCCGGCGGGCGCGTACGGCGCGTCGCCGTCGGCGATCTCGGACAGGTGGTCGAGGCCCGCGTGATCGAGATGCGCGTACAGCGGGGCGAGAAAACGCCTCCTCGCCTGTGTGAGATTGGTGGCGCTTGCGCCATTCACTCGCAGCCACGCTTCGACGAACGGGCCGATCAGCCACACCCACACGGTGCCCTGATGATAAGCGCCGTCGCGTTCGAGCGGCGCGCCGCCGTAGTGGCCACGATAGGCCGGATCGGAAGGCGCGAGCGAGCGCAGGCCGAGCGGCGTCAGCAATTGCGCTTCGACCTGCGCCACGACCGCGCGCGCCGCCACGCCTTCGAGCAGCGGAAACGGCAGGCCACCGATCGCGAAGATCTGGTTCGGCCGGACCGAGCGGTCGACCGTGCCCGGCACATGATCGACGTCGACGTTATCGAACAGCGTCTGCGTGGCCGGATCGACGAAGCGCCGGTGAAATGCGAGCGCCGCGCGCTCGGCAGCCTGCCGCCACTGAGGGTTCCATGCCGACGCGATTCGCAGTGCGTTGATCCATAGCGCCTGCACTTCGACCGGCTTGCCGATGCGCGGCGTGACGATCCAGTCGCCGACTTTCGCGTCCATCCACGTGAGTTGCACGCCGGGGATGCCTGCGCGCAGCAGACCGTCGTCGGGACAGCAGCCGATGTTAAAGCGCGTGCCGTTCGTGTAGCCGGTCAGGATCGTTTCGGCGGCTTGCTGCAGATGCGCGCGCGCCCGCGCGCTTGCATGGGGCGTAGCCAGATAGTCGTGAACGGCGACGATGAACCATAGCGACGCATCGACCGAGTTGTATTCGGGCGCGTCGCCGTAGTCGGGGAAGCGGTTCGGCAGCATGCCGTCGGACAGCGTGCCCGACCATTCGAGCAGGATCGCTTCGGCGTCGTCGAGACGGTTCGACGCGATCAGCAGGCCGCGCATCGCGATGAAGGTGTCGCGGCCCCAGTCGGTGAACCACGGAAAGCCTGCGAGGATCGTGCGGCCTTCGTTGCGGGTGACGACATAGGCGTCGGCCGAGCGTTGCAGGCGCGAGCCGAGTGCGGCCCGGCGCCGTTGTTCGGTGTCGGCGAGTTGGGAGGCGCGGGCGGTGGTCCTGGGATTGTCGTTGGTGTTCTGGGTGGCGGCCGTGCTCGCTGCACTCAGAATCATCACCGCTTCGACCTCGGCGAGATCGAAGCTGAACACGCCGGGTGCCGCGAGATCTTCGCTGCAATCGAGACCGCGCTCCTGCTCGCGCACGTAGCAGAAGTTGCGATACCAATCGGGCGCATGCGCATAGGTGCCGTTCGTCGCCGCCCGCACGACCGGCAGTCCGCCATAAGGCTGCCAGCTCGCGCACGATTGATCGGCGCTGACCTGCGCGCTGAAGTCGAAGGCCGGATTCTCGTGATGCAGCGCGTGATAATCGCGGCCCGACAACAGCGGTCTGACCTTCAGCACGGGCGCATCGAGTTCGCCCCCTTCGAGCCGCCAGCGCAATACCGTTTCGCACGTCGCTTTGCTGACGAACACGTCGGCGATCATCGCAGTATGCGCATCGAGTTGAACGCGCCACGTCGGCCACGGCGCGGTATCGAAACCGAGCAGGTTGCCGCGCAGATCCGGATAGATCAGGTCAGGCCCATAGCGTTGCATGGTCAACGGGAAGCGCTCGCCGCCCGCCTCGACCCACGCCTCGATCCCGTTGACGAGCACCATGCGTCCGCCCGGCGCGCGCGTCGCGGCTAGCAGCAGCGCATGGTAGCGGCGCGTGCGCAACATACCGACCGTGCCCGACGCAAAGCCGCCGAAGCCGTCCGCTTCGAGCCATTCGTCTTCGAGTCGCGACATGTCGATGGGCGGATCGATGCGAGTCATTGAATCGTGCTTATACGCGAACCGTAATGCAGCAAACATAGCGCAGATGGCAGCGCCATGAACATTGACCTTCCCAATACTTTCCATTTTCTTTCGATCAACCGACGACTGGCCCGCAACTGATCGGCAAGAGCAACGCGTCACCGACGGCGAAACACCCCAACGGCGCGTTCACCCGCTATTCTTCCTTTACGCAGAACGTGATATTCGATGACATCAATTGGCCGTCGCCGTTTCCTGCAAACCTTGGCTTCATCCGCAGGCGCCGCCGCCGCGATGACCGCATTGCCCGAGTCGATCCGCAACGCGCAGGCAGTGCCCGCGTTTTCGCGCACGGGCACGATCCGCGATGTCGAGCACATCGTCGGGTTGATGCAGGAGAATCGCTCGTTCGACCTGAGCGCCGGCTCAGCCTGAAGTGACCGCACGATACGACGTCGCGAATGGCAACGTGTTCCTGAAGTTCACCAACAGCAGTGGTGGCATCGCGCATCTGACGGTGATCGACAACGCATACGGCGCGCGGCCGCGCACCGTGGTCGTGCCGGCCAATGCGCGTATCGAAGAAGGCTGGATGCTTGCGTCGAGCCATCACTGGTGCGACCTGACGGTAACGAGCAGCGACGACGCACGCTTCTCGCGCCGCTTTGCCGGTCACATCGAGAACGGCCGGCCGAGTATCAGCGATCCGGCTGCGGTGGCGCCGGTGCCGACGGCGAGTTGATGTCTGCGCTCGCGGTTGGGTTCGGCATCCTGTCCCCCTACCAGGCGGACAGGATGCCGATGTCTTTCAGGCGTTCTATAGACCAACGTCCGGCAGCGTCGGACGCGTAGCGAGCGCCTTTGCGACGATGTCTTTGACTTCGGCGAGCGTATCGCCTTGCAATGCAAGGCGCGGTGGACGCGTGACGGCGCTGCCGCGCCCGAGCAGTTCCTCGCATAGCTTGATGCATTGCACGAGGTCGGGGCGCGCGTCGAGGTGCAACAGCGGCATGAACCAGCTATACAGCGCCAACGCTTCATCGAAACGCTTTTGGGTGGCGAGGCGAAACAGCGTCTCGCCTTCCTTCGGGAACGCGTTCGACATGCCCGACACCCAGCCTTCCGCACCCACCGCGATGCTTTCGACCACCACGTCGTCGAGGCCGGCGAACAGCACGAAGCGGTCGCCCACCGCGTTGCGCAGATCGATGAAGCGCCGCGTATCGCCCGACGAATCCTTGAAGCAGACGATGTTCTCGCAGTCCTGCAGCGCGATCAGCACGTCCGGCGTCACGTCGTTCTTGTAGATCGGCGGGTTGTTGTAGATCATCACCGGCAGGTCGGTGCTGGTCGCGACCGAGCGGAAATGCGCGGCGGTTTCGTGCGGCTTCGCTGAATAGACGAGCGCCGGCATCACCATCACACCGTCGACGCCGACACGGGCGGCTTCACGCACCGTCTGCCGTGCGAACTCCGTCGTGAACTCGGCGACGCCCGCGACGACCGGCACCTTGCCGCCGGACGCGTCACGCGCGGCCTCGATCACCTGAAGCTTTTCCGACGTGCTCAGAGAAGTGTTTTCGCCGACCGTGCCGCAGACCACCAGACCCGACACGCCGTCCTTGACGAGACTGCTGACCACGCGGTGCGTCGCGTCGATGTCGAGCGAGAAATCCGGCTTGAACTGGGTGCTGACGGCGGGAAACACCCCGCTCCATTGGATAGCCTTGCTCACTTTATCCGTCCCCTTCAAAAAGCCGGCCGCGCCGACACACGTTGAGTATGACGACGAGTATCGGCCTTTGTCCGGAAGCGGGCTTGGGCTTTTTCGCGGCTGAAAGAGATTAAATCCGCACAGTCGGCGAGACGCGCAATGGCCGCGTCGGATCGCGCCATCCAACTTCACGGCAACGCGGCTGCGGCGCATGTCAGCGCCGTCGCGCGAGGCGTTGACGCGGTCCTCGATGCCGAGTCCGGCATAGCGGCATCCGATGCGTCGTGACTCGTGCCGCCAAGCGCGTAGGCGGTGCGACGAAGAGCGCGGGCCCTCTGTCAATCGATCAGGCGCCCAGCAACACGCCCGTTCTGATCGGCCGCGTGCCGCTCACGCGACCGAGCGGCGCACCGGCCGTCACGAAACGGATCGCGCGTCGCATATACAGCACCCCTTCGGTCTGGCTCGCGATCGTGGTCGTCTCGTCGGTCAGCGGATCGACGATATCGAACAGCGGCTGGCCGACGCGGATCGTGTCGCCGATCTTCGCGCGGTGCACGAGAATCCCGCTTACCGGCGCATAGAACTGCTCGCTGCCCGCGAGCGGCGTCGCCGGCGACAGAAGCGGCGGCAACGGCTTGGCCTCACCGCGAATCGCACCGCGCCACACCAGATAGTCGACGAGCGCGTCGGCATCCTGCTGCGCGACTTCGTAAGACACGTCGCGCTGGCCGCGGCATTCGACCGTCACCGCGATCGACCCGGTCGGCACCGGCTTGCTCGCCGGCATCTGCTGCTGCAACGTCCACCACAGCAGGCTGTGCGTTTCGTCGAACGCGCCGCCGCCCGAATCCGTCGCGAGCAACGAGGCCTCGGCGCCGAGGTAGCGCGACAGCGGCTCGAACTCGGCCCACGCGGCCTCGCTCGTGTACACATGCATCGCCGCTTCGAGCGAGCAATGCAGATCGATCACGACGTCCGCGTCGCATGACAGCTTCAGCAGCGCCAGTTGCAGCGAGTCGAATTCGGTCAGCGGCTTCTGTCGCGCGAGTTCGGCCGTGAGCAGTGCGCGCACGATGCGGCGGTTCGCGTTCGCGTCGGCACCCAGCGCCTCTTTTGCATCCTCGACGAGCTTCGTGAACTGCACGAAATGCCGGTTGAAGTTCTTGCCGCTGCCGAGATCGAAGCGGCCGACGAACTGACCGAGCACGTATTGACTGAGCCCGACCGGATTCGACACCGGCACGAGCACGATTTCCGCATTGAGCGCGCCGGCCTGTTCGAGGTCCAGCAATCTCCGCTTCAACAGCACCGTGGTCAGCATCGACGGCGTTTCGTCGGCATGCAGCGACGCCTGGATGTAGATCTTCTGCCCGCTATTGGCCGCGCCGAAATGAAACGACACCAGCTCGCGGTGCGTGCCGATAGCCGGCGACAGAAGCGGAATCGATTGCCTGTTCATGAAGGGAAAGCCGTGAAGGAAAGTTGGAAACCTGGATCAATTGCCGTACGGATCGAAGTCGAAGTACTTCTTCGCAATCTGCGCATAGGTGCCGTCCTCGCGCATCGACGCGATCGCCGCGTTGATCGATGCCTGCACTTCGGTTTCATCCTTGCGCAAGCCGATGCCGACGCCGCGATCGCCCATCGAAAGCGGCTCGCCGACAAACGCGAAGCCCTTGCCCGCCGGCGTACGCAGGAAGCCGTAATCGGCCTCGACGGTGCCGAGCAACGCGCCGTCGAGCCTGCCGTTGCGCAGATCGGCGAACACCTCGTCCTGGCTCTTGTAGGCGACCACGTTCGCGCCGAGCGGCGTCCAGTTCTTCAGCGCGTAGCCCTCGAACTGCGTGCCCGACTGCACGCCGATCTGCTTGCCGGCAAGTCCGCTCGCCGTAGGCGCGAGCGATGAGCCTTGCCGCGCAATCAGCCGCGACTTGAACTGGAACAGCTTCGACGAAAACAGGATCTGCTGCTCGCGCTTTTCGGTGATCGCCATCGACGACAGCACCGCGTCGATCTTGCGTGCCTGCAGCGCCGGAATCATGCCCGAAAACTCGAGTTCGACCCACTGACAATGCGCGTGGATGCGCCGGCAAATCTCGTTGCCGAGATCGACGTCGAAGCCCTTCAGACTGCCGTCGGGGGCCTTCGAGTCCATCGGCGGATAGGTCGGGTCGATGCCGAGGCGCAACGTGTTGGCGTCAGCGGCGAACGCGCCGCTGCTGAAAGCCAGCGCGGCGCAAAGAATCATCAGCGAAGTTTTCATGGACGGCGACGGGGAGCGGATCAGGACAGCGCGATCGTAAGCTGCCGCCGTGCCTCAAAGAAGTCCCGTTCGGACTATCATGATCACTTTTACCGATCACCAGACCCTGACGCCATGGCATTGACGATTTCGCAGTTGCGCGCGTTCACGGCGGTCGCCGAGCATGGCAGCATCCGCGCGGCGTCGCGCGCGCTCGGCATTGCGCAAAGCGGCATCACGCAGCAGTTGCAGAACCTCGAATCGATGCTCGGCGCGACGTTGTTCACGCGCACCAATCGCGGCATTGCGCTGACCGCGCTGGGCCAGCGGCTGCTGCAGCGGGCCGGCGCGATCCTCGGTGAATGCGAGCGGGCCGAGGAGGACGTGCGTCAGTTGCGCGGCGACTACGTGGGCGAGGTCACGTTCGGCATGACGACCGAGCCGCTCGTCGACGCGTTCGCGCCGGTGCTGATGGAGTTTCGTGCGCGCTTCGAGCGCGTCGCCGTGCATCTGCGCACGGGCACGTCGCGCATGATGATTTCGTGGATCCGTGAAGGCACGTTGGATTTCGCGGTCGCGCTCGTCTCGAAGCAGACCGATACCGCCGATCTGTCGGTCACGCCGCTCTATCCGTCCGACCCGGTGATCGTGTGCCGGCGCGGTCATCCGAAGGCGGGCGCGAAGTCGCTCGCCGAGCTCGTCGATTGCACGTGGGTGACGACGCGCTCGCCGAATCTGACCGAGGAGCCGCACGTCAACCGCTTGAGTCATCTGTTCGACAGCCACGGATTACCGCCGCCGAAGATCGTCGCGACCGTCGAGGGCTTATACGAAACGTTGCATCTGGTAGGCGCGACCGATTGCCTGTCGCTCGAATCGTCGGTCATCACGAAGCGCGGGCCGTTCGCGGACATGCTGACGACGATCCCGGTGCGCGAGCGCGCGTTGCAGCAAAACGTCTGTCTGCTGCAACGCGCGGCGATTCCACTAACGCCAGCCGCGCAGGAGTTCGCGACGATGATCGCGTCGTACACGCGCACGGTGCGGGCGCGTTGAGCCTTGAACTTCAACCCGCCGTTTCTTCGAGCGCGATCAATTCTTCGATGCGTTGTCTGCGCCGGATCAGCCGCGCATTGCCGCGCTCGATCAGCACCTCGGGAGCAAGCGGCCGGCTGTTGTAGTTCGATGACATCGACGCGCCGTACGCGCCCGCATCATGAAACACGAGCAGGTCGCCCACTTGAGGCGCGGGCATCGAGCGGCTCGTCACGACACCGCCTTGCGCCTGCGTAAACACGTCGCCGGCCTCGCACAACGGCCCCGCCACGCTGAACGAGCCGACCGGTGCATCGCTCGGCGTGCCGTCGTGCCGAAGCACACTGATCTCGTGATGACTGCCGTAGAACGACGGCCGCACGAGGTCATTGAAGCCCGCGTCGAGCAGCGCGAATTGCCGCGACGGCCGCCGGTTCAGCGCGTGAACTTCGGCAACCAGCACCCCCGCCTGCGCGACCAGAAAGCGCCCCGGTTCGATTTCGAGCCGAACACGATGCCCGACCTGTGCTTCGATGCGCCGCCGCGCATCGTCCCACAGCCGGAAATAATGCGCGGTATCGACGCTCGGCTCGCCATCGCGATACGGTACCGACAAACCACCACCCGCGGAAATCGCCTCGATATCCTGATCGAGTTGCGACACTGCATCGACCATCGCGTCGCAAACTTTCGCGAGATGCGCGTAATCGACACCGGAGCCGATATGCATGTGCAGCCCGACGAGCTTCAGCCGATAGCGCCGCACCAATTCACGCGCGCGTGGCAGGTCGTCGCGCCAGATGCCGTGCTTGCTGTGCTCGCCGCCGGTGTTGGTCTTGCTGCTGTGGCCGTGACCGAAGCCGGGATTGATCCGCAGCCACACGCGATGGCCTTCGCTCGCATGTCGTCCGAACCGTTCGAGCATGTCGAGCGAGCCGGCGTTGACCGTGATCCGCTCGTCGAGCACGGTGGCTAGCGTCGCGTGGTCGAGCAAGTCGGCGGTAAATACCACGCCTTCGGGTGCGTCGTGCGACACAGCTTGAGCTGCAAACCCCGCCGCAAAACTGCGCGCTAGCTCGCCCAAAGAGACTGCATCGACCATCACGCCTTCGTCGCGCATCAGCTTCAGGATGTGCACGTTCGAACAGGCCTTCTGCGCGTAGCGGATGGTATCGAAGCTGCGCAACTGCGCGATGTGCTGGCGGATCGTGTCGGCGTCGTAGACCCATAGCGGTGTGCCGTGCTGGCGCGCGAGGTCGGCGAGTTGATGTGGGTTGAATCGCGTCATGGTCGGTTGCATGTCGAAGCTGTGTGAAAGCGATAGCCGATATGATGAGCCGCGGCGATCATTCAGTAAAATACCGATCCATCGCTGATCTATTCACTTCTGATATACCCCGGACCACTATGGCGCTCACGCACCGGCACATCGAAATCTTCCGCGCGCTGATGACAGCCGGCAGCGTCACCAAGGCAGCCGAGATGCTGTTCACGTCGCAGCCCACCGTGAGCCGCGAACTGGCGCGCATGGAACAGAGCATCGGCTTCGCATTGTTCGAGCGCGCGCAGGGCCGGCTGCGTCCAACGCAATCCGCGCTGACGCTGTTCGACGAGATTCAGCGCGCGTATGTCGGGCTCGAGCGCGTCGCGTCGACGGCGGCCGCGCTGCGCGAATTCAAGGGCGGCCAGCTGTCCGTGATCGCGCTGCCGGTGTTTTCGCATTCGATCCTGCCGGGCGCCGTCAAACGCTTTCACGATGCGCAGCCGGGTGTCAGCGTATCGATCGCGACGCAGGAGTCGCCGTTTCTCGAAGAATGGCTGACCGCGCAGCGCTACGACCTCGGCCTCACCGAGCACGACGCGCCGCCGCCCGGCACGCGGCTCACGCCGCTCGTCGCCGTCGATGAAGTGTGCGTGCTGCCCGACGCTCACCCGCTGCTCGCGAAACGCGTGATCGCGTTGAAAGACTTCGCCGATCAGGCGTTCATCAGCCTGTCCGCCAACGATCCGTACCGGCTGCAGATCGACGAAGCGTTCGCGCGGGCTGGCATCGCGCGCCGCCTGCTGATCGAAACCCCGACCGCGGTATCGGTGTGCAGCTTCGTCCGGCAAGGGCTCGGCATCGCGATCGTCAATCCGCTGACCGCGCTCGATTTCGCGGGCCGCAATCTGCATATCCGGCCGCTCGCGCTATCGCTGCCTTTTCGCGTCAGTGTGATCCGTCCCGAGCACCGGCCCGCGCATCCGCTCGCGGACGCGTTCGTCGGCGCGCTGCAAAGCGAAGCCGCCGCGCTGCGATTAGAATTGAAACGTCACATCAGCCCCACGCGGTCCTCGCAGTCATAGCAGTTACGGCGGCGCCCGTCGTCATCACCCGTCGAATCCGCGCAGCGGCACGCGCGCTCACGCGGGCCACCGCCCGAACCGTCCGCCGCGCGAACCGGGCACGCTGCAAGCTGGACATCACCCGCATACCGATTGCCGACGCGCCGCGCGTTCGCGCCGCATCGGCGCGCCGTTTTCGAGTCCTCACGTCATAGACCCTCAACAGGAGTGTTCCACATGATGAATCGAGACAATCCCGTCTGGCTGATCACAGGCTGTTCCACCGGCTTCGGCCGCGAGCTCGCGAAGCTCGTGCTCGAACGCGGCTGGCGCGCGGTCGTCACCGCGCGCGATGCATCGAAAGTGAAGGACATTGCCCAGGGGCACGGCGAGCGCGCGCTGGTGCTGCCGCTCGACGTGACCAATCGCGCGCAGATCGAAACCGTGGTCGCGCAGGCGAAGCGCCATTTCGGCCGTATCGACGCGCTCGTCAACAACGCGGGCTACGGTTATCTGGCCGCGATCGAGGAAGGCGACGACAGCGAAGTGCGCGCGATGTTCGAGACCAACGTGTTCGGTCTCATCGACATCACGAAGGCCGTGCTGCCGATCATGCGCGAGCAGCGCAGCGGTTTGATCGTCAACGTGTCGTCGATCGGCGGCATTACGAGTTTCGCGGCGACTGGCTTTTATCATGCGACCAAGTACGCGGTCGAGGGGCTGTCGGAATCGCTGGCGCTGGAAGTGAAGCCGCTCGGCATCGGCGTGCTGATCGTCGAGCCGGGGCCGTTCCGCACCAACTGGGCGGGGCCGTCGATCAAGCAGTCGGCGACGCTGATCGACGACTACGCGTCGACCGCCGGCGAGCGCCGCAAGCAGACAGAAGCGCGCAGCGGCAAGCAGGCCGGCGACCCGGTGCGCGCCGCGCAGGCGATCATCGATGCCGCGTTGTCGGACACGCCGCCGCTGCGTCTGCTGCTCGGCAAGGCCGCGCTCGATCTCGCGTACAAGAAGCTCGACTTCATGCGCGGCGATTTCGACACATGGCGAGCGACGACCGAGGGCGCGGACTATCCGGAAGGGACGGCGTAGAGCAGATTTATCAGGCGAGCCTCGGCGCGCCCCTTAAAACTCCACCAGCGCAAAATCGTCCTTGCCCACATCGCACAGCGGGCAGCGCCAGTCGGCCGGCACATCGGCCCAGCGCGTGCCCGGCGCGATGCCCTCTTCCGGCACGCCGGCGGCTTCGTCGTAGACCCAGCCGCAGATTACGCAGACCCATTGCTTGAACTCCTCGGCCGTGGCGGCGTTCGCGGCCGACGGCGCATCGGGCGTAGCGGACGCGGCGGCATCCGCCGCGGTCGTGCGCGCCGTCGCATCGAAGCTCACGACGAGCGGAGCGACCGTGCCGCTACCGGTTCCCGCGAGCCGCGCCTGCAGGCTGTCGAGCAGGCGCTGCGCTTCGTCGTGGGTCAGATCGATCCAGTACGGATCGCCGGCGCCATCGTTGAGCCGCTCGGGGGAAAACTGGATTTCTACGGCTACGCCCTTTTTGTACATGGCAATCGGAATCTCGAGAAAGCCGGCGACGCGCGCCGGCGTAAGGCTGCCCGCGCGACGCGGGCGCTGCTTCAGTGCGTCTGTACCAGCAGGTTCAGCGCGTACGACGCGATCAGGCCCGCGGCGCCGATCAGGCCAAGCAGTTGCAGCAGAGTGAGGGATTTACGCGAGGCGGTGGGGGTTTGTTGCGTGGTCACGAGCGAGTCTTGAAGTTTGGAAAAAGCGCAATGGTACACGGGTGCGGACGCGACGAATGTCGATTGGCGCAAACTCGCGAGCAATAACAGTACCGTGCGACATTATCGCCGCTTGCACGCCGCGCATTGCCTACCGTGCGGAGATGGATTAATTCCCAGCGGGGGAGAAAGCCGTGGTGGGACGGATTGCGCGGCGCCGGTGAACACACCCGCGCCGCGCCGCGCTGCGTTCAGGTCTTCGCGAGCGGATTGCCGTGACGCGAATCCCAGAAGCGGATCACCGAGGTATCGCCAGTGCCCGCGCCGACCACCCGGTCCGGCGCGCCGCACTCGCGCAGCAGCGCGCGCAGGTCGTTGATGACCGGGAACACCTCGTGATTCCAGTCGGCTCCCTGCGAATCGTGGGCGCGCTGCTCCGCCTCGACGATCTCGCGATCCTCCTTGAAAATGCGCTCGGTGAACCACACCAGCAGCGGCCATGCAAGATTCATCACGCCCGGAATGCCGGGCTTGCGGATCGACAGCAGCCCGAAGGTCCGGTTGGTGCGCTGCTCGCGATCGAGCGGCACATAGACGATCCACAGGTCCATCACCAGCGTCTTGTCGTTGTTGCGGATCTGCAGGGTTTGGTACGGGTATTCGGTGCGGATCGTCATCACGTCTTTGTGGTTGAAGCCACCGGTCTTGCGCCGCTCGCCGAACACCATCGCCTCGCCAATCGGCTGCTGGCCCGCCATCCGCGCGAACGTATAGTCGATCTCGACCCAGCCCTCACCGCGCCGCCGCCCGAGCGAACGCGCGCGCATCTGCCCCATCTGGCGCCGATGCAGGAACTGGTGATTCATGTCCATCAGGTTCTCGTGCATGAACGAATAATGACACTTGACCGGACGGCCGAAGCGGCGCGTCTTGTACTTCGGGTCCGACACCGAGCAAAAGTCCGGCAGCGGCCGTTCCTCGGCGAGCGCGGCATCGCCGGGAAACACGAAGATCAGTCCCGCCACTTCCTGACACGGATACGAGCGCACGCCGTTCGGCAGACGCTCGCGCCCGAGGTAGGGCACATCGATGCAGGTGCCCGAGCAGTCGTAGGTCCAGCCGTGATAGCCGCAGCGAATCGATTCGCCGTCGACCACGCCCTGATGCAGCGGCACCTGCCGATGCGCACAGCGATCTTCGAGCGCGAACACCTTGCCGCTCTCGGTGCGCGCGAGCACGATCGGATCGCCGGCGAAGGTCACGCCGAGCGTCTTGCCGCGCTTCACTTCATGCGACCACGCGAGCGGGTACCAGTAATCGGGATGAATGGCGACGCGGCGCAGATCACGCACCGGCGCGTCGTGAGTGGCTTGAGCAGGCGCGGCGGCAAGCGCGGCGCCGGCGATTTCCTGTTCCTGATCTAGCGGGGGAACTGCATGCATAGGTCAAGCCTCCGTGCACGAGCGGATAGAAGGTTGCCGCGCTGCATGGCAGTGCGGCATCTTTACCAGTCTACTTGATGCAGCCGGCGCATGGCACTGTGGCGGGCAGGCGCGATGCGTCGCAGCACACATTGCGCATCAGCCGCATCGGCGTGAAGGATCTACCTTTACCACACCCGCCCTACAGATACATTGACCTGGGTTGTGAGCTGTCCATCGACGTGCTCAATCGTCGTCGCCAGCGACGAGCCCGGTGCGCCGTTGCACGCCCCATGCGCGGCCGCCGCGCAAAAAGTGCAGCCAGCCGAGCGCGGCGCCCAGATGACGCGCGAGCTGGAAAGTGAACGGCTCGGCGACGGCCGCGAGCATCGCCATGCCGAGGCTGTTGCCGCTGCGCTCGCCGGTCCAGCGCCGGTACAAATGGATGCTCCAAAGGTAAAACGCCAGATCGATCGCCGTTTTCAGACCGATCACGCTGAAGATCGACACGACGATCGCGCCATGTCCGCCGAATAGAAAACCGAGTAGCAATGCGAATGCCGTGAGGCCGTAGATCGGCTGCATCGTGTCGACCGCCTTGATCGGCAGCATCAGCATGCCGAGCGTGCCGTAGCGCGGATTGCCGGTCATGTCGCGGTTCCAGTACTGCGTCTGCAGGAAGCCCGCGAACCAGCGGCGACGCTGGCGCAGAAAGCTTGCGAGGGTGTCGGGCGCATCGGTGCGCGCATGCGCTTCGCCGACCACGCGCACGTCCCAGCCGAGCTCGTGATCGACCGAATAGCGGCGCAGCCGGTGAATCAGCTCGTAGTCCTCGACCAGACACTGCGGATCGAAGCCGCCGACCGCGACAAGCGCATCGCGGCGGAACGACGCGAATGCGCCCGAGATCAGCAGCAGGCTGTCCGCGCGCATCCACGCGAAACGTGCGATGAAGTTACGCATGTACTCGTAGGTCTGGAACCACTGGAACACGCGGCCCGACAGCGACTTGCCGCAGACCGGCACGAGAATGCCCGCCGCCGCGACGAGCGACGGTTCGCTCGCGAACGCGGCGCGCATCGCGTAGGTGGCGTCGTCGTCGAGCAGCGTGTCGGCGTCGACGGTCATCACGGTGTCGGTCGTCATCACGGTGATCGCGGCGTTCAGCGCGCGCGCCTTGCCGCCGTGCGGCACGCGCAGCCAGAACAGATTCGGATGCAGCGAACTCGGCGCGCTCAGCACGCCTTCGGCGGCGGGCGTGAGGCCGAAGCGTTGCGTGAGCAGGTCGGCAGTGGCGTCGGTCGAGCCGTCGTCGGCGATCACGATCTGCGCCGGGCCGTGCGTTTGCCTCAGCAGCGCTGCGAGCGTCACCGGCAACACGGTGGCCTCGTTATGCGACGCGACGATGACACCCATGCCCGGCAGTTCGCGCCGTTCGTAGTCGGCTTCGAGCGGCGCCGCGCGGCGCGTGAGCGGCAACGATTTCCACGTGACGAACGCGAGCAGCAACGTGTCATAGACGACATATGCAATCCCGGTGGACCACGCAAGCGCACCGCGCAGAAAGAACGCGCGCGCAAACAGCAGCGCCCACAGCACGACGACGCTGGAATGGATCAGCGTGCTCCAAAGCGTCGCGCGACGCGGCAGGATGCGTGGTGACGCGGCCGCGAGTGCCTGTTCGAGAGTCTTCTTCAAAGCGAATATTTAAGGTTGGGGCTGGTGGCGGTTGTTTGATGAAATCGTGTTCGTGCCGCGGCTTTACGGCTTCATGCGGTTCAACACCGATTTGCGATCGAGCCATTCATGCTTGAGCGCGCCGCCGATATGCATCGCCAGCAACGCATAAAGCGTATAGCCGAGCCACGTATGCAGCGCGCCGAAGCGATCGTGCAATGTCTCCTTCAGCGTCGGGTCGAGGTGCATCACATAGCCGATACGCGGCCATTGGAACAGGCCGAACCACTGCATCGGATGCGTGGCCGCGTCCTTCCACGCGGAATCGTGCAGCCAGCCGGACAGCGGCAACGCAATCATCAGCAAATACAGCGCGAAGTGCGCGAGATGCGCGGCCATCTTTTCCCACGACGGAAACTCGCGCGGCAACGGCGGCGGCTTGTGCGACACGCGCCACAGAATGCGCAGCAGCGCGAGCCCGAGCACCGTGATGCCGATCGATTTGTGCGTGTCGATCACCGGACGCACCCAGTCGTCGGGCAGGGAATCAGCGGACAGAGCGAGCACGACGTTGACGATCATCAGCAACGCGATCAGCCAGTGCAATGTCATCGCGGTGCGCGTGTAATGCGGCGGGCAAGTCGCATCGGTCGAATCGGCCAGGGAGTTCGCTTGGGTGTTCATAGGGGTTCCGTTCACGAAGGCGATGAAAGGCGCGAAAGATGTTTGAAAATCGACGCTGCGGGTATCAGGCAAACGCCCAAGTTTGCCGTCTTATTCCGCAAAGCGCTTAACGTGCATGTTTCAGTTTGTTTCGGGCTTTTGATTTCGCGCACCGACTCGTTTCACGGGATGACGCGGGTCCTCGTTCCGCTCATCGCTCAACTGCCGCTCGCCCCAAGCGCGCACTGCTTCTGCGAACAAACGCAGCGCGGTCGGCGGATGAGGGTTGGCCGGGTAGTACAGGCACAAGCCCGCGAAGGTCGGGCTCCACTCCGGCAGCAACTGCACGAGCCGGCCGCTCGCGACGTGTTCGGCCACATGATCAAGCGGCACCCAGGCGATGCCGATACCGGCCAGCGCCGCTTCGA
Organism: Paraburkholderia sp. BR14374; assembly: GCF_040948685.1. NCBI lineage: Bacteria > Pseudomonadati > Pseudomonadota > Betaproteobacteria > Burkholderiales > Burkholderiaceae > Paraburkholderia > Paraburkholderia sp. BR14374. Next base: position 390,244 of record NZ_JBFPKF010000003.1, on the reverse strand, counting down.
CCATCAGGTTCACATTGCCGAGCGTCATCGGTCCATCGACGTCGATGCTCGCGCTCTTGCCGCGATGCGTGAGGTCCCAGCGATACAGCGTGCCGCTTTCAAAGCGAAAGCGAATGCAACGGTGCCGCATCAGATCGTGCGGCGCCTCGGGCGCGGGATGACGCGCGAGATACTCGGGCGACGCGGCCGCCACCAGACGCATGTCGCGCCCGAAGCGGACCGCGATCATGTCGCGCGGCACGTCCTCGAGCACGCGGATGCCCGCATTGAATCCTTCGGCGACGATATCGACGAGCCTCGAATCGACCACGAACTCGACGTGAATCTCCGGATAGCGCGCGAAGAAATCAGGCAGCACATGCCGCACGAGCTGTTTCGCGGACGCCTCCGAAGCGCTGATGCGGATCGTGCCCGACGGCCGGTTGCGCGCGGCCGTGACTTCCCCGACCGCGTCCTCGAGATCCGCCAGCGCCGGACGCACGCGCCGTAGCAATCGCTCGCCAGCTTCCGTCAACGCGACCGAACGCGTAGTGCGATTGAAGAGCCGCACGTCGAGACGCGACTCCATGTTGCGCATTGCGTGACTCAACGCCGACGGCGACAGCCCGAGCACGCGCGCGGCGGCGCTGAAGCTGCGCTGCTCGGCTATCGTGATGAAGGCGGTCAGTTCGGCAAGGCCCGCGCGCGGCAGTCGGGAATTCGCCATTTGTGAATTCAATTCAATACGCCATGCAAGTATAGAGATATTGTTGAGCCGCACACAGCAACCTAAACTCGCTTTCAGTGCCACGACTCGCGTGGCTCGTGTCGCATTCAAAGCGTCGTGGTCCCGGTAGCAGCCGGGGCCGGGCGCATCAACTGGAGCGTCGTATGCAAACACGTCAACTCGGTAAAAGCGGCCTCGAAGTATCCGCGCTCGGCCTCGGCTGCATGGGCCTGAGCTTCGGCTACGGCCCTGCCACGGAAAAAGCGGCCGGCATCGAACTGATCCGCGCGGCCTTCGAGCAAGGCGTCACGTTCTTCGATACCGCCGAGGTCTATGGTCCGTTTGTGAACGAAGAGCTGGTCGGCGAAGCGGTCGCGCCGTTTCGCGATCAGGTGGTGATCGCGACCAAGTTCGGCTTTCAGGATGGCGACACCAAAAAGCCGCTCAACAGCCGGCCCGAAAACATTCGCGCTGTCGCCGAGGCTGCGTTGAAGCGTCTGAAAACCGACCGCATCGATCTGTTCTATCAGCATCGCGTCGATCCGAACGTGCCGATCGAGGACGTCGCCGGTGCGGTGAAAGATCTGATCGCCGCGGGCAAGGTCGGGCACTTCGGCCTGTCCGAAGCGGGCGTGGAGTCGATCCGCCGCGCACACGCGGTGCAGCCGGTCGCGGCGTTGCAAAGCGAGTATTCGCTGTGGTGGCGCGAGCCCGAAGCCAGCGTGCTGCCGACGCTCGAAGAACTCGGTATCGGCTTCGTGCCGTTCAGCCCGCTCGGCAAGGGCTTTCTGACCGGCGCGATCGACGAGCGCACGACCTTCGACAAGAGCGATTTCCGCAATATCGCGCCGCGCTTCTCGCAAGAGAACCGCAAGGCGAATGCCGCGCTCGTCGACGTGCTCGGGCGGATCGCAGATGGCAAAGGCACGACGCGCGCGCAGATCGCGTTAGCGTGGCTGCTCGCGCAGAAGTCATGGATCGTGCCGATTCCGGGCACGACGAAGCTGCCTCGCCTCGCGGAGAACGTCGGCGCCGCCAGTGTCGTGCTGACGCCGGCGGATCTCGCCGACATCGAAGCGGCGCTCGAGCAGATCAAGGTGGTGGGCGAGCGCTATCCGGCGCAGCTTCAGCGGTTCATCAACCGCTAGGCGGTGCGCGGTCGCGGCGCTTCAGGTTTTGGACCTGTGCCGCGGTTTGCCTGGCTTTTTAGCCGGCGTTTTGCTCGATGGCTTGCCTGGCTTTTTGCCCGGCGCCCCGCAGATCAGCGCGACGCCAGCCTGCGCCGTCGCACGCAGCGACTCGCGCGAGTCGCCCGCGCGCGAGCGCAGCGCGAGAGTATGCAGAATCGCCGATGCGACTTTGGCGAGCAGCGCGGGACTCGCGGCCGCATCGAGTTCGCCTTGCGCTTGCGCGCGTTCGAACCGTCGCTCGAACTCCGCATCGAACGTGGCAAGACCGTGCGCGAGCTTGTCACGTACTTGCGCATCCGCTCTCGACTCCACCGCCGCCGTGCCGATCAGAAAGCACCCGCGCGCCACCTGGCCCGGTGGAAAGTAGAGCGCGAGCGAGCCTTCGTATACGGCCAGCAACGCCTCGGCGAGTGGCCGCTCACCATGCAGCGCGGCTTGCATCGCATCGCGGCCAAACGCGATGTAGCGATCGAGCGTGTCGAGATACAGCGCGTGCTTGTCGCCGAAAGCGCCGTACAGGCTCGGCCGGTTCATGCCGGTCGCCTCGCTCAACGCGTCGAGCGACGTGCCCGAGTAGCCGCCATGCCAGAACGCGTCGCGCGCATCGTTCATGGCCTGTTGCGAATCGTAGCTACGCGGTCGTCCGCGCGAGCGTTTTTCCGTTTTTGTACCGGCATGCATAAAATTCTCTGGCGTCATCCATTTTTGTTCACTATAGTACAAAAACACCTTCACAGACGACCGGAGACATCTGCATGGAGCTTTATTTTTCGCCGCTCGCGTGTTCGCTCGCCACGCGCATTTCACTTTACGAGGCCGGCGCCGATGCGCGCTTTGTCGAAGTCGACACGAAATCGAAGCGGCTGCGAGACGGCTCCGATTTCTATCCGATCAATCCGCTCGGCCAGGTCCCCGTGCTTCGCACCAACGACGGTTGGCTGCTGCGCGAAAACACCGCGATCCTGCCTTATGTCGCCGATGCCTTTCCGGCGGCCGCGCTCGCGCCGCTTGCCGGCACGGCGGAACGCGCGAAATTGCAGGAGTGGCTTGGCTTCATCAGCACGGAACTGCATAAGGGAGTATTCGTGCCGCTGCTCGATCCGGACGCGGCCGCCGACGTTCTTAGCTATACACACAAGAAGGTGGCGTTGCGATTGAATCTGCTGGAGCAGCATTTGCATGGACGCGAGTTTTTGCTGGAGCGGTTTTCCGTCGCGGATGCTTATCTGGTCACTGTGTTGAACTGGGCGCGCTACAGTGGCGTCGAGCTCGCGCAGTGGCCATCGGTGCAGCAGTACTACGAACGCACCGCGCGTAGGCCATCCGTTGCAAAAGCGATGGCGGAGGAGTACGTGCTTTACCGCGAAGAACAGGACAGACGCAAAGCCGCGGCCATGTAGTCTTGTTCACTAGCTCAACCGCAAACTCCGCAATGCGTCGAGCACATACTGAGTCGGACGCTCCACCGTACCCGCGCGAAAGGCCAGGCCCAGCTGCCGCCATAACGCCGGGCGCAGCGGACGTGTGACGATGCGAGTGTCGGCCGTTGAGCGGCCCGCTTCCTGCGGCAGCAGCGCGGCGCCGTATCCCGCCGCCACGAGGCTCTTGATCGCATCCGAGTAGTTGAGCTGGATGCGCGGCGTGGGATGCTGCCCCGCCGCGCTGAACCATTCCGTCGTCAAACGGGAAAGCCGCGTGGTGGCGTCGTTCAGGATCAGCCGCTTCGCGGCGATCCATTGCGGCGTGATGCGCGTTGCTGCTCGGCTTCGTCTTTACAGGCGTCGTGCTGGCCCTCGCCGTGATGGCGGTGATCTGGACGGCGTCTCGCCCCCCGCTCAAAGGGAAGGACTGCTCGGACCGCATCGCAAACGGCGAACACGCGAGCTTCGTCGCGTTCTTCCAGGACCCGGCGGACCACGGAGCGTTGCTGCGGTCGATCGAAGATTGCGCGAGATGAGCGTCGTTGCGGCGGGATAGCGCGCCGGTCGGCCGCGCCATCCCACACCCTCGCCAGGGAATATCCCACTTCCCGCGATACCACGGGCACAATACCCGGCGATAATGCCGGGGCACCCGCGTCTTTTCCGTTCGATAACCGAACGCGCCGATTGCCCGCGCCGCCAGTGTTCCCTTTCGATGCACCCATGAGCCACGCTACCGCCGACCAACCCGCCTCCGCCGACTCCGCTCCGAACTCGCCGCGCTTCCTGTTGTTCCTGATCTGCCTGTTCGCATCCGCCGGACAGCTCGCCATCGACATCTACGTGCCCGCGCTGCCCGCGATGGCGCACTACTTCGGTACCTCGCCGCAAGCGATCCAGACCAGCGTCACCGGCTACATGGCCGCCTACGCGTTCGGCCAGCTGATCTTCGGTCCGATCGCCGACGCGTATGGCCGCAAGCGCGTGCTCGCGTTCGGCCTGACCGTCTACACGGTCGGCTGTCTGCTGTCGCTCGCGGCGCCGAATCTCGAGACGTTCATCCTCGCCCGTGCGTTGCAGGGCTTCGGCATCGCGAGCACGAACCTGCTCGCGAAGGCGATCATCACCGATTCGTTCGCGGGTCAGGCGTTGCTGCATGCGTTCACGTACATGTCGATCGCATGGGGGCTCGCGCCGATCGTCGCGCCGGTGATCGGCGCGCATCTGCAGACGGCGTTCGGCTGGCGCGCGTGCCTCGTGTTCCTGCTGATCTATTCGCTGGTGATGTGGGCGCTCTTGTGGCGCTATCGCGAGACCTTGCCGAAGCCCGTGCATCTCGAACCGCGCACGCTGACCGTGAACGCGCGCAAGGTGCTCGCGAGCCCCGTGTTCCAAAGCTGTTTCCTCGCGCAGGGCCTGTGCTACAGCATCCTGCTCGTGTTCAACATCGTCGGGCCGTTCATGGTGCAGACCACGCTGCACAAGCCGCCGACCTTCTTCGGCTATCTCGCGCTCGGCATCGGCATGATGTACTTCCTTGGCGGTCTGTCGAATCGGCTGCACGGTCCGCGTCTGCCGAGCGCCGAGCAGCGGTTGCGCATCGGCGCGCGGCTGATGGCGGCCGCGTCGGTTGTGATGCTGCTGCTCGCGCTGACGGTCGGCCTGCGCGTGTGGACGCTCGCGACGCCCGTGCTGGTGATGGGCTTCTGCGCCGGCGCGATGTATCCGACGCTGATGGCGAAGGGCAACTCGCTGTTCCCGCACATCGCGGGCCTGACGAGCGCGATTCTCGGCTGCGCGCTGCTGCTGGTGTCCTCGGCGATGATGGGGCTGGCCGGCTTCGTGTCGGTGCAGGTGCTCACGCCGCTCGCGCTGTTCTTCGTGGTCCTCGCGTTCGTCGTCGTCGCGATGGTGACGAAACTGCTGCGCCATCTCGAGCAGGTACAGCCCGCGGCCGCGGCGACCGCGAGCGGCAACGCAGCGTGAGCCGGTACATGAGCCTGACCGAGCGCCAGACCTTTATCCATACACGCGCGGACCGATGAGCGGCATGCGCGAGCACATCTCCGCGTCCGCTTCCGAGCGGATCGATCCCACCGTCTGGAAGGTCGCGGCGGTCGTGTCGGTCGGTTCGTTCATGTCGCAGATGGATTCGACGCTCGTCAACGTGTCGCTGTCGACGATCGGCCATACGCTCGACGCGTCGATCGCCACCGCGCAGTGGATCGTCAGCGGCTACCTGCTCGCGATGGCGTTGATGTTGCCGCTCAACGGCTGGCTGGTCGACCGCATCGGCGCGAAGCGGCTGTACCTGTTCTGCTTTTCGACGTTCACGATAGCGTCGATGCTGTGCGGCGCGGCGCAGACGATCGGCGAGCTGATCGGCGCGCGCATCTTCCAGGGCCTCGTTGCCGGTGTGCTCGTACCGATGGCGCAGATGATGATCGGACGAGTGGCCGGCAGGAACCTCGAGCGCGTGATGGGTTTCACCGCGCTGCCCATTCTGCTCGGTCCCATTCTCGGCCCGGTGCTGGCCGGGCTCGTCCTCGCGCACGCGAGTTGGCCGTGGCTGTTCTTCATCAATGCGCCGGTGGGCGCTGTCGGCATCGCGATGGCGGTGTTGCTGCTGCCGCGCGATGCCCCTGCGTCGCAGAAGCGGCCGTTCGATTTCACCGGCTTTGCGCTGATTTCCCCTGGGCTGGTCGCACTCGTCTATGGACTTCAGAACGCGTTGCGCGCGGTGGGCCTCGCGTGGCTGCTTGCGGGCGTCGTGTTTCTCGCCGGGTTCGTGCTGTACGCGTTGCGCAAAGGCGATGCCGCGCTGATCGACGTGCGCATGTTTGCAAGGCGTACGTTCTCGGTCGCGGCACTCGCGCAGTTCTCCGCGAACGGGATCATGTACGGACGACAGCTTGCAGTGCCGCTGTTTCTGATCGCGGGCTGCGGTTTGTCGGCCGCGCACGCGGGCGGGCTGCTCGCGGCAACCGGCGTCGGCATGATGTGCTCTTTCCCACCAATCGGCTGGTTGACCGAGCGGCTCGGTTGCCGCGCGCTCGCGGCGGGCGGCGCATTGCTGGCGCTTCTGAGCACGCTCGTGTTTCTGTGGATGAGCATCGCTTCGTTCTCCACCGGATGGGCCGCTGTCAGTCTATTCCTTGCGGGCGTCGGTCAAGGGACGATCAGCGTGCCATCGATCTCGGCCGCGTATTCGTCGATCGCGAGAGAACGCCTCGCGGTCGCGAATACGGCGTTGAACATCGCGCAGAGAGTGGGTGGCCCGTTCGCCGCGACGCTGCTTTCGATGGCGATCGCGTTGACGCTGCACGGTGCTTCGGATGTACAGCCCAGCCGATTTCTGCCGATGTTCGTGCTGCTGGCCGCACTGCATTTGCTGTGCTTCGTGGCGACGATGTGTCTGCCGGTTCGGGTTCGGAGGGCGTAGGACGCCTGAGCGCACATTCCCGCGCCCGTGCTTCACAGCAGTCGCAAGCCGCCGTCACACTCGATCACCGCCCCCGTCATAAACGTGTTCTCCAGCAGAAACTGCAGCGCGTGCGCGACATCGTCGGCCCGGCCGACGCGCCGCACCGGTAGCGTTTCGCTTTGCTGCCGAAACAGCTCGTTTTTCACGTTCGCCGGAAATCTGCCCCACCACGGCGTATCGATCACCCCCGGCGACACCGCGTTCACGCGCAGCGGCGCCAGCTCGCGCGCGAGCGTGCCGATCATGCTTTCGAGTGCGCCGTTGATCGCGCCCAGACCCGCCGTACCCGGATTCGCGATGCGCGCCGAAATCGCGGTCAGAAACGTCACACTGCCATCGCGACGCAACGCGGGCAGCGCGGTCTGCGCCGCTTCGAGCTGCGGCCAGAACTTGGCCTCGAAGCCGCGCCGCAGCGCGGCCATATCCAGCTCCGCAAACGGCCCCGCGCCTTCGCCGCCCGACAGCGTCATCACCAGATGATCGATCCGGCCGAGGCCGCCGAAAAACCGTTCGAGCGCCGCGCGATCGGTGCAATCGAGCGCGTCGCCCGTCACCTGTGCGCCGATGCCGCTCAGCGCATCGTCCAGCTTGGCGCGGTCGCGCCCCACCGCGACGACGCTCGCGCCAGCCGCCGTGAGCCGCTTCACCGTCGCGAGCCCGACACCCGATGAACCACCCAACACCACGACCTTCTGATTTTGCCAGTCCATTTCATTGCTCCTGAGAGTGAACGGAAGACCCCGTGGCAGTAGAATGCGCGGTGCGTGCCCATCATTCAAATCGTTTAACGTCATGGCCAACATCATTGAAAATGATTTTCGGCGCTTCGACCTGAACTTGTTGCTGACCTTCCGCGCGCTGCTGGAAGAGCGCAGCGTCACGCGTGCCGCGCAGCGGCTGTTTCTTGGCCAACCGGCCGTCAGCGGCGCACTGAAACGCTTGCGCGAGACCTTCGGCGACGAGCTGTTCGTGCGCACGCCGCAGGGCATGACGCCGACGCCGCGCGCGCTCGAACTCGCGCGGCAGATCGAGCCATTCCTGCAATCGCTGCATCAGGCGCTCACGCAGCCGTCCGTGTTCGATCCGGCCCGCGCGCAGCGGGTCTTCCGCATCGGCCTCAGCGATTCGCTCGAACTGCTGCTGATGCCAGAGCTCATGGCGCGCCTCGCCGTCGCAGCGCCCGGCGTGAAGCTGATCGCACGCTCCACCGATTCGACGCGCGCCGCCGCGATGCTCGACGATGGCGCGATCGAACTCGCAGTCGGCGTGTTCCGCGAGTGCGTGCCGTGGCAGCGACTCATGCCGCTGTTTTCATGGCGCTTCGTGAGCGTCTACAACCCGAAGCTGGTCAAGACGCGTCGCAAGCATCTGTCGATGGACGAATTTCTGCGCCACCGCCACGTGCTGACTTCGTTCAGCGCCGAGCTGCGCGGCTTCATCGATGAACGACTGGAGCTGCAGGGACTGAAGCGCAAGGTCGTGTTTTCGAGTTCGAACTTCGCGACCAGTCCGTTCATCGTGCAACGCACGGCGGCGATCGCGACCGTGCCGGAGTTCATCGGCCGCGTCTGGCGCGATACGCTCGGTCTCGCGCTCAGTCCGTTGCCATTCGAAGTGCCGGGCTACGAGGTTTCGTTGATGTGGGCCGCGGCGCACGATCAGGACCCGGCGTTGGTGTGGTTGAAGCGCGAGTTCGCGGATGCGTTCGGCACGGCTGACAGCACGGCGCCTGCGGCTAATTGACAGCGACGTGTGCTACGGTTCGGAAACGTCACGTTTCGCCCGTTCAAGCCAGGAGGAAATCCCGATGACTCAGCACATCGCAAAAGGCACCTTCATCGTCTCCCTTCAACCGATGCCGTTCGAAAACGCGGAGGCCGAATCGAAGCTAGGCCGCATGTCGATCGACAAGCAGATCTCCGGCGATCTCGCCGCGACCACCCAAGGGCAAATGCTGAGCGCGATGACGAACGTCAAAGGCTCGGCTGGCTATGTCGCGCTCGAACAGGTCAGGGGCACGCTGGCGGGCAAGCAGGGTACGTTCGTGCTGCAGCATATCGGCGTGATGAATCGCGGTGCTGCGTCACTGGCGGTGACGGTCGTGCCCGATTCGGGCACGGGCGAGCTGAGCGGCATTGAAGGCGAGTTCAAGATCGACATCGTCGATGGCGCGCATTCGTACGAGTTCGCTTATCGGCTGCCTGGCGGTTGACGTGCCGAACCCGGAACGGCCACGACACGAGCTAGCCGGGCAGGCAGGACACGGAGCGAGACCCCGTACCCTGCTTCGCGGCTTTCTGGTTCAACACCTCGGCGCTCAATGCCCCGCGATCGTCACCGATGCCGTCAACGCATTCGGATCGCGCGAAGAAGCCCCCGCGATCATCTGATAGACGCCGCCGTTGAGCTTCCACGCGTGGTTGGTCGCGTCCCACGTCGACAGCAGCTTCGGCGCAATCGATACGCTGACCTGCTGCGACTGCCCCGCCTCCAGCGCGACCTTTTGCCAGCCGACCAGGCGCTTCGGGGGTTCGCCCAGACCGCTCGGCAACGCGGCATAAACTTCGGCGATTTCCGCGCCCGCGCGTGAGCCCGTATTCTTGACGTTGAAGGTCACAGTCACATTGCCACTGGCATCCACTTGCGCGTTGAGGCCCGAGTAGCTGTAGCTGGTATAGGACAGCCCATAACCGAACGGGAACAGCGGCGCGATCTGCTTGCCGTCATACCAGCGGTACCCCATGAAGAGCCCTTCGCTGTAATTGACGGTCGTATCGGTGGCCGAGATCGTCGGCTGCGGCAGATCCGGGTCCTGCATCGGGAACGTAATCGGCAATTTGCCGGATGGATTCACGGTGCCGAACAGCAGATCGGCAATCGCCTGGCCGCCCTGCACGCCCGGATACCAGGCTTCGAGCACGCCATGCACGTTGCCGAGCCACGGCATCAGCACCGGGCTGCCGTTTTCGAGCACGACGATCACGCGCTTCGCTTGCGCCGCGACCGCGGTGATCAACGCGTTTTGATCGTAGCTCTGGTTATAACTGTCGGTCGCATTGCTCGGCAGGCTCAGACTTGGCAGATCCGCGCCTTCGCTTTCCCATTGCGTCGCGAACACGATCGCCACGTCCGCCTTCGCGGCCGCGGTGGCCGCCGCCGCCGCGTTCGTGCCGTCGGCAAAGGTCACGCTCGCGTTCGGCGCCTTTGCCTGAATCGCGGCTAGCGGTGCCGACTTGTACCACGTCGCGCAGGTGCTCAACAGCGGCGACGGCGACACGCAGCCGGACACCGCGTTGCCCGTGGCCGCCGGCACGGCGCCCGAGCCGCCGCCCGACAGCACGCCCGCATCCGCGTGACCGCCGATCACCACGATCGACGACAACCCCGCCGCGTTCAGCGGCAGCACCGCCTGCGAATCGCCGCTCGCCACCGCGTTCTTCAACAACACCGACGATTGCTGCGCGACCTGCAACGCCAGCGCATTGCCCGCGGTTTGGTCGACACTTCCGCCGGTGGTCGGCGGCGAATCGAAGACGCCATAGCGGATCATCGTGCGAAGCTTGCGCTGAACCATGTCGTTGAGTCGCGACATTGGCACGCTGCCGGCATTGACCGCGCTCGTCAGCGCGGTGTTGAAATAGGACGTCAGCGTGAAGCCTGGAATCGACGCTCCGCCGCCGAGATCGCCGGGCTCTTCTTCATCGAGGCCGGCCAGCGCCGACGCGACGGTACTGTGCGTGGCGGTCCAGTCCGATTGCACGACGCCCTTGAAGCCCCACTCGTTCTTCAGCACGGTGGTCAGCAGATACGGGTTTTCGCACGCATACACGCCGTTCACCCGGTTGTACGAACACATCACGTTGCCGGGCGTGCCCTGCGTGACGCCGAGTTCGAAGGCGAGCAGCTCGGTCTCGCGCATCGTGCGTTCGTCGACGACCGAGTTGCTCGTCATGCGGTTCGTTTCCTGGTCGTTCATCGCGTAGTGCTTGATCGTCGCGATGACGTTCTGCGCCTGCGTGCCGATCGTGCGCGCGGCGCTCAGCGTGCCGGTCAGTACCGGGTCTTCGCCCATGTACTCGAAGGTGCGGCCATTGCGCGGTTCGCGCGCGAGATTGACGCCGCCGCCGAGACCTTCGCCATAACCGAGCACGCGCAACTCCGTCGCGATACGCGCGCCGTATTCGTTCGCGAGCGTCGGGTCCCAGCTTGCGGCGAGCGCCACCGGCGCGGGCAGCGCCGTCGCATTCGAGTTGACGACATTGACGCCGCCCGCCGAATCGGCCATTGCAAGGCCCGGAATGCCAAGCCGCGCGATGCCGGGAATGTAGCCGGCTCCGTTGACGCCGGCCGGATACGGACCGCCGAGTCCCGCGTTGGGGATGCCGACGCCGTGCACGAGCTGGATCTTTTCGGCGGTCGTCATTTGCTGGACCAGCGCGGCGGCACGCGCATCGGCGCGTGCACCGGGATCGCTCGGCAACGGCGGGTCACTGAGGCTGCTGCCATTGCCGCAGGCGGCGAGTACCACCGCGACACCGCAGGCGATGGCGCTTGCGGCAAAAGGTATCGTCAGCTTGCTTCTCATCGTCTCGCTCCGGGTTGTCGTTGTCGGTCATGTGATTTGCATTGCATAACGTTGTCGTCCTGTTACGCTTAGCGCTCGCGGTAATGCGCCGAAAGAAATTCTAGGGATGCGCTCGAAGCGCGCTTGACCGATGGGTGCAGCACTTGACCGATGAAGAGTCAGGAAAACCCGCAGACAGGTTTCGACCGGAGGAGGCACAGTGGATTTGCGTCAGAAGTCCGTTTCAGCGCGCATCTATCGAGGATTGCTCGACGCGGCGGAGCGTGAGGGTCTCGATCGCACCAAAGTGGCTCACGATATCGGCATCGCGGAGGCAGACATCGCCGCAGCGGATGCGCGGGTCCCGGGCGACAAACACGTCGCAACGCTGCGGCTTGCGGAAAGCTGTCTGATGCGCGGCGCGCCCGAGGGCGACGTGCTGGATAGTCTGCTGTATTTCCCCGAGCTCGCCGGCGTGCTCTGCAATAGTCCGACGCTGCGCGATGCGTTGCGCAATTACGTCACCTACCGCGACCTGATCGGTAATGTCGACTGGCTCGTCGTGCAGGAGCACGGCGACGAAGTCGCTTTCGAATACGTGACGGAAGGCGAAGGTCGCAACGCATCGAGCGCGCTCGGCAATTTCGCGCTGATCGCCAGAGTGGCGAAGCTCTACGACGCGCGCCTGCGCGTGCGCGACGCAGGCATCACCGATGCGCGGCTCGGTGCGTTCGGCGCGCTGTGCGGGACGTTGGGCGTGCGCGTTCAACTCGATCAGGCATGCAATCGGATGGTGTTGCAGTCGTCGGCGCTGGACCGCGCGTTCGAGGTCTACAACGCGCCGCTTTCGAAAATTCACATGCATGCCGCGGACGGCATCTTGCAGCGGATTCGCGAGGAGGGCCGCTTTTCTCCGACGGTCGCGCGATGTCTGCGTGACGTGCTGCGCGAGCAGGCGGATGCGATCGATCCCAAGAGCCTGCAGACGATCGTCTGCGAGCGGTTGTCGCTGACGCGCTGGACGTTGCAACGCAAGCTCGCCGCGGAGCGCAAAACCTTCAGCGAGGTGCTGACGCAAACGCGCATCGACGAAGCACGTGCGCTGCTCGCGCATACGCCGATGCCGATCAGCGAGATCAGCGAGCGGGTCGGCTTTGCATCGACGACCGCGTTTACGCGGTTCTTTACGCGCGCATGTGGAGCACCGCCGGCACGATATCGAGGACAGTGCCGCGTGTGATCCTCCTATGATGCGCATCTTTCAGGACATGACCCGACTGTTCGGCGTCATGGGGGCGATCGTTTCGCTGGTCGCGTTTCTGCCTTATGGACTTGCGATCTGGCGCGGCACCGTACGTCCGCATCTGTTCACGTGGCTGGTCTGGTCGGTCGTCACGGCGATTGCGGCGGTCGGGCAATTCGTCGCCGGTGCAGGCCCTTCGGCGTGGTCTACCGCGGCGATCGCGGCCACCTGCTTCTTTGTTCTCGTCGCGAGCGTCTTTCGGGGTGAACGGCGGCGCACCGCTTTCGATTGGCTTTGCCTCGTCGCTGCGTTGTCGGCTATTCCGCTCTGGATACTCACCAATGATCCGACTTGGTCGATCTGTCTTGTCACGCTGATCGAACTCGTCGGCCTGGGGCCGACGGTGCGCAAGACCATTCTTGATCCGTGGAGTGAGAGTCTTTTGTACTTTGCGCTATGCGTTCTTAAATACGCGCTCGCGATTCTTGCGCTGCCGAAATGGAGTGTGGCCGTGGCGTTTTATCCGGCCGTGAATATCGTGGCGTCCATCGGGGTCTGTTCGTTGATGATGGTGCGCAGGCGGCAGGTGGGGGCCTATTGCGCGCGGTCGCAGTGAATCAACCCGATTCACCTTTGCGCGCCGCCCCCAAACATCGTCATGCGCTGCAAGATCCACGCGAGCAGTTCGTGCGCGGCCGCGACGAGCGGCCGCCCGGATTTCACCAGCACGCGCGCCTTCGTGCCTAAAAACAGCGCGTGGTCGATCGGCACGGTCACCAGCTCGCCAGCCTGAATCTCGCGCGAGGCCGCGAACTCTCCGATCAGCGTCGCAAAGTTTTCATCGGCGACAAACCGCTTGAGTGCCGTTAGCGAATTGGTGGTGAGCGTCGCGCGGATCTCAACGTGTTCGACGAACGCGAGCATCGTTGCGAGGTGCCCGATGCCGAACGTGCTCGGCATCAACGCCAGCGGCCACGCGAGCAGATCGTCGATCGTGGCGGGCTTGCCGCGCCGCGCGAGAGGATGGTCGCGGCGCACCAGCAACACCACGGGCTGCGCGGAACTCGCGCGGTATTCGACGCGCGGATGCGGCGGCGGATTGAACGCGAGCCCGATATGGGCGCGGCTTTCCGCAACCGCGTCGAGCACGTCGTCGACCGGCAGCACGGTGAGGCCGATATCGACCTTCGGGTATTGCACACAGAACGGCGTGATGACCTCGGCAATCAGCGCATCCACGTAACCCTCGCTCACGGCCAGATCGACGCGGCCTTGCTGCAAGCCGCGCAACGCGTGCAGCTGGTCCTCGAACTTCTCCTGCTGCGCGCGATAGCCGCGCCAGAACTCCAGCAGATGCGCGGCGGCCTCGGTGGGCCGGACGCCGCGCGCCTGCCGCTCGAACAGCTGCACGCCCAGTTCGTCTTCGAGCAGCTTGATCTGCCGCGTGATCACCGAGGGCGACGTGTTGAGGCTGTCCGCGGCGCCGCGGATCGTGCCGTGCCCGAGCACCTCATGGAAATAGCGCAGCCGCTGCTGATTGATTTCGCGCATCACATCCTCGTTAGCCTTTGGCCCGTTGCTCTTTCAGGAACGATATGTGAACTTTGTTGCTCTTGCTAGCAAGGATTGCCCTGGTCAGGATGGTGTTGCGCACGATGCGCATCACATCTATTGCATGCGGCCAGAGCAGGCGCCAAAGCGCTGCCCCCGGTCGACACACATTCGGAGACAGACATGGCGGCCATTGTTCCGACCGCGCGAGGCGGCGACGCTTCGGCGCTCTATAGCAAGATCAACGCGCGTTTGCTGCCGTTTCTTCTGATCTGCTATCTGTTTGCTTACCTCGATCGCGTGAACGTCGGCTTCGCGAAGCTGCAGATGCAGACCGATCTCGGCTTCTCCGATGCCGCTTACGGTGTGGGCGCGGGCATCTTCTTCATCGGCTATGTGCTGTTCGAGCTGCCGAGCAATCTGCTGCTGCCGCGCATTGGCGCGCGCAAGACTTTCGGCCGCATTCTCGTTCTCTGGGGCATTACATCGGCCTGCATGCTGTTCGTGCGCAGTGTGCCGGCGTTCTACGCGATGCGCTTCCTGCTCGGCGTGTTCGAGGCCGGCTTCGCGCCGGGCATGATCTTCTATCTGTCACGCTGGTACGGGCCGTCGCGCATGGCGCGCGCGATTGCGATGGTGTTTCTGGCCGGGCCGATCGGCGGGATAGTCGGCGGGCCGGTTTCGGCGGCGCTCATGAGCACGCTCGCGGGCAAGGCCGGGCTCGCCGGCTGGCAATGGATGTTTCTCGTCGAAGGCCTGCCGTGCATCGTGCTCGGCATCGCGACCTTCCTCTATCTGCCTGACCGCCCGGCCGACGCCGCCTGGCTCAACGACGCCGACAAGCGTCAGCTCGAGGCCGAAGTCGGCGTGGCGCAGGCTCATGCCACTTCGTTTCGGCATGTGCTGCGCGACCGCAAGGTCTATGTGCTGGCGTTCGCCTACTTCTGCATCATTGCTTCGATCTACGCGATCAGCTTCTGGCTGCCCGCCATCCTGAAGGCCCAGGGCGTAAGCGACCTGATCACGCTCGGCTGGTACACGTCGATTCCGTACGTTGCCGCGGCGGTGGGCATGCTCTATATGGGCTCACGTTCGGACCGGCTCGGCGAGCGACGCCTGCATTGCGCGGCGCCTGCGGCCGCCGCCGCGTTGCTGCTGGCAGCTTGCGCGGCCGCGGGCAATCATCTCGCGCTCACGCTGACGCTGCTCACACTCGTGACGATGGCGCTGTGGATGGCCTACACGGTCTTCTGGGCGATTCCGCCCGAGTACGTCAAGGGGCCGGCCGCCGCGGGCGGCATCGCACTCATCAACACCATCGGGCTTTCTGGCGGCTTCTGGGGGCCCGCGGCCATCGGCTGGATCAAGACGGCCGCCGGCAGTCTTCAGCCGGCGCTGCTCGCAATGGCTGGCGTGTCGCTGCTTGCCGCGCTGCTGATCTTTCCGCTCCGGCTCGCTGCCACGAAGCCCTGACCTTGTGCCGCGCTTTCAAGGAGCGCCACGAAATCCTTTCGATTAGCCATCCTTTATCAACGAGGTAACGGGAAATGAAGATTCTCATCGCAGGCTTCCAGCACGAAACCAACACGTTCGCCCCGACCAAAGCAAGCTGGCAGAGCTTCGTTCAGGGCGAGGGCTTTCCGCCGCTCGCGCGCGGCTCCGGCGTGCTGGCGCTGCGTGATGTGAACATCCCCGCCGGCGGCTTCATTCAGGCGGCGGAAGCGGCGGGCCATACGCTCGTGCCGGTGATCTGGGCAGGCGCGAGCGCCTCCGCGCATGTGACAGAAGACGCCTACGAGCGCATCGCGGGCGAAATCGTCGAGGCCGTGCGGCGTGGCGGTTTCGACGCCATCTATCTCGACCTGCACGGCGCGATGGTCGCCGAGCATCTCGACGACGGCGAAGGCGAACTGCTCGCGCGCGTGCGGGCGATCGTCGGCCGCGAAATCCCGGTGGTGGTCTCGCTCGATCTGCACGCCAACGTAACCGAAGAGATGTTCGCGCACGCGGATGCGATGGTCGCGTACCGCACCTATCCGCATGTCGACATGGCCGAGACCGGCGCTCGCGCCGCGCAAATCCTGATGCGCCTCGCAAAAGAGCCGGAGCGTGGCCTTAAGCACGTCGTGCGCCGCATTCCGTTCCTGATCCCCGTCAACGGCATGTGCACGCTCGCGCAACCGGCGCGCGGCACGTACGATCGTCTCGCGGCAATGGAACGCGACGGCGTCGTCTCGCTGTCGTTCGCGCCAGGATTTCCGGCGTCCGATTTCCCCGAATGTGGCGCGGCGGTCTGGGGCTACGGCTTCGACGAGGCCGCCGTGAGCGCCGCCGTCGATGCGCTGGCCTCGACCATCGTCGCGCAGGAGCGCGACTGGGAAGTGCGCTTCCTCGACCCAGACGCCGCCGTGCGCGAAGCGATGCGGCTTGCCGAACATGCGACTCGCCCCGTCGTGATCGCCGATACGCAGGACAACCCGGGCGTGGGCGGCGATTCGAACACGATGGGTCTCGTGCGCGCGCTGCTGCGTCACGGTGCGAGCGACGCCGCCGTCGGCCTGATCTGGGACCCACGCGCGGCGGCGAAGGCACACGAAGCAGGGCTCGGTGCGACGATCAAGCTCGAACTCGCGGGCGGCTCCGGCGTACCTGGGGACGCGCCGCTCGCCGGGCGCTTCGTGGTCGAGCACCTCTCCCACGGACGAGTGCGCTTCGATGGCCCGATGATGAACGGCATGTGGACCGACATCGGTCCGGTGGCGTGCCTGCGCATCGACGGCGTCAGGATCGCGGTCAGCTCGGTCAAGATGCAGATCTTCGATCGCAATCTCTATCGCGCGGCCGGCATCGAACCCGAACGGATGAAGATCCTCGTCAACAAGAGTTCTGTTCACTATCGCGCCGACTTCGACGCGATCGCCGCCGCCCATCTGGTCGCGAAAGCGCCTGGCCCGATGGCCGCCGATCCCGCCGACCTGCCGTGGCAGAGGCTCGATCCGCGCCTGCGGCTGCGGCCGAACGGCGCGTCGTTGGGCGAACTGCGCGGTAGTGCCGAGCGCCCGGCCAGTAACGGTGCGCGGTGATTTCGACGAGTTTCGTATCGTTATGTATCCATCGGGCTGACCGACAAACACCGTTGCAAAAGTCGGGGTTCGCGGAAACAGGCGGGATACATGAGGGGGTTCAAATACGTCCATGCCAGTCGGCGGTGCCGCAAAGCAAAGCGGACATCGACGCGACTGGATGCACGGGCCACGCAACCGTGGTCTGAACCAACTCAATTGCTCTCAGGTGGATACCATGAAACTCGTCAAGTCGCTGATCGTTGCCGCTGTTGTCGCTGTCCCCGTCGTTTCGTTCGCGCAGTCCAACGCGCCGGTTACGCGTGCCCAGGTTCGCGCGGAACTGGTCCAACTCGAAAAGGCGGGTTACAACCCGGCTGCGGATTACAACACCTATCCGCAGGATATCCAGGCCGCCGAGGCACGCGTGAGCGCGCTGAATAGCGCGGCGACGTCCGCATATGGCGGGTCGGCGAACGGGTCGTCGGCGGCCGGAGCTGGCGCGGTTAAGATCTCGGCGCTGTCGCAGCAACAGGACGTTGCCGGTCTCGCCTCGGTCTACGCGCATCATTGATGTTTGGCGAGCGCTGACCATGTGGGCAGCGGCAATGGAAGACGGCCCGCTTCGAGCGGGCCGTTGCGCATGCACCATCTAGTCGCTTCGACGATGTTCAACCCGCCGCAAACCTCTCTACCCTGTTCACCTGCCTCGGCAAAACGATATACATCCCCACGCCACGACAAGAATCGCGCGCAGCGCATCCGCGGCATGACCGGGCAATGAAATTCCGACATCGGCAATCGCGAGGCTTCCAGGCACCGACCAGAGATACGTCGTGAGCCCGAGCGACATCGCGCGCCAGAAGCCGAAACGTTCGGAGCCGGCGAAACCATGCGCGGCCAGGCCGCTGCGCACCATATATCCGGCCATCGGCAGACTCACCAGTAGGTAGATCGCAAGCGCGACGATCGCCGGCATCGCCGCAATCACCGTCGACCATGCCGGTGAGCTCCTCGCGAGATCAGCCGTAATCACATGCTCGGAGAATCTCATCAGCGGCACCGCCGCGTGCGGCACCAGAAAGTGAAACGCCACCTCGCTCTGTCGTCTCGTTGTCGCGCACGCTCTTTTGCCGGGCGTGACGACGTTGCACATTAGCCACGCGGAACCCCAAAGAAAGCGCAATCATTCGCGGCGCGCGATCTGAATGTGCCTTCCTTTTGTCCGATATTCATCAGGTCTGCGCAAATAGCGTGGATTACACTGGTTTTCGCCGTGCGACTTTAAAGCGTGGCTGACTCACGAAGTCACCATTGCGCGGACTTTCGTGCATCCTTTCCGCACGTATCCGCCGACACCGGGCGAAACACGACTGCCCGGCGAAAACGTTTCGTCATTCACCACTTTGGCCCCACCTCTGGTCCTTCAACCGACGGCGACCAGGCATCGCTTCGGCCATTTCATATCGACTATTTTCGTTTGATTGATCCAGGCCCCGATCCCGGCAGCCGAAGGACTGTTGCACGCCGCGATTTCATGCGCCTGATTTGCTAACAAGGAGATGAAGATGAAGACCCAGCATATAAGCGTTTGGTCGGCGGTAGCCGTTGCAATTCTGTCGCTGAGCGGCACCGCGCAGGCCGGCGGCAGGGGTGATGGTGACGGTGATGGCGACGGTGGTGGTCGCGAGGGCCTCTGCTCCAAGGCAACGCTAAAGGGACCCTATGGGTTCATCGGTCACGGAGAGATTCTTGGATTGCTCGATTCGACGAACACGCTGCATCCGTTCACGAGCCCGTTGATTTACGATGACGTCGCCCTGGTGACGTTCGACGGCAGCGGTGGTTTCACGCGCACTGACGTTGGGAACATCAACGGCGTGCCGAAAGCCGGCTCGACTACCTTCAATCCTCACCAGACCGGCACCTACACGGTGAACTCCGATTGCACCGGAACGATGTCGGTCCGCTACATTACCGGAGGACCTGTGGCGGCTGGCGTCGAGACTGACCTGAACATCGTGATCACTTCGGACGGGACGCAGATCGAATCCGTGGTCTATCGGGCGAGTGTCCCGACAGCCTCGTCGACTCCCGACTACAGCTGTCCGATGAATTGCGTGCAAGGTGTGCAGGAACACTTTGAAGGGAAGAAGGTTCTGGTCTACGGGTTCCGGTAGTCGAGTGCTAACGCATCGGATGGAGTTCACGTTCGCCGCCGGCCTTTCAGCCGGCGTCGCTCCCGTATCATCGATCTTTCGCTCAGTGACCTTGCCGCTCGCCCACCGCGGCCGGCGCATGCCTGGTCTGGCGGCTCAGCATCAGCGTCACGACCGCCGACACCGCCAACGTCGCGCCGACCACATAAAGCCCCGCCGTATAGCCACCCGTCACGTTCTTGAGCCAGCCGATCGCAAACGGCCCGACGAAGCCGCCGAGGTTGCCGATCGAGTTGATCATCGCAATCCCCGCGGCCGCCCCGGCGCCCGACAGGAACATGCTCGGCATTGCCCACAGCGGCGCCTTCGCGGCGCTGATGCCGACGTTCACGACGACGAGCGCAAGCACGATCATCAACGCGGTGCTCGCATTGCCGGCGAACACGAAGCCTACGCACGCAAGCGCGCACGGAATCACGACGTGCCATGTACGTTCGTCGGTACGATCCGAGTGCTTCGCCCAGAGCACCATCGCGATCACCGCGAGCACGCTCGGCACACCGGCAAGCAGGCCGGTTTCGAACGTGCCGAAACCATATTGGCGGATGATCAGCGGCGCCCACAAGCCGAGCGTATAAAGTCCCGCCGAGGTGCCGAAGTAGATCAGCGCGAGCGCGAGCACGCGCGGATCGCGCAACGCGCTGAGTGCGCCGGCCGTGTGGCCTGCATGCGCGTGCCGCGCGTCGGCTTCGAGCTTCAGCTTCGCGATCAGCCAGTCGCGCTCCTCGGGATGCAGCCACTCGGCTTGCGCGGGCTTGTCGGTCAGATACTTGAGCACGCATAAGCCGAGGATGATCGCCGGCAAGGCTTCGATTATGTAGAGGATCTGCCAGTCGGCGAGTCCGGCGATCGGCGGCAGTTTCATGATCGCGCCGGAAATCGGCGAGCCGATCGCGGTCGAAATCGGTGCGGCAGCCATGAACCACGCCGCCGCGACCGCGCGCTGCCGGGTCGGAAACCACAGGCTCAGATACAGGATGATGCCGGGAAAGAAGCCCGCTTCCGCGACGCCGAGAATGAAGCGCAGCGCGTAGAAGCTGTTCGGCCCGACGACGAACGCGGACGCGAGCGACACGAGCCCCCACGACACCATCACGCGAGCAATCCAGCGGCGCGCGCCGACTCTGTGCAGGATCAGGTTCGACGGCACTTCGAACAGAAAATAGCCGATAAAGAAGAGCCCGCCGCCGAGGCCGAACGCGGTCGGCGAAAGACCGATCGCCTTGTTCATCGTCAACGCGGCGAAGCCCACATTCACGCGATCGAGAAAGCTCACGAAGTACAACAGCATGACGAACGGGATGATCCGCAGCATCAGCTTGCGGGACACCCGGCTTTCGAGTTCCGAAGTCATTGTCTCCTCCTCTTGCGCGCGGCAGTGGACCGCACGCGAGCCTCGCGCCGGCCGACGTTGGGCCGAGCTAGTCGAGTCAAGGTTGGGTGCCGGCCACGTGGTGGCCGGGGCGTAGACCGTGCGCCTGGATGGCGCGCGGTTCCCGCTTGGTGCCGGTCAATTCAAGCGAAGCCGGCGTTCAAGCCGCGTTCTCCGCGGGCGTCGCCGCCTGCTCGATAAACGCGCATACGGCCGCCGTCACCTGCGCGGTCGTGGCCGTGCCGCCGAGGTCGCGGGTATGCAGCGACTTATTTGCGGTAACCGCTTCGACGGCCTGCATCACGCGCGTGGCCGCGTCGAATTCGCCGAGATGTTCGAGCAGCATCACGACCGACCAGAACGTGCCGACCGGATTCGCGAGCCCCTTGCCCATGATGTCGAACGCGGAGCCGTGGATCGGCTCGAACATCGACGGATAGCGGCGCTCCGGATCGATGTTGCCGGTCGGCGCGATGCCGAGGCTGCCCGCGAGCGCGGCTGCGAGGTCGCTGAGAATATCGGCGTGCAGATTGGTGGCGACGATCGTGTCGAGCGTGGCGGGGCGATTGACCATGCGCGCGGTCGCAGCATCGACGAGTTCCTTGTCCCACGTGACGTCCGGAAACTCCTTCGAGATTTCGCGCGCGATCTCGTCCCACATCACCATCGCGTGACGCTGCGCGTTGCTCTTCGTGATCACGGTCAACAGCTTGCGCGGGCGCGACTGCGCGAGGCGGAACGCGAAGCGCATGATGCGCTCGACGCCGGCGCGCGTCATGATCGACACGTCGGTCGCGGCTTCGATCGGATGGCCCTGATGCACGCGGCCACCAACCCCCGAGTATTCCCCCTCTGAGTTTTCGCGGACGATGACCCAGTTCAGGTCTTCGGGCTTGCAGTACTTCAGCGGTGCGTCGATGCCGGGCAAGATGCGTGTCGGGCGCACGTTCGCGTATTGATCGAAGCCCTGGCAGATCTTCAGACGCAGACCCCACAGCGTGACGTGGTCGGGAATGTCCTTGTCGCCCGCCGAGCCGAACAGGATCGCATCCTTGTTGCGGATCGCATCTAGCCCGTTGGCCGGCATCATCAGGCCGTGCTGGCGATAGTAGTCGCCGCCCCAATCGAAGTTCTCGAACTCGAACGTGAAGGCGCGCGTGGTCTTCGCGAGCGCTTCGAGCACCTGCGCGCCGGCCGGCACGACCTCCTTGCCGATGCCGTCGCCGGGAATGGTTGCGATGCGATAGGTCTTCATGTCTGCGTCCTGTGCTTGGTGAATGGCGTCAGTGGGACTCTAGCGCGATCGTCTGGGTAAAAACCGGTGCTAAACTCAAAGCATCTTTAACTTTCATTCACAAATGCGAAGGCGTGGAAAAGACGATGCGCGACACCGTGCAGCCAGCGGATCTGAGCTTTTTCTCGACGCTCGCCGCGAGCGGCAGCCTCAGCGCGGCCGCCCGCGAACTGGGGCTGACCGCGGCCGCCGTCAGCAAGCGCCTCACGCAGATGGAGCAGCGCGCGGGCGTCGCGCTCGTGAACCGCACGACGCGCCGCATGATGCTGACGCCCGAAGGCGAGCTATACCTCGAACGCGCGCGGCGGATTCTCGACGAGATCGACGAGCTGGCCGAACTGCTCGGCTCGGCGAAGAAGACACCGAAGGGTTTGCTGCGCGTGAACGCGACGCTCGGCTTCGGGCGCAGCCATATCGGACCGGCGATTTCGCGCTTCGTCGCGCGGTATCCGCAAGTGTCGGTTCAACTGCAGTTGTCGGTCACGCCCCCGCCGCTCACCGACGACAGCTTCGACGTCTGCATCCGCTTCGGCGAGCCGCCCGATACGCGCGTGGTCGCACGCCGGCTTGCGCCGAACCGGCGTCTGCTGTGCGCGGCGCCGTCATATCTCGCGGCGCACGGCACGCCGCTCACTGCGCACGATCTGACGCGCCACAACTGCATCGGCATTCGGCAGGGAGACGAAGCGTATGGCGTGTGGCGGCTGACGTCGGGTCGCGGCGCCGCGCGCAAGACCGAGGCGGTGCGCATCAAGGGAACGCTGACCACCAACGACGGCGAGATCGCCGTCAAATGGGCGCTCGAAGGACACGGCATCCTGATGCGCGCGGAATGGGATATCCGGCAGTATCTGGCGGAGGGGTCGCTCGTTCAGTTGCTGCCTGATCACGACACGCCGAATGCGGACATCTTCGCGGTGTATTCGCCGCGGCATCAGATGTCGAATCGGATTCGCGCGTTTGTCGAGTTTATTGCGCGGGAGTTGGGGGGTGAGGTGGGGGTGGTTGGGTAGCGTTTTCCGAGTCGTCTGATTGAGCATGGTCGCGTCTTCGGCGAAGCTGTCGGTGTCACGAACGTTACCTCGCGTCACCTGTCTCCTCGGTCTCGGCGGCTCGCTTCGTCGCACCACGGAGTGATCGCCTTTTCGATCTGGATACCATGCCCGCCGAGTGCTATTTCACGCTCAACCGCCGACTCATCTCTGTATTGACCTGCAAAGGCTTTGGCAACGTGTCTGCCTTTTCTGGCAAACCCGCCCATGTCAACAACCCCGCAGACACGGCGATCGCCGAAAGCGGTCCGCTTCCGCAAGGCCTGTACTACATCGTGGACCGACAGAGTGGCGGTCATCTGGGATGGCTGTATGACCTTGTCAAGGACGCGTGGTCAAATGTCGATCATTCGACCTGGTTCGCGCTTTATCGAAACGACGGTGCGATTGACGACTGGACATTTATCAATGGCGTGAAGCGAGGCAACTTCCGCCTGCATCCAACAGGTCGTTGGGGCGAAAGTGAAGGATGCATCACGGTCACGGACCAGTCCCAGTTCGATCGCTTACGCTCGTTCTTGCTGTCGCACCCGACCCGGACGATACCCGGCACAACACTGCAGTACTACGGCACGGTACTGGTGCAATGAAAAATGTCCTGCGGATTTTTGTGGCCCTCGTGCTGACTGTCCCAGTCTGTCTCGCATTGTCGACGATCGACCCGCTTGCACGCTGGGTTGGCAGCGAGTCCACGTCAGAAAGGCTTCGCCCCCTCTTCAAGCTCGTTGGTGCCGTTGGTATGGAGGGCGAAGAGGACGTGGTGGTTACGCTGCTGCTCGTAGTCAGTTTCCTATTTTGCTGGTGGCTCTCGTGGGGCGGGTCTGTGCTTTTAGTTAGAACGAGGAGTCGCCTTGATGTCAAATGACGTTTTCATAAAAATCGACGGGATTACGGGTGAGTCGCAGGACACGGCACATCCAAACGAAATCGAGGTAATCAACTGGACGTGGAAGATGGCACAGCGGCTTTCCATTATGTCCGGAACAGGAAGTGGCGTCGGCAGCGCCTCGGTCGACGATCTCGTGTTCTTTCACAACGTCGACCGGGCGAGTCCCAGCCTGATGTCCTATTGCCTGACCGGCACACACGTTTCGAAAGCGGTTCTTACCATGCGTAGGGCGGGTGGCAGCCCCCTCGATTTCCTCAGGCTCACGATGAGCGATGTATTCATCACCGGCGTAGAGATGACCGCGCAACACGAACAGGTTCGCCTCTCTTTCGCTAGGATCAAGCAGGAATACATCGTTCAAAATGCCCAAGGCGGCAGCAACGGCGTGGTTACCGGGATCTTCGACATCAGGGGCAACCGGGCTGTTTCTCGATGACAGTCGTAAAGTGGAACTAAAGACCGGGCCCGCTCCCGTACTCACCAAGGCCGGACCTGCATTGGCACACCCGATAATAACGGCAGCCGAAACCATGTTGTCGAATAAGGCGCTTTTCCTGGCAGTTTGCCTCGTGGCAACAAGCGCCGCGTGTGCGTCGCCAACACGGGTCCGGTTCAAATGCCCAAGCGTCCTTTCTGCTGGACGGCAACATCATGTTCTGAATAACGCATCCCTGTTCGATGGCCCTCCAGAGGAGGAGTCGGACCTTGTTCCTGAGCCAGGAAAAACGTCTGACCAGTGGGATTTAACGGGCGTCGACCCCTATCTGGTATGCCGCTATCACGGCACTAACAGCACTTTCGTGATTCATGCTGTTGGTGCTCGGACCTGCGAAGCCACCAGTAAACCCTTTGCTGTTCACTGCACCTCTCGTTAAATGGACTGGGATAACCGCAAAATGGCGACCCGGCTTATAGTCGCTGCGGTTGCTGCGTGGATGCCGTTGGCACACGGCAAAGTTTGCACGGAAAAGGATGCTGCTGCGGCGGACGCGATGGTGGACCATCTTCATGGCTGGGCTCAGATCAATAGCGCATTCAGCAAGTATGGACAATGCGACGATGGCGGGATTGCTGAAGGCTATTCTGAGGCAATCGCGCGATTGCTGATTGACCACTGGAAAGCGTTACCAGAACTTGATAAACAAATTAAGCTCAATCCGCCGCTAGAATCGTTCGTGCGACGTCACATTAACTCAACGCTTGATACTGACGACCTCGCAAAAATCATCACGCTTTCTACGAGATCTTGTCCCAAAGGCATAAGTCCACTGTGTACAGCATTGGCCAATGCCGCGTCGCAGGCCGATTAGTAACCGCTGCGACGGCTACGCGTGCGTGCATATGTGCTGCGCCTTGCTAATGGGATCGAAGGTGCCTCCAACACCGCAACTCCCTCTGACTGAACGAACGACGCGCGTGTTCGTGCGCCGGAACGGCCTGTACGACTGGAATCTGTAGCACGAAAATCGCGATCCCCACAGTCTGTAACAGACCCCGCCTCTTTTCAGTGCACATCACTGGCTATCGAATAAAACTCCCTGATATCGTAAAGTTGAGGAACCAAACCCCGATCCCACTCCCCAAGGCCGGACCTGACCAAACCGGGCAACGATGCCGAGACCAGACCCCGCGCCGTACCGCAGCCCGAGAACACCGATGACACGGCGGCGCCGGCGTCTTCTGATCATCGGCGCGATCGTGCTGGTCGCCGCGTTCGGCTGGATGGTCGCGCTGATTCTCGAGCCCGCGTTCCAGCGCACGATCGTCATCACCTCAGGCGCAGACGGCGGCATTTATCGCGGCTTTGCAGATCGCTACGCGCCGCTGCTCAAGCGCGAAGGCATCAAGCTCGACATCCGCAGCTCGTCGGGTTCGGTCGAAAACTACCAGCGCCTCGCTGACCCGGACAGCGCCTATCAGGTCGGCTTCATCCAGTCGGGCACGACCAGTCCGAAAGACACGGACAATCTGCAAACCATCGCCGCCGTGTCGTACGAGCCGATCTGGGTGTTCTATCGCGGCGACGCGACGATCGACCGGCTGTCGCAACTGCGCGGCAAGCGCATTTCGATAGGCGTGCCGGGCAGCGGGCTGCTCAACGTCTCCCAGGTGCTGCTCGGCTACAGCGGCGTCACGAGCCAGAACTCGACGCTGCTGCAGATGGACGCGAACGCCGCATACGAAGGGCTCGAAAGCGGTCAGATCGACGCGGCGTTCTTCATCGGCCGGCCCGACGCCGACATGCAGCACGCGCTGCTAACCAGCAACCTGAAGCTGATGAGCTTCGCTCAGGCCGATGCACTGGCGCAAAAATTCCCGTCGCTGTCGAAGATCGTATTGCCGCGTGCCTCGACGAGCGTCGCCGACGATCTGCCGCGCAGCGACGTCACGCTGCTCGCGGCGACGGCGCTGCTGGTGTCGAAGGACACGCTGCATCCGGCGCTCGTCTATCTGCTGCTCGACGCCGCGCGCACGGTGCACGGCGGCGAGGACTACTTCACGCCGCTCGGCACGTTCCCGAACCTGAACACCGAAGAATTCCCGATCTCCGACGAAAGCGTGCGCTACTTCAAATCGGGCCGGCCGTTTCTGTATCGCTACCTGCCGTTCTGGCTCGCGAGTCTGATCGAGCGACGGCTGCTGATCCTCGTGCCGTTCCTCGCGCTGCTGATTGGCCTCGCCCAGGCGCTGCCGCGCGTGCTCGAAGCGCGTATGAAGAAACGCCTGTTCGTGTGGTACCGCGCGATCAAGGCGCTCGAGGACGAAGTATGGAAGAACGCCGAGCCGACTCGCGCGCAGGTCGCGCAATGGAGCGACGAGATCGAAAACATCGACGCGAACGCTAGCCAGATCCGGATTCCGTACCGCTACTTTCAGGACGTTTACGCGCTGAAGCAGGCGATCGGCGTCGTGCGCGACCGGATCGCGCACGTAGCGCAGAAGATGGAGAAGTAGAGACGCCGCTCCTTACCCCTGCGCGTTTCCCGGGTATTCACCACCGCCGTACCGGTTGATTTTCCGCGCGCCCTCGCCGCAGGGTCGCTTGCCGCAGCGCAAGAAGATAATCTCTGTGAAATCGGTCGGACGATAGGCCAATTTAATTGGCATGCTCGCGAATCGCATCCTGTAATGGACTCCTGCCGTGCGCGTACCGTCCATCCAGTCTGCCGCACACTACCCGGAGAACGTCCATGTCGCAGCCCGAGCCGAATGTAGACGAAATAGTCCGCAGCATCGCCGAAGAAACCGACACGCCGACCGAAACGGTGTCCCGCATGTACGCCGATTCGCTCGCCGAATTCCGGAGCGAGGCGCGCGTGTTCGACTACGTGCCGCTGTTCGCCGCGAAGAAGGTCCGCAACGAGCTTCGCCAGAAGCATCCTCGCAAGCACTGACTCGCTGCAGGCGGTGATGCATCGGCTCACCGCACTGCCGCAAGCGTCGTGGCTCCAGATTTGGCGTTCATGGTGGAGCTAACAATCACGTCGCAAATTTTCTATGCTGGCGGTTCCACAGCTTTCCACAGGAGCCGCCCACATGTCCGCCCCGCTGCAGATTCGCGCCGTCACCCGTGACGATTTCGATGCATGGCTGCCGCTATGGGACGCCTACAACGCGTTTTATGGCCGCTCGGGCGAGACCGCGTTGCCGCGCGAGATCACGCAAATCACCTGGAATCGCTTTTTCGATGGCTACGAGCCGATGCATGCGTTCGTCGCCGAACGCGCCGGGCAATTGCAGGGCATCGTGCATTTTCTGTATCACCGCCATACGACGATGGCGGGACCGATCTGCTATCTGCAGGATCTATACACGCTCGATAGCGAGCGCGGCAAGGGTGTCGGCCGTGCGCTGATCGAGGCCGTCTATGCGCGGGCAAAAGCCGACGGCGCGCAACGCGTCTACTGGCAGACCCACGAGACGAACCACACCGCGATGCAGCTCTATGACAAGGTAGCGGACAAGTCCGGCTTCGTGGTTTATCGGAAAACGCTTTGACGCCTGATCGCGGCTCAGCGGATGCGTGCCGAGCCCGATCGCGTCGCGCTATGCGGTTCATCCGATTCAATTCAGGACGATAGCGCGAAGCATGCGGCGATTCGGCCGCGCGGTGCTATCCTTTGATCCGGTCCAGCGGCGCGGTGTGTCCCAGCCGCGCGCTCGCGCCGTCCAAGCGTAGGAGGCCACGTCATGCCCAACGCGATCCAGATTCAGGTTGCCGACTCGCATCTTTATCCGGGCTGCGCGGTGCGCATCGCCGAACTTCCCGAACCGGCCGGCGCGCCGAACTTCGCCGAGGCGCGCGTCGAGTTCGCGGATGGCTCCGGCGCGCACGCCACCTATCATCGGCGCGCGCATGACGAACTCGAATTGACCGTCGACCGTTACGCGACGCAAAAGCGTCATCCGGTCGACGCACGGCACTGGCTACTATTGGCTGTCGATGCCACGCATCACAGCTGGCGCGTGAAGCGTCGGCTGCCGTAAAGCCGCGAGGCCTGCCGGCCTCGGCGGACCCATAACCGGTGTCGCGCGCGCCGCCTCCAGCGGCGCCGAAGCGACCGTCACGTCTCCTTCGGAACTCACCGATGACCGACCACGATCCTCACCTGCCGCCGAAACTGGACAACCCCGATTCAATCGACAACACCAACGACGCCCCCGACGATCCCGAACGCCGGCGCGTCCTGACCGGTCTCGCGGCAGTCGGCCTCGGCCTCGCGCTGCCCGGCTGCAAAACGGGCGAGGCACTCGCGGGCAACGGCCCGCCGCGCAGCGCCGCCGACTTGCGGCTCGACGCTGCGCTGCACGATCAGGTGAAGAACATCGTGGTGATTTACGCCGAGAACCGCAGCTTCGCGAACCTGTACGGCAACTACCCGGGTGTCCAGCATCCGCTCGACGCGGTCACCGCCGAGCAGTACGTCCAGCTCGACCGCGATGGCAAGACGCCGCTGCCGCGGCTGCCGGCGATCTGGGGCGGGCTCGTGCCGCAGGCGCAGGAAGTGGACGGCAAGCGCTATATGATTGGCGAAAAGGATCTCGATCATTTGCGCAACCGGCCGTTCGAGATCGTCGATGCGCACGGCGCGCCGCTGCCGACCGGCGTGATCACCCGCGACCTGATCCATCGCTTCTATCAGAACCAGATGCAGATCAACGCGGGGCGCAACAACCAGTTCGCCGCGTGGGGCGATTCGGGCGGGCTTGTGATGGGGCACTACCGCAATTCCGCCGACTCACTGCGTCTCTGGAATCTGGCGCAGCAGTACACGCTGTGCGACAACTTCTTCATGGCCGCTTTCGGCGGCTCGTGGTTGAACCACATCTTCCTGATCTCGGCGCAGGCGCCGTACTACCCGGACGTCCACAACAGCCCGGCGAGGAAGATGGTGTCGGTCGTGGAAGGCGACGATCCGACCGGCACCCGTTTGAAGCTCGCGCCCAATTCGCCTGCGTCGGCGCTCGACGGTCCGCCAAAGTTCGTCAATGACGGCGCTTTCACCGCCGACGGCTACGCAGTCAACACGATGGCTCCGCCGTATCAGCCGAGCAGCGTGCGTCCGGCCGAAGGCGGCGACCCGGCATTTGCTGATCCGTCGGACCCGCGCGTGATGCCGCCGCAGAATTACGCGACGATCGGCGACCGGCTGACCGCCAAGGGCATCGACTGGGCGTGGTACAGCGGCGCATGGCAATTCGCGCTCGATCATCGCGATACGGGATCGATGCCCGACTTTCAGTATCACCATCAGCCGTTTAACTACTTCGCCAATTACGCGCCGGGCACGGCCGCGCGCCGCCGCTATCTGCGCGACGGCGGGATGGGCAACGACGCGTCGACCAATCGCCTGATCGCCGACATCGACGCGGGACGTTTGCCGACCGTCACGTTTTACAAACCGCAGGGCGACCTGAACATGCACGCGGGCTATGCGGACGTCGCCTCGGGCGACCGTCACATCGCGACGCTGATCGAGCATATTCAGCGCGGGCCACAATGGCAGAACACGGTCGTGATCGTCACCGTCGACGAGAACGGCGGGTGGTGGGACCACGTCGCGCCGCCGATCGGGGATCGCTGGGGGCCGGGTTCGCGCGTTCCCGCGCTGGTGATCTCGCCGCTCGCGAAGAAGGGTTACGTCGATCACACGGTGTACGACACGAACTCAATTCTGCGTTTTATTAGTCGTGTGCATGGACTCGTTCCGCTCGATGGCGTGGTCGCGCGCGACAAGGCATTCGCCAGCAACGGACTCGCGCCGCTCGGCGATCTGACCGCTTCGCTCGATCTCGCTTGAACGCCTGTCGGCTGCGTTGATTTGGCGCGGCTCGCGATGTGCATGTGGTCGTTACAGCATGCCTATCGCGTGCGCCGCGCGGCGTTGAGCATGCCCCATACCTCCCCCCACGGTTTGGCGAATTATTTTCCATTCGCAAATCATGCCTTTGTCTTGCATAAAGCGCCGCGCCGCCTAGACTGGTAAAGCCCTTCGCAAATTATGAACGGAACTGCTATGCGACTGACCATCCTGATCAACGGTTCCGATCCCACCGTAAGCCATGATTACGCTGTGCTCTGGCTCGATACTGATGAACATCGGTGGTCGAGAGAAGCGCATCAAGGGATCGACTTGCCCCCTTGGGGTGAACTGCGCGACGAGAACGGCGTGACTACGCTGTGCGCACCGAGCGCCGACGCGCCGCTCTGTACGTTGCGCGGTCTGCACGTCGATCGCAAGGAACGAGTGAGCGCCGCGCAAGGCGCCGCAGCATGGACCGCGCTGCGAACCCGCAAGGCGACTAGCGGCTTCTGGCGTTTGCAGGCGGTGGATCGTCAAAAAACTCGCGCTGAAAACAGCGTGTTCGGTAATTAATCTCCGGCGCGCTTCGCCGCGCTCTCTTTTCCGGTCGAAACTTCCGGCTCGTTGTGCGAGCACTGCTCGGGCGCGTAAATCTGTTCGTGCGCAAACGAACATAACGTACCGCGAGAACGCAGGTCTTAAGACCTTCTTAAGATTGCGTGAGTAGAGTCGGAAGTCCACGCATTCGGGTCGCTGCAAAGCGGCCCACTTTTTTGTGCGGCGCACGCTGCCTCTTCTGTT
The DNA here is from genome assembly GCF_040948685.1 of Paraburkholderia sp. BR14374. NCBI lineage: Bacteria > Pseudomonadati > Pseudomonadota > Betaproteobacteria > Burkholderiales > Burkholderiaceae > Paraburkholderia > Paraburkholderia sp. BR14374. The sequence continues at coordinate 359,091 of NZ_JBFPKF010000003.1, read as the reverse complement.
TCCCATCCCCTTTCTTTGATTCGCTTGGTGCGGTCGCTCGATGCGGGCCGCGACGCTATACTTGCGTCCCCTTTCATCGAACCACCGACACATGAAGAAGTGGCTTGCCTGTCTGTTCCTCGCCGTCGCCGCTCATGCGGGCGCGGCGCCCTCCTGCACCAGTTTCACGCCGAATGCGCAATGGCCCATCCTCACCAATCAGAAGATGGCGCCCAAAGCGCGCATGCTTTGTTATAGCGATTTCGCGGTGCTGCATTCGGGTATCACGCACGGTCCGCTGTGGTCGGCCGAGCATCTGACGCGCGAGCACATCGAAGAAGCGAAGGACATGGTACGTACCAACAAGTTCTTCGAAGACTCGCGTCTGCCCGAAGGCGAAGGCGCGACACTCGCCGACTACAAACGCAGCGGCTTCGATCGCGGCCATATGAGTCCGGCGGGCAATCGCTGGAACAATGAGGCGATGGCGCAATCGTTCTCGCTCGCGAACATCGTGCCGCAAGACCGTCAGAACAACCAACGATTGTGGGCGCGCATCGAAACCGCGGTGCGTAAGATCGCACTAGCCTACGACGACACGTACGTCGTCACCGGACCGCTGTTCACCGGACAGCAATTGCAGACGATCGGACCGACGCGCGTGTTCGTGCCGACCCAGTTGTACAAGGTCGTCTATGTGCCGTCGCGTCAACTGGCATTCGCAGTCGTGGTTGATAATGTAGCGACCAACCGCTACGACATGCGCACGATTCACGAGCTCGAAGCGATGTCGGGCATCCGCTTTCCGGGCATTCCGGATAACCTGAAGGACCAGCGGCCAGGAGGACTAAAAGGTGTTTAAGCCCTATTCGAACGATGACGACGTGCTCAACATTCAGGGCGATGCGCTCACGCTCAGCAACGGCACGACGCGTGTCGTGCTGAACGGCACGCTCGAATTGACGCGCGATCAACGCGGATTGAAGGCGGCGCTCGCGCTGAAGGAAGCGCTCGATGCGATCGTCGCGAGTCTTCAGGCGCAGAAGGATTTGCCGGCGAAGGTGCAGGACGAGCCGGATGCCAAGCCGGGTGTCGTGCGGAATCCGTTTGAATAACCGGACCCGTCGGCGTTGCATTTGCGCAACTCGCAGCCCGCAAGTTTTACTGATGTCGGTCACGCAAACCTTTGCGTGACCACTCGTTTTCTAATCTCGCGCCAATCGAGTGGATCGCCTCCGCTCTGTCACATAAAGTACATGGAGAAACCTTAGCTTGCGAGGTTTCCTCATACATCGACTGGCGTCGCCATGCATCCAGCGTTCTCGAGATTTCGCCGTTCTTCCGCACAGGGGAATCCGCGCACAGCCGGAGACTTGTGCCACGAAGTTCCATCCGTAGACGTTGAAGACCCCAACTCCGTGGTCATGGAGATCTTCTCGGCGCGCCGCGACATGCAGAGTCTCGCTGTCATCAATGACCACCGTCCAATCGGCCTGATCAACCGCGATATCTTCATGTCGCAGATGAGCAAGCCGTTCCATCGCGAGCTCTACGACAAGAAGAGTTGCATCGCGTTCATGGACAAGGACCCGCTCATTGTCGATGCCGACGTGAGCATCGAAGCGCTGACGTTCAGGACCGTCGAGGCCGGAGAAAAAGCACTGGTCGATGGTTTCATCGTGACGCGCGACGGACTCTTCTCAGGTCTCGGCAGTGGTCTGCAACTGATCAGCGCGGTCGCGGAAATGCAGGCGGAGAAGAACCGCCAGATCATGCAGAGTATCGAGTACGCCAGCGTGATCCAGCGCGCCATGTTGCGCGCTTCCAGCGAGACGCTGTCGATGAAGCTGCGCGACGCGGCGATGGTCTGGGAACCTCGCGACGTAGTCGGCGGCGACTTCTATCATTTCGCGGCCTTTCCGACCGGCTGGTTCGGCGCAGTTGCCGATTGCACCGGACATGGCGTTCCCGGCGCCTTCATGACCTTGCTTGCTTCGGCTTCACTGTCGAAGGCGCTCGAACAGATCGGGCCGCGCGACCCCGCCGCGCTGCTGGCGGCCGTCAATCGCAACGTCAAGGCCTTGCTGGGGCAAGTGAACAGTGCCGAGGAAGGAACCCAATCCAACGACGGCCTGGACACGGCACTCTTCTGGTTCGATGCGACGGAGAGCATGCTGCGTTTTGCCGGCGCGAGGATCGCGCTGCACATCCTGTCACCCCATGCCGCGGAGTTCGAGACGATCAGCGCCGACCGCATGGGCGTCGGTTACGTGGACAGTCGCGCCGACTATGCGTGGAGCTTGCGCTCGATTCCGGTCACGGCGGGTAGCCTGCTGTTCATCTATACCGACGGCCTCGCCGATCAGATCGGCGGTCCGCGCAACATTTCTTTCGGCCGGCGCCGTGCGCTCGACGTGATCCTCGAAAACCGCGCCGAAACCCCAGCGACGATTTGCGAGCGCGTCCGGCTCGCGCTCGCGGAATGGCAAGGCAATCAACCGCGCCGTGACGACGTCACGCTTTTCTGTGCCCGCATTTAGTGAATTCCCAGAATGTCTCAACTACTAGAACAAGACAGCGCCTTTTTCGAACTCGCGCAGCGGCGCAATGTGCTCTTCTATCACAAGGGCTACTTCTCCCATAACATCGTCGCGTCGATGGGCGAAGTCGTGAAACTGCAACTCGAAGTCGCCGGCGTCAGCGGTCCGACCCGCCGCAAACTCTTCTCGTCTTTTATCGAGCTGGCACAGAACATCGTTCATTACTCGTCGAACGCGCTGGAGCCAGGCGGCGAAGGGACGGGCGCGATACGCGAGGGCGCGGTGTGCATCTCCAGGCACGGCGAGCATCACGTGATGTTGTGCGTCAATCCCATCGCGACCGACGAGGTCGAGGGCCTGCGCAACAGGCTGGAGCCTCTGCGCAGCATGTCGCTCGAAGAAATCAAGCAGGCGTACAAGGTGACATTGCGCGCCGACGCGCCGAAGGACAGCAAGGGCGCCGGCCTTGGCTTCCTGACGATGGCGCGCGATGCGAGCGCGCCGCTTGAATTCGCTTTTCATCCGCGTGCCGACGAACCCGGCACCACGCTGTTTTGCCTCATGGCCATCATCTGAGCAGGAAGGCACAAGAACAATGGAAAACCTACACATCCCCGCGACGACGACGTCGCCCGAAGTCGACTTTCGCTTCGACCAACACGCGTTGTCGATCAAGGGTGAGTCCTACCCGGAAAATGCAGCCGCTTTTTACGCGCCGATCATCGAGCAGATGCGCAAGTACCTCGCAGCGAACACCGGGGCCGAAATCACCATCGACGTCGCGTTGACGTACTTCAACAGCTCGAGCACCAAGATGCTGTTCAGCATCTTCGACGCGCTCGATCAGGCGGCGGAATCGGGGAGCCGCGTGTCGATGAACTGGTATCGCGACGAGGAAGACGAGACCATTGCCGAATTCGGTGAAGAACTGAAGGCCGATTTCCGCGCGATCGAGTTCACCGATCGTCCCATCGCGCAGCAAGGAAAATAAGGTGCGTTCGACCTCTTCCCGTGACGTGTCCTCGGGCGGCGCACCCGATCTGTTCCAGAACGAGAGCACGGCGCTGGCAAAGGCCCGCGCGATGCATTCGATCATCGATGCGGATGCCGCGGAGTATCGCCAGTCGCTGGGCGAACTGATCGAGCACTTCCAGCGCCTGATGCGCGAAACACGGCGCCTGATCGGCCGCAGCGACCGGGCAGAACGCGAGATGCAGGTGCTGGCTCAGCAGTTGGCGTATCGCGCCTCGCACGACGCGTTGACGGGCGTACTGAACCGCAGCGCCGTGATCGAGCGGACCACCAAGGTCTTGCGCACCAACAGCGCGGTGATGATCATCCTCGACATCGACGAATTCAAGCGGATCAACGACGACTACGGCCACCCCACTGGAGACGCGGTCATTTCGGGGGTCGTCGATTGTCTGCGCGGAATCGTGGGGGAACAAGGCTTCATCGGGCGAGTGGGCGGTGAGGAGTTCACGGTGCTGCTGCCCGGTCATGAACCGGCCAGTGGCGCCATTCTTGCCGAGCGCATGCGAGAAGCCATCAGTGACTCGCTGGTCGTTCCGCCGGTCGAGCGCCGCATCACGGCCAGCTTTGGCGTCAGCATCAACGCAGTCGGAACCTGTTTCGACACCGCATACGGTCTCGCCGATGCGGCTCTGTACCGCGCCAAGCGAAGCGGTCGCAACCGCGTGGAATTTGCCGATCGATAGGCGGATAAGCAGAGCCATAGCGCGCCATTACCGGGTAGATCCCCAGCGCCCTAAGGCAAGTCATGCAGCCACCTGAACATTCACTATCCGGGCGGGCCGGTTTTCGCCCGCGCCGGGTTGACGGAAAGGAAGCGCCTTGGGACAGGAAGCAACGCGCAAAGCCGGTACTGTCATAGCCGTGCTTGCCATTCTCGCTGTCATTGCGACGAGTACCTTCCTCGCAATCCGCCAGAGCAGCGAGCAGGACAGTTCGCTTCGGACGATCCAGGCTTCCGGTCGGTTGCGCCACGACCTCGACCAGGTTCAGCATGTCATGCTCGATGAGCATGCGACGCTCTACACCTCGATAGCCACGGTGCCGCTATACAACCGCGCGGCCTATAGCTTTCCGATGCTGGAACTGCTCGCGTTGACGCGCGACGCGCGCGAGAGCTGCAGCGAGAATCAGGAATGCATATCGCGGCTGTCGGACCTGGACGACATGATCGGCAGACTCAGCGAGCAGAGCTTCGGTCTTGCGCGCATGATCGCGGAGCATCCCGGCAGCGTGGCAGTGGGCGACCCCCGACTCGAGGAAATCGACGCCTATTTCTATAGCGTCCTCGAACGGGTAGTCGACGTACGACTCGCGGCCGATGCCAAGGTCGCTTCAGTCGTCAGCAAATCCTCGCTGGACGTGAAGTGGTTTACGCGCATGCTGTTGGGCTGCGGCGTCGCTTCGGCCTTGTTGCTGCTTTCGCTGATTCACTGGAACGGCCGCATTGGAGCGCATCTTCGCCGCTCGCTCAAAAGACTCGAGCATCAAGCCAGATACGATGCCCTGACCGAGCTGCCGAACCGGGTGCTGCTCGGCGAACATCTTTCTGCGTCGCTGGCGCGCGCGGCGTCGACAGGCCAGAACGTTTCCGTCCTGTTCCTCGATCTCGACCGGTTCAAGGACGTCAACGATTCGCTCGGACACCGCATCGGCGATTTGCTGCTGCAAGCCGTGGCGCGAAGGCTTCAGCGCCTGCTGCGCGCGACGGATTTCGTCGCGCGCTACGGGGGCGATGAATTCGTCATCGTCGCGGAACGAGCCGACGCGACGCAACTCACCGAAATGCTGGACTCGCTGATTCATGAGATGAGCGAGCCGTATGGCATCGGCGAGCACGAGCTTTATCTCGAAGCAAGCATCGGCGTCAGTACGTTTCCACAAGACGGCGCGAAGCCGGATTTGCTCACGCGCAATGCCGATGCCGCGCTGTACGTGGCGAAATCGCGCGGGCGAAACGGCTATCAATTCTACGAGCCGGAGTTGAGCCGGGCGGCCGCCGAGAAGTTGCGGCTCACGACGCGACTGCGGCGCGCGGCGAAGGCCAATGAGTTGTATCTGGCGTATCAGCCGCAGATCGACATGAAAACCGGATGCATCGTCGGTGCCGAGGCGCTGTTGCGGTGGCACGACGACGAACTCGGTGAGGTGTCGCCGGCCGTCTTCATCCCGCTTGCCGAAGAAACCGGTCTGATTCAGAGCATCGGCACCTGGGTATTGCGGCAGGCGTGCCTGCAGGCGAGCGCGTGGGTGCACTCGGGGCTTCCCCCCGTGCGCATCTCGGTCAATGTTTCGCCACTTCAACTCGAACGGGCGGACCTCCCCGGCGTGGTGCGCTCGGCACTCGAGGACGCCAACTGGCCCGCCGAACTGCTGGAACTCGAAGTCACCGAGGGCACGCTGATGCGCAACGCGGAAGAAGCGCAACGGGCTTTTCGCGAGCTGCGCGAACTCGGTGTTTCCATCGCTATCGACGACTTCGGCACCGGTTATTCGAGCCTCAGCTATCTGAAACGCTTTAGCGTCGATCGCATCAAGATCGATCGCGCCTTCGTTTGCGAAATCGGCAGAGACAAGGAGCTCGAAGCGCTGTCGCTTGCGATCATCGCGATTGCTGAAACGCTGAGCTTCGATGTGGTCGCGGAAGGGGTCGAGCTCGAGGTCCAGCGCGAGTTTCTGGTCCGCCACGGATGCACGGTGGCCCAGGGTTTCCTGTTTAGCCCGGCGGTCTCGCCGGAGGCTTTAGCGCAATTGCTCGGCAAGACCGCGGTCGCGTCTTCATTGAGCGTGGCGACTTTCCGTGGATTCGCTTTGTGAGCCGCAAGATGTATCCGCGCTGACGCACTACTTACGTTTTGTCACCAGCGCAGCGTCAACTCCTGTATTCCGCCCTACGTTAAACCGGCAGCGCTGAAATAATTCAGCCGCGACAAACGAATCCACCGATTCAACCAGGAGTCACATCATGAAGACGCTTTTCGCCGCTGTTGCTTCCGCACTGCTCGTGTCGACCGCATTTGCTCAAACGGCCGCACCGTCCGCCGCACAACCCGCACAACCCGCGCAACCCGCGCAAGCCACGCAGCTGCCGACTGCCGGCCAGGCGAGTCTGAAAGCAAGCACCGCGGTACAAGCCGGTGCGACGGACGACAGCGCGGCCGCAGCGAAAGCGCCCGCCGAAGCCGCCACGCAAAAGCACGTGAAAAAGACTTCCGCCCATACGAAGAAGGCCCACAAGTCCACGGGCAAACATGCCGTCGAAACGAGCGCCGCGAAGACTAAAACGGAGAGTGCGAAAGAGGCCAGCACTGCCCCGGCGAAAGCCGACAGCGCACAAGCCGACACGACCAAAACGCAATAACACGTGATCGGTTTCGGCGCTGACCGGCCATCCAGGTGCTGTTCAAATAGAAGCTGATCGAAGCCGGGCCGTGCCGTTCAGGGAGGGCGAGTCTTATGACTCGCTTTTTTTACGCCGTGTGCCATGCCGTGTCGTATCTTTTTGTCGACAGAGCCGCGAATTTTTGCACCGTCTTTACCCGCGGGCGATTACGCTCGAATTGTTCCAATTCACCATCGCGTTACACGAACGCCGCATCACATGGCTCTCACGCAATCGCTCGACACGCTCTCTGCGCAACCTGCCAGCAAGCAGGTTCAACACAGCAACGTCATTCCGTTTCCGTCGGCGCGCTCGCTTCTACTCGTGACGCTGCCGCGCCCTCACCTGCGCGCACTGCTTCATTCGCCGCTCGGCGTCTATGTCATCAACACGCAAACCGTGCGCGGAGAAGTCCGCGTGCAACTCGACATCGCGCGCGAAGACCTCGACTTCACGTTGCACACGCTGCTCACCACGTTGCCCGCCGCGACGATCGGCGCATTGAACCGTCGGGTCGGTCACCCGGGTGCGCGTTAAACGCGCTCGACGAGGACAGTACAAACCATGGACAGCATCCGCGGGCGATCGTCGCTGATCGCCGGCTACCCGATGATTTGAAAATCCGCTGCGCGCGATTATGCTGACGTTGACACAGGAGCGGCACTGATGAGAACACTGACGCAGCAACTCGCGCAATACGCGGCCTACCACCGCGACCGGCGCAATATCGCCACGCACTTCGTCGGCATTCCGATGATCGTGCTCGCGCTCGCGGTGTTGCTGAGCCGCCCGTCGTTCGGTGCCGGGATGTTTCCGATCACGTTGTCGCCAGCGTGGCTGTTGTTCGTGGCGGCGACCGTCTATTACCTCGCGCTCGACGTGCCGCTCGGCGTGCTGATGGCCTGCATCTCGGCGCTTTGTGTCGGATTCGGCGAGTGGATCGCCGCGCAAACGACGCTCGTGTGGCTCGCGACCGGCATTGGCTTCTTCGTGATCGGCTGGGGGTTCCAGTTCGTCGGTCACGTCGCGTACGAACATCGCAAGCCGGCCTTCGTCGACGACGTGATCGGCCTGTTGATCGGCCCGCTATTCGTGCTCGCCGAAGCGCTGTTCGGTGTCGGCTGGCGTCCCGAACTGCGCGACGCGATCGAGGCGCAGGTAGGCCCGACGCGCATCAATCCGCAGCGGACCGAAGCGCATCGCTGAGCGGGCGTCGCCGTTCAGCTCTACGCAAACCGTACGAAGCGCACGCTGTGCAGCGCGGTCAGCGCAACGGCGATCCAGATCGGCACATAGGTCGCGAGTTGCGCGACGCTCAGCGTTTCGCGCAGCAGCGTGATCGATACGAACACGAGCAGCACCGGCTCGACGTAGCCGAGGATGCCGAACAACGCGACCGGCAGCAGGCGGCTCGCCTTCAGATACGAAGCAAGCGCGAGCGTGCTCAACGCGCCGAGGCCCGGCAATAGCAGAAACCACATTTCCGCGCGTCCGGCGATCGCTTGCAGCGAACCGCCGACGAGAATGAACACGATCGCCACCGGCAGCAGCAAGGCCATTTCGACGGTGAACATCGCGAGCGAATCGTGATTGATCTGACGGCGCAGCATGAAATAAGGCGGATAGCCGAGCGCGACGACGAGCGTCGGCCACGAAAACGCGCCGGTCACCCACAGCTCGTGCGCGACGCCAACCGCAGCGCAGGCGACCGCGAGCCACTGCAACGCGTCGAGCCGCTCGTGATAGTGGAAGCGCCCGACCAGCACCATCACGAGTGGCAGCAGGAAATAACCGAGTGACACTTCGAGCATGCGCCCATGCAGCGGCGCCCACAGAAACAGCCAGAGCTGCACGCCGAGCAAGCCCGCGGTCACGCTCATCGCGATGCCGAGCTTCGGCTGCTTCATCATCCGCACAACGAGCGCGCGCAGAATCGGCAGACGCTTGCGCACCGCGACGAGCAGCAGCGCGCCGGGCACGGTCCACACGATGCGCCACGCGAAGATGTCGAGGCCCGAAAGCGGTTTCAGCAGCGTCGCGTAAGCGGACAGCAATGCGAACATCGCCGACGCACCGACCGACAATGCGATCCCGCGCCTGAAGTCGTTGTGAGTCATTACGCGGTCCGGAATCGGTGTGACGCTTGGGCTTGTGGCGCGCGACCCAGGCTCGCGGCGTTCGTTGTCGTCATGAATATGATGTCTCGTGAGCAAGCAGGCATGCGGGCAAAGCGGCCGACGCTGCATTGTTGTTCTGAAGCGGCTCTGCAAAAAAGCCGGAAAACGGGCATTCTAGACGGGTTAGTCGCCGATGGGCCTGCGCTTTTTCGTCAATCGGCTGCAATTAGTCGTGCGCATTGCGCGTCAATGCACTAGAACATAATTTCATGCGCGCGGCCGACGAACCCATGTACGTTCGTCAGCGCCGTGCGCGAATCTTGCTACCAGTTTTGCACGCTGTGGCCGCATCACCCACGACAACGACGGCCACAGCGGCACGAAACCAGCAGCACCCACGAGCCGGGTCGGCGAATGCAACTCCGAGCATAGTCTTGGAGGGCGCCATGAACCGACGTCCGCGCATCTCGCCCACGGCACGCGTCAACCGCGTTTCACCGCGCATGCCACCACCCGGCAGCAATCCCGCTCATCGAATGTGACTACTGGAGCCAGCATGACCCAGCCAGCCCTATCGCTTAGCAACTCGCCTTCCGAACTGCGCCGCGCCTTCGCCGCCGCCGTATACGCCGGCCTCACCCACACGCCGCAAAAAGAGCTGCCGTCGAAGTATCTGTACGACGAAGTCGGCTCCGCACTTTTTGAAGTGATTACCGTATTGCCCGAATACGGCGTCACGCGCGCCGAAGAACGGCTGCTCACGAAGCACGCGGCCGACATCGTCGAGCATTTGCCGCATGACGTGACGGTCGCCGAACTCGGCAGCGGCAGCGGCCGCAAAACGCGGCGCATTCTCGAGGCGCTGTGTAAAAAGCGCCCTACTTCTTACTGCCCGATTGAAATATCGCGCAGTGCTTTGCAGTTGTGCCGGCGCGAACTCGGCGACATCGAGCGGATTTCGATCGTCGGCTATGAACGTGACTATCTGGCCGGTCTCGCCGAGGTGAGCCGGCAGCGCGCGCCCGGCGACCGCTTGCTCGTGCTGTTTCTCGGCAGCACGATCGGCAACTTCGGCCGGCTCGCGGCCACGCGTTTTCTGCGCGACATCCGCAACATGCTCGCGCCCGGCGACGCGCTGCTGCTCGGCACCGATCTGATCAAACCGACCCCCGTGCTGATCGCCGCCTACGACGACGCGGTCGGCGTGACCGCGTCGTTCAATCTGAACCTGCTCGCGCGCATCAACCGCGAACTCGGCGGCGACTTTCCGCTCGATGAGTTCGAGCACGTCGCGCGCTTCAATCCGGACGCGCGCAGCATCGAGATGCATCTGCGCGCAAAGCGCGATATCACCGCTCACGTGCGCGCGGCAAAGCTGACGGTGTCGCTGAAGGAAGGCGAGACGATCTGGACCGAAAGCAGCCACAAGTATCGCGCGGACGAATTGCCCGCGATCGCCGATGACGCCGGCTTCGTGTGCAGCCATCAATGGATCGAGGATGAGTGGGGATTCGCGGAGAGTTTGCTGGTGGCGCGCTAAGCGCTGAGCACGCGGTGAACCACGGCCGATCAAGGCATCAACGAAAAAGCGGTGCGCCCTCCTCTGGACGGCGCGCCGCTTTTTTAACCCGCTTGGCTCGACACTCAATGCTGCTCGAAGCGCTCGTACCGCTTGTCGGTTGCGCGCTCCTCGCCGCTCACCTCGGTCACGCGCGCCGCCGGCGGTCCATGACGCAGCCAGGACAGCATCCGGTCGATCTGATTGGCCGGTCCCTGCAACATCGCCTCGACCGAACCATCGTCGAGATTCGCGACCCATCCCTTGATGCCGAGCGCGTGCGCCTGGCGCACCGTCGCGAGGCGAAAGCCAACGCCCTGCACGGTGCCGCGCACCCGCGCGTAATACGTTTCGATCCGCTCATCCAGATCCGGGGCCATGCCGCTACCTCCTTTTAATGCCTGACAGTCTTTCAAGCCGGCATTCTAGTCGTGTCGCGGCGAGCGTGCTCGACAACACCCATCCCTCGCGTGCGCCACGTACAATCCGTCGACCGTCACGCAGGAAATGGAAACACAATGACCGAACAGAATCGCGATCTCGTGCTCGTGACCGGCGCGTCCGGCTTCGTCGGCTCGTCGGTGGCGCGCATTGCGCAGAGCAAAGGCTTTCGTGTGCGCGTGCTGGTGCGCGCGACGAGTCCGCGCAAGAACGTCGAATCGCTCGATGCGGAAATCGTCGTCGGCGACATGCGCGACGAAGCATCGATGCGCAACGCGCTGCGCGGCGTGCGCTATCTGCTGCACGTGGCCGCCGATTATCGGCTGTGGGCGCCGGACCCCGGCGAGATCGAGCGCGCGAACCTCGAAGGCACCGAGGCGACGATGCGCGCGGCGTTGAAGGAAGGCGTGGAACGCATCGTGTACACGAGCAGCGTTGCGACGCTGAAGGTGACGAGCTCCGGTCAGTCCGCCGACGAAACCTCGCCGCTTCGCGCCGACCAGGCGATCGGCGTCTACAAGCGCAGCAAGGTGCTCGCCGAGCGCGCAGTCGAGCGCATGATCGCCGAGGACGGCCTGCCCGCGGTAATCGTCAATCCGTCGACGCCGATCGGCCCGCGCGACGTGAAGCCGACGCCGACCGGCCGCATCATCCTGGAGGCGGCGCTCGGCAAGATTCCCGCATTCGTCGATACCGGGCTGAACCTCGTGCACGTCGACGATGTCGCCGCCGGCCACTTCCTCGCGCTCGAACGCGGCAAGATCGGCGAGCGCTATATTCTCGGCGGCGAAAATCTGCCGCTGCAGCAGATGCTCGCCGACATCGCGGCGTTGACGGGCCGCAAGGCACCGACACTGAGCCTGCCGCGCTGGCCTTTGTATCCGCTCGCGATGGGCGCGGAAGCGGTCGCCAAGTTCACGAAGCGCGAACCGTTCGTCACCGTCGACGGACTGAAGATGTCGAAGAACAAGATGTATTTCACGTCGGCGAAGGCGGAACGCGAGCTGGGGTATCGCGCGCGGCCTTATCGCGAGGGTCTCGGCGATGCGCTCGAATGGTTCCGGCAGGCGGGGTATCTGAAGCGGTAAGCGACAGGGGTAAGCAATTTGTTACAAGTCCCGCGCCGGCGACGGGTCCAAGCCCGCGTGCAGCGGGTAAAATCGCGGGTCCTACCTGAGAAACCTCGCATGAATCTTCACGAACAGCTCGGCGCGCTGGAAATGGGCGTCGATCAGCTCATTCAGGCTGTCGTGGCCACGGAGGCCGAGAACACTCCCGAGACAAACGCTGACGCGGCGGCCTCGCCCGCGGCGGCGGAGCATGCCGCGCACGACACAGCGGCGCAAGCGGCAGCGGAACAGCCCGCGAGCCCCGCAGCAAACGCCGCAGCGATCGATAAACCGGCCGCCCCGCAATTGCAGCCGACGCTCGAAATCAACCGCCCGGCGCGTGACGAAATCACGATGACGATCGGCAACCAGACCGTCGCGCTGCGCCCCGAGCAGATCAGCCGGCTGATCGAGGAACTGTCGAACGCGCGCGCGTCGATGACGCCGGAGCAGCCGCAGGGCATCCCGCCGGGCTGGCAATTCGTGTCGACAAAGAATCCGATGATGGCCGTGCAGAAGCAGTCGAGCGGCGACCGTTTGCTCGTGATGCGCCACACCGGCCACGGCTGGGTGCCGTTTACGTTCTCGCCGGACGTCGTGATCCGGATGTACATGATGCTGACGAACGCGTGATGAGAAGCGCGTGACGTAAAAAAAGCGGCCAGGAGCCGCTTTTTTTACGTCTGCATTCTGCCGGGAGCAGCATTGGCCTGCGCCAAACGAATTCACCGCTCCTGCATCGGCGCCTGCACGCGCGCCTTCCACTGTCCACCCTTGCCACGCCAGTAACGCACCGCCGACGCGAACGTTGCGCCGACATAGAACAGTGCCACGAGCGGCAGAAACGGCGCCCACAGCGGCGAGCGCCGGTAGTAGACCAGCATCGGCGCATACGCGCAGCACATCGCCGCCCACGCGATCCAGGCCGGCCAGCCGAGCGGCCCGAGAATCAACGCCGCGACCGGCGGCAACAGATAGATGATCGCCATTCCCACCAGCGTGCCCGCGAGCAGCAGCGGCGAGTAGCGCAACTGCGTGAACGCGGTGCGGGCGATCATGTTCCAGATGTCGCGCCAGCTATCGTACGGACGCAGCGACACGCTCTTCGCCGCCACGTCGAGGCGGATCGGATGACGCCCGGTGCCGCGATGCTTGATGCGCGCGGCGAGACTGCAATCGTCGATCAGTTCGCCACGGATCGACTCGATGCCGCCCGCCTCCTCGAGCGCCGCGCGGCGCACCAGCATGCAGCCGCCCGCCGCGGCCGCCGTACGGTTGCGCGGATTGTTGACCCACGCGAACGGATACAGCTTCGCGAAGAAGAACACGAAGGCCGGAATAAGCGCTTTTTCCCAGAACGAATCGCAGCGCAGCCTGACCATCAGCGAGACGAGGTCGCGCTTTTCGGCATTCGCGCGCGCGACGAGCTGCGTCAACGCCTCGGCGGGGTGGCCGATGTCGGCATCGGTCAGCAACAGGAACTCGGCCGGCAGATCGAGCGTGCGCGCCGCCTCGATGCCCTGTGACTGCGCCCACACCTTGCCGGACCAGCCCGGCGGCAACGGCTTAGCGCTCAGCACGGTGAGGCGCTCCGGACATTGCAGCTGCAGCGCGGCGGCACGCGCGGCGTCGGCGGTGCCGTCGGTGCTGTGATCGTCGACGACGATCACGTGGAACGCGCCCGGATAGTCCTGCTTGAGCAGTGACGTCACCGCCACGGCGATCACGTCGACTTCATTGCGCGCCGGTACGACGGCCGCGACGGCCGGCCATGCTTCGCGCGCCGCGATGGTCAGCGGCGCGGCGGGGCGCGCGCGCCAGAAGCCGCCGCGCGCGAACAGCAGCACGCACCAGATCAGCAGGGAAACACACGAAAGAATGAACAGGACCGCCGCCATTAAGCATTACCCTCGATTGAGCGCGCCGCCATGCCGACGCGCCTGGATAGTTGCATTGTCAGGGTGCGTGCCGCCACCACGCACCAGTCGAACAGATTGAGCACCGGGCGCTTGCGGAACACATCGTAGCCCGCGCGCTCGATGCGCTCGAGATACCGCAGTCCGGCATGCACCGCGCCGCTCAGCTCGATGCCGAGCCGCCCCGGCATGCGCAGCGCGAGCGGCGCGCCGCTGATCAGCGTGGCACGCACGAACGCGATTTCGTGGGCCATCAGCGCGCGCCACGCGTCATCGACGACCCCCTCGGCAATCTGCGCCTCGGTCACGCCGAAGCGCCGCAGATCGGCTCGCGGCAGGTACACGTGCTGTCGTTGCCAGTCGGCGGCTACGTCGAGCCAGAAGCTGATCAGCTGCGACGCTGTGCAGATCGCGTCGGCGTCGGCGAGATTGTCCGGCGTCGCCGCGCCGACCAGATGCAGCAGCAGATGCCCGACCGGATGCGCCGAACGACGGCAATAGTCGACGAGCGCAGCGCGATCCGCATAGCGATTCGTGTCGATGTCCTGCGCGCAGCCGTCGAGCAGATCGTAGAACGGTTCGAGCGGCAGCTCGTATTGCGCGATCACGCCAGCGAGCTTGCCGAACAGCAGCGCATGCACGGGCGCGGCGCGCCGTTGCGCGATCGCGTCGAGCCCGGCGCGGAAATCGGCCAGACGGGCGTGCCGCTCGGCGGCGTTCCACTGGCCTTCGGCGGAGATATCGGCCGCGGTGCGCACGACCTGATAGATAATACCGACAGGCGCGCGTAGCGCCTTCGGCAGCAACACGCTCGCGATCGGAAAGTTTTCGTGTTGATCGACGTCCATCCAGCGAGCCTCGAAACCATTCTGTAATACAGCGCGATGTCCGCGCAGCAAGGATCGGTAGTTTAAGGGTTCCGCCGTGACGGTGCAGTGTGCGGTCATGGCCGGGCGCATCACGGGTGATCTGGCGCTGGCTCCTTACATCGTTGTAACGCTCCGTAGCCCCGCTCCTGCGCAAGGCCCAGCGGATGCGGCAAGCGCCCAACACGCGGGCCGCACCAGAAAGCAAAGCGGCCCCGATAGCGTTAGAATGCGCGTTTGGTTTTGCTGTACCGGCCGGTCGCCGGGGCTCAAGACGTCAACTAATCATGATGAGCGCGGCGATAAAGTCAGCTTCACGACTTCTTCGAAACCCGCGTTAGTCGGAGTTCGCCAACTTATGCGAGTCATCCTTGCCCAGCCGCGTGGCTTTTGTGCGGGCGTTGTCCGCGCAATCGAAATCGTCGATCGTGCGTTACAGCAACACGGTGCTCCCGTGTATGTCCGTCATGAGATTGTCCATAACCGTCATGTGGTCGACAATCTGCGGCAGAAGGGCGCGCGTTTCGTCGAGGAGCTCGATGAAGTGCCGCAAGGTGCCGTCGCGATATTCAGCGCGCATGGGGTTGCACAAACCGTCGAACGTGATGCCGAAGCGCGCGGCCTCGACGTGCTCGACGCCACCTGCCCGCTCGTGACCAAGGTGCATGTGCAGGGTCGCCAGTACGTGGCCGCCGGCCGCACGCTGATCCTGATCGGCCACGCCGGCCATCCCGAAGTGGAAGGCACGATCGGCCAGATCCCCGGCACGGTGCTGCTGGTGCAGAGCGAGGCAGAAGTCGCGAACCTCGAGTTGGCGGTCGATACGCCGCTCGCCTACGTGACGCAAACCACGCTGTCGGTCGACGACACGCGCGGCATCATCGACGCGCTGCTGCGCCGCTTTACCGACATCGTCGGTCCCGACACGCGCGACATCTGTTATGCAACGCAGAACCGCCAGGCGGCGGTGCGCGAACTGAGCAAGGAGGTCGATGTGCTGCTGGTGGTCGGCGCAACCAACAGCTCGAACTCGAACCGGCTGCGCGAAATCGGCAGTGAAAGCGGCGTGGCGAGCTACCTCGTCGCCGACGGCTCCGAAGTGAAGCCGGAATGGTTCGCTAACGTGCGGACGGTCGGCATCACGGCCGGCGCGTCGGCACCCGAAGAAATGGTCGAAAACGTAATCGATGCGCTGCGCGCATTCGGACCCGTCGATGTCACGACGATGGCGGGCCGTGAAGAAAAAGTCGAATTCAAGTTGCCATCGAAGCTGATGCAACCTCTCGCTGCACGCGAAGTTTAAGGAGGACGCCTTGTCTATTCCGCTGCTACAGAAAGTCCGCGTCGGCGCATACATCATGCGCCAGCATCTCTCCGGCAACAAACGCTATCCGCTCGCCCTGATGCTGGAGCCGCTGTTTCGCTGCAATCTCGCCTGCAATGGCTGCGGCAAGATCGACTATCCAGATCCGATCCTGAACCAGCGTCTGTCGCTCGAAGAATGCCTTCAGGCAGTCGACGAATGCGGTGCCCCAGTCGTCTCCATCGCCGGTGGCGAGCCGCTGCTGCACAAGGAAATGCCGCAGATCGTCAAGGGCATCATGGCGCGCAAGAAGTTCGTGTACCTGTGCACGAACGCGCTGCTGATGGAAAAGAAGATGGACGACTACGAGCCGAATCCGTACTTCGTGTGGTCGGTTCACCTCGACGGCGACAAGGAAGCGCACGATCACTCGGTGTCGCAGGAAGGGGTGTACGAGAAGGCCGTCGCCGCGATCCGCGAAGCGAAACGCCGCGGCTTCCGCGTGAACATCAACTGCACGCTGTTCAACGACGCAGAGCCGGAGCGTGTGGCGAAGTTCTTCGACACGCTGGGCCCGATGGGCGTCGACGGCATCACGGTGTCGCCGGGTTATGCGTATGAGCGCGCGCCCGATCAGCAGCACTTCCTGAATCGCGACAAGACCAAGCAGCTGTTCCGCGAGATCTTCAAGCGCGGCAACAACGGCAAGAACTGGTCGTTCAGCCAGTCGGCGATGTTCCTGGACTTCCTCGCGGGCAACCAGACCTACGAATGCACGCCGTGGGGCAACCCGGCGCGTACCGTGTTCGGCTGGCAAAAGCCGTGCTATCTGGTCGGCGAAGGCTACGTGAAGACCTTCAAGGAACTGATGGAAACCACGGACTGGGACAAGTACGGCACCGGCAACTATGAGAAGTGCGCCGACTGTATGGTCCACTGCGGCTTCGAAGCGACGGCCGTGATGGACACGGTCGCGCATCCGCTGAAGGCGCTGAAGGTCAGCATGCGCGGTCCGAAGACTACTGGCGCGTTCGCGCAGGACATCCCGCTGGATAAGCAGCGTCCCGCCGAGTACGTGTTCTCGCGTCACGTCGAGATCAAGCTCGAAGAAATCACGCGCGCCGGCAAGGGCAAGAAGGTGGAGACCGCGACGGCCACGCACTGACGCGTTGCACGGGAGGCGCCCGGGCGCCTCCTATCGAGCATGAAAAAAGCGCGGTGGCCAATCAAGGCCACCGCGCTTTTCTTTTACCGGTTAACGCTTCTGCCGACCGACCCGCTTATGCGCCGCGCGCATTATGCTCGGTCAGGAATTTGATCAGCCCGTCGATGCCGCCTTTGGCGATCTGATCGGCGAACTGCGTCTGATACACCTGGATCAGCCACGCGCCCATCATGTTGATGTCGTAGATCTTCCAGCCCGACGGCCCCTTGGTGAGCCGGTAGTCGATTGCATCGTCGCCGCCGGTGCTGATCACGTGTGATTGCACGACGATGTCGGTCGCGCCGGCGGGCGCGCTGACCGGCGCAAACTGGAACTTCACTTCCTGGTCGCGCAATTGCGATAGCGACGCGGCGTAGGTACGCGTCAGCAGCAGCGTAAACTGCTCGTACAGTTGCTTCTGCTGTTCCGGCGTCGCGGTCGCCCACGGCTTGCCGACCGCGATACGCGTGGTGCGCTCGAAGTCGGTGGCGGGCAGGAAGTGCGTCTGGACGACCTGGGTGATCTTCCCCATGTCGCCGCCGCGCGCCTGCGGGTCAGCCTTCATTGCAGTCACCGTGCCCTGGACTGCACTTTTTACCACCGCGTCGGGTGCGCTCTGCGCAAACGCCGCCGTGGATACCACGGCCGCAGCCACAAAAGCAGTCAGATATCGTTTCATACGCTTGTCATGACTCGAAAGAAGTAGCGCCGGCGGGCCGCAGCCCCCGCGGCTAAAGAGGGTAGACCAGTATAGCGGGGATTACGTTCCCATCCTGGCGAAGCTGTCGGGAGTCGTACTTGCTACCGAAGTCGGGCTTGCTTGCCCGGGCTCTGTATACTTATGCACCTTCGTCAAAAACAACACCCGTGATAAGGCCACGTCCGCCTACATGCTGAAGCCATACATCGTCCGTCTCGTCGCGTACTCGGTGCGTCATCCGCTCAGGATCATCGCGCTGTCGATCGTGCTCGCTGTCCTGAGCGGCATATACGTCGCGCATAACTTCAGGATCAACACGGACATCAGCCGTCTCGTCGAGACCAACAAGCAATGGGCGGCAGCCCAGAATGCGATCGACGCAGCCTTCCCCGACCGCGGCAACACCATGCTGGTGGTGGTCGAGGCGCGCGCGCCAGAATTCGCCGACGCCGCCGCCAACGCGCTGACCGCCGCGCTCAGAGCCGATCCTAAAGAGTTCACGTCGGTCTCGCAGCCTTCCGGGGGCCCGTTCTTCGAACACAACGGCCTGCTGTTTCCGTCCACCGACGAGGTGATGTCCACCACCTCGCAACTCGTGCAGTCGCGCCCGCTCGTCAATCAGCTTGCGCATGATCCGAGCCTGACCGGTCTCGCCGGCACGCTGACCACGAGCTTGCTGCTGCCGCTGCAACTCGGCCAGGTCAAACTCTCCGACATGAGCCGGCTGCTTGCGCAAAGCGCGAACACGCTCGATCGCGTGCTGGCCGGCCAGCACGCCGCGTTCTCATGGCGCGCGCTCGTCGATAAGAGCGCCGCCACCGATCCGGCGCGTTCGTTCGTGGTCGTGCAGCCGGTCGTCAACTACGACGCCCTCGAGCCGGGCGCAAGCGCATCGAGAGCAATTCGCGCGACCGCGGTGTCGCTGCATCTGCAGGAGCGCTACGGCGCGACGATCCGCCTGACCGGCGAACAGCCGCTCGCCGACGAGGAGTTCGCGTCGGTGCAGGACGGCGCCGTGCTGAACGGCATCGGCACTTTCATCGTCGTGCTGATCATTCTGTGGCTCGCGCTGCGCTCGGGCCGCATGATCGCGGCTGTGTTCATCACGCTGTTCGTCGGGCTGGCGATCACGGCCGCGCTCGGCCTGTTGATGGTCGGCGCGCTGAACATGATTTCGGTCGCGTTCATGGTGCTGTTCGTCGGGCTCGGCGTCGATTTCGGCGTGCAGTTCGGCGTCAAGTATCGCGAGGAGCGCAACCGCGACGACCGGCTATCGGCCGCGCTGATGCACACCGCGCACAGCATCGGCGTGCCGCTCACGCTCGCGGCCGTGGCAGTCGCGCTGAGCTTCTTCTCGTTCCTGCCGACCGCGTATCGCGGCGTGTCGGAGCTTGGGCAGATTGCGGGCGTCGGCATGTTCGTCGCGTACTTCACCAACATGACGCTGCTGCCGGCGCTGCTGAAGCTCTTCAATCCGCCGGGTGAAGTCGCCTCGCCGGGTTTCAAGCAGCTCGAACCGGTCGACGACTTCCTCGATCGCAATCGCAAGCCCGTGCTGATCGGCACGCTGCTCGTCGTGATCGGCGCGACGCCGCTGCTCGCGCACCTGCGTTTCGACTTCAATCCGCTGCATCTGAAGGACCCGCATACGGAGTCGATGGCGACGTTGCTGTCTTTGAAGGATTCGCCCGAAGCCGCGGTCAACAACGTGCAGGCGCTGGCGCCGTCGCTTGCCGACGCCGATGCGATGGCCGAGCGACTGCGCAAGCTGCCGGAAGTGGGCCGCGTCAACACGCTGAGCACCTTCGTGCCGGCCGAGCAGCAGCAGAAGATGATGCTGATTGCGAGCGCAGCGCAGCAGCTGCTGCCGGCGCTGCAACAGCAGCCCGCGCCGCAGGCCACCGACGCGGTGCGCGTTGCCGCCTTGAAGCGCGCGGCGAATCAGTTGTCGCTCGCCGCCGAGGACCATCCGGGAGCGGGCGCGGCGGAGGCGCAGCATCTATCGGCGACCTTGCAAAAGCTCGCGGCCGCCGACGCCGCCACGCGCGAGCGCGCCGAAGTCGCAATGTCCGACACGCTGCGCATCGCGTTGAAGCAGCTGGAGAACCTTCTGCAGCCGACCGAAATCACTCAGGAGACGCTGCCGCCAGGCATCACCGCGATGTGGATCGGCAAGGGCGGCCACGCGCTCGTCGATATCGCGCCGAAGGTGCCGCCCGGCGTCGATCCGAACGACGACCAGATGCTCGCCCGCTTCGCGCGCGCGGTGAAGCAGGCCGAGCCGGGCGCGATCGGCGGACCGATCTCGATCATCCATTCGGCCAACACGATCATCAAGGCGTTCCTGCAGGCGGCCGTCTATGCGCTGCTGTCGATCGCGGTGCTGCTGTGGATCGCGCTGCGCCGGATCGGCGACGTGCTGCGCACGCTGGTGCCGCTGCTGGTCTCCGCGTTGGTCACGCTCGAGCTGTGCGTGGTGTTCGGGATGCCGCTGAACTTCGCGAACATCATCGCGCTGCCGCTGATGCTCGGCGTCGGTGTCGCGTTCAAGATCTACTTCGTGATGGCGTGGCGCCACGGCCAGACCGGGCTGTTGCAGTCGAGCCTCACGCATGCGGTGCTGTTCAGCGCCGCCACAACGGCCACCGCGTTTGGTAGCCTGTGGCTGTCGCACCATCCGGGCACGTCCAGCATGGGGAGGCTGCTCGCGCTTTCGTTGTTCTGCACGCTGATCGGCGCGGTGGTTTTCCAGCCGGTGCTGATGGGCAAGCCGCGTCAACGTCGCGGGAAGCAAAAAGGAATATAAGCATGAAGCTGCGTAACACCGCGCTGGCGCTCACCGCCGCTGGTCTCATTTCGGGCTGCGCGACTGCCCCGGACCGCAAGCCGGGCGATCCGTTCGAGCCAGTGAACCGGGCGATCTTCACTTTCAACGACGGAGTCGATCGCTATATCGCCGTGCCGGTCGCGAAGGGCTACCAGAAGGTGACGCCGCAGCCGCTGCGCACCGCCGTCAGCAATTTCTTCTCGAACCTCGGCGATCTCACCAACGCAGCGAACGCGCTGCTGCAACTGAAGATCACCGACGCGACCGAAGACATCATGCGGTTCGCGTTCAACTCGGTGTTTGGCATCGGCGGCCTGCTCGACTGGGCGACGCCGGCCGGCCTGCCCAAGCATCATCAGGACTTCGGTCTGACGCTCGGGCATTGGGGCATTCCGTCAGGTCCGTATCTGGTGCTGCCGCTGTTCGGGCCAAGCACGGTGCGCGACAGCATGGGGCTCGTCGTCGATGTGAAGTTCAATCCGCTGAACTATGTCGAACCGGCGACCCGCAATCCGCTGTACGTGCTGCAGTTCGTCAGCACGCGGTCGGATCTGCTCGGCGCGACCAGCCTTCTGGAGCAGGCTGCGCTCGACAAATACTCGTTCGTGCGTGATGCCTATGTGCAGCAGCGCCTTGCGCGTCTGCGCGGCACGAGCAATAACCCCGCGCCGCTGCCGGAATACGACGATCACGGCGATACCGGCCCCGCTGCTGCCCCCGCGGCAGGCGCGCCGGCGGGCAGTGTGCCGAATTACTCCGATCCGGGCGATGTGGGCGAAACGCCTAATGGGGCTTCGGGAGCGGGTGGCGGGGCCAAGGGCGCGCCCGGCGCGCTGCCGAATTACAACGATCCGGGTGAGTCCGCACCGGCGCCCAATGGGGCTTCTGGCGGCGCGACCAAAGCGCCTGGCGGGGATCTGCCGAACTACGCCGTTCCGGGGGACGGTGGCGCGGGTGCAATGCCGGCTGCGCCTGCTGTGCCGGCGTCGTCCCCGCAATAGCGCTCCGAAGCACAACGGGGCGCCGTAGATGGGCGCCCCGCGTGGAAGTACAGTCAACCATCGCCCGACCAAACCCGCGGGCTTTACCACAGCCCGCTCAGTGCAGGCTCTCGATCTCGCTGCGCGCCGCGACCCGATCTTCCTCGGGCGCAGCGACTGGTGCCGGTTGCGGCACCGGCTTCGAGTTCGCGCGATAGTGAGCGAACTGCTCGTCCGCGTAACGGATACGCGTGCGGCCGTGCGGCCCCGGGTCACCGTTTTCATCGAGATTGACGAACACCATCTTGTCGACCGTCAGAATGCTCTTGCGCGTGATCTTGTTGCGCACTTCGCAGCGCAGCGCGATCGACGTGCGGCCGAAATGCGTCGCGGTCATCCCCAGTTCGATGATGTCGCCCTGGCGCGCCGAGCTGACGAAGTTGATCTCTGACATGAACTTGGTCACGACCCGCTGGTTGTCCAGCTGAGAGATCGCGTAGATCGCGGCTTCTTCGTCGATCCAGCGCAGCAGGCTGCCGCCGAACAACGTCCCGTTGGGATTCAGGTCTTCGGGCTTGACCCATTTTCTTGTGTGGAAATTCATTGGTTCTCCGTGTTCGAGGCTCCCGGGCGGGCGCGTCATGCGCCAGAACCTAGGGTTAACACCTAGCATCGTACCAAAGATGGGGTTTTCCCAGTACTTCAAGGGCTGCATAATTAATCGTGCTGATAGTCTTGGATTCGTCCGAGCGGCAGTCGACCACTGTTCCGGTACCAGCGGCTGCGCAACCGCTTAACGGACTCGCGCTGGCGGGACAGACTGAAAAGCCCGCTCGACAGCGGGCGTGTAGGTTGAGAGGGTATTCCCTCTAATCCATCGGGTCATACTGGTGGAATCCTTGGTAGCCGGTTGTGTCCTCTACCTTGGTTATCCGCCAGTGTCCGTTTTCCTTTGCGACGAATACGACCAGATTCTGTTTTTCCCCTAACCCGAAGGTCAACGGAATTACCACCGTTCCGCCGAGCGCGATCGCGGGATGCAAAGTCATCGTTTTGAGCCATATTTGTGGATCGATGTCTTGCGCTCGCGTGAAATAGTCCGCACCACCCGGCAAGCGCTTATGGTGATAGTCGTCCCG
This sequence comes from Paraburkholderia sp. BR14374, assembly GCF_040948685.1. NCBI lineage: Bacteria > Pseudomonadati > Pseudomonadota > Betaproteobacteria > Burkholderiales > Burkholderiaceae > Paraburkholderia > Paraburkholderia sp. BR14374. The sequence goes on along the minus strand of NZ_JBFPKF010000003.1, from coordinate 335,998 downwards.
CAGATTATCGACGGTTGTTTTCGCGACATAGTTGTAAATGTGGCTATCCGTCAATTGATAAATACTGCCCTCATGCTGCAAATACCAGGTGTAAAACGCCTTCACGGCGATTTCTGGTGTATCCGGAGTCGCTGCGATGGCCTACACCCGGCTCGAGTGCCAACGCAACAGCCAGTGAGGCAAAAACGCGCAAAATAAATTTAATCATCGTCAGTCGTGCCGGAATATTTTGTATGCAGGTTTGATGGTTCGATAGGCTTGACCCGGATAAAAGCCATGCAGTTGTCGAAAGTCCGATATCCACATCTGACCGTCAAACATCGCCATGTGGCCGTATGGATGACCCGCAATGGCCTGTATAACTACCACGTCCGCGCGCTGCGGACCTCGCGAAACCCCGCTCTGATGAGCGACGAGCCGTAATCTTTCGCGTGCGCCGCATGTGCAATCCGCAGTCCTCCCGCTTCAATCGCGCGCCTCGTGTACTCCGCACATCGGCTCTGGCTCGATGGCCTATCGTTATCTTGCAGGTATTGTACGGCGTCGGCTTTGTTCCATGCCATTTTAATCAGATTCCTGAATATGGGCGAGCCTCATATTTACCGTCAATCGATGGGCAAATCGATTATTAATATAAAATTTGACCAGAATTTACAATTAGGTTCGCCGTTTTTATTGCTGAGGATGCAGTCTTAAAATAAAAGTGCGCATTCATCGGCTAGAATCTTCTCGCTTTTTAACGGGAGTACGCCTCCCTCGCGCTCCATCGAACTGAACTGTTATGAATTGGATCGTCAATAAAGCGGCGCTTCTGCTCGCCGCTATCGCCTGTGCGGCGCTCGCATGGGCGCTGATTCACTACAGCCGCCAATGGTTTGCGGTGCTGCTGTTCATACTGGCAATTGCGGGGCTTTTCGCGGACAACCAGCGGCTGCGCAACCGCTTAAGAGACTTAGGCGAAGACCCGAGTCGCCGCTCCAGGGGCGGCTCACGCACACGCTAGCGACTTGCTGCCTGCCCGGACGCGATCGGGATGACTAACCACCCTCCCCCGTCGCTCAACCGGCGACACCCGTGATCCGCAGCGCGCCGCCCTTTCCCAACGCCTCCCGCGTCTGGACCAGCGTAGTCCGCGCGGCGCGCGCATCGCCGGCGAGTCGCAGCAGCGCACCCAGTTGCGATGGCTGCCGCAGCAATTCGCGCAGAATCGGCCCGAGCGCGGTGGTGCCGTCCTCGCGCAAACCCGCCGTCGCGGCCGGCGGCAGCGTGCGCCAGGCCGGATCGACGACCGCTCGACACACTGCGAACGGCAGACCGTGCGCGGCAGCGGTCGCCCCCGCGATGTGCGATTCCATGTCCACCGCAAGCGCGCCGGTCGATTCGTGCAGCGCGCGTTTGTCTTGCGCAGTGATCAGCGGCGCGGCGACCGCCGCCGTCGCGCCACGGCGCACACGTCCCGCGAGCCCTTCGGCCGTCCTGACGTCAGTTACCGCGGCGGCAATCCGCTCCGACCACTGCCGATCCGTGTCGATGCGTCCGAACGGTCCATGCACCGCATCCGCGACGATCAGCGTCCCCGGTTCCAGATCCGGCGCGAGTCCGCCCGCCGTGCCGAAACTGACGATCCCCGCCGCGCCGCGAGCGACCGCCGCGCTTAGCGCGCGCTCGAGCAGATCGGCCCGTGCCGCGTACACGACCTCGACGCACTCGCTGCCGTCGCCGCGTGCGATGCGCGCCTCGAACGCCATGCCCGTCACGACGATCACCGGCAAACGGCTATCGCCCGTTCCGACGGACGGCGTCATCGACACGGACATCCGTCACATCCCGACCGTGACGCGCGTGAGCCCATTGCGCTTCAGATGACGGAAGCGCGCGAGCGCCCACAGCGGGAAGAACTTGCGATAGCCGTGGTAGCGCAGATAAAACACGCGCGGAAAGCCCGTCGCGGTAAAGCGCGTTTCGTCCCACAGCCCATGCTCGCGCTGCTCACGCTGCAGATAGTCGATCCCGCGCGCCACCGCGGCGTGATCGACCTCGCCCGCCGCCATCAGCCCGAGCAGCGCCCAGGCGGTCTGCGACGCGGTGCTCGGCGCGCGCTCGTAGCCGCGATAGTCGAGCTTGTAGCTCTCGCCGCCCTCGCCCCAACCGCCGTCCTCGTTCTGGATCGACACGAGCCATTGCACCGCGCGCCGCATGCGCGGGTCGTCGTGCGACATGCCCGCCGCGTTCAGCGAGCACAACGCGGTCCATGTGCCGTAGATGTAGTTCAGACCCCAGCGGCCATACCAGCTGCCGTCCGACTCCTGCTCCTGCAGCATGTAGTCGAACGCGCGCTGCGCCGGCTCGCTGTTTTGCGGCAACTCTCCTATCTGCGCGAACATCGACAGACAGCGGCCCGACACGTCCGCGGTCGGCGGATCGAGCAGCGCGGCGTGGTCCGAGAACGGGATGTTGTTCAGGTAGTACTGGGTATTTTCCGGCTCGAATGCACCCCAACCGCCTTCGCTGCTTTGCATGCCGACTACCCATTCGCGCGCGCGGGCAATCGCTTCACGATCGACATCGGACTTCGTGAGCGCCGCCGAACGATGCATCGCCATCACGACCACCGCGGTATCGTCGACGTCCGGGTAATGCGCGTTGTTGTACTGGAACGCCCAGCCGCCCGGCCGCACGTTCGGGCGGCGCGAAATCCAGTCGCCGCGCACGTCGAGAATCTGTAGCGGACGCAGCCACGCGAGCCCGCGTTCGGCCGCCTGTTCGGCGCGCGCTTCGCCGGTTTCGAGCAAAGCGTGCGCGGCGAGCGACGTATCCCACACCGGCGACAGACACGGCTGGCAATACGCTTCGTCGTCCTTGATGACGAGCAGCTTGTCGAGTGACTTGCGAGCGATCGCGCGGTTCGGATGATCGGCCGGATAGCCGAGCACGTCGTACATCATCACCGAGTTGGCCATCGCCGGGAAGATCGCGCCGAGGCCGTCCTCGCCGTTCAGTCGTTCGTCGACGAACGCGACAGCCGCGCGGATCGCGCGTTCGCGGCTCGCCTTCGGCAACAGGCCGTCGACCGCGCGCAACACCGTATCGACACAGCGGAAAAAGCCGAACCAGCCCGCGTGCTGATGCGGTGCGCGCTCGTTCATGCCGGTGTTCACGGGCGCGCCGCGGAACAGCTCGTCGATGCGCACCTTGCGCGGGTTGCGCGCGAGCGGCCGCTTCGCATTGAGCACCAGCAGCGGCACGATCACCGTGCGCGCCCAGTACGACACCTTCGACAGATGGAACGGGAACCACATCGGCAGCAGCATGATCTCGACCGGCATCATCGGCACCGCGCGCCACGACACCACGCCGAAGAGGGCGAGCAGAATTCGCGTGAACACGTTCGCGTGTTCCGCGCCGCCGTGCGCGAGGATCGCGTCGCGCGCGCGCACCATGTGCTCGGCGTCGACCGGGTCGCCGATCATCTTCAGCGCGAAGTACGCCTTCACGCTCGCGCTGATGTCGAGCGCGCCATCGGTGAAGAGCGGCCAGCCGCCATTCGGCAACTGGATGCGGCGCAGATAGCGCGCGATCTTCTGTTCGAGTTCGAGGTTCGGCGTCTCGCCGAGGTAGTGCACCAGCAGCACGTATTCGGCCGGAATCGTCGCGTCGGCTTCGAGTTCGTAGATCCAATGGCCGTCCGGCTGCTGCGCGGCCAGGATCGCATCGGTCGCGCGCGTGATCGACGCGTCGAGCGGGCTCGCGCCGGCAGTTTGCATGGCCGACGGCGTTGCGGTTGCCAATGCGTCCGCCCTGACGGGCGCGTTGGCAACCACGGCAGCTTCGGCCAGGTTCGGCGCCGCATCGGCGGCTTCGGGCGGCACCGCATCGAGCGGCTGGGTTTGAGATAAGTCGTTCATCGGCGTTCCATCTGTTGATTCAGCAGCGTATCCGCGGCCTTCTGGCCGGAGCGGATGGCACCTTCGAGCATCGCGGGCAGGCCGGTGGACGTCCAGTCGCCTGCGAGCAGCAAATTGTTCCAGCGAGTGCGCGTGCCCGGTCGCAGCGTCTCCTGCTCGGGCAGCGCGGCAAACATCGCGCGCGGTTCGATCACGACCTGCCAGCGCGGTAGCGGCGCGAGCGGCAGTTTCACCGCCGCTGCGACCTCGGCCCAGACGGTCGCCGCGAGCGCGTCGTGCGGCATGTCGAAGAGCCGTCCGTCACCGTTGAGCGTCACCGACAGGCGGTCGTCGAACGCAAACAGCCATTCGGCCGTTCCGTTCAGCAGCGCGCTGATCTGCGGCAGACCGAACGGCGGCTCGACCGCGAAATGCACGCCCAGCGCAGCCGCGAAACGCGTCGGCGCACGCAGCCCCGGCACCAGCGCCGCCGCGGCTTCAGGCGGCAGCGCGAGAATCACCGCCTCGTTCGCGCCGAGCGTGATGCTCTCATCGGCGAAATGCAGCGCCTGCACACGCGCCGGGTCGGCCGCGAGCGCGATGTCGCGCAGACGCGAACCGAGCCGGATCGTCGCGCCGCCGTGCTGCAGGAGCCGCAGCGCCGGATCGACGAACGCACTGCCAAGACCATTACGCGCAACGAGCGGCCGGCACGCGAGCCCGCCCGCGAGCAGCGTTTCGCGCACGAGCGCGCCGGTCAGCTCGGCCGACGCGTCGCGCGGCTCCAGATTCAGCAGCACATGCAGCAGCGGCCGCAGGAGCCGGTCCCATAGCGGACCGTCACAGCGCATCGTCTGCGCGACGCTGCGGCCCGGCTTCGCGAACAGCAGCGGCACGAGCGACAGGTAATCGGTCGGTACCGTGTTCGGCACGCGCGCATGCGCATCGAAAATCCACCACGGCAAACGCCCCGGCGACAGACGCACGCTCCAGCGCGAACGCGTGGCCAGATCGACGAACGGATACTCGGGCTGCGCGGAGCCGACCAGTTCGTCGGCGGCGCCGATCGCACGCACGTAGTTCAGCGTCGCGGCATTGGCCGACAGCACGATGTGATTGCCGCTGTCGAGCGTCGCACCGAGCCTCGCGTCGTAGTACGAACGGCAGCGGCCGCCCGCGTAATACTGCGCTTCGTGCAGCACGACCCGCGCGCCGCGCCGCTGCAACTGCACAGCGGCGGCGAGTCCGGCCACGCCCGCGCCGACCACGTGGACGAGCTTCGGCATCAGCTCAGAAAAGCGCGTAACGCGCGACGATCCACAGCAGGCGCAGCTTCGGCTTGCTGACCTTCGTGCGCGGAACGTCGAAGCCGCGCTCCAGCGTACGCTCGAGCAGCACGCGATAGACGCCCGACATGATGCGCGGCGCACGCACTTGAGCGCGCGGCTCGCGATCCATGATCGCATCGGATTCGGCGAAGTGCTGCTTCGCGCGCTCGGCGAGCGTCGCGCAAACGCGCGGCAGCGTCGGGTCTTCGGCGATCTGCCGCGGGTTCGTGGCCGCGATGCCTTCGCGCGCGAGCAGCTCGCGCGGCAGATAGCAGCGGTTGATGTCGGCGTCTTCGTCGATATCGCGCAGGATGTTGGTGAGCTGCAGCGCGCGGCCCAGATGGTGCGCGAGCAGCCGGCCCGGCTCCTCACGCATCCCGAATATCCTCACCGACAGACGGCCGGCCGCGCTCGCGACGCGGTCGCAATACAGGTCGAGCGTGGCGTCGTCGGGCGCGCAGATGTCGGCGGCGGCGTCCATCGCCATGCCGTCGATCATCGCGTGAAAATCCTCGCGTTGCAGATGAAACGTGTGAATGTGCCGCGTCAGCGCGCGCAGCGACGCCCGCGGCTGGCCGGCGTAGCACGCGTCGATGTCCGCGCGCCATTGCTCGAGCCCGGCCGCACGCTCGGCTCGCGGCAGGCTGCTGTCGGCGATGTCGTCGACCGCGCGGCAGAACGCGTAGACCTGGTACATCGCATCGCGCTGGGCCGCCGGCAAGATGCGCATCGCGAGATAAAACGAGCTGCCGGACGTGGCGGCAGCCGCGTCGATTTCAGTATCGTCCACGACGAGATTGGAAACAGCCAAGACGATCTCCGCTGGAGGCGCCCGCTGAAAGGCGTTCAAAGAGGTTTTTATGCCGACCCGCAAGGCAATGTGCCAGCGCGCGCGGACACGCGCGAAACATCCGGCTGGGCGGCCGGAAACGGCGAAAAGTATAGCAATCTTTGCCGGTGACCGCAGATTTGGCGGCCAATGAGGGACGCAAAGAAAGGCCGCCGGGCGCGGCGAGCTGGAACCACGCCGCCCTCGCCAGCGAATCAGGCCCCCGCGAGCCGGAACGCGACCGCGCAGTTGCGGCCCTGGCGCTTTGCTCTGTAGAGCGCCGCGTCGGCCTCGTTGATCAGCACGTCGTACGCGGGTACGCCCTCGCGCGCCGACGCGCCGCCGAGGCTCGCGGTGACCGGCACACTGGTGCCGATCAGCTCGACCGGCGTTTCCTCGATCACGCGACGGATCTTCTCCGCCACCAGCATCGCGTCGTCGAGCGGCGTGCACGGCAGCAGCAGCGCGAACTCCTCGCCGCCGAAGCGCCCGAACGTATCCTGCGCGCGCAACACACCCGCGACACGCTGCGCCATCACGCGCAGCACCGTATCGCCGACGCCGTGACCGAACTGGTCGTTGATCTGCTTGAAGTGATCGAGATCGAACAGCAGCATCGACATGTCACCGCCGTAGCGCTGCCAGCGCGTGAACTCGTCGCGCAGCCGCGCTTCGAAAAAGCGCCGGTTCGCGATGCCGGTCAGCCCGTCGCGATTCGCATACTCCTGCAGCTTCGCAACCGCCTCCTCGCGCTCGCGCTGCACGATGCTCACATGCGTCACGTCGGAGATCGTCACGCACACGGCCACCACTTCGCGGCCGCGCATCAGCGGCATGAACGTGCAGTCCTGCTGCATGAAGTCGACCCCGCCGGTGATCGGCCGGTCGTGATCGAACTTGAACAGATAGGGGCGCTGCTCCCACGAGCTGAACGCGAAGCTGCCGAGCTGGAATACGCTTTCGATCTTGCGCGACAGCCACACGCGCGGCAGCTCCGGAAAGTTCTGGTAGATCGAGCGGCCGACCACCTGCTCCGCCGACAGGCCGCTATGGTCCTGCATGAAGCGATTCCACATCAGCACGTTCAGCTCGCGATCGAGCACGAAGATGCCAAAACCGACCCGCTCGACCACGAGGTCGCTCAACGATTCCACTGGGACATTCATAGACTGGACAGCAGCGCATCGAGCGCTTCGTTCATGTGACGGATTGAGTCTTCGGCCATCAGCATCACGAGATGCGCGCGAAAACTCTGATGTTCGAGCGCGAAGTTCACTTCGACGAGCAGCGCCACCTGCCATTGCAGCACGCCGGGCTGGAACACTTCGTCGAGCGTCAGCGTGTCGCCGAGCACGCCCGGCGCGGAAAACACCGGCGTGCGGCCGAGCTGGTCGAGTATCGACGACACGCACGCGCCCGACAGCAGGTTCGCGACGTCGAGCATCAGTTCGCGCTCGCCGATCGCCTCGTAGCTCGAACGCGCGTACGGGTCGCTGACCAGCGAACAGAGCTGCGCGATGCTGTCGCTGCGACAGATCACCAGCACCTCGCCCTTGATGTCCGAGCGAAAGCCCTGACGCACCGCGCTGACCGTGTCGTCGATGTGGGTCATCTCGCGCAGCGTGCGCGCCGCATCGCTCACCGCGACCATCTTCACGCGCGGCACCGACAGCTCGATAAACGAATCGAGCAGTCCCGCGAGCCGCGTCGCGGCCCGGCCCATCGCAAGGTTGGCGATTTCCTGTAGCGCGTCGCGCTGGTCTTCGGTGAAGGCGGGCTCAGACATACAAGCCGTACTCCTTGAGGATGGGCAGGACCGCCTCCGGCGTCACCGGCTTGGCGATGAACGCGATCGCGCCGAGCTCGCGCACGCGCTCCTGGGCGAGCGGCTGCACGTCGGCGGAAACGACGATCACGAAGGTATTGAGGTCCTCGTGCTGCAACGCCTCGAGGACCTGGTAGCCGGTCATGTCCGGCATCGTCAGATCGAGGAACATCACCGAGGCCTTGCCGTCGCGATATAGCGCGAGCGCCTCGCGCCCGTTCGTCGCGTAGGACACGTCGACAGCCCAGTCGGGCGGCAGTGCCTTCGTGAGCAACTTGCGGGCGAGCAGCGAATCGTCGGCGATCACAATGGGCAGCATGGCAACGGCGGGTCGGGCGGTTTTTTAGGCGGGCGGATAAAGGAATCGGCTCGTTCGTCTGCGCGCTTTCCGCGCCTGGTCGTTTGCGTTTTGTTCGTCCCGACAGCGGAGGACAGCACACCTTCACGTGATGCCGACCGATGCGCGACCAGGTACAGTGGCGCCTGTCGAATTGCAATTGCCTATGCGAGAGGGGTGCTAATGCAGCAGGACGCGTTTTGGCGGACCTCGACGATCCGGCGCACAGAGGTGGCAACGGCCTTTTATCGTGGCGAGGATTGTCGAAGCAAAGCCGCGCAAAAGCAACTCGCCGACATCGCCGACGGTAACGATCTGTTTCCAGACTAGGTTAATTTGAGAAATAGTTCTATCGTCAGGACCGGCAATCTTTTAACTTTATCCTTTTGTGTACGTTTGCGCTTCCCGATTCGTCGCTGTTTTAAAGCCGCTCTTAAAGAACGGCCGGTACGGTGGACGCTCGTCCCCGACGCTTTGCGGCAAGTTTTTCCGCGCTCCGTCTATGCTTGTTCTGAAGGCGGCATGGTGCCGGCAATGGCCCGATACGGGGCTGCCACATTCGAACGACTTTTCGCGTCAACGACAATGACATCAGACCAGGTCGACTCCGTGCGAGCGGGCCGCCTTTCGGGTCGTCCTTCCCGCGAGCAGGACGACGCGTCGTTTCCCGCCGTACCGGAACAGAACTTCCAGGTACGTCGCATCACACTGATCGCGCTGCTGGTCGCGGCGATCGTGCTGCCGTTCGTCTATGTCGCGGCGATGGCATTCAGCGATCTGCGCTCGCGCGAGGCCGATGCGACCGAGCTCGCGCTGCGTACGGTGCGGGTCGCCGAAGAACACGCATTGAAGGTGTTCGACATGAACGAGACGCTCAACTCGCGCATCGTCGATCTGACCGAGGGCCTCGACGACGACGGCATCCGCGCGCGCGAACACACGATTCACGACAAATTGCGCATGATGGGCGGCGGCTATCCGCAGGTGGCTTCGGTGTCGATCTACGGCGAACAGGGCGCGCTGCTCGCGAGCAGCCGCCTGTATCCGGCGCCGGAAATTTCGGTCGGCCAGCGGGACGATTTCATCGGCATTCGCGACGGCAGCGTGATCGAACGCGTGTCGAAAGTGATGACAGGGCACGTCAGCGGCGAGCAGGTGTTCAACATGGGCGTCGCGCGCCAGCAACTCAACGGTTCGTTCGCGGGAACGGTGTCGATCGCGCTGCGGCCCAGCTATTTCGATGCGTTCTATCGCGAGTTGCTCGGCAACAGCGACGACACGCCGATCATCATGAGTCTCGTGCGCACCGACGGCGCGGTCCTCGCGCATTACCCGCGCGGCCCCCGCGAGCCGACCGCGCTCGCACCGGATTCGCCGTTCGCCGAAGCGGTTTCGCACGGGCAGCGCTCCGGCGTCGTGCGGATGCACTCGAGCTTCGCCGACGGCAACCTGATCGTCGCATTCCGGCACGTCGGCTCGTATCCGGTCTACGTGCTGTGCGGCTATCGCACGTCGGCGATCTGGGCCGCCTGGTACAGGCACCTGAGCGTGCTGATCCTGTCGATGTTCACGCCGTCGATCGCGCTGTGGTGCGTGATCTGGCTGTCGCTGCGCCGCCTCGGCGCCGAAGAGGAAGCGTGGCAGCGCTGGCACGCCGAGGCATCGATGCGCCGCTCGATCGAATCCGCGTACCGCCAGTCGCGCAAGATGGAAGCGCTCGGCACGCTGGTCGGCAGCGTCGCGCACGACTTCAACAACCTGCTGATGATCCTGTCGGCCAACGTGCAGATCGTGCGACGGCGCGGCGTCGGCGGACTGGAGCGTGAACTGTCGGCGATGGAGCGCGCGTTGAAGAGCGGCCAGTCGCTGACGCGGCAGCTGCTCGGCGTCGCGCGCAAGCAGCCGCTGCGCACCGAGACGCTGTCGCTCCAACGCTGGCTGCCGTCGTGCCGCGAGCTGCTGCGGGCGTCGCTCGGCGCGAAGGTGTCGCTCGTGATCGATAGCGGCGTCGACACCTGGCCGGTGCGTGTGGATGTTGCCGAGCTCGAGCTCGCGCTGATCAACATCGCCGTCAATGCGCGCGACGCGATGGCCAACGGCGGGCGCTTCACCGTGCGCGCGAGCAACGTCGTGTTCCGCCGCGAGGACGGCTTTCCGCTGACCGGCGAGTTCGTGCAGCTGTCGCTCGAGGACACCGGCGCCGGCATGGCGCCCGACGTGCTTGCGCACGCGTTCGAGCCGCTTTACACGACCAAGTCCAAAGGCATGGGCACAGGGCTCGGGTTGCCGCAGGTCTTTGCATTCTGCGAGGGCTCGGGCGGGCTCGCGGCAATCGACAGTGCGATCGGCGCGGGGACCGCGGTGCGGCTCTATCTGCCGCGCGCGTCGACCGAGCCGCAGACGACTGGACCCGCCGAAGCGCTCGCGCCCGCAAGCGACGCGCCGCACGGTCTGCGCGTGCTGCTCGTCGAGGACAACGAAGAAGTCGCCGCCGGCACCGAGGCGCTGTTGCAGATGATGGGCCACCAAGTGAGCTGCGTGTTCAACGCCGACACGGCGCTGCGCGTGCTCGACGACGCCCGCGCGAAGCGCGCGGACACCGGCGAGCCGCCGCTGTTCGATCTGGTGCTGTCGGACATTCACATGCCGGGCAAGATGAACGGCATCGATCTGGCCGAAGCGGTGCTCGGATTCGACCCGCCGCTGCCGGTCATTCTCGTCACCGGCTACGCGGAAGAGCTCGAGCGCGCGCGGCACGTGAACGTGCGCGTGCTGTCCAAACCATTCGATATCGGACTGCTCGAACAGCTGCTCGAAACGATCCAGCACAACACCGTGCAGACGAGCGCCGATACCGCCACGGATCCGGCCGATACCTGACGTCCGCGTCCCGGCGTCATTTACCAGACCTTGTAAAAAGCGCGGCGCTCGCACGCCGCGCCTTTTTCGTCGCGAGCCCGCGTGATGCGTAGCGCGGGGGGCATCGCGGGCGCGCACGGCACGCAGCGCCGCCGCGCGTCGGTGCGGGGGCATGATCGTTGCATGCCCGAAGACGGCAAGGGGACGGCGCCTCGGGCGCCACCCGTTCCAGCAGAACATGTCGGGAGACAACCATGCAACATCTCGTGATTGGTTTATTCGACACTTACGTGCAGGCCGAAACCGCCCGCGACACGCTCGTGCAAACCGGTTTTGCGCGCGAAAAGATCGAGTTGCAGGCGAACGCCGAACCATCGGTTGGCTCGGCCACCAGCGAAGTCGCCAACGCGGGCGTGCTCGCGAATATCGAGCGCTTTCTCGCCAGCCTGTTCTCGACCGGGCCGCGTCCGTCGGACACCGCCCGTTATGCCGAGGCGATGCGGCGTGGGGCGGTGCTCGTGTGCGTTCATGCCGCGAGCCAGTCGCATGCGGAACTGGCGCGCAACACGCTCGTGCGGCTCGGCGCGACCGATATCGGCGACCGCCTACCCGAAGCGGACACCCCGGTCGCCCCCAACCGCGACCACTCGGTGCTCGATGAGCTGGGCATCGGCGCGGTGATGCCGGGTACGCCGCGTACCTCGAGCGTGACGACCGAGGCGGGCGCGACGCCGCGCATGCGGGACACCACGGCAACACCGGGGGCGGGTGCGAGTTCGAGCAGCGGCGCAACGGGTGCGGCGGGCGTCGGCGAATCGACCGGAATCGCCGGCGCTACGGGCGCCACTTCGGCAACAGGGACGACCGCGCCCGACACCATGCCTCCTCCTGCGACTCCGCGCCCCGATCCGCTGACCGCCATGCCGCCGGCGGACATCGGCGCGGCCGCCGAGCCGTTCGCGCCGCCGCCGATCAGCGATCGGCCGATGAGCGATCCGGTCAACGAACCCATCGCCGATCCTCTCACCGGCGATGTGGGACGCAGCGCCATCGCCGCCGGCTCCGTGCCGGGTTCGGGCGCGGTGATGCAGCCCCAGCCGTCCGACATCGTCCCGGAAGGCGGACAGCCGGGCACCGGTCCCGGAGCGCAGATGCCGAACGAATATCTGGAGTACGAAGAAGACTTCCGCACGCACTATGACGAGCAGTACGCAGCCGCGAACGCGCGCTACGAAGACTACGTGCCGGCCTATCGCTACGGCGCGGAGATCGGTCGCGACGCGCGCTTTCGCGATCGTCCGTGGGAAGAAATCGAGCCCGAAGCTCGCCGCCATTGGGAAACCACGTCGCCGGAGAGCACGTGGGAGCGCTTCAAGCTCGCGGTGCGTCATGGGTGGGAGCGAGTGACCGGGCATCACCACGTGTAGGTGATGCAGCGGGCGAAACGGGCGCGGCCGCCTCGCGCGGCGCGCGCCGTGTCCTCGTTGCTTCGGCGGACGGTCACGGCGCGGTCGGCGCCGCTAAGTCTCGATTACGCCACCGCCCCATGCCGCTTGATCCATGTGACGTAGCGGTCCATGAACGATTGCAGGAACTTGCGCGTGCCGTCGTTGACGATTTCGCCTTTTTCGTTGATCACCGACGGATCGTGCTTGATGAATACTTCGGGCTGCCCCATCGTCGCGACGTCGAGATAGGCGAGCACGTTGCGCAGATGCTGTTGCGCGAGCGCCGTACCGGTGGCGCCAACCGAGGTGCCGATCACCGCGCCGGGCTTGTTGCCCCACGAATTCGTGCCCCACGGCCGCGAGCCCCAGTCGAGCGCGTTTTTCAGCACGCCCGGCATCGAGCGGTTGTATTCGGGCGTCACGAACAGCAGACCGTCCGCGGCTTGCACGCGCTCCTTGAGCTTCTTGCCGGCTTCCGGATAGTCGGCGTCGTAGTCCTGCGAGTACAGCGGCAGGGAGCCGATATCGATGTATTCGAAGGTGAAATCGGCTGGAGCGAGAGAAATCACCGCCTGAGCCAATTGGCGATTGAACGAATCCCGCCGCAGGCTGCCGACGATCACTGCAATGTGATAGGCCATGTTCGCTTCCTCAGTTAGTGCGCTCGACGCGCAAAGAGTAGGACTGTTCATGATAGGCAAAAGCCGCGTGAAACGCCTGGGCACTGGCGGATTTGGCTAGGCGATAGCGGATCGGGAAGGGTTCTTGCGGCACCTTTCGGTGGATAACGTCGCCACTCGAAAAGTTATCCACAGAATCGCTGAATAACCTTGTGGATAAGTTGAACTTTTACCTTGTCAATCAAGCATGCCTTCGGGCCAGGGCGATCGGAGGCAAATGGACACCATCGATTTTCTGGAGGACCAGATCATGAGTCTCGACTACGCAGGAAAATCCCACGACGAAGCGGTTGCCGCGCGCAAGAAAGCGCGGCAGCGCGCGCAGGAGCCGGCGGGCGGCAAGATGGCCGTCGACGGCGTCGAAGCCGATGCCACGCATAGCTGTGGTGAGCTGTCGGAGCAAGGCAAACAGGTGTGGCGAACGGGCGCCGGACTTGATGGGGGAGGGAAGGCACCGAGCCGTTAGGGCTGAGCCCTAAACGCAAAAAGGGCGCCGTTGCGGGCGCCCTTTCTTTTGCTTGCTTGCTGCGTATCTCGACGTGCCGATCAGTTGCCGAAAAATACGTTGCAGTACGACTTCGGGCCGTTGCAGGCCGAAGCCGGAGCGTCGGCGTGAGCGATGCCCGAAGCAGCTGCGAACAGTGCGGCCGAAGCGATCAGGGCGGAGAAAATGCGTTTCATGGTCCGGTCCTCGTTTTGCGTATGGTTGCGCGATCTCATGCGATCAATGGCGTGAAGAATAGCGAGCGGGTCCGCGTCCACAAACAGCGAAGATGAAAAGACATTTTTTTATAAATTGAAATAATCGTTATTGCCTGAGCGCACGGAAACTGGTGGTCGACCGCGACGCGTTGATAGAGCGATGCGGCGATTCAAAAGCCTTCTCGCGGGCAGGCCGAAATATCATTTCTTGCAACAATTAATTTCCGGTGTCATAAGCCGCCGCGCCGCGCGACCAAGCTCCTCGGGCCATCGATTGCCAAGGGATATATGTTCAATACCGATTCGTTAGGGCAGGAACGTGGGGGAGAATGGCGCACACATCCGCAAATCGCGCGAGGACGACCATCCGCTCATGAATCACGACGTTTCAGCGCAACACGCGCAGCCGACAGTACAGCGACGGAGCACGCCGTGACGCAGCCAGGCGGCCCGTCGCTCGACGATCCCATCTATCTCGCGCAATTGCGGCGCGACCTCGTGCGCTTCGCCCGTCTGCAATTGCGCGATGCCGCGGCCGCCGAGGACGCCGTGCAGGAAGCGCTGACCGCCGCGTGGACTCAGGCAGCGCGTTTTTCCGCGCAGTCGGAGCACAAGACCTGGGTATTCGGCATCTTGCGCCACAAGCTCGTCGACACGCTGCGTGCGCGCCAGCGCACGGTCAATCTGTCGTCGCTCGAAGCCGAACTCGACGGCGAGGCGTTACTCGATCGCGAGCTTTTCAAGGACAACGGCCACTGGTCGCGCGAGACCAAACCGCGTCCATGGCCGACACCCGAAACCGCACTGCGCCAGCAGCAGTTCTGGACGCTGTTCGAAATGTGCCTCGAGCATTTGCCCGAGCACATCGGACGCGTGTTCATGATGCGGGAGTTTCTCGACCTCGACATCGCGGCGATCTGTGCCGAACTGCAGATCAACGCGAATCATTGCAGCGTGCTGATCTATCGCGCGCGGCTGCGGCTGCGCACGTGCCTGAGCGAAAAGGGCCTATCCAGCGAGGACGCGAATGGGGAAGTGTAAGGACATCACGCGGCTGCTATCCGACGCGCTCGACCGCTCGCTGTCGACTGGCGAATGGCTCGCGATCCGCCTGCATCTGCCGACCTGCAGCGGGTGCCGGAACTATCGCAAACAGATCCGCCTGCTGCGGGTCGCCGCGCATGTGGCGAGCGGAGTCGCGAGCGCTGACGGAGCGGTGAGCAGCGAGGAGTGACTTGCCGCTTTGCCACTTCGCGGTTCAGCGCTCACCGGGCGGCGCGTCGCAATAGCGTTCGAAAAAGCGGGCATGCGACGCTTCATCGATTCCGACGGTATGCGCATCGGCACGCGCGGGATGTTTCGCGAGTTGCGCGCGGCTGTGAATCGGGCGATGCGCGAAATTGCCGCCGCAATTCGGACACACGTTGTGCAGCCTCGTCAGCGGGCAGACCTCACAGAACCTGCATTCGTAGGTGCAAATCATCGCGTCGGGGGCGTTCGGCGGACGTGACTTGCCGCGCGAGTCGCTGGCCGACGCCGCTGTAATGCCGGTCGATTGCAGCGGGAGGGGGTGGGTCGGGCCTTCAGCGTTAAGCAATGCTTCACTAGTGCCGAATGATTTGCTTATGCGAATTTATCGGTTCGTCCAGGCGGGCGGACGAATTATCGTCGGAGCCAATCGAACCAGCCTTGGTGCCCATTAAATTCTCTTTCGACGAGTATTCTCATGTCCCGTGATTCGCTGCTGACGCGCCGTACGTTTCTCGCCGGCGTAGGCGCAACGCTGGCCGCCGCCGCGTTGCCGGTCTTCTCCGCCACCGCATTTGCCGCCGATGAACATGCAAAAGAACTTCGCATCGGATATCAGAAAGCCGCGAGCACCCTGGTATTGCTGAAGGCGAACGGCACGCTCGAAAAGCGCCTTGCGCCACTCGGCATCACGGTCAAATGGACCGAGTTTCCGGCTGGGCCGCAGCTGCTGGAAGGGCTGAACGTCGGCGCGATCGACTTCGGCTATGTGGGCGAAGCGCCGCCCGTGTTCGCGCAAGCCGCGGGCGCCAATTTCGTTTATACCGCGTATGAAATTCCGACCCCGCACGCCGAAGGCATCCTCGTGCATCCGGACGCGCCGATCAGAAGCTTGGCCGATCTGAAGGGAAAGAAGATTGCGCTGAACAAGGGCTCGGATGTGCACTGGTTTCTCGTCGCCGCGTTGCAAAAAAACGGCGTGAAGTTCAGCGAGATCCAACCCGTGTATTTGCCGCCTGCCGATGCACGCGCGGCCTTCGAACGCGGTGCGGTCGATGCGTGGGCTATCTGGGATCCGTTTCTCGAGGCCGCCAAAAGGCAGACGAACGCGCGACTGCTTGCCGATGCGGAAGGTATCGTCAGTCACCACCAGTTCTTTCTGAGCGCGCGACCCTTCGCGCAACATAACGGCGACGTTCTTGCGATCGTGATCGATGAAGTCGGCAAGGAAGGGGAGTGGGTGCGCGGCCATTACAGCGAGGCCGCCGCACAACTCGCGCCGATTCAAGGGCTCGACGCTAGCGTGATCGAATCAGGCTTGCGCCATTACGCGCATATCTATAAGCCCGTCGACGCGAACGTGCTTGCGGAACAACAACGCATTGCGGACACGTTCACCGAACTGCGCCTGATACCGACGAAGATCGTGACCAAGGATGCCGCGCTGTCGGGCAAAACCTAGCGCAGCGGTTCGAGGTCGCATTGCGCACATCGGTTGGCTTCGACGGTCGCGCGATCAGTCGAAAAGCGCGGCGACATTTTCGGGCGGGCGGCCGATGACGCCACGCCCGTTTCTCACGACGATCGGTCGTTGCAAAAGAATCGGATGCTTCGCCAATGCTTCATAGAGCTGGGCGTCCGTCAGCGACGGGTCGGCGAGATTGAATTCTTTATATTCGGCCTCGGTGTCGCGGATCATTTCGCGGACCGGACAGCCAAGTTGAGCATTGAGATTCTTGAGCTCCGCGACGGTCAGCGGCTTCTTCAGATATTCGACGATTTCCGTCGGTTCGTTTGCGGGGTTGTAGGTGTTCGCGACGAGTTCGCAGGCAGCGCGCGATTTGGAGCAGCGCGGGTTGTGGTAGATGGTGATCATGGCTGGGTTGAGGGCTTGCGCCGTTGAAGGTTGCTGTGACGGTTAGAAGGTTCGGGGAATTTTAGCGGGTGACTTGATGGCGTGGCGCGGGATGGTTGCCCGGCATGCGCGTGGTTTGAATGATCGGTAGGTTGGTCGGTTTATGCGCATAAACCGATGCTGCCTTCCGAGGTGAGCCGGTATCGTTTAATGCTCGCAGCGTCAGTTCTCATCGAGCCTGCGATTCGCTTGCGCGGGCGCAATACCCTCTACAACCTATATTCACTCGCTGATGAAGCGCCGCCCCCACGTTTGCCGCTTGCTGCCGCGACGGCGAAGGAGCCGCCTCGGACGACTCGATGGCGAATGCTCCACCGGGTCAATTGCCGCGCGAACTTTATGCGCATAAAGTCTGGCCTGCCTTGGGTCGCTCAGATGTGGGCACTCCTTTTCTCCGCGAGATCAGCTCGCGAATCGCGACTAGTTGCCGACGACTGTGTTCGCAGCACGCGAGCACTCATTCCTCTCGTCCCGTCCCCTCCGGGAGATAGCGATCAGCAACGCTTAAGCCTCAGTCCATCCCTGCCCTGACACCCCACAAGGGGCACACTGCTGATGCCTCTTTATGCGCATAAACCCTTTGCCGAATGGCCTATTTCCGAATTTCCCTTACTCAAATGATTTGAAATAGCAATTCAACCAGGTAAAATCCATTTGCGTCTAAAAAAGGAGGTGAAATTTGGCGGCAGAAATCATCGCGGTAACGCAGCAGAAGGGCGGGGTCGGGAAGAGCACCATCGCGATGCATCTCGGCGCTGCATTTCACGAGAAAGGCAAACGCGTTCTCGTCGTCGACGCGGATGGCCAAAACACTCTGATCCACTGGGCCAGCGCTGCCTCCGACGGCGACATTGGTATTCCATTCGCCGTCGTCAACCTGTCCGAAGCAGGCAGCCAGATCCATCGCGAGATCAAGAAGTTCGTGGCGGACTACGACATCATCGTCGTCGACTGCCCGCCCTCCATCACCGAAAAAGTCTCCGGCGTCGTCCTGCTTGCAGCGAGCGTCGCGGTGATCCCAACTTCGTCGTCCCCCGCCGATTACTGGTCGAGTATCGGCCTCGTCAAGCTCGTTCAGCAGGCGCAGGTCATGAACGAAGACCTGCGTGCCGTGTTCCTGCTCAACAAGACAGAAGAGAAACGGATGCTGACGCGCGAGCTGAAGCGCGCGCTCGAAGAACTCGGCTTCCCTCTCCTCAAGACCCAGATTCCCACGCGCGAAGCCTACAAGCAGGCAATGGCGTTGGGGCAAACGGTGCTTCAGATGAACGACCGCGGCGCGAAGCTCGCCGCGCTCGAAGTACGGGCGTGCGCCAACGAGATCGCCGCCTTGCTCCCGTGAATTTATGCGCATAAAGGACCCTAAATGAAACCGTCCCAATTCGCCAAAGGCTTTCAAGCACGCCCTGACACGACTAGCAGTGAAAAGCGCACCGCACTCGACCGCCTGAATGCGATCGACGGGCTGGTTAAAAATGACGCGAAAAACTCCGCGATCGCCGGGCGTCCGATTCCTGCCGTCGTGCCGTCGCGTCTGCAGGACGCCGAGATCCCTGATCCGGACAACGAATCGGCGGCCTACCGCGCGTGGCGGCTCGAGCACGGCTATCGTCCCGGCCAGATCATCGAACTGGCGCTCAAGACCATCAAGCCAAGCCCGTTCAATCCACGGTACTTCTATGTGAAGTCGTCGATTGCGGAGCTCGCCGTCAATCTGGCGAAGCAGGGGCAGCAGCAGGCGATTCACGTCATTCCCGACTACGACAACCCTGGCACCTACTTCGTCAGTGACGGCGGCCGACGCGTGCGCGCGCTGAAAGAAGCGAACAAGGAGTCGGTGAAAGCGATCGTCATCGATCTGCCAATCGGCATCCAAAGCTACAAGCTCGGCTACGACCTCAACGTCCAGCGCGACTCGCAGACCGTGTTCGACAACGCGATCGTGTGGCGACGCTTTCTCGACGAGCGGCATTTCCAGAGCCAGAAGGAACTGGCCGAACATCTCGGGCTCGACGAATCGACGGTCGCAGTCGCGCTGTCCATCGCCAAGCTGCCGGAAACCGTGATGCAGGAGATGGTCGCGCGCCCTGACCGCTTCGGCTCGAACATGGCATACCAGGTCGGCCGCTATCACACGGCTCGCGGCGCGGACGCGACGCTGAGACTGATCAACCGGATCCTGTCCGACGATCTGAGCACACGCCAGGTCGCCGACATCGTCAAAGGGCGCGCGACCGCGCAGGAAAGCACCAAACCGGCGGGCCGGCAGCGCTATGCGCAACGTCTGGAAATCAAGCTTGGTGGTGTGTCCGTCGGCGATCTGAAATCATATGGGGACGACCGACTCGAGTTGCGCCTGAAAGGCCTCACACGTGAAAAGCGTGACGACATCCTGCGGCAGATTGAAAAGATGCTGAAGTAAGACATCAGGGGCGGTGCGCGTGCACCGCCCCTTGTCTTTCAAAAGCCGTTATCGACCCATCAGGCCGCGCGCGACTGGTTAAGGGTGAAGGCGAGCAGATCGCCGTCGGTGGGTTCGCCCCAGGTCCTGCGTGCGAGCCAGTCGAAGAACGCCGTTTCCACGATCTTCGAATCGAGCCCGCGACGCCGCCAGTCGTCGCGCATGTGCGTGCCGAGCCCCGGCAATTCTTCTTCCTCGAACGATTGCCGTGCGATATCGCGCTCCGACTCCCCCTGTTCGTTGTACAACTCGTAGGCCTGCTTGCGACGGTAAGCCGAGTATTCGCCGAGCAGACGCGCCTTCAGATCGTCGGCCGGCGATGCCATGGCCTTGCTGGTGCCGCCACCTGCCGGCAGCGCCTCGACCGGCGGCGCATAGCCCTTCTTCAACGCATCCTTGAACAGCGCCGGCGCGCTACGCACCGGCGGCAGCGACGTGCTGCGCATCCGCTGCTCGGTCATCTGCAACGCGGCGCGGATCCGGTTCTCTTCGCTGTCCGCGTAAAGCGTCTGCGCTTCCTTCAGCGGAATGCCGATCTTCACCATCCGGTCGACCAGCGTGCTGTCGAACACGTTCGGATGTTCGTCGAGCGCGAGCATCGGCTGCTTGCGCTCGGTCACGCGGAACTGGATTTCGGCGACGCGCCGACCCTCGCGATGCTCGATCAGTTCGACGAAAATGTTCGTGACCGCGTTGACCTCGGCGATGGCCGGGCGCAGGTAGTCGCGCTTGAAATACTTGTACTCGCGCTTCGCCTCGTCGCCGGCTTCGGTATCGGGCGTGCCCGACAGAATCGGCCGCCACCATTCCCAGGTCTCGCGCATCGTCAGATGGCTCGGGTTGGTCAGGTAGCGCACGCAGATCTCGTAGAGCGCGAGGCCCGCGCTGCTGCGCAGCTGGCTTTGGAACTGCAGACTCAGCCGTGCATACTGAACCGGATCGAGCAGCTTCTTCTTGATTTTCGGCGCAAACGAAAACTCGACCCAGACGCGACGCGTGGTCGGATCTTCGAGAATTTCCGCGTCCGCGATCAGCGTCGAAATACCCCATTTGCGGCCGGGCTTCTGACTCGAGGTGCCGGTGCTCCACTCGACCTGCACCGACACCATGCGCCGCAGGTGCTCCTTGACGAGCGCGGTGTCATTGGAATCGAACGCGGAATTAGCGACGATGTCGGACAGCAGCGCCCGATAGGTGTCGCCCGATTCATCCGCTTGCTGGGCCACGGCGAGCAGAACGTTAAAGAGCTTGCGCGTGAGCAACGTGATCTTGCCGCTCTTGGGCTGGATCGCAATTGCCTCGACGGCTTTGCGCAGCTCAGCCGAGCTCGGGCTGACAACATCGGTCTTTTTCGCGCGCTTCGTGGCCATGCGTCGAGGTGAGGGAGGGGATTTCGCGAGAGCATACCGGCTGTGGTGATACGCGTCTATAGCGCCCATCTCACCATTGCCGGTGAAGCGAGTTTACGAAGCGCACCTCACCTCGAGCAAGTCCCGAAAACCCTCACCTCGGCCGCGAGCCACGAGGATCGGGCTCTCCTTGCCGGTCGCGGCGTTTGCGAATCCGGCCCGTTTCGCTGCGTACCGGAACGGGGAGCACCTCATCCCGAATCTTCTCACCTCAAAAATTTTCGCGGATTTTTCGGGACGTCGTGTAAACGGACGGTGTCTGGAGCCGGTGGGACTTCGTCGTGCGGCGTCGCGATGGTTTCGTCGATTCTCGCGTGCTGCCGCGCGACGCAAACTCCGCATCAATAAATGGAATTCACGCGCGGTATTGGACCCTCGGCGCGACGCGGGCGAGCAACGTTCGACTGCGCGGCGCCTCTACTGACGACTCGACCGGCACCGCCGAGAAACCTGCTCCCGTTAACCACCGTTTGCGACTTCGAGCTTCGACCGAACTGCCGTAGAAGGGGAGACTAGCCGTAGGCAAATCCTCACCACTCCCGGTGCTCCCGAAAACTCTCACCGCAGCACCGCCGAACGGGACAACACGACACGCGTTTGTGCCGCGCCAGTACCGCATTTCCTAAATGTGATCTCCTGAAAAGCCTCACCTTTGAGGCTGCTGGAGGTCCAAACGTCCCGTCCTGAGAACTCCTGAAAACCCTCACCATTTGCTGTCGGAAAGGAAAAATCTCCATAATTTCAATAGCTTGAGCCGATTCCGCCGAATGTTCGAACCGGGGGTGTCCCCGTAAAATCTCACCCTAAGCCGGCTTTTTCGCACCGCAGCACTTTTCGTCGCCTTCCACGAAGCTCCCGAAAAGCCTCACCTTTGCGATCAGAGACCAGGTATACCTGCTCCCGCCAATTGCCATCAGGCGGGCATCTCCGGCCCGCAGCCTCCATTTCGATCCCGAATTTCCTCACCTTAACGCTTGAAACCAAAGCCAGAGTGTCCCGAAAAGCCTCCCCTTTGGCGAAATCGCCGGCTAAACCAGCTCGCGGATCCGCCTCATCAGCCGGCGCCCCGAATCCCCTCACCTTTCCAATCGCGAGCGATTCCAGCCAGGCGGTCTTTGGGTCATCGACGCGTGACAATTCATCTTCGCTCCCGTAAAACCTCACCTCAGCGGTCTGGATGCTCAAAAAGAAAGCAAAATTGGCCACGGCGTCCCGAAAAATCTCACCTTCGTTTCATGTTCTCTCCCGCCAGCGCTCACCAAAGTGGTTAACCACCCTAAAAAAGCCCCGAAAAACCACGCTCGCGAGCGTCCCGAAAACCCTCACCTTGGTGCCCCCCAAACCGAATGGGTACCTTTGAGAGCTGTCGGGCGCTTCGCGGTCATGAAGTCCCGCAAAACCTCACCTTTGCCCGAACCCCATGTATACGGCGTTTCCTGAACCCGCTCACTTACCATCCCGGACCTGCTCACCGAGTTCCCCGAACCTCATCACTCGAGTTTCCCGCAGACCCTCACCAAGTCTCCCGCAAAGCTTCACCTTGCCGGGCTGAGCGCCCCGCCAGACAAGGGTTTGCCTAGGCGTTAACGTTTTTAACAAGGGTTCAAAGGTGTTTACTTTTATTACTCTCAAGCCTTGAACCCCGCGAGTCCCGTGAAACACGGGTCTTACAACCCCCAGCCACCGGTGATCAGTCGTGAAACAGTGCGCGATCCCGGGAGAATCTAACAAAGCGCTTTTAATACAATGGCTTATTGGCTATTCTTCGTTTTGTTTCACGATAGAAAACGGCACGGACGTGTTTACTATCGCGATTTGCCTGCAAAACTCCGTCCGGATACGCCAATCCGTTCGCCACTGATAAATCGGTAGCAAACATTACGTAAATTGTTATGATCCATCCAATTCGAGCCACATCGAGGTAAACATGAATCTGGATCAGGAGCGGCAAGCCATTCGCAATGAGCTTGAATCGATGCGTGCGCAGGGCGTGCGCCGCCAGGATCTGTCACTGCATGCATGCAAACGGCTCTTTTTCGATCTCGGCATCCGGCCATCGATGGCGGCCGTGCGCGATCTCACGCAAACCGGCAGCGCGAGTGACATCCCGAAAGACATCGATCATTTCTGGGAGCGCATCCGCAACGTTTCGCGGGTCAAAGTTGGAGCAGGCGCGATACCGAAGGCACTTGAAGATCGCGCCGGCGAACTGCTGGGCGCGCTATTCGAAGAAGCGGTCGTGCAGGCCAAAGCGTCGCTCGATGCCGAACGTGAAGAGATCCGCGCGCAGATCAGCGCCGCCGAACTTCGCGTACGCGACGCCGAAATTCGCCGGGATGCGGCCGACGACTCTATCAGGCGCAGCGAAGCGCGCGCCGAAGCCGCGTGGGAGCGGGTTCGCGCGCTCGAAGCTCAGTTATCGAGCGCGACTACGCACGGCAGCGTTCACCTCGAAGGTATGCAGGCAACCACGCGCAGGCTCGACCAGGAAAACGAGGCGCTGCGGCAACGGCTCGAAAACGAACAAGCCACCAATGCGGCGTTGCGCGACCGGATCGATGCGTTGCACGTCGAATTGCGGCAAAGCACCGAGCACTATGCGCAGCAGATCAAGGATGCGGTCGCCGAAGCGGAGCGGCGGGTCAAGCCGATGCTGGTCGAACTCGATTCGCTGCGCAGCATGGCCGCGACGTATCAGTCCGGCGTGCGTGACGCGAGCCGCAAGGAATTCGAGTTCATTCAACAGATTGCCGCCGCCAAGGCGCGCGCCGACCGGCTCGACGCGCAGCTGCGCGAGCAGTCGGATGAAGTCGATGCGCTGACCAAAGAAGTCGCCGCCCTGCGTGGCCAGCAGGGCATCGATCCGGCCATCGCCGTGCTGCTTTGCTCGCTGGTCACCGAGGGGCGGCTCACGAGCAAAGAGTTGAGCATGATCGGCACCGCGGCCGACGGCCAAGTGACGCTGCCCGCGCGATGCCCGAAATGCGAGGAAGGTGAACCGGAGCTGTCGCAGGTCGATCACCGTTTCGAATTGTTGTGCCCGGAATGCGAGCACTCCTCCGGACTCGGCGAATCGCGGCTCGCGGCGGTGAACCAGTTTCTGTCGAACGATGCGTCCACCGCGCCGTCGTCCCGCTCCGTGCACACGATCCGTTAACCAGAAACGGCCAATCCAACGGAAAAAACGTCAAAGGTGAGGAAATTCGGGAGCGTAAAGGTGAGGTTTTTCAGGGCTCGCCGGCTCCCGTTTGCCTCGTCAAACGCCCGTCACGCCGGGGCTCGGCCAACGGCGCCGCCGCCGGATCGGGCTCCTCTGTCGCGGGCGAATCCTGCTGATCCATCCAAGTTTGCCACGCGCGATACAGCCGGTTCGCAGACACCGCCTGCACGAAGCCGAGCCATTGACCGACCTGTTCGGCCTCGACTCCGCTTTCGAAAAGGTCTGCCGCAAACGTGTTGCGCAAGGTCTGCGGACTCGCGCGCGATTGGCGCGATGCGGCAATTCCCGCTGCGTCGACGAGTGCATCCACCGCGCGCAGCATCGTGGCCTTGTGCATCGGCCTGCCGGAAGGCGACGCGGGAAATACGAGGTTGCCGGCCAATTCCGTCAGCCGACGTTCGGCAAGCCAGGCGTCGAGAATCGCCGTTGCGAACGGCGCGAGCCGTGTGCGTCGTGTCAGCATCGGATTTGGCGACTCGATCGTGACCCACGGCGAGCCCTCTCTCACGCAACTAACCGTAAGCGCTCCCGCTTCGCCTGTCTTGAGTCCCGCACCCAGAAACACGGCGATCAGCGCGCGATCGCGTCGCTCTCTCCAGCGCTGTGCGGTCGACAACGCCGGCAACGGCGCGAACAATCGCGCGATCAACGCAGTGCGTTCTGCATGCGTGAGAAACCCGGTCGGCTCGTTGTCGCGAGCATTGCGCCACGCGGCTTGCCCATCCTGAGCAATGAAACGCGCCGGGTTGGTCGACGCCGATTCGATCTCGCGCACGTGATCGAGCACCCGCTCGATAAGCCGCAAATAGCGGACCCGTTGCGTTTTGCGAATCTCGAGGCCGGCGACGAATTCGGCGATCGCGGGCGTGTCGACCGTCGCGAGGCTTTGTTGCCGCGCGCCGAGCCAATCGAGAAACTGCCCCCACTGCGCCTGATAGACCAACGCCGAAGAGCGACGGAAATGCTGCTTCGCGAGCCACGCATCGAACGCGACCTGCGGGTCGCGACGCCAGTCTTCGCGTTGCTGATCGAACAGATCGGTAGAGGGCGCGGGACGGGGAACGGGGTCGGACAGATGGGGAGGTGACATGGGCATCCTTCTGTTAGTTGCTCCGTTCGGTCCGCGTATTGTAGGCGCTCACCGCAGCACGGCCGACTTCGAGGAACCGATGACAATCCGAGCCATTCTGACATGGCGCCGCCATCAGCCGCCCCACGCCCGGGCGCGCTTCAAAGGCGCATCGACCGGCCGCGGCAGCGCCGCGCGGCGCGCGGCTTCCTCGTACGCATTGACGGCAAACGCAAAAACGGCGGGCAATGCATTGGACGTGCCGAAATCCACGCCGTCATCGGTTTCGGGATAAGGCAGATCGGACGGGCGCTGGAACAGCCCGAGCATCAGCGCGTCGTGCCGGCTGGCGAAACCGAGATCGGCCAGCGCCTCGGCTTCGATGGCATGGAGCAGACGCCACGTGAGCGGCACCTGCTTGACGATGTAGCGCGCGGCGATGCTGCGCACGATATGTTCGAGATCGCGCGCGGCGGTCTGGTAGCGCAGCGCGGCGAGCGTTTGATCGGTAGGGTCGGTTTTCAGGTTGTTCATTCTCGGCTCCAATCGACACCTGATACTGTACAAACATACAGTATCAAGCGCAACCTGGCCGAACGGCCTAGCCGTGAATCACCACTAGCAGCGCCTTCGCCTCGCTCTTGCCGACGTTGCGAATCGCGTGCGGTTCATCCGCGACGTAGCGCGCAGTGTCCGCGACCTTGAGCCGCTTCGTCGCGCCGGCCGCCTCGATTTCGATCGAACCGTGCAGCACGGTCAAATGCTCGCGCGTGCCAGGCTCGTGCGCGTTCGACACCAGCGCCCCGCCAGGCTGCAGCGTCAGCTCGTACCACTCGAACTTGCCGGCCAGCTCGATGGGTCCCCACACCCGCAACTGGTATTTCGCCTCATGACCGCTTAGCGTAGGAATATCGTGCGGTCCCGAAACGGCGATCGCCTCGGGCGACTTCGGCGGCGCAAACAACGAATCGAGGCTCACGCCGAGCGCATTGGTCAGCCGCCAGGCAACCGCGATCGTCGGATTGGCCTTGTCGCGCTCGATTTCCGACAGCATCGATTTCGACACGCCGGCCGCTCGCGACAGATCGTCGAGCGTCATGCGCCGCTCGGCGCGCAGCCGCTGAATCTGCTCGCCGACGCGCGGCGGCGCCGCAATCGCCGCATTCGGCGGCAATGCCGCGCTAGCGGAGGTGGGCGCCGCACTGGCCGCGGCGCGGCGTGTACCCGAACTTGCCATTTCCTGACCCATCGTTTAGAGTTGTTCGATATATCGGATTTTAGTTCGGAAAAACGAAAAAATCCGATAAAGCTGACAACCGACTATAACAGGCCGCCCTTCCCGCGCCCAAGCGAACGCGGGCGCCGTCACCCTCAGGAGTCCCGTTCATGCGTGACCAATACCTTGCCCATCTGCGCGGCACCCTCGACCAGATCCGCGCCGACGGCTTCTACAAGAGCGAGCGCGTGATCGCGAGCCCGCAGTCGGCCGACGTGCGTCTCGCCGACGGCAGCGATGTGCTGAATTTCTGCGCGAACAACTATCTTGGTCTCGCCGACGACCCGCGGCTGATCGAAGCCGCCAAGCAGGGCCTCGATAACGACGGCTTCGGCATGGCGTCGGTGCGCTTCATCTGCGGCACGCAAACCGTGCACAAGCAACTCGAGGCGGCGCTCGCCGCGTTCCTGCAAACCGACGACTGCATTCTCTATTCGAGCTGCTTCGACGCGAACGGCGGCCTGTTCGAAACGCTGCTCGACGAAAACGACGCGATCATCAGCGACGAGCTGAATCACGCGAGCATCATCGACGGCGTGCGGCTGTCGAAGGCGAAGCGCTTTCGCTACAGGAACAACGACCTCGCCGATCTCGAAGCGCGTCTGCAGGAGGCCGATGCGGCTGGCGCGCGCTTCAAGCTGATCGCGACCGACGGCGTGTTCTCGATGGACGGCATCATCGCTAACCTGGCCGGCATCTGCGACCTGGCCGACCGGTACGGCGCGCTGGTGATGGTCGACGATTCGCACGCGGTCGGCTTCATCGGCGAACACGGCCGCGGCACGCCCGAGCATTGCGGGGTGCTGGCGCGCATCGACATCATTACCGGCACGCTCGGCAAGGCGCTCGGCGGCGCATCGGGCGGCTATGTCGCGGCGCGCAAGGAGATCGTCGAGCTGCTGCGGCAGCGCTCGCGCCCGTACCTGTTTTCGAACACGCTGACGCCGAGCATCGCGGCGGCATCGCTCAAGGTACTCGAATTGCTCGCCAGTGATGAAGGCGCGCAATTGCGCGCACGGGTGCGCGAAAACGGCGCACATTTCCGCCGCGCGATGAGCGCGCTCGGCTTCACGCTCGTGCCGGGCGAACATCCGATCATTCCGGTGATGCTCGGCGACGCGCAACTCGCCGGAAAAATGGCCGATGCGCTGCTCAAGCAAGGCGTCTACGTGATCGGTTTTTCGTTTCCGGTGGTGCCGCGTGGCCGCGCGCGCATCCGCACGCAGATGAGCGCCGCGCATACGCCGGAGCAGATCGATCGCGCCGTCGACGCGTTCGCGCGCGTCGGCCGCGAGCTTGGCGTGATCCAGGCCTAGTCGCCGCGTGATTGGAACGGAGAAGCAGATGAAAGCATTGGCAAAACTCGAACGGGGGCCGGGCCTCACGCTGACCGACGTGAAGAAGCCCGAAGTCGGGCACAACGACGTGATGATCCGCATCACGCGCACCGCGATTTGCGGCACCGACATTCATATCTGGAAGTGGGACGACTGGGCGCAAAAGACGATTCCGGTGCCGATGCACGTCGGCCATGAATACGTCGGCGAAATCGTCGAGATGGGGCAGGAAGTGCGCGGCTTTGCGATCGGCGATCGCGTGTCGGGCGAAGGACACATCACCTGCGGTTTCTGCCGCAACTGTCGGGCGGGCCGCCGTCATTTGTGCCGTAACACGATCGGCGTCGGCGTGAATCGCGAGGGCGCGTTCGCCGAATACCTGGTGATTCCGGCCTTCAACGCGTTCAAGATTCCGCCCGAAATCTCCGACGATCTGGCCGCGATCTTCGATCCGTTCGGCAACGCGACGCATACGGCGCTGTCGTTCAACCTCGTCGGCGAGGACGTGCTGATTACCGGCGCGGGGCCGATCGGCATCATGGCGGTCGCCATCGCGAAGCACGTCGGCGCGCGCAACGTCGTGATCACTGACGTCAACGACTATCGCCTCGACCTCGCGCGCAAGATGGGCGCGACGCGCGCGGTGAACGTGTCGCGCGAATCGTTGCGCGACGTGATGCACGATCTGCACATGGCCGAGGGCTTCGACGTCGGCCTCGAAATGTCGGGCGTGCCGAGCGCGTTTACGGACATGCTCCAAGCGATGAACCACGGCGGCAAGATTGCGCTGCTCGGCATTCCGCCCGCGCAAACCGCGATCGACTGGACTCAGGTGATCTTCAAAGGCCTCGAAATCAAGGGCATTTATGGGCGCGAGATGTTCGAGACCTGGTACAAGATGGTCGCGATGCTGCAAAGCGGCCTCGATCTGTCGCCGATCCTCACGCACCATTTCAAGGTCGACGACTATCAGGAAGCCTTCGCGACGATGCTTTCCGGCGAAAGCGGCAAGGTGATTCTCGATTGGACCGCTGCCTGAGTCGGCATCTCACTGTCTGAACGCCAACGCCCGCAGCGCGCTCACGCGCCTGCGGGCGTTTTCACGAATTCGGCCTGGATGCGCACGTGAATATCGTCGCCGACGGCCGGATACCAGGTCGTCAGACCGAACTTCGCGCGGCTGAAATGACCGTCGGCGGAAAAGCCGAGCGTGTCTTTCTTCGTCAGCGGATCGGGCGCGAAGCCGTTGAACGTGACGTCGAGCGTGACCGGCTGCGTGACGCCGCGGATCGTCAGGTCGCCGCTCAGCGTGCCGCGCGCTTCGCCGGTGCGCTCGAAACGCGTGCTCGCGAAGCGGATCTGCGGATAACGCGCGACATCGAGCATGCTGTCGCTTTTCACCATCTTGTCGAGCAGCGGCACGTTCGTGTCGATGCTCGCGGCGTCGATCGCGACCGACGCCGTACTGTGGTCGAGGCCGCCGTCGTTCCAGTCGAGTTCTCCCTGTTTGCGATTGAAACGCATCGTAAAGCGCGTGTATTTGAAGTGATCGATATCGAACGTGATGCTCGTATGGTCCTGATCGATGTCGTAGCGTCCGGGCGGCACGCGCGCCTCGTTCTGACTGACCGAATGCGTGAGCACCTGGATCGGCGTGCAGGCCATCGCGCCCAGTAGCGTTGCGCCGAGCAGCGCGCGTAGCCATGCGGTGCGAACGGGGGATGGTTTCATCGGAGCGATTCCGGTTGAGCGGTGGTCAAGCGATCTCCATCAAGATAGCAGCAAGCGTACCCATCGCGCGGAAGCTCGAAGAAAAACTTGACGAAGGAGAATGATCGTTCTACCTTTTTGTCGATGACACACGATACGAATCCGACTGCCCAAAACGACGCGGCCCAGCCCGGCACCGCGCGCGAACGCCTGCTCGATGCCGCGGAGGCGCTCATCTACGCCGGCGGCATCCACGCAACCGGCGTCGATGCGATCGTGCGGCAGTCCGGCACCGCGCGCAAAAGCTTCTACACGCATTTCGAATCGAAAGACGCGCTGATCGCGGCCGCGCTCGAACGGCGCGACGAGCGCTGGATGAACTGGTTTATCGCCAGCACGCAACGGTACGGTAAGAATCCGCGCAAACGCCTGCTCGGCATGTTCGGCGTGCTGCGCGAGTGGTTCGCATCGGCTGATTTTCATGGCTGCGCGTTTCTGAACGCGGCCGGCGAAATCGAATCGGCCGACGATCCGATCCGCGTCGTCGCGCGCAAACACAAGGCACGTCTGCTCGATTTCGTGCGCGCCGAATGCGACGCGTTCGCGGCGCAAGCGCAAATCGATGCGCGTCGCGCGGCGCCGCTCGCGCGGCAATGGCTCGTGCTGCTCGACGGCGCGATCGCGGTCGCGCTCGTCAGCGGCGAAGCCGCTGCGGCGCTCGACGCGCAGGCGGTCGGCAAGACCTTGCTCGACGCGGCAGCGAAACCCGCTGCCATCAAACGGCCGCCATCCCGGCGCACCGCACGACCTGACTGAGGAACCATCATGGCCGATACGATCGAAACCCGCCCGCCGCTGCCGCCGTTCACGCGCGACACCGCGATCCAGAAAGTGCGCGCCGCGGAAGACGCGTGGAACACGCGCGAACCCGAGCGCGTCTCGCTCGCATACACGACGGATAGCATGTGGCGCAACCGCGCCGAATTCGTGCATGGCCGCGCGGAGATCGTCGGATTTCTGCGTCGCAAGTGGGCGAAGGAGCTCGACTATCGGCTGATCAAGGAGCTGTGGTCGTTCACCGACAACCGCATCGCGGTGCGCTTCGCGTACGAATGGCACGACGATTCGAACAACTGGTTCCGCTCGTACGGCAACGAGAACTGGGAGTTCAACGAGCACGGTCTGATGGCGCGTCGCCACGCAAGCATCAATGACCTGCCGATCCGCGAAGCCGACCGCTTGTATCGCTGGCCGCTCGGCCGGCGGCCCGACGATCACCCGAACCTGTCCGATCTCGGTCTGTAGACGTTCCTGCCACGTTCATCATCGACGGCGCGCCCGCTGCGCGCCGCGAACTTCTTCACCGCGTGTTCATCAGGACGCCATCGGTTCTCCTTTATCCTGGCGGTTCCGGCTGCGGGGCACGTCGCATGCCCGGCCGGGCCGAGCGAGTCCTCAACATCGAGCGCGCGGCTTCAGGTACAGTGCGCGTCGGGCGGCACGCGGATCGCCAGAACACGATGACACCGGCGCTCGACCGGTGACGGAGAAGAAATGCACTTCAGGCAGATGAACAAGAATATCCGGCGCGCCGCGGTGGCGCTTTTCGCAAGCTTCGCGGCGGTCTCCACGGCACACGCGAGCTGGTGTGACGGCGGTGTATGGGTCGACGCGATGCTCGGCTCGTATCACATCAATCCCGATCCCGATACGCACTTCGAGCAATTCAACCCCGGGCTGGGCGTCGAATGCTGGCTGAACAACCAGTGGGCGCTAACGGCCGGCGGCTTTCGCAACTCGCTGCGTCGGCCGTCCTACTATGGCGGCGCCGTGTGGGCGCCCGAGTTCGCGCATTGGGGCATCGTGCGGATCGCGGCGATCGGCGGGATCATCTCCGGCTATAACTACGGCAACTGGGGTCTCGGCAGCAATCATACGATCGGCCCGGTGGTCGCGCCGATCGTAATGCTCGAATACAAGCGCGTCGGCGCGAACTTCATCGTAATTCCGCCGATCCCTTCGGATAATCTGCCCTTTACGATTGGTTTTCAGGTGAAGGTGAAGTTCTGACGGAGTTGTGCGTTGTCAAAAAAGTTGCGACTTTTGGGAAATCACCTAAATCGGACAACGAAGTTGCGACCTTCCGTCTCACACTACGAAAATCTGCTCGCTCTGTCTTACGGGGCGCTGCGCGGTTGGAGCGCTGGCACCCAATCGCACACATCGATATCGATTCTCGCTGAAGTGACGGCGGCGAAGAACAGCGTGTTGCTACCGGCAATCCTCAGGGTCGAGCGTGGGAAGACGGAAAAAGAACTCACGAATGAGACAGCAATAAATGCGGGGCATCATCACATGGTTGGATGACGCCTGACTTCCCGGTGTACAGCCACCCGGCGGCCGAGCGCAGCTTCCCTGCATGATTTCACGCAGTTCGGAAAGGTCGGTCTGGGAATGGCCAGCCGCTGTCACCACGGACAGGTCGCATCTTTTTTGTGCTGCGATAGGAGCCGGAAGCAATGAGGGCGATGGCCCTAAGGTGAGGTTTTTCGGGAGCAAAAGGCTCCCGCTTCACCCGGACCGAGCAATTGCCGCGAGCATGAAGCCTCGAATGCGGGGTTGATCTCCTGGAATTCCTCACCTTTGCGAACCCGTGTCGTCCTCCTGACTCCTGGAAATCCTCACCACCCCTGGAAGATCTCACCTTAGCAGGCTCGGTTCGACTTTTAGCCCTGCATTCCAGCGTACCTTTCTCGCACTGAACACCGACACGCTCCGCGCTGGCTGCTCCGAAACGCCGTTATTCACCACAATGCTGAAGCCAGCGAAGCACGTTTTGCGCTCTTCGACGCGTCTCCTCTCCATCGCCATTCCGACGCACACGGCGCGAGCCGTCGCATATCCCGCCAGCCGCTCCCGTAAATCCTCACCGTAGCGTTTATCGCCGCTCATATCGTGCAGCCATGTCGTCCGGACTTGATTCCGGGCACGCCGGGCACATTTTGCGGGCATGACCGGTCTTTCGATGGAGGATCGCTTCAAGCTGCCCGTATGGGATCAGGGCGAAACGATGTGCCGGTGCTGCGCGGCGCACTAGCGAGCTTGCAGGGGAAGATCGTCGAAGCGAAGGAAGTCGGCCCGCACTCGGTCATGTTCGTGCAGACCACGCAGATTCGTGTGCGCGCCGATGGCGACAGTCTGATTTACTTCGTCCGGAATTTTCACCGGGTGCCGCGCGCGTGGAAGGGGCAATGAGTTCAATGAATTGTTTGAAGCGCTGCCGGCCGGCTCGGGCTCCGGCAGCGCTTGCGTTGTCGTTCCGGACGTGGCTCCCGTAAAACCTCACCATTGCCCGGACCTCCTGGAACTCCTCACCTTTCGCACTACTTCAGCAGCGCCATCTGCACGACCTTGACGATCACGAGCGCGATCGCGAGCAGCAGATAGCCGCGCAGCACGCCCATCCATACGCGTTTGGCGAGCGTCAGACGCGGCGGCGGCAGTTCGTCGAGCGGCGGCATGCGCCATGTGTTGCGCGCTTCTTTCGTATAGACCGAAGCCGGCTCGGCTGCGGCGGATTCGCCGCGCAGTTTGCGAAGCCCAATGCTCGCCGCATACCCGACGACCGCGAGCAACGTGCCACCCGCCAGTACTTCGATGATCGTTTCCGCCGCGATGTCCGGATAGATCACCGACGCGGTCAGGATGATCGACAGCATCACGAGCACCCAGATCACTGAGCCGGTAAACAGATTGAGCTTCTTCGAGTTGGCCCACGGACCGAGCACCGCGCGGTCGTTGCACAGCAGCAGCAGGAACACGGTCGCGCTCGGCAGCAGCACGCCGGCGAGCGTTTGCACCGCTTCGGTCAGCAGACCGAGCGGGCTGCCCGGAATCAGCACCAATACCGCGGCGGCCGCGACGATCGCGAAGTACACGACGTAGAAGCCCTTCGCGTCCGACACGCTACGGTGCAGCGAATGACGGATCTTGAACACGTCGCCGATCGCATAGGCGGTTGATAGCGACACGGCTGCCGCGCCGATCACGCACGCGTCGAACAGCGCGATCGCGAACAGCACCGCCGAGGTCCGTCCCGCGTATCTCTCCAGACCGGCGATCACACCGCCCGCGTCCGTGAAGTTGCCGAAGCCGGGCCGGCCGTCGAACAGCGCCGCGCTGAACGAGATCATCGCGACTGCGCCGATCAGCACGAACACGATGCCGATCCACAGGTCGGCTTTTTCGTAGTTCATGAAGCGCGGCGTGATGCGCTTGTCGACCACATAGCTCTGCTGGAAGAACAGCTGCCAAGGAGCGACCGTCGTACCGACGATGCCGATCACGAGCAGCATCACGTCGGACAGCTTCGAATGCGCGGGCCAGTTCGGAATGAAGAAGTCGCGCGCGATCTGGCCGACCGGCGGATGAATCGATACGAGCACCGGCACGAGCAGCAGGCTCAACACGCACAGCGCGACCGCGAAACGCTCGAAGCGGCGGAAGTCGCCGGTGCTGACGGCGGCCATCGTCAGCGCCGCGGCGATGCACACGCCCGCGATCTTCGAGACGCCGAAGAAGTCGAGCACGAACGTGATGCCGATGAATTCCGTCACGATGGTCAGCGCGTTCAGCAGGAACAGATCGACGACGCTGAACGCGCCCCAGAACTTGCCGAAGCGCTCGAAAATAAGCCGCGCGTGGCCCACGCCCGTGACCGCGCCGAGCCGCAACACCATCTCCTGATTGACGAACAGCACCGGCACCAGCAACAGCATGGTCCACAGCAACGTGGTGCCGTAGTTCTGGCCGGCCTGCGTGTAGGTGCCGAATGCGCCCGCGTCGTTGTCGCCGACCATCACGATCAGACCGGGGCCGAGGATCGCGAGCAGCGTGCGCACGCGCGCCCACCAGCTGGTGCGCGGTGCGATGTCATGGTGAGCGATCGTGCCGAGCGCGCCCTTGATATCGCCTACGTGTGCCGAATCGAGCACGGCGCTGCGCGCGGAGGAAAAGTTCGTCGGAGTAGACATGTCGTTCTCTCCTGGTTGTAGTTGTCGGAGGTCGGGTCGCGAAACGCTATGCCACGCGCGACATTACGCGACGGCAGAAGGCGATGAACGGACGCAATTCGCGCGGGTGCAGCACGAGCAGAGCGTCGTAAAACGCGCGCGATTCCTGTACGCGCGGGAACTTCGAAAGAAGGAGGCCGAATTGCATTGGGTATCTCCGTGCGCCGGTTTCGACGCGCTGGTGGAAAGCCAGCAGACACGGAGGCCGCGTATGTCCGGGCGCGGCGGTGGAGGTCTACTCGCTTTCCTCAGTTAATAGAACAGGGAAGCGGCATAAGGGATAACTGTCACTGCCAGGCATGGCGGCTCCTTGTTGGCGGCTAGCGTGTATGAGCGATTGATACGTTCGCTAAGCACGTTCGCTAAGCACGTTGCTACACACGTGTTTATCCACGCGTTCGCGCGCATTGCGTTTGACTGACAACGCGCGCGCAAACGCGACCGCAAGCACGAGGCTCGCGATGCGACGCCGTATCAGCGCAGGGACGCGTTTGAACGCGGCGTTCCTGTCATGCGGAGACGACGTTACGTTAGGTGCACGGGAAAAGACTGTGGCGCGCACCGTCTGCCTTCTGGCAAGACGGCGGCTGATGAAGAGAGCGCGGACGTCCTGCCGGTCAGGCAGCGAAATTGTTCGAAAGTCGGCTACTGCAGGTGTCCAAGGCGTGAGCCCCATTGGTGATGATTCTTGAATTCTAGGGTTCGGTTTCCGCCGAGGTCAACCTGTTTCTCAAGCAGAGCGGAGAAAATGTGCGGCGCGCAACGCCGCGCACTGTGAACGACGTGCGGATCGATGCCGATAGAGGGGGAAGGTCGAACAGGCGGCATCGATCCATCCGGCCGATGCCGCCACACAGGCTTACTGATTGGCGCGCCGTCGCACCGTCAGCCGGTTATGCACGCTTCTGACGCCGCGAACCGATCGCGCCGCGTTGCCGGCTCGCTCGATTTGCGATTGCCGCGGAACCGTGCCGCTCAGCGTGACGATGGCATGGCGCGATTCGACACGGATGTTCGCCGAATTGAGGTTCGTGGTGCGCGTGAAAGCGCGGCGGACGTCGCGGACGATCGCGCTGTCGGACCGGTTAGCGTGCCGGTTCGAAGCCGCTGGGGCCGGCTGGCTTTGCATCGACGCATCGTTCGGCATCTCGCGCGTCTGTGCGTTCGCATAGGTCGCGCAAGTCGCGATGGCCATCGCGACCATTGCGCCGAGGATTGTTCTCGCGCCGTTTGTTTTCATTCTTCCTCCTTTGCCGGTTTGCCAGGAACTGCCGTTCGAGCCGCGTGTTGCCAGCGTGGGAGAGGCGACGCTACGCACTGCCGCCTCGCGACGAGTAATCGACCGTCGGCTCCGATTATATTCTGCGGCGTAGGCGTCGATATCGATAGGTGAGAAGATTCGGGAGCAGCCGAGGTGAGAATATGCGCACCTGTACGCGCACTTCAAAACTAAAGGTGAGGGTATTCGGGAGTCGCCTCGACGGTGCGATAAGTTGCGAATGGCTTCTTGAGAAGCATGGTTCCGGTCAGAAGCGCAATGCGGTGAGGCCGTCTCGCAGGAAGCCGGCGAGGGCTCACGTCGGTTACTGGTTGTGCCTGATCGAATGATCGTGGCGGGTGCGGCACGCGAAAGGTGAGAAGTTTCGGGAGTCGCGCGGCGGCGGCTCTTTTGCAACTAACCGGCCGTGCCAGAAGCGAAATAAGCCGTGCGGCAAGGGGCGGGCGGCAGTGCACGCATTTTGCCTATCAGCCATAGGTGAGGAGATTCGGGACTCAAAACGCGTCTCATGCAGTCGCCAATCATTGCATCCATCGCGTTGGCCGCTCGGCGGCTGTGTAACGTAAGTCGTTGAATGTCCACGCGATCTGCCGCTTACGCGGCCCGCATCCGCGACGCGAACCGACTGCGTTCGATCAATGGTGAGGATTTTCAGGAGCAGTGTGTAAGAGCCACGCCGCGGGCTGAAATGCCCCCTCGAGCCCTCATTTCACCGCAAAGGTGAGGCTTTTCGGGAGCACTGACGACGCTACCAGACGCCGATTCACCGCCACTCCGTGCCAAAGGTGAGGCTTTTCGGGAGCGGCAGCACTCGCCCGCGATCACCCGTTCAGGCCGGTTTCGCGATCTCGCGAATGTCCGCGACCGGCGTCTGCCCGAAAGCATCGCTAAGCGCGTAGTCGATCAATCGCTCCGCGGATTGCTCGGGCGTCGACAGTTGGCCGTTGCGCTTCAGGTCTTCGAAGCGCTGGCGCATCGGGAATTGCTCTTCGCCGCTACCGCGAATTTGCGCCTGCATGTCCGTATCGATCACACCCGGCGCGAGGCTGCAGATGCGCAGCGCGCAAGTCGCATCGAGCGCGACGGCGCGCGCGTGATGATCGAGCGCGGCCTTGGTCGCGCAGTAGATGCTCCAGCCCGGATACGCGTTGCGCGCCGCGCCGCTCGAAATGTGCACGATGCGCCGGTCGGTTGCGTCGACGGCCGCGGCGGCGAGCGCGCTCGCGAGCATCAGCGGCGTCGCGACGTTCAGGCTCACCGCGTCCGCGACGTTCGCTGCGTCCTGACCTTCGATGGGCCCGATCGGTTCCAGCGTGCCCGCATTGTTGATCAGCAGCACCGTCTGCGCGCCGCGCACGAAGTTGCTCAGCGCGTCGGTGGCGATCCATTGAGCGACGCGTGCGGGCTCGGCGAGGGGCAGCTCGATCTCTTCGAGCTGCGCGGCAAAGCGCGCCTTTAGCGCCGCATTGCGCGAGCGCGACAGACCGAGCACCGTGACGTTGCGCGCGAGCAGTTGTTCGGCGAGCGCCGCGCCCAGGCCGCGCGTATGGCCGGTGACGATCGCGCGGATCGGAGAAGATGAGGTCATGTCGTTCCTTGTGATCGTTGTCTTGCAGAATGGTCGATTTTCTCACGCCGTATTCAGGCCGACCGAAAGCGCTCGCGATACTGCATCGGCGTCACGCCAAGCCGCTTCGCAAACACGATGCGCATGCGGTCGGCGGTGCCGAAGCCGCAATCGTAGGCGATCGTCTTCAGCGCCGCGGCGCTGCTTTCGAGCAGCTTGCGCGCGGCATCTCACGCGCGCGCGTTCGACGAAGTCGACCCGCGCGCGCGGAAACTGCGCGGCGAGTTGCGCCGCGTGCTGCCAGTGCGTGGTCACATGCCGCCCATCGAGCAGGCCCGCGTGACCGAGCGCGAATGCGCCGGTGCAGATCGATCCGTAGCGGCCGCAACGTGTCGCGACGTTAGCGAGCCAGTCGAGCAGGCGCGCGTCGGGCACTTCCTTGTGTGGCAGAGCGGGACCGCCAGCGACGAGCGCGAGATCGAACGGTTCGCGCGCCTGCTCGAAGGTCGAGTCCGCCATCAGCGTCATGCCGTTCGACGCGCACTTCAAGGAAGGCATCATCGATGCGTTCGCGCACGGCACGATCCACAAGCCGCACACGACGTTCGGCAACGTGAAGGCCGACGTGCTCGCGCTGAAAGACCCGCATTATCATCGCGAGAACTTCTGCACGATGATTCTGGGCTCGGGGTGGAAGTCGTGAGCGACCGATTGGCCAACTGAGCGGGCGCGGCCCCACGATTTGCGCAACTGGCGTCAAAATAGGCGCATCGCACTTCTGCGCCGCCGCCCCATGGCCATCAAAAACCTTCTGCGCAAGCTCGATCTCACCACGCTGCAGCTCTTTCTCGCCGTGTTCGAAGAGGGCACGCTCACGCGTGCGGCCGAGCGCGAGGCGATCGCGGTGTCCGCCGCCAGCAAGCGGCTGGTCGAACTCGAACAGGCGGTCGGCGCGTCGCTATTTCAGCGCAACGCGCGCGGCATGACGCTGACGCCGGCGGGCGAAACACTTCTGCATCACGCGCGCCGGGTGCTGCGCGACATCGAGAGCATCGGCATCGAACTGGCCGGCCATGCTAGCGGCGTGCTCGGCTATGTGCGGACGATGGCGAACCTGTCGGCGATCGTCGAATTTCTGCCCGAAGATCTGCGCGCGTTCCAGTCGCTGCACGAACGCGTGAAGGTCGATCTCGAAGAGCGGCCGAGTGGCGGCGTCGTCAAGGCCATCGACGAAAGCCTCGCCGGTCTCGGCATCTGTTCCGGCGACGCCGACACGCGCGAACTGCACGTCGAGCACTACCGGCGCGATTCGCTCGTGATCGTGATGCGCGACGATCATCCGCTCGCGGCACGCACGAGCATCGCGTTCACCGAAACGCTCGATGGCGATCACGTCGGCCTGCATTCGGCGAGTTCGATCAACGCGCGCACGCACCTCGCGGCGCGCCAGGCCGGCAAGCCGCTGCGGTTGCGCATCCACGTGCCGGGCTTCGATGCGGTTTGCCGGATGGTGCAGGCGGGCATGGGCGTCGGCGTGCTGCCGCAAAAGGTGTATCAGCTGATGGGCCGCCCGCTCGGTCTCGTCGGCATGCCGCTCGACGACGACTGGGCCGAGCGCAGCCTCGTGCTCGTCGTGCGCGACGTCGATGCATTGTCGCCGGTGAGCCGGCTGCTGTTCGATCATCTGCGCACGGTCGAAGCGCGCGAAACGGCAGCGGACGCTCAACCCGAACCCGCACCCATCACCACCGAACCACCGCGCCGGTCGCGCAGCCGCCGCTGAGCGTTCGCCGTTCGCGAACGGTCGTTGGCGAATTGCGGTTGGACGCCGCCACCACGCCGCTTCTAAGCTGTCTCCCAATACGAAACGAGTTCGGAGACAGCAACATGGGTGGACCACTGCAGGGTATTCGTGTCGTCGAGATCGGCACGCTCATTGCCGCGCCGTTCGCCGCGCGACTGATGGCCGAATTCGGCGCCGACGTGATCAAGATCGAAGCGCCCGAAACTGGCGATCCCCTTCGCAAATGGCGCAAGCTGCATGAAGGCACGTCGCTGTGGTGGTATCTGCAGTCGCGCAACAAGAAGTCCGTCTGCGTGAATCTGAAATCGGCCGATGGCGTCGAGGTCGTCAAGCGCCTCGCCGCCGATGCCGACGTCATCATCGAAAATCTGCGTCCCGGTGCGCTCGAAAAGCTCGGCCTCGGCTGGGACGTGCTGCACGCGCTGAACCCGAAACTGACGATGGTGCGCATTTCCGGCTACGGTCAGTCCGGCCCGTATCGTGACCGGCCGGGCTTCGGTGCGATCGGCGAGGCGATGGGCGGCATCCGTTACACGACCGGTGAAGTCGACGGCGCACCGGCGCGCGTCGGCGTGAGTCTCGGCGATTCGCTCGCGTCGCTGCACGGCGTGATCGGCGCGCTGATGTCGCTGCTGCGCGTGAAGACCGGCCAGGGCGAAGGGCAGGTGGTCGATGTGTCGCTCGTCGAGAGCGTCTTCAATCTGATGGAAAGCCTCGTGCCCGAATACGACCTGCTCGGCCATGTGCGAGAGCGCAGCGGCGGCGCGCTGCCGGGCATCGCCCCTTCGAACACCTATCGCACCGAGGACGACGGCT
This sequence comes from Paraburkholderia sp. BR14374, assembly GCF_040948685.1. Taxonomy (NCBI): domain Bacteria; kingdom Pseudomonadati; phylum Pseudomonadota; class Betaproteobacteria; order Burkholderiales; family Burkholderiaceae; genus Paraburkholderia; species Paraburkholderia sp. BR14374. The sequence goes on along the minus strand of NZ_JBFPKF010000003.1, from coordinate 295,923 downwards.
ATGTCGTGATCGCCGGCAACAGCGATCCGATCTTCAAGCGCCTGATGCATTTGATCGGCCGCCCCGATCTCGCCGACGATCCCGCGCTCGCGCACAACGACGGCCGCGTGAAGCAGGTCGCGCTGCTCGATCAGGCGATCGCCGAGTGGACCTTGCATCACGCGACCGAAGACGTGCTGGCCGCGCTCGAACGCGCCGAAGTGCCGGCGGGCCGCATCTATTCGGTGGCCGACATCGTCGCCGATCCGCACTACCAGGCGCGCGACATGTTGCTGCAGGCGCAATTGCCGGGCGGCGCGTCGGTGAAGATGCCGGGCATCGTGCCGAAGCTGTCGGACACGCCGGGCGAAGTGCGCTGGCAAGGGCCGACGCTCGGCGAGCACACCGGCAGCGTGCTCAGCGAAGTTGGATTCGCGAGCGAAGACATCGAGCGTCTCCGTCGCGAGGGAGCGGTGCAATGAATTCTTCGATCTTTTCCACGCGCGAGGCCGCGTCATTCGACCAGCTGATCGTGCAGGAAGTCGCCCCGCGCGATGGCCTGCAGATCGAACCCGCCTGGGTTGAAACCGCCGACAAGATCGCGCTGATCAACGGGCTATCCACCTGCGGATTCACGCGCATCGAAGCGGGCTCGTTCGTGTCGCCGAATGCGATTCCAGCGTTGCGCGACGGCGAGGCGGTGTTCCAGCGGATCGAGCGGCAACCCGGCGTGATCTATGTCGCGCTGGTGCCGAACCTGAAAGGCGCCGAGCGCGCGTTGTCCGCGCGCGCCGACGAACTGAACCTCGTCATGTCCGCGAGTCAGACGCATAACCGCGCGAACATGCGCATGAGCTGCGAGTCGTCGCTCGCGGCGTTCGACGACATCGTGCGTCGAGCGCTGGCCGCGGGCGTGCGGCTCAATGCGACCGTGGCGACCGCGTTCGGCTGTCCGTTCGAAGGGCGCATCGACGAAGACCGGGTGATCGGCATCGTCGACGCATATCGCGAGATGGGCATCGAGGGCATCACGCTCGCCGATACGACCGGCATGGCGAATCCGCGCCAGGTCGCGCGGCTCGTCGCGCGCGTGCTCGAAACGCTGCCGGCCACGGCGCTCACGCTGCACTTTCATAACACGCGCGGCCTCGGTATCGCCAACGTGCTCGCCGCGTATGAAGCCGGCGCGCGCCGCTTCGATGCGGCGCTCGGCGGCCTCGGCGGCTGCCCGTTCGCGCCGGGTGCGTCGGGCAACATCTGCACCGAAGACCTCGTGAACCTGTGCGACGAAATGGGCATCCCGACCGGGATCGACCTGCCGAAGCTGCTCGCGCTGTCGCGCGGCTTGCCTGCATTGCTCGGCCACGACGTGCCGGGGCAAGTCGCCAAAGCAGGCCGCAATTGCGATTTGCATCCGGTGCCCGACTACGTTCGACAGATCTGAAGCGAACCCCGACAAACAACCCCTCAACCGATCAAACGACCGGACGGCACCGCCGAATCCGGCATTGGAGACAAGCATGAGCGAGCTGGGCGTAGTGGCGGGCAGGACCCGCGAACATGGCGCGGACGATCTCGCGGCGATCGTCCGCAAAGTTGCGTGGCGGCTGATGCCGCTCATCATGATCTGCTATCTGTTCGCGTTCTTCGACCGCATCAATATCAGCTTCGCAAAGTTCCAGCTGCAAAGCGATCTGGGCTTGTCCGATACCGCGTACGGTCTCGGCGCGAGTCTGTTCGTGATCGGCTACGTGCTGTTCGAGGTGCCGAGCAACCTGTTCCTGTACAAGGTCGGCGCGCGACGCTGGATCGCGCGGATCATGATTTCGTGGGGACTCGCGACCGCTGCGATGGTGTTCGTCAACAACGAATGGCAGTTCTACGGGCTGCGCTTCGTGATCGGCGCGATGGAAGCGGGCTTCGCGCCCGGCGTACTGTACTACCTGACGCTGTGGTTTCCGACCGCATATCGCGGCCGCATCACGTCGATGCTGTTTCTCGCATCGGCGTTTTCGGGGCTGGTCGGTGCGCCGCTCGCTGGGCTCGTGATCGGTCATATGGACGGGGTGCTCGGCATGCCGGGCTGGCACTGGCTGTTCCTGCTCGGCGGCTTGCCGTGTGTGGTGCTCGGTTTGCTGGTGCTGAAGCTGCTGAAGGATCGCATCGACGATGCGGACTGGCTGTCCTCGGCGGAGAAGAGCTTGCTCGCCGGGCAGATCGCGCAGCAAAGCCGCCCGGCGCCGACCGGCCATTCGCTGCTGGGCGCGCTGAAAACGCCGGGCTTCCTGACCCTCGGGCTCGTGTACTTCCTGATTCAGATCGCGTCGTACGGTCTGAATTTCTGGGCACCGCATCTGATTCACGTGGCGGGCACGAAGAATCCCACTGTAGTCGGCCTGCTGACGGCGGTGCCTTACGTGTGCGGCGCGATCTGCATGGTGGTGGTCGGGCGCCTGTCGGACGCGAGCGGCGAGCGGCGCAAGTTCGTGTTCGGGCTGCTGTTGATGTCGGCGCTCGGCTTCTTCGCTGCGGGCTACTTCGACAAGCAGACCGCCTTGCTGGTGGTCGCGCTTGCGGTGATGGGCGCGGGCGTGGTCGCATCGATTCCGGCATTCTGGGCGCTGCCGCCCAAGCTGCTGACGGGCGCGGGCGCCGCGGGCGGTATCGCGTTGATCAACACGCTCGGGCAACTCGGCGGGATCGTGAGCCCGGTGATGGTGGGCCGTGTGAAGGATCTGACCGGCAGCACGACGCCGGCGCTGTATGTGATCGGCACGATGAGCGTGGTATGCGCGCTGATCGTGCTGTATGGGCTGCCGGAGTCGCTGCGCAGCCGTGAAACGACGCAGTGAAATCGATGTGGACGGCGCGGTCGTTCGCTTGCATCACACGACGTGCCGCGCCGCTGCCCGCTCCCGCATCCGCGAGCGATAGGCCTGCCGCATCAATCACTTGACAGGCCTGTGCGCAGGTTGTCCACAAGCTTGTTCCCAAATTATGTGGACAACTGGTCTTCGAGGTTGGTCCGACTGATACGGCATCCTTGCCAAGCCCGCTCTCCGCTATCACGGACTCCATAGCGACGCTCGCTGCCTACGCGTGCACCGCACGCGGATAGTTCTCACGCTTCAAGCACTTAAGCTCGCTGTGCGAAGGTTGTCCACAGGCTTGCCAACAATTTAGGTGGACAAGTTTTGTTTGCCGATGGGGTGACGAGGAGTGGGACTCGGCATCGGTTGTCCGCATCACGCCTTCGACACGGAGGCCGAAGCGACCACTTCCTCCTGCACCGGCACCTGCAAAACCGCATCCCGCTTATCGAGCAGATGCTGACGCAAAATCGCGCTGAGCTTCTTGCCGTCGCGAGCCTCGAGCGCCTTCAGCATTTCATCGTGATCGTGAATCGCGCGGTCCCACTTCGGCGTCTGATAGTTCGAGCGAAAGCGCAGCGCCTGCAGCCGCCGGTTGACCGACACATAGGTCTGCCGCAGCGCTGAATTCCTCGCCGCTTCGTTGATCTTGTCGTGAATCGCCTGGTTGCGGCTGTAGTAGCCCGGCAGATCATTCTGCGCGCGGCACGCGAGCATCGCGTAATGCAGGGCCTTGATTTCGGCGAGTTCGGCCGCCGTGATGCGTTCGGCTGCGAGTTCGCCCGAAAACGCTTCGAGGCCGCTCATCAATTCGAAGGTTTCGCGCACTTCCGCCTCCGACATTTTCGACACCGACGCGCCCCGATTCGGCGAAATCTCGATCAAACCCTCGGCGGCCAGCACCTTCAGCGCCTCGCGCAGCGGTGTGCGCGAAATGCCGAGCGTTTCGCACAACTCGCGCTCGTTCAGTTTCTTGCCGGGCTCCAGCACCCCCTCGACGATAAAGCGGCGGATGTGCTCCACCACCGTGTCATGCAGGCGCTGACGCTCGACCTTCGGCATCAGCGGGGCAGCGGTCACACCCGCGTCAAAATCCGAATTTTGCATACAAAAACCCTAAGCGTTACATGATGGGGATTTTATCGGAACCATATCGATTAGTTAATCAAGCTCAGACGCGGGTAAACGCGGACCTCAACGAGCATATTTCGTCTTGGGGGCGTCACCGTTCTTCTGATACAGTTTTTGAATGCAAAATTCAAATTGGAGGAGCCCGATGCTGAAGCTAGATTTTCATCCCGCTGGCCGTCACTTCCTGCAGATTCCGGGGCCGAGTCCGGTGCCCGATCGTATCCTCCGCGCGATGAGCTACCCGACCATCGACCACCGCGGCCCCGAGTTCGGCGAACTGGGTCTCAAGGTGCTCGACGGCATCAAGAAGATCTTCAAGACGCAGCAGCCGGTCGTCATCTATCCCGCGTCCGGCACGGGCGCATGGGAAGCCGCGTTGTCGAATACGCTGAGCCCTGGCGATCACGTGCTGATGTTCGAGACCGGCCACTTCGCGACGCTATGGAAAAAGATGGCCGAGAAGCTCGGCCTGAAGCCCGAGTTCCTGGGTCTGCCAGGCATCGAAGGCTGGCGGCGCGGCGTGCAGCCGCAGATGATCGAAGAGCGCCTGCGCGCCGACCCGCAGCATGTGATCAAGGCGGTCTGCGTCGTGCACAACGAAACCTCGACCGGCGTCACGTCCAACATCGCCGCCGTGCGTCGCGCGATCGACGCCGCGGGTCATCCGGCGCTGCTGCTCGTCGATACGATCTCCGGTCTCGCGTGTGCCGATTACCGCCACGACGAATGGGGCGTCGACGTGACCGTGTCGGGCTCGCAAAAGGGCTTGATGCTGCCGCCGGGCATCAGCTTCAACGCGATCTCGCCGAAGGCGATGGCCGCCAACCAGCACGCGAAGCTGCCGCGCAGCTTCTGGGACTGGTCGGAAATCGTCGAAATGAACAAGACCGGCTACTGGCCGTACACGCCGAACACGAACCTGCTGTACGGCCTGCACGAAGCGATCGAGATGATTCTCGGCGAAGGGCTCGACAACGTGTTCGCGCGTCACGAGCGGCTCGCCGAAGCGACTCGCCGCGCGGTGCGTGCGTGGGGGCTCGAAATCCAGTGCGCCGATCCCGCCGTCTATAGTCCGGTGCTCACGGGCGTGATGATGCCCGACGGCGTCGATGCCGACGCGGTGCGCAAGCTGATCTACGAGCGCTTCGACATGTCGCTCGGCACGGGCCTCGGCAAGTTGATAGGCCGCATGTTCCGCATCGGTCATCTCGGCGATTGCAACGACCTGACGCTGCTCGCGACCCTGGCCGGCTGCGAAATGGGTCTGCGGCTTGCTGGCGTGCCCCTTAAGGAAAGCGGCATGCCTGCCGCTATGGAGTGGTTGAGCCACGCACCGAAGACGCCGGGTTTGAAGGCCGCGGCATAAGCGCCAACAACAGGAAACAAGCCGTAGCACCAGGGAGCGCATTTCTCATCGAGCCGCGCGCAGAACGCGGCCATCACAACATGCAATGCGTCCATAACGGCTGTCGCGGCCGACGGGCGACGACGCAGCGCGCCACTTCAGGCGCGCCGTCGACACATGCCACCGAGAGAGAGACGATGAAACGGTTTCGTTTGACCAGTGCGACCAGTATCGTTCTAGTGATGCTCTGCATCATGTACTTCATCACGTACCTCGATCGCGTGAACGTCAGCACCGCGGCCGCGGGTTTCGGCAAGGAATTCAATCTCACGCATACGCAGGTCGGCCTCGTGTTCTCGGCTTTCGCGTATCCGTATCTGCTGTTTCAGGTGATCGGCGGCTGGGTCAGCGATCGTTTCGGCGCACGACGCACGCTGCTGTTTTGCGGTGCGATCTGGGGTCTCGCGACGGTGTTCACGGGCCTCGCGGGCGGCCTCGCTTCGTTGCTCGCCGCGCGGCTCGTGCTCGGTTTCGGCGAAGGCGCGACGTTCCCGGCCGCAACGTCGGCAATGTCGCGCTGGGTCGCGAAAGAAAAACGCGGCTTCGCGCAGGGCATCACGCACGCGGCGTCGCGAGTCGGCAATGCGGTCGCGCCGGCGCTCATCGTGCTCGTGATGACCACCTGGGGCTGGCGCGAATCGTTCTATATCTGCGGCGCGCTGAGCCTGGTGTGGGTCGCCCTGTGGGCGATCACGTTCACCGAGCATCCGAAAGATCATCCGCGCATCACGCCCGAGGAACTCGCGGTGCTGCCCGCGGTGAAGCCGAAAGTCGCAGGCCTGCCGTGGGGCAAGCTGTTTCGCCGCATGACGCCGGTCACGATCGTCTACTTCTGCTACGGCTGGACGCTGTGGCTGTTCCTGAGCTGGATTCCGCTGTACTTCCTGCATAACCATCATCTGCAGTTGCAGAAGTCGGCGATCTTCGCCTCGGTCGTGTTCTTCGCCGGCGTGATCGGCGATACGCTCGGCGGCCTCGTCACCGATGCGATTTTCAAGCGTACCGGCAGCCTCAAACGCGCGCGCAGCTGGATGGTGTCGGTGTGCATGCTGTTCTGCCTGCTGTCGCTGATTCCGTTGATGTTCACGCATGACCTGACGCTTTCGATCGCCTGTCTCGCGTCGGGCTTCTTCTTCGCCGAGATGACGATCGGCCCGATGTGGGCGATCCCGATGGATATCGCGCCGGAATTCTCCGGCACCGCGAGCGGCATGATGAACACGGGCTCGGCGCTGGCCGCGATCATCTCGCCGGTGATGGGCGGCTTCCTGATCGACCATTTCGGCAACTGGGATCTGCCGTTCGTCGGCAGCATGTTGCTGATGGGCATCGGCGTCGTGCTCGCGTTCCGCATGCAGCCGGAGAGCCGCTTCGAACTCAGCGCGTCGGAGAAGGCGCAGGTTTCCACCCGGCTAGGCGCGTAAACATGACTTCGTCACTGAGCCAGCTTCTTGCCGATGCGCGTCGCAGTCGCACGGTGCTCGATGCGTTGCCGCCCGAGCAGATTCCAGCCGATGCCGACGCGGCCTACGCAATCCAGCACGAAATCCTGAGCGCGTGCGGCGCGCGAATCGGCGGCTGGAAGATCGGCGCGAAATCGGCGAGCGGACCGATTCAAGGCGCGCCATTGCCCGACACCGATCTGCACGCCGATGGCGCGCGTCTGTCGCGCGAAGGTTTCGCGCCGCTCGGGCTCGAACTCGAGGTCGCCTTCCGTTTCGGCCGGCGCTTCGAGCCGTCCGCGACGCCGTACGGCGAAGACGAAGTGCTCGCGGGCATCGGCTCGATCGGCGCGACCATCGAGATCGTCGCGAGCCGCTATGCGGAGTGGCCCGCCATCGACAAACTCGCGCAGCTCGCGGATCTGCAGAATCACGGCGCGCTGATCGTCGGGGAATTCGCGCGGTATCGCGACGATTTCCCGTACTTGACGCCGTCGCTGCGTTTCGAGTTCAACGGACGCAATGTCGTCGCAACGACGCCCGCGAATCCGGCCGGCGATCCGCGGCGGCTGTTGACGTGGCTCGTCAATCACGCGAGTGCGCGCGGAATCGCGGTGAGCCCGGCGATGGTGATCACCGCCGGTTCGTACACCGGCATGTTCTTTCCGCGCGAGGCGGGCAACGTGAGCGGGCATATCGAAGGACTCGCGCCGGTGCATCTGACGCTGTACTAGGTTGTTCGAGCCGCGCGGCTCACGCGCGCTCCTCATAGGCCGATGAAATGACGAATCCCACTGCGGGCTTGCTCGTCAAGCCGATCCGTCTGGTCCCTTCCGCCGCGCGCGCCACGAGTCCGCTCGCGCAGCATCTGCGCAAAGCGCTGCGCGGCGACGTGCTGTTCGATCTCGCCAGCCGCGGCCGCTACGCGACCGATGCGTCGATCTATCAGATCACGCCGGTCGGCGTCGTAGTGCCGCGCGATCAGGACGACCTGCGCATCGCGCTCGAGATCGCGCGCAGCGAGAAAGTACCGCTGCTCGCGCGCGGCGCGGGCACGAGCCAGTGCGGGCAGACGGTCGGCGAAGCGCTGGTGGTCGATACGAGCAAGTGGCTCAACAACATCGTCGCGTTCGATGCCGACGCGCGCACCGTGACGGTCGAGCCCGGCGTCGTGCTCGACCATCTGAACGCGTGGCTGAAGCCGCATGGACTGTGGTTCCCGGTCGATGTATCGACTTCCGCGCAGTGCACGATCGGCGGCATGGCGGGCAACAACTCGTGCGGCTCGCGCTCGATCGAATACGGCAACATGGTGCACAACGTCGATGCGATCGACGCGATCCTCGCCGACGGCAGCGAAGCGCGCTTCGCGTCGCTGCGCGAGACGCCGCAAGGCGAGCGCTTGCAGCAGATCGTCGCGGGCGTCACGCGGATCGCGCAGCGCGAGCGTGATGAAATCGTCGCGCGCGTGCCGAAGGTGCTGCGCCGCGTGGCGGGCTACAACATCGATCTGTTCGACTGCCAGAACCCCCGCGCCTATACCGATGACGGCAGCGCGAACCTCGCGCATCTGCTGGTCGGCTCGGAGGGCACGCTCGCGTTCAGCCGGCAGATCACGCTGAAGCTCGCGCCGCTGCCCGCGCACAAGGCGCTTGGCGTGGTCAACTTTCCGACCTTCCGGCAGTCGATGGCGCTCACGCAGCACATCGTCAAGCTGAAGCCGGTCGCGGTCGAACTGGTCGATCGCACGATGATCGATCTCGCGTTGAGCAATCCCGCGTTTCGTCCGGTGATCGAGAAGGCGCTGGTCGGTGAGCCGCAGGCGATTCTGCTCGTCGAGTTCGCGGGCGAGGATCGCGACGCGCAGCTAGCGTCGCTGAAGCAGCTCACCGAGTTGATGGGCGAGCTGGGCCTGCCCGATTCGGTCGTCGAGATGCCGGAGGCGAATGCGCAGAAAGCGCTGTGGGAAGTGCGCAAGGCCGGGCTCAACATCATGATGAGCATGAAGGGCGACGGCAAGCCGGTGTCCTTCATCGAAGACTGCGCGGTGCCGCTCGAATATCTGGCCGACTACACGAGCCGCCTGACCGACGTGTTTCATCGCCACGGCACCGAAGGCACCTGGTACGCGCATGCGAGCGTCGGCACGCTGCACGTGCGGCCGATTCTCGACATGCGCCGCGACGGCGCGACGAAGATGCGCGCGATCGCCGAGGAAGCGGCCGCGCTGGTGCGCGAGTACAAGGGCGCGTATTCCGGCGAGCATGGCGACGGTCTGTGCCGCGGCGAATGGGTCGCGTGGCAATACGGGCCACGGCTCAACGAGGCGTTCAGCGAGATCAAGGCGCTGTTCGATCCGGACAATCGCTTCAATCCAGACAAGATCGTGCGTCCGCCGAAGATGGACGACGCGCGCAATTTCCGTTTTGCGGCGGGCTATCGCGAACAGCGCATCGAAACGGTACTCGACTGGTCGACGTGGAACGTGAAGCGCGATCCGCTGACGGGAGAAGAAAGCGCGCCGGGCAGCGGCGACGATCTGAGCGGCGGCCTCGCGAAGGCGGTCGAGATGTGCAACAACAACGGCCACTGTCGCAAGTTCGACGCGGGCACGATGTGCCCGAGTTATCGCGTGACGAAGGACGAGCAGCACCTGACGCGCGGGCGGGCCAACACGTTGCGGCTCGCGATTTCGGGCCAGCTCGGCGAGAGCGGACTCGCGAGCGATGACGTGAAGGAAACGCTCGACCTGTGCGTATCGTGCAAGGGCTGCAAGCGCGATTGCCCGACCGGCGTCGATATGGCGAAGTTCAAGATCGAGGCGCGCGCGGCGCGGGTGAAGACGCATGGCGTGCGGCTGCGCGACAGGCTCGTCGCTTTCATGCCGCGCTATGCGGGCGCGGCGAGCCGCATGCCGGGACTGCTGGCGCTCGCGGACAACGTGCCGGTGCTGTCGGCGTGGTTCAAGCGCTCGGTCGGGTTCGCTGCCGAGCGGAATCTCCCGCGGTTCAAGAAGGCGTTTCTGGCCGATGCGGTGTCCGCGAAGGCTGCGCGCAGCGCTGCGCAGCCGTCCGCACTGAAAGAAGTTCTGCTGTTCGTCGATACCTTCAACAATCACCTCGAGCCCGACAACGCGCGTGCCGCACGACAGGTGCTCGAAGCGGCGGGCTACACGGTCCACTTCAATGCGCGCCCGGGCGAGCGTCCCGTGTGTTGCGGCCGCACGTTTCTCGCGGCGGGTCTCGTCGATGAAGCGAAACGGGAGGCGCGGCGCATGCTCGAACTCTTCAGGCCGTTCGTCGAACGCGGCGTGCCGGTGGTAGGGCTGGAGCCATCGTGTCTGCTGTCGTTGCGCGACGAATTCCTGCAGTACGGTTTCGGCGACGAAGCGCAGCGCCTCGCGCAGCACGCGTTTCTATTCGAGGAATTCCTCGTGCGCGAAGAAAAGGCCGGACGTTTGCAGCTCAAATTGAAACCGCTGCCGATGCGGCAGGCGCTCGTGCACGGCCACTGCCATCAGAAGGCGTTCGATGCATTCACGCCGGTGCAGACCGTGCTGAAGTGGATTCCCGAATTGAAGGTATCGACGGTCGAATCGTCGTGCTGCGGTATGGCCGGCAGCTTCGGCTATGAAGCGGAGCACTACGCGACCTCGCAGGCGATGGCGGAGTTGTCGCTGCTGCCCGCGGTGCGCAAGCTCGACGCCGCCACGGTGATGGTCGCCGATGGCACCAGCTGCCGGCATCAGATTCACGATGGCGCGGGCGTCGACGCGATCCACGTCGCGCGCGTGCTGACGATGGCGCTGCAATGACGCGGAGCTAACCGGAAAGCGAAACTCGAACGCGAGACTCAAACGTGAGACTCAAACGCCGATAGCCTGCCGGAACCCGCTCGGCGTCACCCCGACAGCCTCGCGAAACCGGTGGCTAAAGTGACTCGCGTTCGCATAGCCGCATTGCTCGGCGATCTGCGCAAGCGGCAACGTCGTCGTGCGCAGCAGCGTGCGCGCGCGATCGAGCCGTTGCCGCGCGATCCAGGCGGCCGGCGGCAACCCGAACGACTCGCGAAACATCCGCGCGAGATGAAACTCCGACAGCGCCGCGACACCCGACAACTCACCGAGCGTCAACGGCTGCGCGAGACGACTGTCGATATAGTCGCGCAGGCGGCGCCGCGTCGCGGCCGACAGCCCGCCCTTCAGCGCCACGTTCGCGCGCCGCACGCCTTGTCCGCGCAACAGCAGGCTCAGCACTTCGTGCGCGGTCTCGTTGGTGCGCAGCAGGCCGTCGGGATTTTCCCACTCCTCGTCGACGAGCGCCTGGCACAGACTCGCAATGCGCGGGTCTTCGAAATAGGTCCGATCGGCGAGCGTCATTTCGCGCGGCTCGCGGTCGAGCTCCTGTACCGCGCGTCGCGTGAAGTGCTCGGGTAGGAAGTACAGGTGCATGAAGTGCATATGGCCGCGCACCCACCAGCGCGATTCGTGATCGCCGGGCAGTGCGCACAGCCGCGACGGCGCGCCGTAGTGGCCCGGCATTTTCTGGCGCTCGGTGCGATAGCCGCCGTCCAGATAGCACGACAGCGTGTGATGGCCGGGCCGCTCGTAGATGGTCTCGGCTTCCTTCGTGTCGCGGGTCCATAGCGCGATCGCGAGTCCGTCGCCGAGCCACGCGAAGCGGTCCAGATGCGCATTCGCACTGGCGAGCGTGTGACAGACCGACTGCAGGCCAAAAGGCATGCCGGCGGCGGCTATCACGGGGGCGGACGGGCTGGCGGTCACGGCGGCGAGCGGAGGTTTTCCGGTGATGCGTAGGGTTGAGCGGCCAGTATACGGCGCGGCCAGTCTGGCCGCTCATTGCCACGAAAAAGTGCGCAAGTTTGGACAATTGCGGGCGGCGGCGCGGTTGCATAGTCGAACTATCGTCAATGCTGCGCGTTATGGCAGCCTGTCATTGCAGTCCGAGGCCCGACCATGAATCTTTTGCTTTATGCCGTCACCGTGCTGATCTGGGGCACCACGTGGATCGCGATCAAATGGCAACTCGGCGCGGTGCCGCCGCCGGTATCGATTGCATGGCGTTTCTGGATCGCCGCGCTGCTGCTGTTCGCGCTGCTGCGCATCATGCGCCGGCCGATCTGGCCGCCGCGCGGAGCCTGGCGCTACCTCGCCGCGCAGGGACTCGCGCTGTTCTGCCTGAATTTCCTGTGCTTCTACTACGCCGAACAGATCGTGCCGAGCGGGCTCGTCGCGGTGGTGTTCTCGACCGCGCCGCTGCTGAACTCGATCAACGGACGGCTGTTCATGGGCAGGCCGCTGCAGCCGAGCGCGATTGCGGGCGCATTGCTCGGGCTCGTCGGCATCGTCTGTCTGTTCATGCAGCAGATGGCCGGGCATCTCGGCGATCACACCGCATGGCTCGGACTCGGCGTCGCGTTTCTCGGCACGCTGTGCTTCTCGGCCGGCAACCTGCTGTCGAGCCGCATGCAGTCGATGGGCCTGCATCCGTTCGCGACGAATAGCTGGGCGATGCTGATCGGCGCGGCTGTCCTGACGCTCGGTAGTCTGTTCGCCGGCTATTCGTTCGCGGTTGAACCGTCGGCGCGCTATCTTGGCGCGCTCGCGTATCTCGCGGTGTTCGGCTCGGTGATCGGCTTTACGGCGTACCTGATGCTGGTCGGCCGCATGGGCCCGGAGCGTGCCGCCTACTGCACGGTGCTGTTTCCGATCGTCGCGCTCGCGGCGTCCACGCTGTTCGAGGGTTACCGCTGGTCACTGCTCGCGGTGGTCGGTCTGCTGCTCGTGCTGGCCGGCAATCTGGTCGCGTTCGGTCTGACGCGACGGATCTTCGTGCGTCGCCGGGCGGCGCGAACCTGATGCGCATCGCGCTCGAGGTGAGGATTTACAGGAGCAGAAAAAGCGCCTGAATCTCCGGCCGGTGAGCTTTTACGGAACCGGTTTTTACCGGATTCGTGAAGTAAAGATTTTGTTGGAAACGTAAATCGATGCAAATGGAATGGAATTGGATGTGGCGGCATTCAATTATCATTTTTTATCAATAAGTTTGCTATTTTTATGTGAGAGGATAAAACGCCAACTCTCGTACAGGCGAAGCACGCCGGTCTGCCTTATCGTGCGTGCTTCGCGCCTAGCAAGGATCGACCGCCGTGAAGCTTTTGCCCCGTCTTGGCCTGGCCGTGGTTCTAATCCATAACCTAATTTCCCCGAATGTCTCCGCCCAATCCCAATTGAATTACACGACTTCATGGATCGGTAATAGTTTCGGATTTGGCGACGGCAAATGGATGCAGCAGGATATTCAGGCCATTAGCGTCGATGCCAATGGCACCGTTTATACAAATGCGCCGTGGGACGAAAGCGGCAGCGAAATCGCCGCCTATCGTGCGGGCGACAAGCTCGCGGTCGCCGGTTCGACGCACGGCTGGGGCGCGGCCGGCGGCGACGCGGTGGCGGTGAATCACACGTACCTGTACGCGGCGATGTCGATCGGCAACGAGAGCAATGCGCTGGTCGGCGCCGACTATCCGCCGGCGAATCAGACCTGGTACGGCATCACGCGACGCACGCTCGCGAATCTCGCCGCCGGCGCGCCGTTTTCCGGCGGCATCGGCAATAGCGCGAACGCGACGAAGAACAGTTTCGTCGCGGTACATACGGTGAAGACCGGCATCGACGCGGGCATTCGCGGCCTCGCCGCGACCGACAGCGAACTCTATGTGGCTGACACCTACGGCAACCGGATCGTCGTGTACGACGCGCAATCCATGGAGCCTCTGCGTTCGTGGAGCGTTGCGTCGCCCGCGCGCATCGCGATCGACACCGACTCGACGCTGTGGATCATCAGCGGCTTCGGCACAGGCAGCCTGAGCATCCTGCACTACCGCGCCGACGGCACCGCGCTCGCCGGTCCATTGGCGCTGCCCGCCAGAACCGTGCCGACCGACCTCACGGTCACGCCATCCGGCCAGCTGCTGGTCGCCGACAACAGCGTTTCGCAGCAGATTCTCGTGTTCAACAAAGGCGCGGGCGGCCAGATGCAGGCCGGCACGTCGATCGGCACGCGCAACGGCATCTTTCACCCGGTGCGCGGCGTGCCCGGTGACACGCGTTTCAACGGCATCACCGGCATCGGCGTCGATGCGGCCGGCAATCTGTACGTCGCGCAAAACGGCGAAGGACCGCGCGCGCTGGGCTCGGCATCGGTAGGGCAAGGCGCGGTGCTGGAGAGCTACGTGTACGGCACGCGCGTGCTCAACTGGCGGCTCTACGGCCTGACTTTCGTCGATAGCGCCGCGTTCGATCCGGCCACGCCGGCTTCAATCTACACGGGCTCGAAGCGCTTCACGCTCGATTACCGGCAGCCGTTCGGCCACGAATGGTCCTACGCGGCGTTCACGTTCGATCGCTTCGCTTACCCCGACGACCCCGCGTTTCACCAGCCGCGCGGCGTGCGCGGCGAACCGATGGTGCGCAGATTCAAAGGCCAGCGTTTTCTCTATACGCTCGATCCGGGCGCGCACTACCTGAACGTCTATCGCTTCGATGCCGCGCATGGCGAGATCGCGATTCCGTCGGGGATGCTTGCGCAGAATCCGCTGCCGGGCAGCTGGCCCGCCGCGCAACCAACTTACGGCGAATGGTTGTGGCGCGATAGCAATGGCAATGGCACCGTCGATGCGAGCGAGATCAGCGGCAATCCGTCGACCGGCAGCACGGTCGGCAACGGCTTCTGGTGGGTCGACGATTCCGGCAACGTGTGGCTCGCCACGCCATTGAGCGGCGTGCGCGAGATGCCGCTGCAAGGTCTCGACTCCGCCGGCAATCCGATCTACACGTACGCGAGTGCGAAGCTGTTCGCGATGCCCGCGCCGTTCACACGGCTCGCGCGGCTCGTCTATGTCGCAGCGACCGACACGATGTATCTGTCCGGTTTCACGAGCGCGATTCCGTGGGACCCGACGCACTGGAAGGAAGCGGGACCGATGCTGGCGCGCTACGACAACTGGAGCAGCGGCACGCCGACCCTGACTTACACGGTCTCGCTGCCGTGGAACACGCAAAGCGATCCGCAGACCACCACGGTCGGCGTCGCGGTGGCGGGCAACTATATCTTCGTCGCCGAGCTGTACACCGATCGCATCGACGTCTACGACGCGCGCAACGGCACGGCGGTCGGTTACATGACGCCGGGCGCGAGCGTCGGCGGCACGAGCGGCTGGGTCGACGTGTATCTTGGCATCAGCGCGGTGCAGCGCGATAACGGCGAGTACGTGGTGCTGGTCGAAGACGACGCGCGCGCGAAGCTGCTGATGTATCGCTGGACGCCTTGACGTGGATCGCCGTCGCGCCGAACACGAATAGACGGCGGCGCACGATCGGTATATAACAACTTTACCGATGCTCTTAAAGGAGTGGTGTTCGATCATGACGCAAGACGTTCCTCCCAAGCCGCCCTCCGACGATCGTCCGGAGATCGAGCAGCTCGACGCGGCGCTCAGTCACGTCGATCAGCAGATGTCGTCAGGTGGCATTGCGTCGGGCGCAGCGAAAGGCATTGTGTACAGTCTGATCGAAACGCTCGGCGCGCTGGTCGGTGATCCCGATCTGCCGGAGCACGCGCGTTCGGGGTATGAAGGACTGCTGGAGGCCGCGCGCGAGCTGCGCGCGAAGCTGGAGCGCTGAGCGGACCGCTGAACCGGCGGGTCCGCTTCGGCGCAGCCATCGAGCTGTCTGTGCTACAAAGGCGCACTGTGTAACTCACCGTGCGCTTTTTTTATGCTCTCTGCGACCGAGATCACGTTGCTGGCCACCGGCATCATCGTGGTACTGGTGACGCCCGGCCCCACCAACACGCTACTGGCGGCAGCCGGTTTGCGCGCCGGTTTGCGCCGCGCGCTGCCGCTGATCGCCGCCGAACTGGCGGGCTATCTGGTGTCGATCTCCGCGTGGGGACGCTTCTTCGCGCACGCGGCGCAAGCGTGGCCGTGGCTGCCGTCGCTGCTGCGCGTGGCCGCGAGCGTGTATATCGCGTGGCTTGCGCTCGATATGTGGCGCGCGGCGGTGGCACTGCCCGGCTCGACGCAACGCGCTGGCAGCGTGCGCGCGCTGTTCGTCGCGACTTTGCTCAATCCGAAAGGGCTGCTGTTCGGCGGCACGATCTTTCCGGGCGCCGCGTTCATGCATTTGCCCGCTTATCTGCTCGCGATGGCGATGTTCGCGTGCCTCGCCGCGCCGATCGCACTCGCGTGGATCGCGTTCGGCGCAGCGCTCGGCAGAGGCCGACTGGGCTGGCTCGAACCGGCGAGGGTGCAGCGCGGCGCGTCGATCGTGCTCGGCGTGTTCTCGGTGTCGCTCGCGTGGGCCGCGTTGCACTGAAGACGGATGCGGTAGAGACGATGCGCTAAAGACCGCACCGAGACTCACGCACCGAGCGCCACCTCTTCCCCGCTCATCTGCGCCAGCAACTGGTGAATCTGCGCGACTACGGCCGCGCCTTCGCCGACCGCCGCGGCTACGCGTTTCGTCGACCCGGCGCGCGCATCGCCGATCGCATAGACCCCTTCGACCGTAGTCCCGAGATCGCACGCGGTGGCCGAGCCGTCCGCGCTGATGCCGGTCAGCACGAACCCTTTCGCGTCGAGCTGCACGCCGCAGGTGCGCAGCCATTCGGTGTTCGGGTCCGCGCCGGTGAAGAGAAACAGATGCCGCGTGTCGAAGTGATCGACGCCGTCGGGCAGCGGCCGCTTCAGCGCGACCGACACGAGGCCGTCCTCATCACCCTCTAGCCGGCCCACTTCCGAATTCGGATGCACGAACACGTTCGGCAGCGAGCGGATGCGGTCGATCAGATAGCGCGACATCGTTGCCTCGAAACCGCTGCGGCGGATCAGCACGTGAACCTTGGCCGCGTGTGTTGCCAGATAGACGATCGCCTGGCCGGCCGAATTGCCGCCGCCCACCAGCACGACCTCCTGGCGCTTGCACAGCTTCGCCTCGACCGGCGACGCCCAGTAGTAGACGCCGCGTCCGTCGAAGCGCTCGAGCCCGTCGAGCGCAGGGCGCCGGTACACGGCGCCGCTCGCGATCACGATCGTCCGCGCGCTGATGTGGCCGCCGCATTTCGTTTCGAGCCGATAAGGTGACTGCCCGCAATGCAGCGCCTGCACGCTGACCGGAATTGCAACGTGCGCGCCGAACTTCTGCGCCTGCACGAACGCGCGGCCGGCGAGCGCCTGGCCCGAGATGCCGGTCGGAAAGCCGAGGTAGTTTTCGATGCGCGAGCTCGCGCCCGCCTGGCCGCCCGGTGCGCGGCTGTCGAGCACGATCACCGACAGCCCTTCGGAGGCCGCGTACACCGCGGCGGCGAGTCCGGCCGGTCCCGCGCCGACGATTGCGACGTCGTATACGTACGTGTCGTCGAGATCGGGCAGCAGACCTAAGCGAGTGGCAAGCTCCGGCATGCTCGGATGACGCAGCACCGTGCCGTCCGGGCAGATCACGAGCGGCAGGTCCTCGCGCTGCGCGGCGAACTGCTCGATCAGCCGCAGCGCGTCTTCGTCGCGTTCGTCGATCACCGAATGCGGATGGCCGTTGCGCGACAGGAAGCCTTGCAGCATCACGAGCCGCGGGTCATTGCTGTTGCCGACGAGGATCGGCCCGCCCGCGCCCTTTTCGATCAGCGACACGCGCCGCAGAATCAGCGCGCGCATGATGCGCTCGCCGAGTTCCGCTTCGGCGACGATCAGCGCGCGCAGCCGGTCGGGGGGAATCAGCAGCGCTTCGACGGCGCTGGTCGCGAGGCCGTTCACCAGCGAGGGCTTGCCCGACAGTTGCCCGACCTCGGCCAGGAAATGCCCGGCGCCGCGCTCGCTGATCACGTGCTCGCGGCCGATACCGTCACGCTGATAGACCTTCACGCTCCCTTTGAGCAGCACGAACATGCCGGGGCCGGTGTGGCCGGTCTCGAACAGCAACTCGCCGGACTTCCAGCGACCGATCTCGCCGAAGCGGCGCAGCCGGTCGATCTCGGCGCAAGTGAGCTCCGGAAACATCTGATGCAAACGCGTCGACAGCGAAGAAAACGGCGCGTCGGCGACGACTCCCTGCTGTCCTTCCACTTCTTGAGTCGAAACGTCCTGAGTCGAAAGCATTGAACCGCTCCTTCGATGTTCATAGCACGATTGAACGCAAGGCAACGCAATGCGCGCTCACACGCCGGGACGAGCCGTGCCGCGCGCCTCGCGCGGACGATGCCGCCGCTGATTTCTACTAGACGGCTTTGGGCGCGATATCGTCGACGGTGACTTCCGGCGGCGGCATTTCGGGCAGCGAGTCGACCGGCTTGCCGGAGTCGCGCCAGGCTTCCATGCCGCCGCGCAGCGGCAGTACGTCGGAAAAACCGGCTTCGGTGAGTTGCTTGGCCATCCATGCCGCGGAAATCTCGTTCGGGCAGGAGCAGTAGATCACGAGCTTCTGATCGCGTGGATAGCTGGCGACGATGCCGTCGAGTTGCCGTTCGTCGGCGAATTGCGCGCCTGGAATCACGAACGGATCGAGCTTGCGCTTCTCCTGCGAACGGATGTCGAACACGACCGGTGCCTGATTAGCCTTGTACAGCTTCGCGAGTTCGTCGACCTCGATGCGCGCGGACGCGAGCTTCGCAATCAACTGACGGCGGCGGATCCACCGGTACGCCGCGTACAGCACCAGCAACGCGACGACGACCAGCGCCGCCGTGCGCCCGAGCCGCCCGGCGATCGCGAACAGCATGTCGATCTGCCGCGCGAACAGCGCGCCGATGATCAGCCCGGTGCCGGACCACAGCGCGGCGCCGACGCCGTCGTAGGTGAGGAAGGTGCGGTAGCGCGTGCCCATCGCGCCGGCCATCGGGATCGACACGATCGACAGGCCCGGCACGAACTTCGCGACCGCGAGCACGCGCACGCCCCAGCGGCCGAAGAAGCGCTCGGTCTTTTTCACACAGGTGTCACGCGACAGCGACAGCCGGCAGATCGTCTTCAGCGTATTGCCGCCGTAGATGCGGCCCGCGACGTACCACGCGCTGTCACCGATCAGCGTCGCGAAGATCGACAGCACGAGGACCGGCAGCAACTGCGTGCCGACCGAGCCGGGGTGCATCGCGGCCATCGCGCCGAACAGCACGAGCGACGGCATGGCTGGCACCGGCAGCCCGAGCGCGGCGGCTAGCACGTTCGCGAAGACGAGCGCCGGTCCATATTGCGCGACGAGGTCATGTAGCATCGGTTTAATATCCGCGGCCCTTGCGGGCGCAGCGCGGTAAGGAACGCAAAGGGGAATGCAAGGATTATGGACGTATTTTCAAGACGTGCAACCGACCTGGAAATCGGCCCGTCTTGTGGCTGCAGTCAGGTCTGCATATGAGGCCACATGCCCCGTTACACAAGCGTGGCAACCGCGTGTGACAAGTGGTAGAAGGCCGGGTAAGCAGGCTCGACGAGAGGCGCGAAAGCGCTTGCAAAAACCCGTAGGAAAGCGGGGATTGGCGGTTCGAGCGCAACAAGCGGAAGCACGGCGACGCACGCGGGCGCGCCCAATGCGAACAATTCCGCGCTGCCGCGTCGAAGCGCGACGCCACCGGCGCGGGGAGGCTGACGAGTCACGCGACGGTAACACGCCGCGCGCCTGCTTCACTGACGATGGTTGTGCTGCTCGCCCGGCAACTCGGCGCCATGCGCGCGGATCGCGGCGATCAGCTCCGCGGGCGTGATTTCGTAGCGCACTTCACGATGTATGCCCGGCTTGCGCTCATCGACCTCGATCAGCAGGATGCCTTTGCCGTCTTCGGTCGATTCGAGGCGCAGCGAGCGAAGTTCGCGCGCCGTTGCGTCGTCGTATTCGGTGAGCAGGGCCATTGACCCGGAGGACCCGGTAATGCGCATCGAAGTTGTCCTTGTTGCGTTGGTGATGGAGCCATTGTACGGGGCGGATGGCGTGCCGTCTGCCGCGTCGTCGTGCCGTGTTGCGTCTGCCTCAGTCTCGATCTCGCCCGGGTTTAGTGCATTCGCGGTTGCGGAGCGAGCAACCAGTTTAACGCGACTCCTCGTTGCGACGGCTGCATTTTTCATGCCCCTCGGCGGCGCGGCTTGCGTTCGGGTTTTGTCATGCGGGTGACGCGGGCGCGGGCTAGGCGGCGTCCGGCGGCACGCTCGCTGTGGTTGACGTCGCTCCCGGATTTCCTCACCTTCCGCGCAGGAATCGCGCGCTGAAAAAAATAGCCCGTCCGGATAAGGACGGGCCGTTAAACGCCGTTGTTACTCGGGTCAGCCTGCCCTTGCTACATTGGGCGCTGACGCCTCCATCCTCGTGCTTCGTCGGCGGTCTGTCGAGGTGGGACTAATGCGGATCTATCAGATCAAAGTGCTGCTTTCCGGTTCGACGTTCACACGAGGCCGGTCGTGTAATACACCAGGATCACGAAGAACACCGCGAGCGTCTTGATCACCGTGACCGCGAAGATGTCGCGATACGACTGCCGGTGCGTGAGACCCGTCACCGCGAGCAGCGTAATCACCGCGCCGTTGTGCGGCAGCGTATCCATGCCGCCGCTCGCCATCGCGACCACCCGATGCAGTACTTCGAGCGGAATATTCGCGGCCTGCGCGCCCTTGATGAACGTATCGGACATCGCGGCGAGCGCAATGCTCATACCGCCCGATGCCGAACCCGTGATACCCGCCAGCGTGCTGACCGACACCGCGGCATTGACGAGCGGATTCGGAATGCTTTTCAGCGCATTGCTGACGACGAGAAAGCCCGGCAGCGCCGCGATCACACCGCCGAAGCCATATTCCGACGCGGTATTGAGCGACGCCAGCAGCGCTCCCCCCACCGCTGCCTTGGTGCCGACCGCAAAGCGGTGGCTGACGCGGCCGAACGCCGTCACGATGACGATGATGATGCCGAGCAGCAGCGCGCCCAGCACGGCCCAAATCCCGACCAGAGCCTTGACGTTCGTTTCGACCGGTGCATGCAGGCCCGGCAGGATCTCCGGCGTGACCGTGAAGGACGGGCCGTACCAGGTCGGAATCCAGCGCGTCAGCAAGAAGTTCGCGACGCCGACTACGATGAGTGGCGCGATCGCCAGCAGCGGATGCGGCAGTTCTTTCGATTCGACGCGCTCCGGCTCGTTGACGAGTTCGGTGCCGTAACCCTCGCCGGTCGCCATCGCGCCGCGGCGGCGCCATTCCAGATACGTCAGACCGACCACGATGATGAACAGCGAGCCGAGCACGCCCAGCGTCGGCGCGGCCCACGAGGTGGTCTTGAAGAACGTCGTCGGGATGATGTTCTGGATCTGCGGCGTGCCGGGCAGCGAGTCCATCGTGAACGAGAACGCGCCGAGCGCGATCGCGCCGGGCATCAGCCGCTTCGGAATGTTGCTCTGGCGATACAGCTCGGCCGCGAACGGATAGACCGCGAACACGACGACGAACAGCGACACGCCGCCATAGGTGAGCAACGCGCACACCGCGACGATCACCGCGTTCGCGCGCGAGCGACCGATATAGCGGATCGCGGCCGCGACGATCGACTCGGAGAAGCCCGACAGCTCGATAACCTTGCCGAACACGGCGCCGAGTAGGAACACGGGGAAGTACAGCTTCACGAAGCCGACCATCTTGTCCATGAAAATACTCGTGAAGACCGGCGCGACGGCGGCGGGCTCGGTGAGCAGGACGGCGGCGAGCGCCGCGATCGGCGCGAACAGGATTACGCTGTAGCCGCGATACGCGGCCAACATCAGAAACGCCAGCGCGGCGATAACGATGAGAAAGGTCATTGAGTCTCCATAGCCTAGTTGTTCTACCTTTTTTGCCGTCCTGATCAAGCGACAGCGCGGCGCGGTCGAAATGCAGATTCCATGCCATGCCCGGCGTTTGTCCGCTGAAGCGCTGCGGCGCCTGGCGCGGGCGTACAGCGGCGGCCCGAGGCATCGTTGGCGGATTGTACCCAGGTGTCTCCGAAACGGGACTGCAATCCGGCCAAGATCACCTGAAACCAGGGTAAGTCACGATGGATAAGGCCTGTCGCCTGTCTCTGTTTGGAGATAAATTTGTCTAGCGATTGAGACTGATTGCAAACAAAACGATAAGTGGAGACAACGACAGCATGATGACCGACTGGACGGGCCTGCCCGCCACCTACGACGACGTGCTGCGTCGGGCGATGGAATCGCTGTTTCGCACGTTCGAAAACTTCAGTGAAGGCACCTTCATCGTAGACGGGCAAGCGCGCGTTGTCTGGATCAATAAACGGTATGCGGCGCGCTTCGGCTTTTCGGACCCGCAACAGGCGATCGGCCGCGATTGCGAAGCGGTGATCCCGAACAGTCTGATGCGCGAAGTCGTCAACACCGGCAAGCCGATCCTGCTCGACATCATGGAGACCGATCGCGAGCCGCTCGTCGTCACGCGTCTGCCGCTGAAGGACGATGCCGGCGCGACGATCGGCGCGGTCGGCTTCGCGCTGTTCGACGAGCTGAAAGCGCTGTCGCCGCTGTTTTCGCAGTACTCGCGGCTGCAGCAGGAGCTGATCGCGACGCGCCAGTCGCTCGCGCAGGCGCGCCGCGCGCGCTATACATTCGGCAGCTTCGTCGGCACGAGCGCGGCGTCGCTCGAAGTGAAACGCCAGGCGCGGCGCGCGGCGCAACTCGAAGCGCCGGTGCTGCTGCTCGGCGAAACCGGCACCGGCAAGGAACTGCTCGCGCATGCGATTCACGGCGGCTCGGCGCGCGCGCATAAGCCGCTCGTCAGCGTCAACGTCGCGGCGATTCCCGACACGCTGCTCGAAGTCGAATTCTTCGGCGCCGCGCCCGGCGCGTACACCGGCGCGGATCGCAAGGGGCGGGTCGGCAAGTTCGAGCTCGCCAACGGCGGCACGCTGTTTCTCGACGAGATCGGCGACATGCCCCTGCCATTGCAGGGCAAGCTGCTGCGCGTGCTGCAGGACAAGGAGTTCGAGCCGCTCGGCTCGAACCGCGTCGTGCGTGCGGATGTGCGGATCATCGCGGCGACCTCGGCCGATCTGCCCGCGCTCGTCGCGGCCGGACGTTTTCGCGCGGACCTTTACTACCGGCTCAACGTGCTGACGATCCTTGCGCCCGCGCTGCGTGAGCGTCCCTCCGACATCGAGGCGCTCGCGTACGCGATGCTCGAGGATCTGGCCGCGCAGGCGGGCGGCGGCAGCCACTTCGAATTACACGACGACGCGTTGCGTCTGCTGTGCGCGTACGACTGGCCCGGCAACGTGCGCGAGCTGCGCAACACGTTGGAGCGCGCCGTGATGCTGTCCGACAGCGAACGCATCGATGCGCGCGTGCTTGCGCCGTTCATCGGCTCGGGGCAGGGTGACGCGACGGCGTCGACGCGGACCCGGTCCGTCGCGGCGGCCAGCGTGGACGTTGCTGCCACCGCGGAACCCACTTCGTGGAGCGACGCGATGGCCGCCTTCGAAAAGCGCTTTCTGTGCGACGCGTTGCGCGCGAACGGCGGCCGCGTGATCGACACTGCGAAACAGATCGGCATGGGCCGCGCGACGCTGTACAAGAAGATCGCCGCGCACGGCATCGACGTTTGACGCGCCGCGCCCGCCCGGCCGCGCGGCGCGAACTGACGCAGCACGAGGGCAGCGTGGCACAATCGCGAGATCGAAAAACAAGACGTGACCGGGGTCTCCATGAAACGCCTTTCCTTCTTCCCGCGCCGCTCGAGCATCATGCTGGCCGTCGGCGCGATCGTCGCGCTTGGCGGGTGTAGCAGCAGCGCGCCGCTGTTCCTGCCGGACGGCCGCTTAACCACGCTCGTGCAATGCCCGGTCGGTTCCGACTCGTGCTCGCAACAGGCGGCCGCCAGTTGCAATGGCGCGTTCGACGTCGTGCGGCAGTCGAGCCAGGGCGGCACGCTGAGCCTGATCTACGCGTGCCGCGCGACCGCGAAGTAAGCACCTTTAGCCGCGCCGGTGCAACGCCGGCGCGCGCGGCAGTTCCATTCGCAGGCGGCATTGGTTTTTTCACCTGTTCCGGGTGATTCCCTGTCAAGTCCCGATACGCTTGCGATTACCACATGGCTGTCATAAATTCATGTGCCTAATGTGGGTCCGATCCGCGATTAGCATGCGAACTGGGTTAAGTACGCCGCACGCGGCTTTTTTACAACGTTGAGTCGCCGTACACCGATTATCCTTTGCGCCCCGACAACGATTTATCTTTACCTTCGGGGTGTCCAAGGAAGTTCAGTGCGGCAGGCAACGGAACGTGAAATTTGACAGCAGTATTCTTTTTAAACCGTTGGGAATTTAACCCGGCGAGAAGAAACTGCCGGTTTTTTCCGGCGCAGAAAATGAAGGGGAAGATTTTCCCGCTACTGGCGGGCATTAGTTCGGGTCGCGCGGGCCAACGCGACTTATGCTTTCGATTTTTTTGCTTCAACACTAATTCAATAGAATCCGGGGAAAGCAATGAATCATCAGCAACTCGAAAAAGATATCGAGCATCTCGAACAGATAATTTCCCATATTTCCGCGGAAGACCGTATTCCGTTGTCTTACTGGCGAAACCGCCTCCAGCACGTTTCCGGCGCGGTTATCGTGCCGGCGCAGGCAACCCGTGTCAAACGCCTCGATGCCGCGCTCTGCGCATTGGAAAAACGGCAGAAAGCCTGAGTGTCGTCACTAAGTCCGCCAATCGGAATCGGCAATCAGGAAAGCCGTCGTGTGCGCTTTCAGCGGACCGGTTGTATCTTTCGGTTGATCGCCAAAGTGACATGGGCGCGCGCGCTTTCTTTTACCGACACAGGACGAACATGCAGATAGCAGGGCTTGCCGCGACCCGGCTCGCGAGGGTGACCACCACGATGCAGGGCTACATGGAGCGCGGCGAAGTGGCGGGGGTGGTGGCGCTCGTATGGCGGCGCGGCGAGATCGGCTACTTCGAACCAATAGGCCTACGCGACGAAGCCGCGCAACTGCCGATGGAGCGCGACACGCTGTTTCGCATCGCGTCGATGACGAAGCCGGTGACGAGTGCCGCGATCATGATGCTGATCGAGGAAGACCGCCTCGCGCTCGATGCGCCCGTTTCGCGGTGGCTGCCCGAGCTTGCGGCGCCGCGCGTGCTGCGTGATCCGAGCGGCCCGCTCGACCAGACCGATCCGATTCGCGCGCCGATTACGGTGCTCGACCTGCTCACGCATCGCGCGGGCTTCGCGTATCACTTCACGGCGACGGGCCCGCTCGCCGAAGCCTACTCAGCGGCTTTCAACGGCTTCGAGGCGAGCGGCGGCAACAGCGCGTGGCTCGCGCGCATCGCCGCACTGCCGCTGATGTTCCAGCCCGGCTCGCGCTGGCACTACGGCGTGGCGACCGACGTGCTCGGCGTGCTGATCGAACGCGTGAGCGGCATGCCGCTCGGCGAGTTTTTCCGCACGCGCATTTTCGAGCCGCTCGGCATGCGCGACACCGCGTTCTGGGTGCCCGACGCGCAGCTTGCTCGCCTCGCCACCGCGTACAACATCGATCCGGGAACGCGGCGTCGCGTGGTCGAGGATCATGCGGCGGCGAGCCGCTGGGCCAATCCGCGGCGCTTTCAGAGCGGCGGCGGCGGGCTGGTCTCGACCGCCGAGGACTATCTGCAATTCGCGCAACTGCTGCTCGGGCGCGGCCGGGTCGGCGGCACGCGGCTGCTGTCGCATCGCTCGGTCGACCTGATGCGCAGCAATTTCCTGAGCCGCGACCAGCGCCGCCTGCCTGCGTTCGGTCACGTGATCTGGGCGGGGCAGGGATTCGGCCTTGGACTATCGATCGTCGACGATCCGGCGCAGCAATTGCCGCTCGGCTATCGCTCGCTCGGCTCGTTCGGTTGGCCCGGCGCGTACGGCACGAGCTGGTTCGCCGATCCGGTCGAGAACATGATCGGCCTGATGCTGATCCAGCGCCGCTCGATCGACCCGTTCCCGATGGCCATCGACTTCGAACGCCGCGTCTACGATGCGATCGACGATTGAGCGCGGCCTTCGCGCCTGCGCTCGGCCGCGTGATTCACTATCCTGTGATTTATTCGTCTGATAGTGTCCGCTAACCATTCATCGCGATTCATCGCAGTGCGTCCAACCGAGGGGGAGCACCGGCATGGCCTCTTACAAACAGTTGACTGCGCAACTCGAAAAACTTCACAAGGAAGTCGCAGCCGCGCGCGACAAGGAAGTCGCGCAAGCTATCGCCGATATCAAGCAGAAGATTGCCGAATACGATCTGACCGCCGAAGAACTCGGCTTCACGAGCGCCGCGCCGAAGCCGCGCCGCAAGTCGTCGGCGACGGCAGTTGCCAAGTACCGCAATCCGAAGACCGGCGAAACCTGGAGCGGCCGTGGACGCTCGCCGGCCTGGCTCGTCGGGAAAAATCGCGAGCGGTTTCTGATCGAAGGTTGAATTTCGCCGTGGATGCCGATGCGTCCGTGTTCTCTGAAGTGATGCGTCGTTTGACTCGCTCCGCACCGTTGCGAAGGTCCCGAAAACGCTCACCTTTGCGTGACGCCTGGACGTGTACAGCGAGATTCACCGATGCATTCGAAGCTCGCGGGATGCTTCGGTGAGCCAGGCTTTGTCGCGCGACGCACCGCCGCGGGTGCGAATCACCATCGTGTCGCGCCGCTCCTCACAGCTCGCCGCAAACCCGCGCCAGCCTTTGCCGGCGGGCGTTTCCAGGCGTCGAGCCGGAGCCTCTTCGTAGCGTTGCGACGCGTTACCGCGGTTTTCCCGCACATCGCGGTTGTGGTGCGTGCGCCGCGGCAGGTGCGTGCATGCGCTTCGCGATCCTCACCTTTGGCCGCGAATCATATCCGCCGCCGCAAGTCCCGAAAACACTCACCTTTGCCCGCGGGCATGCGCGGCGCGGGACGCTTGCGCGGTCGCCCCGTCCGGAGCCGCGGCCCTTTCCCCCGGCCGTCGCGCCAGACGTGTATCATTCGCACCTTGCGCCGTTTTTTGCACCAGCGATTCCCGCATTGTCGAACCAGTGCCGGCCGATTCCGGCCCGCGCCCGACTCCCGCAGCTCGACGCCGCCCCGCCACGCGCGGCATACCGGCCGCCCGAAGCCGCCGGGAACCGCCCGAACCCCTTTCCGTGACCGCCAGACCCGATGTCAGTCTCCGAACTCAAACGCCGCCGCACGTTCGCGGTCATTTCCCACCCGGACGCGGGTAAAACCACGCTCACCGAAAAGCTGCTGCTGTTTTCGGGCGCGATCCAGATCGCCGGTACGGTGAAGGGCCGCAAGAGCAACCGCTACGCGACGTCCGACTGGATGGAGATCGAAAAGCAACGCGGCATTTCGGTCGCGAGCTCGGTGATGCAGTTCGAGTACGGCGATTGCGTGATCAACCTGCTCGACACGCCGGGACACGAGGACTTTTCCGAAGATACCTACCGCGTGCTGACCGCGGTCGACGCCGCCGTGATGGTGATCGACGGCGCGAACGGCGTCGAAGCGCAGACGCTGAAGCTGCTTGAAGTCTGCCGCAGCCGCAAGACGCCGATCGTCACGTTCATCAACAAGCTCGACCGCGAAGTGCGCGAGCCGCTCGAACTGCTCGACGAAATCGAGCAGCACCTCGGCGTGGCGGCAGTGCCGTTCACGTGGCCGATCGGCATGGGCAAGGATTTTCAGGGCGTCTACGACGTCCAGCGCGATCAGGTGCGGGTGTTCCGCGCCGGCCAGGATACGGCCGGCGGCGCGGTCGAAACGCTGCAGGCACTGAGCGACGAGGAAGGCGAGCGCCGTTTCGGCCACGCGTGGGTGCGTGCGAAGGAAGAGATCGATCTGATCAGCGGCGCGACGCCCGAATTCGACCGTGAGCAGTTCCTCGCCGGGCAGCAGTCGCCGGTGCTGTTCGGCTCGGCGATCAACAACTTCGGCGTGAAGGAAATTCTCGACGCGCTGGTCGACCTCGCGCCGCCGCCGTCGATGCGTATGACCGTGCAGCGTCCGGTGCAGCCGGAAGAGTCGAAGTTCACCGGCGTCGTGTTCAAGGTGCAGGCGAACATGGACCTCGCGCACCGCGACCGCGTCGCGTTCATCCGCGTGTGCTCGGGGCGTTTCGAGCGCGGCATGGCGGTGAAGGTCACGCGCTCGAACAAGACGTTCCGTGCGAACAACGTGGTCACGTTCCTGTCGCAGCGTCGCGAGACGGTGAGCGAGGCGTATCCGGGCGACATCATCGGTATTCCGAATCACGGCACGCTCAGTCTCGGCGATACGCTGACCGAAGGCGAGCAGCTGCAGTTCGTTGGCCTGCCGTTCTTCGCGCCGGAAATTTTCCAGACCGTCGAAGTGGTCGATCCGATGCGCGCGAAGCAGCTCGGCGAAGCGCTGAAGCAGCTCGGCGAGGAAGGCGCGATCCAGGTGTTCCGTCCCGAAGCGGGCGGTCTGATGATTCTCGGCGCGGTTGGGCAACTGCAGTTCGAAGTGGTGTCGCACCGTCTGTCGACTGAATACAAGGTCGACGTGCGCATGGCGCCGGCGCGCTACCGGCTGTCGCGCTGGGTGACCTGCGACGATCCGGCCGAGCTGCGCCGCTTCACCGACTCGTACTCGGCGCGAATCGCGCTCGATGCGTCCGATGCGCCGACCTATCTGGCCTCGCACGTGTCGGAGATCGAGGTCGCGCAGAAGGCGTGGCCGAAGATCGTGTTCAACGAGTTGCGCGAGCACTCGGGGGCGCCGTTCAGGAAGGCGATGTAAAGCGGCGAGTCCGCTGTTTTCGAAGCTAAAAAGCCGCGTCGATCGACGCGGCTTTTTTCTTTTCGGTCGCCACGACGTCCCGGCGGCAGCGCGCGACTTCGCCTATGCTGACGGAACCACCTGCCCCGCCGCGAAGCCGGCTCCAATTCCTGTCCAACCGCATGGAGCGACCGTGACCGTTCGCAATCTCGACGCCCTGTTTCGCCCGAAATCCGTCGCCGTGATCGGCGCGTCCGAACGGCCGGGCAGCATCGGCGCGATGGTCTGGGCGCGCGTGCTCGAAGGCGGCTTCGACGGCCCGCTATGGCCGGTCAATCCGAAGCACGCAACGCTCGGCGTGCACCCGGTGATCTCCGACGTCAGCGATCTGCCGCAGGCGCCCACCGTCGCGGTGATCTGCACGCCGCCCGCGACATGGCCCTCGTTGATCCACAAGCTCGGGGGTATGGGCACGCGCGCCGTGATCATCGTCGGCGAAGTGCGCAGCGATGAAGACCGGCTCGAACTGCGGCACGCGCTGTCGGCGGCGCGGCCGCATCTGTTGCGCATCGTCGGGCCGGGTAGTCTCGGCGTGGTGTCGCCGGCAATCGGCGCACATCTGGGCGCGCCGTCTTGCACGGTCAAGGCGGGCGGCGTGGCCTGGGTGTCGCAGTCGAATGCGCTGACCAACGCGGTGCTCGGCTGGGCACGCGCGCGCGGGCTCGGTTTTTCGCACGCGGTGGCGCTCGGAGCGGAGGCCGACGTCGATGCCGGCGACGTGCTCGATTATCTCGCGAGCGACCCCGGCACCCGCGCGATCCTGGTCGAACTCGACAGCGTGCGGGCGGCGCGCAAGTTCATGTCGGCCGCGCGCGCGGCGGCGCGCAACAAGCCGGTGCTCGCGCTGCGTTCCGGCCGCGACGATCCCGCCGACGGTCTCTATACAGCGGCGTTCCGGCGCGCGGGCCTCGTGCGCGTCGACGCGCTCGACGATCTGCTCGACGAAATCGAAACGCTCGGCGTCGGCCGCGTGGCGGCGGGCGCCACCGCGACGCTGATTACCAGCGACCGGGGTCTCGCGACGCTCGCGCGCGACGCGTTCAGCGCCGCCGGCGGCCTGCTCGCGCCGTGGCCGGCCGCGGCGTCGGACGCGCTGCGCGAAGCGCTGCCGCTCGCGGTGGGCGGCAATCCGCTGCTGCTCGGCGACGGCGCACGTCCTGAGCACTTCGGCACCGCGCTGAAGCTGCTCGGCGAGTATCGCGAGACCGGCACCGCCGTCGTGGTGCACGCATCGACGCATGGCGCGCCCGTCGACGACGTCGCGCAGGCGCTGATCGAGCATCAGCGCTTTGCGTATCGCGGGCTGCTCGCATGCTTCTTCGGCGGTGTCGATGCGGCGAGGCGCGACGCGCTGCATGCGCAGGGCATCCCGGTGCACACGACGCCGCAGCGGCTCGCGCGCGCGTTCGCCCGTCTGGTCGATTACCG
Source organism: Paraburkholderia sp. BR14374 (assembly GCF_040948685.1). NCBI lineage: Bacteria > Pseudomonadati > Pseudomonadota > Betaproteobacteria > Burkholderiales > Burkholderiaceae > Paraburkholderia > Paraburkholderia sp. BR14374. The sequence continues at coordinate 265,831 of NZ_JBFPKF010000003.1, read as the reverse complement.
GCTGGGTCGCGAATTGCTGATGCAAACGCCGGAAGGCCTGCCCGCGCAGATTCCCGAGTCGATCGACGCCGCCCAGGCGCAGGCTCGCGAAGCGTTGGCGGGGGGCGAAAGCGAGCTCGCCGGGGACGCGGCGGCGCGGTTTCTGGCGCGATTCGGGTTGCAGGTGGAGGGTGCGGAAGAAGGGGGCGCCACTGCGCCGGGCCCCGCTGCGCCGTGCGCCGATGCCGACAGCGCGACAAAACCCATCGTCGACGTCGCCGTTGAACTGCACGACGACGACAACTTCGGCCCCGTGTTCCGCTTCGCCGCGCCGCCGATCGACGGCGTTTCCATCGGGTTGCACGTGTATGGCCTGCCGCCGCTCAATCCGATGCTCGCGCGCGATATCGTCACCCGTTCGCAATACGCGAGGCTGGTCACGCCGGAGCCGACGCTCGCCGCGTTGACGGCATTGTCGCAAGCGGTTTGCGACGTGCGCGAGATCGTCGGCCTGTCGTTGAAGCTGAGGGTCTACCAGGACCGCGTGAGGGTGGTCGATCCGGTGTTGCGGGTCGGCGGCAAGCGCAGCCGTCTCGCGATCGTGCCGTATCCGCGCCGCTTCGAGGAAACGATCGACTGGCAGGGTATGCGTATAACGGTACGGCCGATTCGCCCGGAAGACGAAAACGCGCATCGCGAGTTCGTGAACGCGATGACGCCGGAAGATTTGCGGCTGCGTTTTTTCGGTGCGGTCGGCGCGTTCGACCACTCGCAACTCGCGCGCATGACGCAGATCGATTACGACCGGGAAATGGCGCTGATCGCGACGGTCGAGAACGAAGACGGCGTCGCGCAGACGCTCGGCGTGGTGCGCGCGGTGGCCGATCCCGACAACGAGACAGCCGAATTCGCGGTGACCGTGCGCTCGGACCAGAAGGGGCGCCGCCTCGGCCGGTTGCTGATGGAGCGGATCATTGCGTACGCGCGGGCGCGTGATACGCACTGGCTGATCGGTGAGGCGCTGCGCGAGAACACCGCGATGATCGCGCTGGCAAAGGCCAGCGGCTTCACGGTCACGCGGACCGAGGACCCCGGCGTGGTCGGCTTCCGGATGGCGCTCGATGAAACGGCGGGGGCGGAGCCGAAGTCCGCCGCGCAGAATCAGCCGGGGGTTTGAGCGGCTTACGTCGAGAGCCGCTCAACGCACGGCTTCATCACCTCACGCCGCCAGCTTCTGCGCCGCCTCATCGACCTGCGCGCGCGTGACCGACAGCTCATCGAGCCATGCCTGCGCATACACCGCGCCGGTTTCGCGTTCGAGCCGCGCGATCGTCGCGGCGCAGCGGTTCGCGTCCTTCAGCGTCGAAATGAACGATTTCACCGACTCGCCGCCCTTGAACGCGTCGAACAGCGGCACGCGAATTTCATCGGGCAGCGGGCGGGTGGTCCATTGGTACGGCTTGCCGTTGAACGTCAGCGACGGCGGCAGCACGCGCTCCTTGCGCGCGGCCGGAATCAGGCCGTAGGTACGCGCCGCTTCGCCGATCTGCTCGGGCGAAAACAGCTCGTCGGGCGTGATGTCGAATTGCTGGATGAAAGTCTCGATGCTTTGCATCGCGGCGGCGCGGTCGTCGCGGCGCTTCTGCGCGTGAGCGACGATGTCGCGCAGTTCGTCGGCTTCTGCCGCGGTGATCGTGAAGCTCGACTGCTTCTGCTGGAGTTCGGAAAAACGCTGGAATTCGGAATCGGTCAGAAGTTTGGCCATTGCTCAATCGATGCGCGCGCATGAGCCCGTCATGCGGCGGTATTTTGGAAGGGCCGCCATTCTAAACCAAGTGCGCGTGGGTGCAGCCGCACGAACGTCGTCGCGCACCTTGTCGATCACGCGGCCTGCTCGCGGAACATCGACAGCGCCTGCACCGTGTCTCGCAGCAGCGTGGTGGCCGCTTCGAGCGTCGGCGCGACGTATTCGTCGATCCGCCGCAGATACGGACAGGTGAGCACCGCGATCGCTTGTCCCGACGGCGCGAGGATTGGGAACGTCACGTCGGTGACGCCGAAGGTCTGCTGGCTGTCCTTCTGCCAGAAGCCCGCCGCGCGGATGCGTTCGCAGGCCTCCTCCAGCGCGTCGCGATCGAGCGTCACTTCGCCCTTCACCTTGGTGTGCTCGGCAAGCATCTGCTGACGCTGCTCGACGCTCTGGAACGCGAGCATCACGCGCCCCGAGCCGGTGTCGATCAGTCCGACCCGCGAGCCGAGCCGCACCGACATGCCCCACGTGCCCGGCCCGTCGACCTGGGCGATCACCAGCAGGTTGCCGCGGTCGTAGACGACGAGGTGGCACGACTGCTCGGCTGCGTCGGCGAAGCGCTGCATCAGCGGCAGTGCTTCGGCGATCAGCCGGTTCATCGGCGGATGACGGTGCGCGAGCGCGAACAGCTTCAGGCTCAGCGAGTAGCGGTCGCCGGCCGCCGAGCGCACCACGTATTGACGCGCGACGAGGCGTTCGAGCATCCGGTACATCTCGCTCGCATTGCGGCCCAGCTGCCGCGTGATTTCGGCGCGCGTGAGTCCTTCCTTCTGCTCGGACAGCAGCTCGAGAATGTCGAGGCCTTTATCCAGTGCGGGGGCGCGGTAGCGGTCGTCGTCTTTGTCTTCGGCGTCCATCGTGAGGATAGGGGATCTCGTCGGGATTTCTTATTATCTGGCGCGCGCGCAGCGTTTCGCGAACTGAATGTCTGCTGTCCAGGGAAAACCCCCGGGCGTCGCGTCGCGCAGTTTTCTTGACTTGGAAAAATTCGAATATGAATAATACGTTCATTGGTGAATGAGTGCACGCGTGAGCGAGGCGCGCCTTTTTTGGCTGCCCATTGGGCACGTCGCATGGTAAAAACACCACAAAATAGGGAGACACGCTCATGTCGGCATCGATCGGATCCAGGATCGGGCAACGGCGCCGGATCGGCCGCGGCTCGTTGCAGGTGAGCGGGCTAGGGCTCGGCACGGCGCCGCTCGGCGGCCTGTACCGCGACCTGTCCGACGAGGAGGCCCATGCGACCATCGCCGCCGCCTGGGACGCGGGCGTGCGCTACTTCGACACCGCGCCGCATTACGGCAACACCAAGGCCGAGCATCGGCTCGGCGCCTCGTTGCGCCACTATCCGCGCGGCGAATATGTGCTGTCGACCAAGGTCGGCCGCCGCTTCGTGCCGCGCACGTCGCCATTCGACGACCGCGAAGGCTGGCAGAATCCGCTGCCGTTCGAAGCGATCTACGACTACACGCACGACGGCATTTTGCGTTCGTTCGAGGACAGCCAGCAGCGCCTCGGCATCATCGATATCGACATCCTGCTCGTGCATGACATCGGCCGCGTCACGCACGGCGACCAGCATCCGCACTACTGGCGGCAACTGACCGAAGGCGGCGGTTTCCGCGCGCTGGAGCGCCTGCGTTCGACCGGCGCGATCAAGGCGGTCGGCCTCGGTGTCAACGAAGGGGCGGTGATTCTCGACGCGATGGCCGAGTGCGATATCGATTGCGCGTTGCTCGCGGGGCGTTATACGCTGCTCGAGCAGACCACCCTCGATGACCTGCTGCCCGCCTGCGAGGCGCGCGGTGTCAGCATTCTGCTCGGCGGCGCGTTCAATTCGGGCATTCTGGCGCGCGGCGTCGAAGGCGATCTGAAGTTCAACTACGGCGCCGCGCCGCCCGAGGTGATCGAGCGCGTCGCGCGTCTGGAGGCGGTATGCCGAGCGCACGATGTGCCGCTCGCCGCCGCCGCATTGCAGTTTCCGTATGCGCATCCGGCGGTCGCCACCGTGCTGACCGGCGCGCGCAGTGCCGATGAATTGCGCGAGAACGTCGCGTCGTTCGAGCAGCCGATCCCCGCGGCCTTGTGGTCTGCATTGCGCGCCGCGGGCCTGCTCGACCCCCGCGCGCCCGCGCCCGAGGACTGAACCGACCATGCCGATCGACGCTCACCAGCACTACTGGGACCCCGCGCGGGGCGACTACGAGTGGCTCACGCCCGAGCTGAAAATTCTCTACCGGCCGTTCGGGCCTGATGATCTGAAGCCGTTGCGCGAACAGGCCGGCATCGAGCGGACCGTGGTCGTGCAGGCCGCGCCGACGCTCGACGAAACCCGCTACCTGCTCGACATCGCGCGGCACGAGCCGTCGATCGCGGGCGTGGTCGGGTGGGTGCCGCTGCTGTTGCCGAACGCGCCCGATCTGATCGAGGCGCTCGCGCGCGAGCCGAAGTTCAAGGGCGTGCGGCCGATGCTGCAGGACCTGCCCGACGACGGCTGGATCGCGAACCCCGACCTCACGCCGGCGATCGACGCGCTGATCGCGCACGACCTCGCGTTCGATGCGCTGATCTACGCGCGTCACGTGCAGTACGTCGAGATTTTCGCGCAGCGTTTTCCGGCGCTGCGCATGGTGGTCGATCATGGCGCGAAGCCGCCGATCCGCTTCGGCCAGGCGGGCTACGAGGTGTGGCGCGATGCGATTACCCGGCTCGCCGCATTCCCTCAGGTGCACTGCAAGCTGTCGGGACTCGCGACCGAGGCGTCGCCCGGCTGGACCGAAGACACGCTGCGGCCTTACGTCGAACACCTGCTGAACACGTTTGGCCCCGCGCGGCTGATGTGGGGCAGCGACTGGCCCGTGCTCGAACTGAACGGCGACTATCTGCTGTGGCATTCGGTGGCGACCACGCTGCTCGCGTCGTTGAGCGACGCGGAGCGCGACGCCGTGTTCGGCGAGAACGCCGCCGCGTTTTACCGGCTTTGATTTCGTTGGCAGCCCATTCAACTGGAGTCGTAGATGACGCAAAGACTGGCCGGCAAAACGGCCCTGATCACCGCGGCGGGACAAGGCATCGGTCTCGCCACCGCCGAACTGTTCGCGCGCGAAGGCGCGCGCGTGATCGCCACCGATATCCGCATCGACGGACTCGCCGGCAAGCCGGTCGAGGCGCGCAAGCTAGACGTGCTCGACGGCGCGGCGATCAAGGCGCTCGCCGCTGAAGTCGGCACGATCGACGTGCTGTTCAACTGCGCGGGCTACGTGCATGCGGGCAATATCCTCGAATGCAGCGAGGAGGACTGGGATTTCGCGTTCGACCTCAACGCGAAGGCAATGTACCGTATGATTCGCGCGTTTTTGCCGGGCATGCTGGAGAAGGGCGGCGGTTCGATCATCAATATGTCGTCGGCGGCGTCGAGCGTGAAGGGTGTGCCGAACCGCTTTGCTTACGGCGCGTCGAAAGCCGCGGTGGTCGGGCTGACCAAGTCCGTCGCCGCGGATTTCGTTACGCGTGGTGTACGCTGTAACGCGATTTGCCCGGGCACGGTGTCTTCGCCGTCGCTCGAACAGCGAATCGCCGCGCAGGCTCAGGCGCAGGGCGCGTCGGTCGATGCGGTGCAGGCCGCGTTCGTCGCGCGTCAGCCGATGGGCCGCATCGGCAAGCCGGAGGAAATCGCCGCGCTCGCGCTGTATCTCGCGTCCGACGAGTCGTCGTTCACGACGGGCCAGCTCCATGTGATCGACGGCGGATGGTCGAACTGATTCTGATTGGTTGACGAACCGAACACTACTGAACGTAAAGGAAAGTGCAACGATGAAACTGCTTCGTTATGGGCCGAAGGGCCAGGAAAAGCCGGGCCTGCTGGACGCGCAAGGCAAGATTCGCGATCTGTCGAAGGTGGTGGGCGATATCGACGGCGCTGTGCTCGGCGATGAAAGCCTCGCGAAACTGCGCGCACTCGATCCGGCAACGCTGCCGCTCGTCGAAGGCAATCCGCGCGTGGGCCCGTGCGTCGGCAAGATCGGCAAGTTCATCTGCATCGGCCTGAACTACGCGGATCACGCGGCGGAATCGAACCTGCCGGTGCCGGCCGAACCGGTCATCTTCAACAAGTGGACGAGCGCGATCAGCGGCCCGAACGACGACATCGAGATCCCGCGCGGCTCGAAGAAGACCGACTGGGAAGTGGAACTCGGCGTCGTGATCGGCAAGGCGGCGAAGTACGTCGACGAAGCGAACGCGCTCGAGCACGTGGCCGGCTACTGCATCGTCAACGACGTGTCGGAGCGCGAATGGCAGATCGAGCGCGGCGGCACGTGGGACAAGGGCAAGGGCTTCGACACGTTCGGCCCGATCGGCCCGTGGGTCGTCACGCGCGATGAAGTCGCCGATCCGCAGAACCTGAGCCTGTGGCTGGAAGTGGACGGCCATCGCTACCAGAACGGCAGCACGAAGACGATGATCTTCAGTGTCGCGAAGCTGGTGTCGTATGTGTCGCAGTGCATGAGCCTGCAGCCGGGCGACGTGATCTCGACCGGCACGCCGCCGGGCGTCGGCATGGGCGTGAAGCCGAACCCGGTATTCCTGAAGCCGGGGCAGACGGTGCGTCTGGGTATCGAAGGGCTGGGCGAGCAGACGCAGAAGACTTACGCGGCGGAGTAACGCGCTTTCTCTTCCTGTCTTGTCGCTGTGAAATGCGAGGCCGTTCCTGTTACGCGCAGGAGCGGCCTTTTTTATGCCGCGCGGCTTTAACTCCCCGCCTCCTGCTCTCCATTCTCCCCAATCCGATTCACGGTCCCCTGCGCAACCGCCACCAGCTTCTCGCGATTCCCCTCCATCACGAACACGCTGCACTGGCAGGTCGCCTGATGCCGGCCCGCATAGACGACGCTGGCGCGCGCGATCAGCGTGCCCTTCACTGCCGGGCGCAGATAGTTGATCTTGTATTCACCGGTCACGACTCTCGGACCCAGCGACAGCGCGCCCGCGAACGTCAACGCATTGTCGGCGAGATAACTGATGACGCCGCCATGCACGAAACCATGCTGCTGCCGCAGTTCATCGCGAATCGGCAGACACAGGGTGAGCTCTTCGCTGCTGGCGTGCATCAACTCCGCGCCTAGCAGCATGCTGAACGGCTGGGCGTGCAGTGCGCCGCGCGCCCGGTCGAGTAGGTCGGTCATCGTGGTTCCTTCGTGCAGGGTCGGGGTGGTGCATCGGTGCAGCAGTACATCCGCACGGCGAGCGCCACGCGGTCCCTACCCACTCTAGGAAGTGCCGCTGCACTGCGCAAGGTGATTCCTCGCGATGAACGGAGCATTGTTGCGCAAAACGACCACAATCGCGACGATCGCCGATGAAACCTGCACGTAGGGCGCTTTTTGCGGGATTTGGCCTCAAGCCATTAATCGGGCTGCCGTTAACCCTGGTGTAGCCTCCGTCATCCTTTGTTCCTAGGTGTCCCCGATGTTCAGCAAGATCAAGGTCGCATCCGGCCTGCTATGTGTTCTGGCCGCGTTCTGCGTCTTCCAGCTCGTCACGGTAGCGTTGGGCTTCTGGTCGCTGACGCGCACGCACGACGACGTCGGCGATCTGGCGAGCATCGCGTTGAAGCAGGTCGACGCGGTCAACCAGACTACGCAGCGCCTGATGGACGCGCGCATCAACCTGTCGCGCGCCGGCACGCGCATGGTGCGCGGCGGCGCCGAGCCGACGGACATCGTGCAGCACGCTCGCGAACAGCTCGCCGCCGCCGATCAGTCTTTCGCGGGCTTCATGAGCGCCCAGAAGACCAGCGACGAAGACAGCGCGCGCGCCACCGCGCTCGCCGAACGCTACAAGACGCTGCACGGCGCGCTCGCGGAGCTCGTGCAGTATCTCGACTCGAACAATATCCAGGCCTTCCTCGATCAACCCACGCAATCGTTCCAGGACGCCTATCTGTCGGAAGTGCACAACTTCGAGCAATTCGGCGACGCCGCGAGCCGCGCGTCGCTAGCTTCGATCGATGCGCGCGTGGCGGCGTTTCGCATCGTCAGCGTGGTGATTCTGCTCGTGCTGGTCGCCGGCACGCTAGCCGTGTATACAGCGCTGCGCCGCGGCGTCGTGGCACCGCTCGAGGAGGCGGGCCGCCACTTCGAGCGCATCGCGCAAGGCCGTCTCGATCAACCGATCGCCGCGCGCGGCAGCAACGAAATCGGCCGCCTGTTCTCGGGTCTCGCGACGATGCAGGCGAGCGTCGCACGCACCGTCAGGAGCGTGCGCGAATCGGCCGACTCGATCCATCTCGGCGCCAACGAAATCGCGACCGGCAACGCCGATCTGTCCGCACGCACCGAAAACCAGGCGGCATCGCTCGAGGAAACGGCGTCGAGCATGGAAGAACTGACGGCGACCGTGCGCCAGAACGCCGATCACGCGCGCGAAGCCAACGCGCTCGCCGAGACCGCGCTCGACGCAACGTCGCGCGGCAGCGAAGTCGTCAACCAGGTGGTCGACAAGATGCGCGGCATCGCGCAGAGCTCAGACAAAATCGCCGAGATCATTTCGGTGATCGACGGTATCGCGTTCCAGACCAACATCCTCGCGCTCAATGCCGCCGTCGAGGCGGCGCGTGCCGGAGAGCAGGGCCGCGGCTTCGCGGTCGTGGCCGGCGAAGTGCGCGGCCTCGCCCAACGCAGCGCGCAATCGGCGAAGGAAATCAAGACGCTGATCAGCGAATCGGTCGCGGAGATTCAGGGCGGCTCGGCGCTGGTCGAGCGCGCCGGCGAAGCGATGAGCCATGTGTCGGCGTCGATCTCGCGCGTCACGCAGATGATGGCCGAAATCAGCGCGTCGTCGCTCGAGCAGAGCACCGGCATCGAGCAAGTAAACCAGGCGGTCGTGCAGATGGACGAGATGACGCAGCAGAACGCGGCGCTCGTCGAGCAGGCCGCGGCTGCGGCTGCTTCGCTGCATCAGCAGACCGAGCAATTGAAACAGGCCGTTTCGGTATTCGAAATTTCTGAAAGTGTGTTGCGCACGCAACAGCGCAGTGCAATGTCCGCAGTCAATGCTGAATTTGCATTAACCGGAATGCATGCGCTTTAAGCAGCGACGCTTGAAAACGCGACGCAGAAATAGAAAATGGCCCGCGTAAAGCGAGCCATTTGCATTAGACGCAGGGGCCTTTAGAGGCCTATCTTGACGTCCAAGTCTGTCTCAAAGTACCTGAAGGTACTTAGATCGACTGGATGTTTGCAGCCTGCTTGCCCTTCGGGCCTTGCTTGACTTCGAACGACACTTTCTGGTTTTCCTGCAGGGACTTGAAGCCCGATGCCTGGATTTCCGAGAAGTGTGCAAACAGGTCTTCGCCGCCGTCGTCCGGGGTGATGAAGCCAAAGCCCTTTGCATCGTTAAACCACTTAACAGTACCTGTTGCCATTTTTGATCCAAATAAATGTTGTGTATTGCATCGCGACCGCTCTTGCGTGAATGCAAAGCGAGCGCGAGGGAAGAGTTGTATCACGTCTTTATGACAGACGCCAATCAACATGCATCCGGGTATTCCCGGTTTTGATGTTTTTCGCGCTTTGAGAACGTTTGGCGAGAACTTTTTTCGCGCCAGGGTTTACCAGCGGCATTAATTTCCTCGCGACCCGGCGGCGGATCGTCGTCCGTGCATGCGGCTCCTTATTGAGACGATCGAGCGTTCAATTACATTTATCGATGTCCAAATTCGGCTAAGTTCCCGCTGCCGATTCGGCACCCGCAGGTAGCGCCGCGTAGGCGGTAGCCAGGTGATAAGGCGTGGTTGACGGCATGTCGGCGCGCGCAACTTCACCGCTCGACATCTTGCATTCGAACCAGCCATGTTCATGCAAAAAGCATCGCTGAAAACGCGCGATCTGTTGCGGCAGCGCCGCGCGCACGGCCGGATCGTCGTGACAGGCGAGCGCGCGCAGGTATTCCGTCTGCGCCCAGATCCGCTGAGTCGCGTCGCTGACGTTGCCAGCCTCGTCGAGCGATGCGCACACCCCGCCGTTGTTCGGGTCCACCCCATGCTGCTGCGCGAAGGCGAAAGCGCGCGCCAGCGCTTCCATTAGCCCCGTGCCGTCGAACAGCGCGCCAGCCTGCCTGACCAGCCAGTACCACTCGAACTGATGTCCCGGCTCCAGACGGTTGCCGCTCGCACCGATCGGCAGTTCGGCGATGCAGCCGCTCGGCGCATGCACGAAGTGTCGCGCGACCGCGCCAGCGAGGCGGCGCAACGCGGCGCCGAAGACGTTATCGCGCGTCGCCTGGCAGGCGGCGAGCCACGCTTCGGTCAGGTGCATCAGCGGATTCTGCAGCGGCGTGGCGGTGACTTTCGAAAAGTCGACGTTCAGCGCGGCGTTGAACAGATCGCCGTCGGCCGCGAAGTTCGACTGGATCAGCGCGGTCGTGCTGTGTACGAGCTTCAGCGCGTCGAGGTTGGCGGAGCGCCGCGCGTATTCCGCGCAAGCGAACACGACGAACGCGTGCGTGTAGAGGTCCTTCGTCGTGTCGAGCGGCACGCCGAGCGCGTCGACGCTATAAAACCATCCGCCGTGGTCGGCGTCCCGAAAGGTGCGCGTCAGCGAATCGAACAGCACGCTCGCGTGTTCCATGTCGCCCGCTTGCGCAAACGTGAACAACTGCCGCGCGCACGCCATCGCCCGATAGCGTTGCGCGGGCAAAGGCTCGGCGGTGGCGTCGAGCGCTTCGTAGGGCAGCTGCAACGCGTGGTTGAAGCCGGGCCCGCGCCACATCGGCAGCACCACGTTCGCGAAGTGCTCGCGCAGCGCGTTCGCGGCGGTGGTCGTCGAAGCAGGGGGAGGGATCGTGCTTGGCATGGTCGGTTGGTTCGGGCGCGTAACGTGCGCAATGTATCGAGGCGGCGCTCAGGGTGACGGCTCAGGGGTCCGCCCGGCCGGGTCGCTGTGGTCTGCGGCCTAGCATAAAGCAAACGCCACGCGCTGACACCTCGAGTCAAGCAAGCATTCGGAATGTTCGACGCTACGAGGTCGTGAAACGCGCGAGGGGCTCGAAAGCGCGCAAATCGTCGGGGAATGGCTTCGGCGCGGGCGGAGCGCCATGCGACAATGCGGGCTCTAAATATTCCAACGGCAATGACGAGCGGCTTCCGGCGCCCGTTCCTGGCGACGACCGCTTTTTCCTCTATGGCAGATTCCGCAGCATCCCCGCAGTCCAGGCCCCGGCGCGTCGCTTCGAAGAAGCAGCGGCAGGGCGCCGTCTCCACTGAAACCGAAAACAAGCTGGCGCGCGCGGCGCGCTCGGCGCAACGCCTCGCGCAACTGAGCGGCGTCGCGCGCGACGACAGCACGCTCGACCTGTTCCCCGACGATCCCACCCGCGCGACGCTCGAAGCGATGAACATCGACGTCCGCCAAGGCACGCTGCACGGGTTCGAATTGCCGGACGTGGTGCTGCAGGCGGTCGGCGCATTCGATGAACACATGGCGCTCGACAAGACTGCGCGCCGCGCACCGCGTGCGGCGAAACTGGATGTACTGATGCCGGTGAACGAGCAGTTGAGCGGGTTTGACGTCGAACCGGCGATGGCGGCTGCCGATGCGCCCGCAAGCAAGCCCGCGAACGGCGCCTCCGACGATGCGACGCCGAACGCCGAAGCAAACACCGACGACAAGCCCACCCCCCCTTCGCGTGAGTCATCCGCGCCGCTGAGCTCGGCGATGGCCGCCGCGACCGTCGCGCGCAGCGTGACCGCATTGCGTCAGGCGGCTGAAGCGGAGTCGGCAGCGACGGCGGGCGCGGGCAAGCCGCAGCAGCGTTTCGCCGCGACCTTTGCGAAAGCCGCGACGGCATCGCGCGATGCGACTGCGGCTGCGATTCCAGCCTCGTACGCAACGTCCGCCGCGACCGACGACAGTAGCGCGCGCAAGTTCACCAACGAGTCCGTGACGCGTACTCAGTCCGCCTCGCCAGAGGCTGTGACGCCGAAACAGGACGACAAGTCCTCGACCACCGCGCCGTTGACGACACCCCGGCCCGCGTCCGCAGAGAACCACACCGGATTCGCCACGTCTTGGCGTGACGCGCGCCGCACCGACGCGGCTGCCACTGCGCTACGCTCGGAACCGGAACTCGACCGCGCGCGTGCCACCGCGTTTGCCGATACGGTCGATGCGCTCTATGGCGTGATCGCCGATCAGCGCCGCGCCGCGACCGATCATTCGCGGCGCGTGAAATGGATGCTGTCGATCGTGGTCGGTGCACTGCTGGTGACGGTGGCAATCGGCATCGCGCAGACGCTGCTGCTGATGCGCCTCACGCACGAGACGACGGCCCAGCAACAGCGCATCGAACAGATGATGCAGAACCAGCAAGCGGCGATGGTGAGCCTGCTCGACGCGCATACGGCGATGGCCGCGACGGCGAACGCGGTGCCGGCGAGCGCCGCCGTCACGAGCCCCAACGCGGCGCTCCCCAACGCGCCCCTACAGCCCAGCGCTACGCCGACACACGCAAGGCATGCTCGCGCTCAGCACGGCCGCCCACCTGGTCGTTGAATCGGGGATGTTGTCGCGATGCAACACCTCCCGGCCCCGTGACACCGCGACAATCGCACCGAAATTTTGCTGCATTGCACTAGCTTTTTCCTAGGGAAAACCCCTATAATCATGGCTAAGGGAAAACCCTAGCAATGCAGTCACTAACCGGGAGTCGCCATGAGCTTCATCTTTGCACTGTTCCAAAAGATCAGCGACCTCTTTGCGTCGCCTCATCTGCCGCTGGATTCGGACTATTCGTATGCGGCGCGTGCCCGCGAAGCGGAGCGTCTGCGCCGCGCGCAGTCCACGCTGTTCGGCGTCAAGCTGACGGACTAAGTCCAGCCGTACCTTCCTCAGGCGATACGACGCGCTGGGGCGCGCACCTCGGGTGCGTTATTCATTGAGCCACTATTCGCGAAATGCGAATCGTGGCTTTTTGTTTTTTGGCGGCGTTTTACCGCGACGCACCATTGCGCGTGCGGAATATTTCGGCGCCGAAATGAATGTAACCGGCTTTCATGCTGATTCAGCGGGTAGAACGACAGCGCCGCCGTGTAAGCCTTGTTCAATGCAGTGAGAAAGCGAAATCGAGCTTCCGTCATCCGCCTCCGACTATGAAATGCGCGCTTACAAGTGCTAACGTCTTCACGCGATGCGGGCCGCTAAAGTGGGTCTCAAGCGTACGGCGTCTGATTCGGAAGCGAATCGCACGATTCGGGCAAACACGGACGCTGGCCTGGAATAAAACTTTGACGGGAGGTCATTATGAAAACCTTTGGCAAGGCATCGCGCTCGCTGATCGCAACGCTACTCGCGGGCGGCGCGCTCGTCGCGGCCGGTAGCGCATTCGCGCAAGACCGCGTGATCGTCGAGCACCGCCCGGCGCCGGTCGTGTACGATCAACCGCACATGATGCCGGCGGGCGTATCGATCAACATCGGCTGGCACGGCGATCGTTACTGGGACGGCCACCGCTACTGGGCGCACGACGACTGGATGCGCCGTCATCCGCGCGACTACGATCCGCACCATCGAGACGGCTATCACGACGATCACCGCCCGCCGCCCCCGCGCTACTAATGCGCACCTGACCGCGCCGCAACAGGCGGCGCGAGTCCACGAAGCCGGTCTTCCCTCCACGGAAAGACCGGCTTCGTCGCATTTGGGCTTGCAAGTCCCACCGGGGGAATGCAGCGTGCTGCGCTATGCTTCGGGACTTTGATCGACGCTAGCGGGGAGTGCGTGTGGGCAAGACGACGCAGGATGTGGCGATAGGGGTGGTGGGCACCGGATTGATGGGTGTCGGCATTGCGACGCGGGCCGCGCTGCATGGATACCGGACGATCGTTCACGACGTCGATCCGGCCCGGCTCGCGAGCGTCGCGCCGAAAGCGCAAGCGGTGCTCGACGAGCTGATCGACGCGGGCCGGATCGACGATGCCGCCAAACAGGCGGCGCTCGCGCGCATCGAAACGCACGTGCAGCTCGCCGCGGTCGCGCAAGCGCGCTTCGTGATCGAGGCGATTCCCGAGGTGCTCGAACTCAAGCATCGCCTTTACGCGACACTGACCGGCCTGCTCGCCGACGATGCGATCCTCGCGAGCAACACCAGCGGCTTCCCGCCCGACCAGCTCGCCACCCCGCTGCGTGCGAAGCAACGCTTCGTGATCGCGCATTTCTGGAACCCGCCGCACATGATTCCGCTCGTCGAGGTCGTGCCGGGCACCGAGACCGCGCCCGAAGTCGTGCAGCAAACCGCCGGGCTGATGAGCGCGATCGGCATGGAGCCGGTCGTGCTCGCGAAGGCGATTGCTGGCTTCGTCGGCAATCGGCTGCAGTTCGCGGTGCTGCGCGAGGCCTTGCATATCGTGCGTTCGGGGGCGGCGACGCCCGAAGTCGTCGATCGCGTGATGAAGGCTTCGCTCGGACGCCGCTGGGGCATCGTCGGACCGTTCGAAAGCGCGGATATGGGCGGGCTCGACACCTTCATCGACATCGCGTCGCATCTGATGCCGCAACTCGCAAAGGACGAGGACGTGATCGATCTGCTGCGCGCGCAGGTCGACGCCGGGCGGGTCGGCGTGCGCAGCGGCGCGGGTTTTCATGACTGGGACGAAGCGCGGATCGCGCGGGTCAAGGAGGGGCGCAAGCGCGTGATCGGGCGCGGCTAGTGCTGTATAAGTAGCCGTTCCGGATCTGCTTCTGCGCCGCTTTTTGCGCTGAAGATCACACGAGTCTCAAGTCATGCCTCACTACTTCTACGATCCCGCCGCCGGCCACGGCCTGCCGCACGATCCTTTCAAGGCGATCGTCGCGCCACGGCTGATCGGCTGGATTTCTTCGCGCGATGCGCAAGGCGCGCTCAACCTTGCGCCATACAGCTTTTTCGGCGCGTTCGCGACCTTTCCGCCGATCATCGGTTTCAGCAGCGAGGGCCGCAAGGACAGCCTCGCCAACATCGAGGCGACCGGTGAATTCGTGTGGAATCTCGCTACCCGGCCGCTTGCCGAGCAGATGAACCGCTCGTCGGCGCCGGTCGCGCCGCACGTCGACGAGTTCGCACTGGCCGGGCTCACGCCCGCGCCGGGCCGCAACGTGGCGGTGCCGCACGTGGCCGAATCGCCCGCTGCGCTCGAATGCAAGCTGCTGCAGATCGTGCGTCTGCATGATGTCGAGGGCAAGCCGATGGACAACTATCTGTCGCTCGGCCAGGTGGTCGGCGTGCATATCGACGAGGCCTATCTGAAGGACGGCCTGTTCGACACGCACGCCGCGCAGCCGATCATGCGCGCGGGCTATCGCGCCGACTATGCGCAGATCGGCGAGATGTTCCAGATGATCCGGCCAACGGCCTGAACGCTCAGGACGTCACGGACGGCGGTTTGCGTGACGGCTGCCCGGACGATTGTGCCGAGGAATCGCAGTTGCCGCTCTCGCTCCCGCCTACGGGCGCATCCACTTCCACTCCGACAACAGAGGCCGCGACCGGCGCGGCCGCCGTGACTTCGGCCGCGGTCGCCGCGGGCACCGGCTGGATCGGACGCGCGCGTGAACTGACGAGCACTGCGCGCGGTTCGTTGTCGTAAATCACGGCCCGCACGCGCGGATAAACGTGCCGCTCCCAGCGGCGTCCGCTGAACACGCCGTAGTGGCCGACGCCCGTCTGCACGTAATGGGTCTTCAGGTACGGCCGCAGACGATCGCAGATGTCCTGCGCGGCGAGCGTCTGACCGACTGCGCAGATATCGTCCTTTTCGCCTTCCACGGTCAACAATGCGGTGCGGCGAATCTTCGACGGCTCGACCAGACGCCCCTCGACTTCGAGCGCGCGCAGCGGCAGCGCATGCTGCTGAAAGACCGTGTCGACGGTTTCCAGATAGAAGTCGGCCGTCAGATCCATCGTCGCGAAGTACTCTTCGTAGAACGTGCGAATGGTGTCGGCTTTTTGCGGATCACCCTTGCCGCGCTCGTAGTACATCGTTTCGAACGAGTCGGCGTGGCGGCCCGGATTCATCGCCATGAACGAGGCCAACTGAACGAAGCCCGGATACACGCGACGCTGCGCGCCCGCAAAGCCGAACGGCACCGCGCTGATCAGGTTGCGCTCGAACCACTCGAGCGGCCGGCTCCTCGCCAGTTCGTTGACACGGGTCGGATTGATGCGCGTGTCGATCGGGCCGGCCATCAGCGTCATGCTGGCCGGCTGCGCGGGATGGTCGTCGGCGGCCATCAGCGCGACGGCGGCGAGCGCCGCGACGGTCGGTTGGCAGACCGCCAGCAGATGCGTGCCGGACCCGATCGTCGCGGTGAAGTCGATCACGTGGCGCACGAACTCGTCGAAGCCGAAGCGGCCCTCGCCGAGCGGCACGTCGCGCGGATTGTGCCAGTCGGTGATATAGACGTCGTGCTCGGGCAGCATCGTGCGCACGGTTGCGCGCAGCAGCGTCGCGAAGTGTCCCGACATCGGCGCAACCATCAGCACGCGCGGCTGCGGCGTCGAAAGCACGGCGTCCTTGCGAAAATGCAGCAGCGAGCAGAACGGCGTGCACGCGACGACTTCCTCGACCACCGCGACCGGCCCGCCTTCGGTGACGACGCTGTCGATGCCAAACGGTGGCCGCGTCGGCGTGAGTCCGCCGAGCATCAGCAGTTCGCAGGTCGCGCGCAGCGAGCGTCCGTGGGGCGTAGCCGCGAATGTCGGCCACGCATCGAGCGAGTGGTTCGCCAGCGCCGCGCCGTGTCGCAGCGGCAGCAGCATGTCGGCGCAGGCCTGATAGGCGGGATAGGCGAACAGATTCATACTTTCACTCGAATGCGCCAGAAAAACAGGAACCCGAATAAAAGCAAGCGGTGCGCCAGGCGCTGGCGCGCGTCGCCCGGTGTGCCGCGGTATGTCGCGGCATGTCTCGCGTGCGTCGGCATATCACTTGCGTGCGTAGGCGAAACGGGCCGGCCTTGCCGCGCTTTGGTGCGCGCGCGCACCGCGGCGTGCATGAGTGCAGGCACGCGCGGCGCGATACCCGATCTGGAGGACACACGCATGGGAAATACTACGCTCACGATTAGCAGCAGGAACTATTCGTCGTGGTCGCTGCGCGGCTGGCTGCTGACGAAGTTCAGCGGCTTGCCGTTCGAGGAACTCGTCGTGCCGATCGACGACCCCGCGACGCGCGCCGAACTACTGCTGCTCTCGCCGTCGATTCTGGTGCCATGCCTCGTGCACGACGGCGTCAAGGTCTGGGACACGCTGGCGATTGCCGAATATCTGAACGAGCTGAAGCCGCAAGCCGCGCTGTTGCCGCATGAGATCCGCGCCCGCGCGCATTGCCGCTCGATCTGCGGCGAGATGCATTCGGGGTTTGCGTCGTTGCGCTCGGCGCTGCCGATGAACCTGAAGGCGCATTTCCCGGGCTTCAAGGTCTGGGCGCGCGCGCAGTCGGATATCGAGCGGATCGTGACGATCTGGCGTGAATGCCTGAAGGAGTACGGCGGTCCGTTCCTGTTCGGCGAGCGGACCGCGGCGGACGCGATGTACGCGCCGGTGGTCACGCGTTTCGTGACCTATGACGTGCAACTCGAGCCGGATATCGTCGAATACGGGCAGCACATCATGGCGCTGCCCGAAATGCGCGAGTGGATCTCGCTAGCGCGGCAGGAGGTCGAGGAGATCGACGAACTGGATGTCGAGTTCTGAGCGCGGCGGGCGCCGTGCGCCGCCGCCCGCAGTAGGCAGATCCGTCAGCCGCGCTCGCCTTCCAGCTTGAACACGCTGACCAGCTGCGCGAGCCGCGCAGCCTGCTCGCGCAATTCGGCCGCGGCGGTTTCCGCATCGACGACGATCGTCGCGTTCTGCTGCGTCGCCTCGCCGATCTGCGTGACCGCCCGGTTGACCTGCTCGATGCCGCCCGACTGCTCGCGCGACGCGACGTTGATCTCGCTCATGATCGCGCGGACCTGACCGACCTGAGTGACGATGCCTTGCATCGTCGCGCTCGCTTCTTCGGCAATCCGAAAACCGCTGTCGACGTTCGCGCCCGACGCCGCGATCACTCCCTCGATCTCCTTCACTGCCGCCGCGCTGCGCTGCGCGAGCGCGCGCACTTCCGACGCGACGACCGCAAAGCCCTTGCCGTGCTCGCCCGCGCGCGCCGCTTCGACGGCCGCGTTCAGCGCGAGGATGTTGGTCTGGAAAGCGATACCCTCGATCACCGTCGTGATCTCGGCGATTTTTTGCGACGAGCGGCCGATCTCGCCCATCGTCGACACCACGCGTTCGACCGCGCGGCCGCCTTCGAGCGCGGCGTCGGCGGCTTGCGTGACGAGCGTGTTCGCTTCGGTCGCGTGATCGGCGTTCTGCTGCACGGTCGACGTGATCTGCTCCATGCTCGCGGCAGTTTCCTCGAGGCTGCTTGCCTGGGTCGCGATGCGGCCGCTGCCGGGGGCGATTTTCTCGGTACCCGCCGACATGCCGGCCGACGCGTTGCGCACCTGCGCGACGATGCGCGCGAGCCCTTCGCCGATGCCGTCGATCGCCTGCATCAGACGGCCGATCTCGTCGGCGCGCGTGCGGCCGTGCGCCACTCGCACGCTCAGATCGCCCGCGGCGAGGCGCTCGGACGCACGCGCGGCTTCCTCGAGCGGACGGCTGACGAGCCGCCGCACCGCGATGAGAAACACGATCGCGAACAGGCCGACCAGCGCGAGGCCGAGCAGCAGGAACGCGTTGCGGGTGCGCACGACGTCGGCCATCACTTCGTCGCGCGGCGCGACGCCGCCGACGAGCCACTGCCACTCCGGCACCGTGACGAACGACACGAACTTGTCGCCCGCGTCGCTCTCGCCGAGGGTCGCGTCGGCCGAGCGGTAGTCGAGCTCGCCCTGCTTCATGTCGAGCATGCGCTGATACGGTGCGTTCGCGTCGTCGGCTTTCTGGCCGGCGGCAGCCGGATGCACGAGCAGCTTGCCGCGCTCCGCGCCGCTCGACGCGTCGAGCACGAAGTAATAGCCGGTCGCGCCGATCTTCAGCGCGCGGATGCCGTCCTGGACCGACTGGATCTCCTTGTCCACGTCGACGCCGACGAACAGCGCGCCGATCACTCGGCCGCTCGCGTCGGTGATCGGCTTGTACTGCGTGATCATGCGCTTGCCGAACAGCGGGGCGAGGCCGGTGTACGTGCGGTTCGCGAGCAGCGGCGCATAGGCGGGCCCCTTGCGGTCGAGCAGCGTGCCGATCGCGCGGGTGCCGTCCTGCTTCTTCAGCGACGTGGTCACGCGCACGAAGTCGTCGCCGCTGCGCGCAAAAATGGTCGCGATCGCGCCGCTGCGTTGGAGGAACTGGTCGGGAATCGTGAAGTCGAGGTTCAGCACCTTGTCGCCGGCTTTGAAAGTCGGCGTCGCGGTGCCGCCGATATCGACCTTCTGCGTGTCGTCGAGCGAGAAGTCGGTGGGCAGGAAGCTAGCGAATAGCGCCATCGATCGATCGACCTCGGCCGACAGCGCCTTGTCGAACAGCGCGATCATCGCGGCGATCGAGCGGTCTTTGTCGGCGATGCGCGCGAGCACCTGGTCGCGCACCTGGTCGCCGGCGGCCCGTGCGAGCGCCCACGCGAAGGTGCTGAAAATGACCGCGACCAGCACGCACGAGAGCACGGCAAGCCGTGCGCCGACGCTGGCGCGGCGCGAGAAGAATGAGTTCATGGGCAGGCGTGAAATGGGGATTGGGCGATGCTCGTCGGGCGTGGCCGCGATCGGGCATCGGTTGACTGGTTTACGGCTCGGGAGACGGCGGGCTTGAGGCTGTATGAAAGGCGGCCGTAACAGGCTGAAAGGGGCCGCAATGGGCCCCCCAAAAGGACGAGACGGAAGGCCGGAAGGGTGTTCCTACGCTGCTTGGCGCGCCTGGGCGACGGTGCGGCCGGGCGCTGTGCGCCAAGTCCGCAACAGCAGCGCATTGGTGACGACGCTGACGCTCGAAAACGCCATCGCCGCGCCCGCGAGCATCGGATTGAGCAAGCCGAATGCGGCCAGCGGAATGCCGATCAGGTTGTACACGAATGCCCAGAACAGGTTCTGCTGGATCTTGCGCCAGGTTCTGCGCGAGATGTCGATCGCATCGGCGACCAGCGCCGGGTCGCCGCGCATCAGCGTGATGCCGGCGGCGTGCATGGCGACGTCGGTGCCGGTTGCCATCGCGATGCCGATGTCGGCGGCGGCGAGTGCGGGCGCGTCGTTGATGCCGTCGCCTGCCATCGCGACGATGCCGGCGTGGCGCATCTTCAGGTCGCGGATCACGCGGGCCTTGTCGTCGGGCAGCACCTCGGCGTGGAATTCGTCGATGCCGAGCGCCCGCGCGACGCTCGCCGCACTGCCGTGGTTATCGCCGGTCACGAGCACGCTGCGGATGCCCATTTGCGCGAGCCGCGCGACAGCCGCGCGCGCGGTCGGCTTGACCGTGTCGCCGAACGCGATCAGCGCGAGCGCTTCGGGGGAGTCGGGCCCGCGCGTCATCAGCCACGACGCCGTGTTGCCTGCCGCTTCGAGTTCCTGCGCGCGCGCGGTGAGCGCGGGCGGCAGCGCGATATCGAGCTCATGCAGCCAGCGCGTGCTGCCGAGCGCGAGGGTGCGGCCGTCGACGTCGGCTTCGACGCCCCGGCCGGCGACGGCGCGAGCGGCGGTGGCGCTTGGCCCGCCGGCTTCGCCAGCGAGTTGCCCGAGTTGAGCCTCGGACGCGCGCACCACCGCCCGCGCCAGCGGATGATCGCTATGCCGCTGCACCGCCGCCGCGAGCGCGAGCGCTTCGTCGCGGCTCACGCCGCCGACCGGCTCGAACGCCGTCACCGATGGCTGGCCGAGCGTCAGCGTGCCGGTTTTATCGAACGCGACGATCGACACGCGATGCGCGATTTCGAGCGCTTCCGCGTCCTTGATCAGCACGCCGTGGCGCGCGGCGACGCCGGTGCCGGCCATGATCGCGGCGGGTGTCGCGAGTCCGAGCGCGCATGGGCAGGCGATCACCAGCACCGCGACCGCGTTCAGGATCGCGGTTTCCGCGCCCGCGCCGGCGAGCAGCCAGCCGATCAGCGTCAGAGCGGCGAGCGCGAGAATGGCCGGCACGAAGATTTCGCTGACGCGGTCAACCAGCCGCTGAATCGGCGCCTTCTCGGCCTGCGCGCTTTCGACGAGCCGGATGATGCGCGCGAGCGTCGTCTCCGCGCCAATCGCGGTGGTCGTCACCACGAGCGCGCCTTCGCCGTTGATCGAGCCGGCCGTGACGGCGTCGCCGGTCTGCTTCGGCACCGGCAGGCTTTCGCCGGTGATCAGCGCTTCGTCGATATGCGTGCGGCCTTCGAGCACCGCGCCGTCGACCGGCACGCGCTCGCCCGGCCGCACGATCACGATGCTGCCGACCCGCACCTGCGCGAGCGGCACCTCGCGTTCGCCGGCGCCGTCGCGGATGCGCGCGCGCTCGGGGCGCAGCGCGTTGAGCGCGCGGATCGCGTCGGTGGTCTGGCGCTTCGCGCGCGCCTCGAGCCATTTGCCGAAGCGCACCAGCGTGATCACGACTGCCGATGCCTCGAAGTACAGATGCATCGTGTCGCCCGGATGCACCGCGAGTTCGTAGACGCTGATGCCGTACGCGGCCGATGTGCCGAGCGCGACCAGCAGGTCCATGTTGCCCGCGCCGGCGCGCACCGCGCGCCAGGCGGCGCGATAGAAGCGCGCGCCGAACACAAACTGCACGATCGACGCGAGCACGAACTGCGGCCACGCCGGCAGCATCGCGTGCAGGCCGAACCATTCGCCGAACATCGGCGCGACGAGCGGCAGCGTCAGCAGCGCGCACGCGCCGACGCTCGCGAGGTCGCGGCGGATTTGAACCTGCTTGCGGTCGACGGCCGGGGCAGGCGTCGTGTCGAGGATGTCGCTGACGGCGCCAGTCGAGGCGGCCGTCGCCGCCGTCGCCGCCATTGTCTCGGCCGGAGCGACAGCAGCGCGCGGCGCGCTCAGCGTCGCTTCGTAGCCGGCCTTTCTGACGGCGGCGATCAGCGCGGCGGCATCGGCGGATGCGGTGCCTTGCGGATGAACGGTGGCGGTTTCGGTCGCCAGATTGACCGACGCGCGCGCGACGCCAGGCACCTTCGCGAGCGCCTTTTCGACGCGCAACGCGCAGGCGGCGCAGGTCATGCCGCCGATCTCCAGTTCAGTGGTCGGCGGCGTGTCGGCGGGTGTCGCGGCAAGCGTCGCGATTGTCTGTTCGGCGACATCGGCGTTGGCGACCGGTGTCGCTTCGTATCCGGCCTTGCGCACGGCCTCGGCCAGTTGCTGAGGCGCGAGCGTCGCGTCGCTTTCCACGCGGGCGCGCTCGGTCGCGAGATTCACCGATGCGCGCGCCACCCCCGGCAGCCTGGTCAGCGCTTTTTCGACGCGGCTCGCGCACGACGCGCAAGTCATCCCGCCGATGTCGAGTTCGACGACGCGCGTGAGTGAAGGGGAAGGGGAAGGGGAAGCGGCAGCGTCGGCGGGGCGCTGCGGGTTGGCAAGTCCGGTCATGGCAGGCAAGGCTCGTGGCGGCATTGGGCCGCATGGTGAAGCCAGTATCGACCTTCCCATGACGGGAAGGTCAAGGCCGGATTATGCGCCCGCCGTCAAAACGCCGGCGGCGCATCGAGCATCGCCTGTCCCACCGCTTTCTGTTGATCGCCGTCGCGCGCGAGCAGCGTTTGCGCCGCGCCGCGCCGGTCTTCGGCCGC
The DNA here is from genome assembly GCF_040948685.1 of Paraburkholderia sp. BR14374. Classification (NCBI taxonomy): domain Bacteria; kingdom Pseudomonadati; phylum Pseudomonadota; class Betaproteobacteria; order Burkholderiales; family Burkholderiaceae; genus Paraburkholderia; species Paraburkholderia sp. BR14374. Next base: position 243,257 of record NZ_JBFPKF010000003.1, on the reverse strand, counting down.
CTTGTTCTGGCCGAGCTTCCATTTGCCGACGAGCCGCGTCACTTCGATCTCGATACCGACGATCGCGCCGAGCATCTGCGCGATGTAGTCGGCCGGCGCGTCGCCCATCTTCCACGGCACCGGCTCGCCGGCTTCCATCTTGCGGGTGAGCCGCGCGACGAGGCCGCGCACGAACGATTCATCGTCATGCACCACAATCCTGCCATGAGCATGTACGACCATATAGTTGTAGGTCGGCACCTGTTTGTGCGTTTCGTGTTTGCTCGGGTACCAGCTCGGCGAAATATAGGCGGTCGGCCCCTGGAAGATCACGAGCGCTTCTGGATGAGTCGCGGCTTCCTGCCAGACCGGGTTCGCCCGCGCGACGTGCGCGCGCAGCACCAGACGTGACGAATCCGCCGCGTCCTCCTGCGCCTCGAACGGCAAATGATTCGCGTCGAGCCCATTGGGGCCATGCGTAATCAGCGCGCCGAAAGAGTGCTCGGCGATCAGGCGGTGAAGAACCTCTGGACGGTTCTCTTCGAAATGGGCGGGCATGTACATTGAAACGCTCCGAATGCAGGACGACGAAAGAGTGAGGGCGAATCGGCGAGACGGCGGATCGACGGATTCGCGAATCAAAAAGCATCGCGCGCTCGCGCGAGCCGTTGGGGCGGGAACATAATGTGGCAACGACGCTGCTTTGTGCTTGCCTGGCTAGGAAGGATACGATACAACGCGAGGTTGTCGGAATCGCAATCCGCGGACTCGCTGCGCAGTGTTTCGGGAGAACCGCGCATGCACGTGGCGCTGCACACCGGCATCTCCTACAGGACTGCACGCTCCGCACTCTGAACGAATGATAAAAAATCTCCGAGAACTGTTTTTGCTGCAACGAACCTGCATATCCTGCATATCGCTCGCGGGTTTCGCACTGCTGGCCAGCTGCGCGTCGACGCCCACCGCGACGCAACAAAGCAACGGCTGGGTCAAGGACGAAGTCGGCGACTCGTACTTATTCGGCTATCCGCTCGTGCTGATGAGCGCCGCGCGCGATGCGGCGGTCGGCGCCGAGCCGGGCCAGGCTCCGTTCAACACGCTGCGCCACGCGCAGGCGCTGCCGCCGATCGGCGCGACCAACCCGCCGCAGCCGAGCCTCGACACGCTCGACTCGACCGGCTGGCTCGACCTTGCAGCCGAGCCGGTGATCCTGGCGCTACCTGATTCGCATGGCCGTTACGTCGATGCACGCGTGCTCGACATGTGGACCAACGTCGCGTGGTCGACCGGACCGCAGTTCGCCGCGCGCACGGGCACGGCGAAGGGCCTGCGCGCGCAGACGATCGCGTTCGTCGCACCGAGCTGGAAGGGCGAGCTGCCGAAGAGCGCGACGCGCGTCGAAGTGCCGACCCGCAACGCCTGGATCAGCGTGCGCATCCAGTCGAGCGGCGCGCGCGATCTGAACGCGGTGCGCAAGCTGCAGCGCGCGATCCGTCTGGAGCCGCTGAGCGTGTTCGTCGGCGACGCCGAGCCGGCGGTGCCGCCGCGCGGTTATGCAAGCAGCGTCGCGGGCCCGAGCGGCACGCCGGCGCAGCAGGTCGCCGCGCTCGATGCAAGCGGCTTCTTCGGCCGTCTTGCCGACGCGTTGCCTGACAATCCGCCAACACCGGCCGATCCGCATGCGCTCAAATTCCTCTCCGACCTCGGCGTGACGCCTGGCGATCCCGTGGCGCTGCCGAAGTCATCCGCTGTGCTCGCGGCCGGTCTCGCCGATGGTCGCGAGCGTGTCGCGACGCCGCCGTCGAATCTGCTGAGCGCGAACGGCTGGAGCTGGCTCGGCGACGGCGTCGGCAACTATGGTCCCGACTACGCATTGCGCGCGTATGCGGCGAGCGCGGAGTTGGGGATCGGTACGAAGGATGACGAAGTACGCGCGGTCGTCACTCAGGACAGCGACGGCAATACGCTGAACGGCGCGAATCGCTACGTGATCCACTTCGCGGCGAACCAGTTGCCGCCGGTGCGCGGATTCTGGACCATCACCGCGTACACGAAGGATGGCGCGCTGAGCGAGAACGCGCCGGCGCGGCTCGCGGTTGGCGATCGCAATGGCGCGCGCCGCAATCGCGACGGTTCGCTCGACGTGGTCGTGTCGTCGACGCGCAGCCGCACCGGCAACTGGCTGCCCGCACCGCGCGCGGACATGCAACTGGTGCTGCGCCTGTATGCGCCGAAGCCGCAAGCCACCGACGGCAGCTGGCAGCCGCCGCCGGTCGTGCGGCAATGACGTGAACGGCGCGCGGGCAAACCGCGCGCCGTCCGGTGTCGTTATCTAACGCTCGCGATAATTTTCTTCGCGAGAAAGCCGGTCGGTCAGCAGCACGAATCGTCAAGGTTGGCCTGACATTCCTGTCTAACCATTGATTCAAGACTTATACTGCCGCATGCGGGATTTCTGTTTTTCGCGGCGGGCTTGCCGCCGCATTCCTCCACGTCGAGCATGGCAAGCCTCAATAAAGCATCGTTAGCCTCCTCCATTCAGACTGTGCGCGCAGTCGCGCAGTCGCACCGTACGCGGCGAATTCTCGTCGGTCTGTTGATCTTCGTCGTCGTGATCGGCCTGCTCGGCTTTTTCGCTGCGCCGCCGCTGATTCGCCATATCGCGAGCCAGCAACTGAGCAAGCAGCTCGAGCGGCCGGCGTCGATCGGCCGCGTTGCACTCAATCCGTACACCCTGCGTTTCGAGGCCGACAACGTGCATATCGGCGAGCGCGGCGGCGCGGGCGACTTCGTCGATATTTCGCGGCTCATCGTGAAGCCGTCGTGGAGTTCGCTGTTTCGCGGCGCGCCGATCGTCGACGAAGTGCAGGTCGATTCGCCGCGCTTTCATCTCGTTCGCCTCGACGCACAGCACTTCAATTTCAGCGACCTGATCGAGAAGTTCGCGAACCAGCCGGCAAAACCCAACAGCAAACCGACGCAGTTCTCCATCTCGAACATTCGCGTCGAAAACGGCCAGGTCAAGTTCGACGACCGCGTGCTCGGCACGAGCCACGTGATCGATCAATGGAAGCTCGGCATTCCGTTCATCGCGACGTTGCCGTCGAAGACCGATATCTTCGTCGAGCCGCTGCTGCGTGCGCGCATCGACGGCGACAGTCAGCTCGCGATCGACGGCAGGACCAAACCGTTCGCGGCGTCGCGCGAGTCGGAAGTGTCGCTGCGCTTCGACGATCTCGACGTGCCGAAGCTGGTGTCCTACGCGCCATCGAAGCTGCCGGTGATCGTGCAGTCGGGCAAGCTGTCCACTGACCTGAAGCTGAACTTCGTGATGGCGAACGACACGCCGTCGCTGCGCGTGGCCGGCACCGTCGACCTGAACGACGTGGACGTGCAGGATCAGGGCAAGGCACCGTTTTTCGCCGCGCGCGCGGTGCATGTAGCGGCGGCATCGCTCGAGCCGTTGAAGAGCGTCTATCACTTCGACGATATCCGCATCGACGCGCCCAGCGCGAGTGTCGCGCGCGACAAGGACGGTGTATTGAGCGTCGAGCATATGTTTGCGCCCGCGCCCGGAAAACCGGCGGCAAAGGAAACCGCGGACACGAATGCCAAGCCCAAAACCGCCGCCGCCGAAAAAGCGGCCCCGCCGTTCGACGTCGCGATCAAACGTTTCACACTCAACGATGGCACCGTCAACGTACACGACGAGGCCGCGTCCCGTCCGGTCGAAGCCGGTCTGCAAAATCTCGCGGTCACGCTGACCGATTTCTCGACGCTCGCATCGGCGCCCGCCCATTACACGCTGAACACGGACCTGAAGGACGGCGGCGGTTCGCTCGCCGCCGACGGCACGGTCGGCCTCGCAGCGAAGACGGCGAGCGCGAAGCTCGATCTGAAGTCGCTGAAGCTGCCGCCGCTGCAGCCGTATCTCGACACCGCGACGTCCGCGCAGGTGCTCGATGGTGCGTTGTCCGCGACGACGAATATCGACGCGAACTGGTCGAAGTCGCCCATGGCGCTGACGGTTGCGGACACGAAGCTGGACATGCAGAAGGTGAAGCTCGCGGCGCGCGGCGACACGACGCCGGTGATCTCGCTCGCGCAGGGCAACGTGGTGGTCAAGCAGGTCGACGTCGCGGCGCGCACGGCCGACGTGACGAGCGTCGACGCAACCGGCCTCGCGGTCGACGCGCAGCGCCTGAAGGACGGCACCATCAATCTGAACGCGCTCGCGGGGGCGCATCAACAGGCGACGGAGCGCACGGCGATTCACGCGGCGAAAAAAGCGCAGGCCGAGGGCCCCGCATGGCGCTATAAGATCGGCGAATTGACGCTCAAAGACGCGACCGCCGAGTTCACCGACAACATGACGGCGCAGCCGGTCAAACTGAGCTTCACGCCGGTGCAGTTGAAGGTGCGGCAGATCAGCGACGACCTGAGCCGACCGCTGCCCGTCGATCTGCAAGCGACGTTGAACAAAAAGGGCACGCTCGGCGTAAAGGGCGACGTCACGGCGACGCCGCTCAAGCTGGCCGTCAAGATCAACGCGAATCAGCTCGACGCGGCCGCGTTCGAGCCGTACTTCGGCAGCCAGCTGAACGCGTCGCTCGCTAGCGCGCTGCTGAATGCGAACGGCGATCTCTCGGTCAGCCAGGCGAAGTCGCTGAAGGCGAACTTTCGGGGCGACATGGCGCTCGTCGCCGTGCGCCTGATCGACAAGGCGACCTCCGACCCGTTCGCGGGCTGGGGCTCGCTTGCGCTGACGAACCTGAAGGCCGATTACGACGAGCACGGGGGGACCGCGGTCGACGCGGGGCGTGTGACGTTCTCGAAGTTCTATGGCCGCGTGCTGCTCGACGCGCAAGGCAAGCTGAACTTGAAGGATGTGGTCGCGCACGAGGGCGGTACGACGCAGCCGCTGACGCGCAGCAAGAGCGGCTCGCACCCGATTCCGCTGACGCCCGAGGCGGTGTCCGAAGCGGTCGCCGCGTCGGCGCCGGCGGCGGTCGCGGCAGCATCGGCTGCGGCGCCGGGCAAGGCAACCACCACGCCTGCGGCCACCGCCACGGCCGCGACGCCGCCACAAAATCCGCTCAAGATGCACTTCGGGCAACTGGTGTTGCAACAGGGCCGCGTGACCTACACCGACAACTTCGTCAAGCCGAACTACACGGCGAACCTCGTCGACATTCAGGGCACCATCGGCGCGTTCGGTACCGAAACGACCACGCCCGCACCGGTCGATGTCGCCGCGAAACTCGCGGCCAACGGTCCGCTGACGATTCGCGGCACCGTCAACCCGCTGATCGCGAAACCGGCGCTCGATCTGACCGCGACCGCGCACGACATCGAGCTGACCAACCTGACGCCGTATTCGGCGAAATACGCGGGCTATCCAATCACGAAGGGCAAACTCAACGTCGATCTGCACTATCAGCTTGCGAACGACCAGCTGAACGCGAACAACCACCTGTTCATCGATCAGCTGACGTTCGGCGATCATATCGACAACGACACCGCGACCAAGCTGCCGGTGCGTTTCGCAATCTCGCTGCTGAAGAACTCGCGTGGCGAGATCGACGTGAACCTGCCGGTGTCGGGCTCGCTGTCGAACCCCGAGTTCAGCATCGGCGGGCTGATCTGGCATGCGGTGCTCAATCTGCTCGAGAAGGCGGTGACCGCGCCGTTCTCGCTGATCGCGCATGCGTTCGGCGGCAATGGCGAAGACCTCGGCTACGTCGAATTCGAGGCCGGCTCGGCCACGCTCACCGACGCCGACAAGCAGAAACTCGACACGATCGTCAAGGCGCTCACCGACAAGCCGTCAATCCGCATGGACCTGATCGGCCGCGTCGATCCGAAGGTGGACGAGCCGGCGCTGCGCACGCGGTACGTCGATCAGATGGTCAAGCGGCAGAAGATCAAGGACGCGGTGGGTAACGGCGAGAGCGTCGATCCGTCGACGGTCACGGTCGAACAGAAAGACTACGAAAAGTATCTGACCAAGGCCTACAAGTCCTCCGACTTCAAGAAACCGCGCAACTTCATCGGCATGACGAAGACGCTGCCGGACGACGACATGAAGAGCGCGCTTGCGGCCAACGCGCCGATCGACGACGCAAGCCTGCGCCAGCTTGCGCAGCAGCGCGCACAGAGCGTGCAACAGTACCTGGAGGGCAAGATCGACAGCAGCCGTGTGTTTATCGTCGCGCCGAAGATGAATGCCGACGATATCAAGGACAAGGGTGCGACGACGCGGGTCGATTTCGGCTTGAAGTGATGGTGGCGGGCAAGCCGGTCGGAGATCTGTTGCTTGTCACCCGACAGATTTTGCCGCGGCGTATCGTGCAGGCGCGGGCACATGGCAGTGGAAAACCGCTTTCGTCCAAGGCGGAGGCGGTATCCCGAGCACCTTTCTGCGCAATGGCATAAGCCTTGCGCGTGGTCCGGTCACTCCCAATCCGGACACAAGGACCATTGCCATGACGACTCTTACCATCCACGATTTGCCGCGTGTCGATCTGCTTGATCGAAACGGCATGCACGCCATTCGAGGCGGTTTAGCGCTCTCCAGCGTGCTAGCTCCTACGGAGCCATGTCGATTGGCCATTCCGACTGATCCCTGTCGGTCGGTCATTCCCACCGAACCCTGCACGTCCTTCGCGAGCTAGGTGCGGTCCCGTCGAGTTAGGCACCAGAAAAACAAACGCGCCGGACATTGCGTACCGGCGCGGTTCATACAGGACACGTCTTCAGACGTATCTATCAGGACCGTTCAGTCCTGCGGGATGCTCGCTGGCTCTTACCGAAGCCACGCGAGCGGCTTACATAGCAGTGGTCAGAGTCAGTATTCAAAGGCATTCCCTCCAAGGTGAAGTTGAGCATTCAGCCTGCGTTGCATCAGGAGGACACGTCTCACGGGGCGCCGCAGCCAAGGGACGGCGTGCGGCCGTCATATGTGCGCTGTGCACGAGCGCGGCGCTGACGCCCGGGGGTGAGACGCATCCCACACACGTCTTCTCATGATCGAAGACGCCCTCGGCGGCTACTCCAACTACTTCAACTGTTTGCCGCCTCAAGGAAAATGTAAGGTATTTCCCACGAAGAAGAAACCAGGCAGGTTGTCGCGCGGCATGTTGTCGTGATGCCGAACTCCGCATCAGGTTCGAGTTCCCTTCGCACGCTGCGTGGCACGCCGAGAAGAACTAAAAAAAAGCCCGACCTGAGGTCGGGCTCCAAAGTCGGCTGCGCCCTCCACAGGACGCAGCCCCTGCAAACCGGCGAGGCTACATGCGTTGCCGTGAAGCTCAAGCAGCCAGCAGCGAGCGCAGCACGAACGGCAGAATCCCGCCGTGCTTGTAGTAGTCGACTTCGATCGGCGTGTCGATACGCAGCAGCACCGGAACGCGCTTGTCGCCGTCTTTGCCGTGGATCACGAGCGTGACTTCCTGTTGCGGCTTGAAGTCGTCACCGAGACCTTCGATGTCGTACGTTTCTTCGCCGGTGATACCGAGCGACTGCACGCTATCCGAGCCCTTGAACTGCAGCGGCAGAACGCCCATGCCGACGAGGTTCGAACGGTGGATCCGCTCGAAGCTGCGTGCGACCACGGCCTTCACGCCCAGCAGCTGCGTGCCCTTGGCCGCCCAGTCGCGCGACGAACCCGTGCCGTACTCTTCGCCCGCGAACACGATGGTCGGCGTGTCGGCTTCGATGTACTTCATCGCCGCGTCGTAGATCGACAGCTGTTCGCCGCTCGGCTGGTGAATCGTCAGGCCGCCTTCGACGCGCGTGCCGTCCGCCTTTGCCGGGATCATCAGGTTCTTGATACGGACGTTCGCGAACGTGCCGCGCATCATCACGTCGTGGTTGCCGCGACGCGAGCCGTAGCTGTTGAAGTCGGCCTTCTGCACGCCGTTTTCCTTCAGCCAGCGGCCTGCCGGCGAGTCTTCCTTGATCGAGCCTGCCGGGCTGATGTGGTCGGTCGTGACCGAGTCACCGAAGATGCCCAGAGCGCGCGCGCCCTTGACCGGCGCGATGCTGGAGGCCGGCGTCATCGAGAAGTCCTTGCCGAAGAACGGCGGCTCGGCGATGTAGGTCGACTTCGGCCAGTCGTAGACCTGACCTTCTTCGCCCTCGATCTTGCTCCACAGGTCGCCCTTCTTCGTGAGCTGCGAGTAGTTCTTGCGGAACGCGTCGGCATCCATCGCGTACTTCAGCAGCGCGTTGACTTCGTCGCTGGTCGGCCAGATGTCGCCGAGGTAGATGTCCTTGCCGCCCTTGCCCTTGCCGACCGGCTCGGTCATCAGGTCGCGCGTGATGTTGCCGGCGATCGCGTACGCGACGACGAGCGGCGGCGACGCGAGGAAGTTCGCGCGGATGTTCGGGTGGATACGCGCTTCGAAGTTACGGTTGCCCGACAGCACCGCTGCCGCGACGATGTCGTTCTTCGTGATCGCTTCGTTCAGTTCCGGCGTCAGGTCGCCCGCGTTGCCGATACACGTCGTGCAGCCGTATGCGGCCAGCGTGAAGCCGAGCTTGTCGAGGTACTTCAGCAGGTCGGTCTTCGTCAGGTACTCGGTGACGATGCGCGATCCCGGCGCCAGCGACGTCTTGATGTGCGGAGCAACCGTCAGGCCGGCCTCGACAGCTTTCTTCGCGAGCAGACCGGCGGCGAGCAGCACGCTCGGGTTCGACGTGTTCGTGCACGACGTGATCGCGGCGATCAGCACGTCGCCGTTCTTCACGTCGACGCCGTTGCTCGTCGTGTATTGCGCGTCGAGATCCGCGGCCTTTTTCGCGAAGCCGTTTTCAGAGACCGGCTTCGAGAACAGGTCGATGAAGGTCGACTTCACGTGGCCGATCTCGATGCGGTCCTGCGGACGCTTCGGGCCTGCCAGCGACGGCGCGACCGTGGCGAGATCCAGCGTGACGACCTTCGTGTAATCGATGTCGCCATCGGCCGGAATGCCGAACAGATCCTGCGCCTTGAAGTAGTTCTCGAACGCCGAGATTTCCGCTTCCGTGCGGCCCGTGCCGTGGAAGAACTCGATGGTCTTTTCGTCGACCGGGAAGAAGCCCATCGTCGCGCCGTATTCCGGCGCCATGTTGCCGATCGTCGCGCGGTCCGGCACCGACAGCGAGCGCGTGCCTTCGCCGAAGAACTCGACGAACTTGCCGACGACCTTCTCCTTGCGCAGCAGTTCGGTGATCGTCAGCACGAGGTCGGTCGCGGTCACGCCTTCGATCAGCTTGCCCTTCAGGTGCACACCGACGACGTCCGGCGTCAGGAAGTACACCGGCTGGCCGAGCATGCCTGCTTCGGCTTCGATACCGCCCACGCCCCAGCCCACCACGCCGATGCCGTTGATCATCGTCGTGTGGCTATCCGTGCCGACCAGCGAGTCCGGGTAGTACACGGTGTCCGCGCCGTCGGCCTTCTTGTGCACGCCGCGCGCGAGATACTCGAGGTTCACCTGGTGAACGATGCCGACGCCCGGCGGCACGACCTTGAACGTGTCGAACGCCTGCATGCCCCACTTCATGAACTGGTAGCGCTCGTTGTTGCGCTGGAATTCCAGCTTCATGTTCAGGTCGAGCGCGTTTTTCTCGCGGAAGTGGTCGATCTGCACCGAGTGGTCGACGACGAGGTCCACCGGCACCAGCGGCTCGATCGACTTCGGATTCTTGCCGACGGCCTTCGCGACGCCGCGCATCGCGGCGATGTCGGCGAGCAGCGGCACGCCGGTGAAGTCCTGCAGCACGACGCGCGACACGACGAACGGAATTTCATCGACGCGCGCCGCGTTCGGCTTCCAGTTCGCGAGTTGCGTGACGTGTTCTTCGGCGATTTTCTTGCCGTCGTAGTTGCGCAGCACCGATTCCAGCACGATACGGATCGAGACCGGCAGACGGTCGATTTTGAGGTTCAGAGCCTTGCCGAGTTGCGGCAGGGAGTAGAACTTGCCTTTGCCGGAACCGCTGTCGAATTCCTTGAGCGTTTTGTGGAGGTTGTGGGCCATGGTGTTTTCCTTGGTTTGGATCGCGGAACTACAGTACTCAGCCTAGATGACGTAAAGATCGACGTATTCATTGACCGGCGTCGCTTCGAGCTTGGCTTGGTCGAGCGAGACGTCGAGAATCGCCAGTTGTTGCTTGACCGGAAAGCGCCGCGCGAGGTTGGTCTTGAACTTCTCGACCAGCAACGGAATACCGTCCTCTCGGCGGCGCTTATGACCGATCGGGTATTCGACTACGACTTCCCCGAACTTCGACCCGTCGTTGAATTCGATCGTCAGTGCATTGGCGATCGAACGCTTCTCCGGGTCGTGATAATCCTTCGTGAACTGTGGATCTTCTACGCATTCCATTTTCGCGCGCAACGCATCGATACGCGAGTCCTGCGCCACTGAATCTTCGTAATCGGCGGCCGTCAGACGGCCGAAAATCAGCGGCACCGCGATCATGTACTGGATGCAATGATCACGGTCGGCCGGATTGTTCAGCGGGCCTTTTTTATCGATGATGCGAATCGCGGCTTCGTGCGTGCGGATCGTCACGCGGCGAATGTCTTCGACGCGCCGGCCTTGGCGCGAGAACTGCGCATGCAGCGCGAGCGCGGCTTCCGCGGCGGTTTGCGCGTGGAACTCGGCCGGAAACGAGATCTTGAACAGCACGTTTTCCATCACGTACGAGCCGTACGGACGCTGGAACCGGAACGCGTTGCCGTTGAACAGCACGTCGTAGAAGCCCCACGTTTTCGCGCTGAGCACCGACGGATAGCCCATCTCGCCGGTCTTCGAGATCAGCGCGAGGCGCACGGCGCGCGAGGTGGCGTCGCCGGCGGCCCACGATTTGCGCGAACCGGTGTTCGGCGCATGGCGGTAGGTGCGCAGCGCCTGCCCATCGACGAGCGCCTGCGATACCGCGTTGATCAGCTCTTCGCGCGTGAGGCCGATCAACTGGCCGACCACTGCGGTCGACGCGAGCTTGACGAGCAGCACATGATCGAGCCCGACCTTGTTGAACGAGTTCTCGAGCGCGATGCAGCCTTGAATTTCGTGCGCCTTGATCATTGCGATCAGGACGTCTTTCATCGTCAGCGGCGCTTTGCCGGCTGCGATGGCGGTACGCGAGAGCCAGTCGGCCGTCGCGAGAATGCCGCCGAGGTTATCGGACGGATGGCCCCATTCGGCGGCGAGCCAGGTGTCGTTGAAGTCGAGCCAGCGGATCATCGCGCCGATGTTGAAGGCGGCCTGAACGGGATCCAGCTGGAACGACGTGCCCGGCACCTTCGCGCCGTTGGGGACGATCGTGCCTGCCACGATTGGTCCCATCAGCTTGGTGCAGGCCGGGTAGGTAAGCGCCTCGAGTCCGCAACCGAGCGTGTCGATCAGGCAATGACGCGCGGTTTCCAGCGCGAGCGCGCTGTCGATCCGGTAATCCAGCACGTAGTCGACGATATCGACCAGGACGGCGTCCGGGGCGGGTCGTACGTTGGAGATCGGGGCGGACATCGGGGGCTTCCCTGGCGGCGAAAATCAGTTGCCGGTCTTGTTGATCGCGTTCGATTGCGTTGCTGCCGGCGCGCCCTGTTCCATCGCGACCGTCTTGCACTCGTCGGCGAGACGCGAGCTGTCCTTGTCCTGGAACAGCATGGCCTTCGTCGGGATCACGACGAGGTCCATACCGGTTGCCGCGTCGTGGAAGCGATCGGCGCCCGTGGTGGTCGCTTCGCGCGGCAGGTTGTAGTTTTTGTTCGCCCAGTGAACCGTGACGATCTGGTCACGCTTCATGTCGCCTTTCATTTCGAAAGCCAGACCGTCCTTGCACGACCACTTTTCCGACCCTTCCGGGATCGGATCGACCTTCGCTTCCTTCACCGGATTGGCCTTGCGCTTGACGAGGCGGCGCGGCTCCGGGCGCTTTGCGACGGCCTTCTTCGTGGTGGTGGTGGCCGTGTCCGCAGCAGCGGCGTCAGTCGCGACGGTCAGCATCGTCGTAGACAGGGCGCCAATCATGGCGGCGATCATCAGCTTTTTCATGGAGAAAACCTTTCTATCAAATCAGTTAAACAGTGCGCGGACGACCGGTCCGGCGGCCGCGCGGGTTGAACTGCACGCGCTGTGGAGCGCACAGCGACCGCTATTTTCTCCTATTTAGCGGCACGTACTTTAAATTCTCGGGTCCGGTGTAATTCGCGCTCGGCCGGATGATCTTGTTGTCGACGCGCTGTTCGATGATGTGCGCGCTCCATCCTGCCGTACGCGAGATCACGAACAGTGGCGTGAACATCGCGGTTGGCACGCCCATCATGTGATACGACACCGCGCTGAACCAGTCGAGGTTCGCGAACATCTTCTTCGCTTCCCACATCACCGATTCGAGGCGCTCGGCGATCGAGAACAGCTTCATGTTGCCCGCTTCCTTCGACAGCTTCTTCGCGACTTCCTTGATGACCTTGTTGCGCGGGTCCGAGATCGTGTACACCGGATGGCCGAAGCCGATCACGACTTCCTTGTTCTCGACGCGGCGGCGGATGTCGGCTTCGGCTTCGTCGGGTGTCTGGTAGCGCGACTGGATGTCGAACGCGGCTTCGTTGGCGCCGCCGTGCTTCGGGCCGCGCAGCGCGCCGATCGCGCCGGTGATTGCCGAATAGATGTCCGAGCCCGTGCCCGCGATCACGCGGCCCGTGAACGTCGACGCATTGAACTCGTGCTCCGCGTACAGGTTCAGCGACACGTGCATCGCATCGACCCACGCCTTCGACGGCTCGACGCCATGCAGCAGATGCAGGAAATGGCCGCCGATCGAATCGTCGTCGGTTTCGACCTCGATGCGCTTGCCGTTGTGCGAGTAGTGATACCAGTACAGCAGCATCGAGCCGAGCGAGGCCATCAGCTTGTCGGCGATATCGCGCGCGCCGGGCAGGTTGTGATCGTCCTTCTCGGGCAGCACCGTGCCGAGCACCGACACGCCGGTGCGCATCACGTCCATCGGATGCGCGGCGGCCGGAATCCATTCGAGCGCGGCCTTCACGTTGGCGGGCAGGCCGCGCATCGACTTCAGCTTCGTCTTGTAGGCGGTCAATTCGGACTGGGTCGGCAGCTTGCCGTGGACCAGCAGGTAAGCGATCTCTTCGAATTCGCACGCCTCGGCGATGTCGAGAATGTCGTAGCCGCGATAGTGCAGATCGTTGCCGGTCTTGCCGACCGTGCACAGCGCGGTGTTGCCCGCGGTCACGCCCGACAGCGCGACGGATTTTTTCTGTTTGAAGCCGCTTTGCGTTTCGTTGCCGCCTGTTGCGTCAGCGGCTTGCGTCGTCTCGCTCATGTTCCGCCTTCTCCTGTGTGCCGGCTCATCGCTGCCGCCGTTTGAAAAACGCGTCGCTTATGCCACTGACTGTCCGTTAGCGCCAACTTGCGCAAAGAGCGGCGCCGCTTCTTGCGGAACAGCGCGGCCGGTGCTCTGCGCGCGGCGCAGCACCGACCAGTAATAGCGGTAGCTCGCACGGTCGTGCAGCGTATCACCGTGACGCGTCGGGCCCCAATGCGCGGACTGCGCGGCCAAAAGGATTTCGGTGGCCGTCGCGATTTCTTCGTCGCGCGGCGCGAACGCGGCGACGATCGCCTCGATCTGCGCCGGATGAATGCTCCACATGCGCGTGTAGCCGAATTCATTGCGGGCGCGCTGCGCGTCGTTCGCGACCACGCTCATGTCGCGCACTTCGGTGCTGACGTTGTGCGACGGCACCTTGCCGTACGCATGGCAGGCCGCCGAAATTTCGAGCTTCGCGCGCCGCACGAGCGGATGATCGAATTGGCCCGGCGAGCGCATCGCGGTATCGGGGATCGCGCCGTCGTGCGCGGAGACGAAGTCCATCAGGCCGAAGCTCAGCGCCTCGACGCCAGGCAGCGCGGCCAGTTCGAACACGCGCGTGAGCGCGCCGTGAGTTTCGACCAGCAACTGCACCGGCACAGGTTCCGCGATGCCGAGTTCGCGCCGCGTCGCCTCGATGAACGCGATCATTTCGGCGGCATCGTGGACGTTGCGGATTTTGGGCAGCGTGATGTAGGCGGGTGCCCGCTTTGCGGCGCGCAGAATCAGCCGCACGTCGTCGCGCCAGTGCGCGTGAGCGAAGTCGTGGATGCGTACGCCGACGCGGCCGAAGCAGTCGTGCTCGCTGCCCAGCAGCGATGCGACCAGTTCCGCGTGCTCGGCCTCGCGGCCGACCTGCGCGCCGTCTTCGCAATCGAGCGTGATATCGAACACCGGGCCGAGTTGCTGCTGTAACGCGAGCGACTTCAGCATCAGCTTTTCGCTTCCCGCGTAGTGGTCGCAGGCAGGCAGCACAGCGGGCGGCGCTTCGCCCTCAAACAGCACTTCGGCGGGTGTGAGAACGCGCATCTTCGGCGTGTGGGGCGTGGTGAAGATTAGGGAGGTCGGATTCGGGCGCGCTCTGCGCGAGCGTAGTCGGGAGACGGCAAAGCACGTTCGAATCAGAGGCGAATGGCGACGATCGCAGCGCCATTCGCACGAAAAAAACCGGAACCCGCCGCGCTGACGCTTCGTAGTTCCGGTTCATCGGCATCAGATGATCAGATACTTAGCCGAGCAGGTGCTGAACGCCGTCGCGCTCTTCCAGCAGTTCCTGCAGCGTGGCGTCCATCTTTTCGCGCGAGAACGCGTCGATTGCCAGACCTTCGACACGCTTGTACTCGCCGTTTTCGCAGGTCACTGGCACGCCGTAGATGATGTCTTCAGGGATGCCGTACGAGCCGTCCGAGGGGATGCCCATCGTGACCCACTTGCCGTTCGTGCCGAGCACCCAGTCACGCACGTGGTCGATCGCAGCGTTGGCCGCCGATGCCGCCGACGACAGGCCGCGCGCTTCGATGATCGCCGCGCCGCGCTTGCCGACGGTCGGGATGAACGTGTTGCGGTTCCATTCTTCGTCGTTGATCAGCTTGGTCAGGTCCTGACCTTCAGCCGTTGCGACGCGGAAGTCCGGGTACATGGTCGGCGAGTGGTTGCCCCACACCGCGAGCTTTTCGATCGACGCGACCGGCTTGCCCGACTTGGCCGCCAGTTGCGACAGCGCGCGGTTGTGGTCCAGACGCAGCATCGCGGTGAAGTTCTTCTTCGGCAGATCCGGCGCCGACTTCATTGCGATGTACGCGTTCGTGTTGGCCGGGTTGCCGACCACCAGAACCTTCACGTCGCGGCTGGCGACTTCGTTAAGCGCCTTGCCCTGAACCGTGAAGATTTCGGCGTTGGCCGACAGCAGATCCTTGCGCTCCATGCCCTTCGAACGCGGACGCGCGCCGACGAGCAGGGCGATGTCGGCGTCCTTGAACGCGACCTTCGGGTCGTCCGTGATCACGACGCCCGACAGCAGCGGGAATGCGCAATCATCCAGTTCCATCACGACGCCTTTGACGGCGGCTTGCGCTTGCGGCAGATCGAGCAGTTGCAGGATCACCGGCTGGTCCTTGCCGAGCAGGTCGCCATTGGCGATGCGGAACAGCAGGGAGTAAGCGATTTGACCTGCGGCGCCGGTGACGGCAACGCGCTTTGCGGGCTTAGCCATTGAGAAATCTCCAGGACGATGCGTTAGACGCTAGGGAAAACGCCATTCTATATGCGCGTTCAGCGAAGCGTTATGAAACACGGCGGAATTCACTGTTCGCGTGCGGGCTCGGAATGTGCCGAGACCGGGTGGCGCGTTGCGGCAAGACCGCCGTGCCGGAAATCCGTACTATCGAGCGGGATGGGATGGCCCAGGGCTTACGCCGGGCCGGGCCGCAACAGCACGGTGCGGGCTCCTGCGAACAGCGCGTTTCGGCGAGTGTCGGGCCAGCGGCTGCAACACGGAACAGCACGCGAATGCAACGGATGGCGGCGAATCGAAACCTGGACTGCGTAGGGGACGGCATGGTGCAGAGTGGCGGCCGGAGCGTCGCGGCGCTGCATCAAACAGCTGCCGCAAAATCCCGCAAACCCTTGCTCGACAAGGAGTGTAGGAGTCGAAACCGACAAAGTCAACAGTATCTTATGTCTTATATAAGACACATCTATCGAAGGGAAAACCCTAGACGTGCCCCGGCGCTTTATGATGAAATGCGCGCATGAATTCGAACCCGGCGAATCCTGTAAACCCGAATGGCCAAGGGGCCGCGGGCGAAGCTGTATCCGCTGTTTCCGCTGCTGCGTCGCCGACCTTCAGCCCCTTGTATCAGCAGATCAAGGGCTTGATTACGCAGAGCCTCGAAAGCGGCGAATGGAAGCCGGGCGAGATCATTCCTAGTGAAGTCGAACTGGCCGCGCGTTTCAAGGTGAGTCAGGGTACGGTGCGCAAGGCGATCGACGAGCTGGCCGCCGACAACCTGCTGGTGCGCCGTCAGGGCAAGGGCACGTTCGTTGCGACGCACAACGAAGAACGCGCGCAGTTCCGTTTCCTCAGATTGCTCGCCGACGACGGCGCGGAGCATCCGCACGTAAGCCGTCTGCTCGAATGCCGGCGGCTGCGCGCATCGGCGGAAATTGCCCGGCAACTCGATCTGAAGCCGGCCGATCCGGTCGTGCTGATCAAGCGTTTGCTGCAGTTCGACGGCGAAGTGACCGTGCTCGACGAAATCTGGCTGCCAGGCGCCGTGTTCCGCGGGCTCACGCTCGAGCGGCTTTCGGAGTACAAGGGTCCCCTCTACGCGATGTTCGAGACCGAATTCGGCACCCGCATGATTCGCGCGACGGAAAAAATCCGCGCGGTCGCGGCGGAGCCTTCCGTGGCAGACCTGCTGCATGTGCCGGCGGGTTTTCCGTTGCTCTCGGTCGAGCGCGTGTCCTATACCTATGGGGATCGGCCGGTTGAAGTCCGGCGAGGTTGGTATGTCACAACCGGGTATTACTATCAGAACGATCTGAGCTGAATCGGGCTGAAACGAGGCGCGGCGTCCCACACGCGTGCCGATCGGAAGGCGCTTTCATAGCGCGCGCAGCAAAGGATCTGGCGTGGTTTTCGCTGCAGCGCGATATAAAAAGGCGCTAAAATTGCGGATTAGTGTGACTACATAGTAGGGGTCTAGCATGGCAGAAGCGGTAAAGAAACCGAGGCCGGAATTCCGGAACATCGGTATTGGGCAAATATTGACGGCATACCGTCTCCCGCTGGCGGGGCGCGTGTCGATTCTGCATCGCGTGAGCGGTGCCTTGTTGTTTCTCTTCCTTCCGTTTCTGCTGTTCCTCTTCGATCAGAGCCTGACTTCCGAACTGAGCTTCGAAGTCTTCAAGGGCTTCCTCTCCAACATCATCGTCAAGCTGATCACGCTGGTTCTCGCGTGGGCTTTCCTGTTCCATTTCTGCGCCGGCATCCGTCACCTCTTGATGGATACGAATCACGATGCCGTGTCGAAGGAAAAGGGCAAGTCGACCTCTATCGTCGTGTTTGTCGTGTCGTCGCTGCTCACCATCGCATTCGCGGCAAAACTGTTCGGAGCATTCTAAAAAATGGCAGCCAATAACCGAATCGGTTCGAAGCGTCTCGTCGTCGGCGCGCATTACGGTCTGCGCGACTGGCTCGCGCAACGCGTCACCGCCGTCGTGATGGCGGTGTACACGGTGATTCTGCTCGCGTGGTTCTTCCTCGCGCGCGACTTCTCGTACGACGGCTGGGCGTCGATCTTCGCGACGCAGTGGATGAAGCTCGCCACGTTCGTCACGCTTCTCTCGCTCTTCTACCACGCGTGGGTGGGTGTGCGCGACATCTGGATGGATTACGTGAAGCCCGTTGGCACGCGTCTCGTCCTGCAGGCGCTGACGATCCTCTGGCTGCTCGCATGTGCGGGCTACGCTGCGCAGATTCTCTGGAGAGTATAAAAGCATGGTTGCAATCAAGAATTCTCTGCCGCGTCGCAAGTTTGACGTGGTCATCGTCGGCGCGGGCGGCTCGGGGATGCGCGCGTCGCTGCAACTGGCGCGCGCCGGTCTGTCGGTCTGCGTGCTGTCCAAAGTGTTTCCGACGCGTTCGCATACGGTCGCGGCCCAGGGCGGCATCGGCGCTTCGCTCGGCAACATGAGCGAAGACAACTGGCACTATCACTTCT
This sequence comes from Paraburkholderia sp. BR14374, assembly GCF_040948685.1. Classification (NCBI taxonomy): domain Bacteria; kingdom Pseudomonadati; phylum Pseudomonadota; class Betaproteobacteria; order Burkholderiales; family Burkholderiaceae; genus Paraburkholderia; species Paraburkholderia sp. BR14374. The sequence goes on along the minus strand of NZ_JBFPKF010000003.1, from coordinate 225,174 downwards.
ACGACACGATCAAGGGCTCCGACTGGCTCGGCGACCAGGACGCGATCGAGTTCATGTGCCGTGAAGCACCGAACGCCGTCTACGAACTCGAACACTTCGGCATGCCGTTCGACCGTAACGCCGACGGCACGATCTATCAGCGCCCGTTCGGCGGCCACACCGCGAACTACGGCGAAAAGCCGGTGCAACGCGCTTGCGCAGCGGCTGACCGTACCGGTCACGCGCTGCTGCACACGCTGTACCAGCAGAACGTTGCTGCCAAGACGCAATTCTTCGTCGAATGGATGGCGCTGGACCTGATCCGCGACGCCGACGGCGACGTGCTCGGCGTGACCGCGCTGGAAATGGAAACCGGCGACGTCTACATCCTCGAAGGCAAGACCACGCTGTTCGCCACGGGCGGCGCAGGCCGGATCTTTGCGGCATCGACCAACGCGTTCATCAACACCGGTGACGGTCTCGGCATGGCGGCCCGTTCGGGCATCGCGCTGCAGGACATGGAATTCTGGCAATTCCACCCGACCGGCGTGGCCGGCGCGGGCGTGCTGATCACCGAAGGCGTGCGCGGCGAAGGCGGTATTCTGCGTAACTCGAACGGCGAGCGTTTCATGGAACGCTACGCGCCGACGCTGAAGGACCTGGCGCCGCGCGACTTCGTTTCGCGTTCGATGGACCAGGAAATCAAGGAAGGCCGCGGCGTGGGTCCGAACAAGGACCACGTGCTGCTCGACCTGTCGCACATCGGCGCCGAGACGATCATGAAGCGTCTGCCGTCGATCCGCGAAATCGCACTGAAGTTCGCGAACGTCGACTGCATCAAGGAACCGATCCCGGTCGTGCCGACCATCCACTACCAGATGGGCGGTATCCCGACGAACATCAACGGCCAGGTCGTCGGTACGCCGAAGGGGCACGAAGAAGTCGTCAACGGTTTCTACGCAGTGGGCGAATGCTCGTGCGTGTCGGTGCACGGTGCGAACCGTCTCGGCACGAACTCGCTGCTCGACCTCGTGGTATTCGGCCGCGCTGCCGGCAATCACATCGTCAAGCACGTGAAGGAACTGAAGGAACACAAGCCGCTGCCGGCAGATGCAGCCGACTTCGCGCTGTCGCGTCTGGCGAAGCTCGATAGCTCGTCGTCGGGCGAGTACGCCCAGTCGGTCGCGAACGACATCCGCGGCACGATGCAGAAGCACGCTGGCGTGTTCCGCACCTCGGCGCTGCTGGCCCAAGGCGTCGAAGCTATCCGCGAAGTGGCGGCACGCGTCGACAACATCCATCTGAAGGATAAGTCGAAGGTCTTCAACACGGCTCGCGTCGAAGCACTGGAAGTGGCGAACCTGATCGAAGTGGCACGCGCCACGATGGTCTCCGCCGAAGCGCGCAAGGAAAGCCGTGGCGCGCACGCGCAAAACGACTTCGAACATCGCGACGACGAAAACTGGCTGCGCCATACGTTGTGGTTCAGCGAAGGCGATCGCCTCGACTACAAGCCGGTGCACATGAAGCCGCTGACCGTCGAATCGGTTCCGCCGAAAGCGCGTACCTTCTAAGGCACAAGTCAAAGGAATTCAGAGAAATGGCCAAGCGTACATTTGAAATTTACCGCTACGATCCGGACAAGGACGCCGCTCCGCGCATGCAAACGTACGAGATCGAAATCGACTCGCACGAACGCATGCTGCTCGACGCGCTCGTCAAGCTGAAGGCGCTCGACGAAACCCTGTCGTTCCGTCGCTCGTGCCGCGAAGGCGTGTGCGGTTCGGACGCAATGAACATCAACGGCAAGAACGGCCTCGCGTGCCTGACGAACCTGAACGAACTGCCGCAGAAGATCGTGCTGCGTCCGCTGCCGGGCCTGCCCGTCGTGCGTGACCTGATCTGCGACTTCACGCAGTTCTTCAACCAGTATCACTCGATCAAGCCGTACCTGATCAACGATACGCCGCCGCCGGAAAAGGAACGTCTGCAGTCGCCGGAAGAACGCGACGAGCTCGACGGCCTGTACGAATGTATCCTGTGCGCGAGCTGCTCGACGTCGTGCCCGAGCTTCTGGTGGAATCCGGACAAGTTCGTCGGCCCGGCCGGTCTGCTGCAAGCCTACCGCTTCATCGCGGACAGCCGCGACCAGGCAACCGGCGAGCGCCTCGATAACCTGGAAGACCCGTATCGTCTGTTCCGTTGCCACACGATCATGAACTGCGTCGACGTTTGCCCGAAGGGCCTGAACCCGACCAAGGCAATCGGCAAGATCAAGGAATTGATGGTTCGCCGCGCTGTCTAGTATCAATGAGCCCCGCGCTCCCTGGCGCAGGCTGTCCCCGAGAGGGCAGTCAGCGCGCCTGGGCGCGGCGCGGGGTGTACCGACATGACCGATACATCGCATCAGTCCGACCCTCTCCGCCGCGCGCGTCTTCGCTGGCGCGCACGGCGGGGCCTGCTGGAAAACGACCTGATTTTCGAGCGTTTTTTCAGCCGATATGAGCATGACCTCAGCGATGCCGACGTTGGCGCACTCACGCGCCTGCTCGAGCTGAGCGATAACGACCTGATGGACTTGCTGCTCGCACGCAAGGAACCAGAAGGCGATCTAGCCGACCCGGACGTGGTCCGGGTTCTGGAGTTGCTGCGCAATGCTTGAGCGCCGCCAGTCCGTTGTTCCAGGCGTGCAATTATCGAAACCCTGTATCCATACTTCGATTGAGGATGTGCTATGACCCCGTCAGATGTTAAAGCCACGCTATCGTTCAGCGACAATTCGCCGAGCGTTGAAATGCCGATTTACAAGGGCACGATTGGCCCGGATGTAATCGACATTCGCAAACTGTACGGCCAGACCGGCAAATTCACGTACGACCCGGGCTTCATGTCGACGGCGGCGTGCAATTCGGCGATCACCTACATCGACGGCGACAAGGGCGAACTGCTCTACCGCGGCTACGCGATCGACAACCTCGCGCAGAATGCCGACTTCCTCGAAACCTGCTATCTGCTGCTGAACGGCGAACTGCCGAACGAAAAGCAGAAGACCGAATTCGTCGGCACCGTCACGAAGCACACGATGGTGCACGAGCAGATGCAGTTCTTCTTCCGCGGCTTCCGTCGCGATGCGCACCCGATGGCGATTCTGGTTGCCGCTGTCGGCGCGCTGTCGGCGTTCTATCACGACTCGCTCGACATCAATAACCCGCGTCACCGCGAAGTGTCGGCGATCCGCATGATCGCCAAGCTGCCCACGCTGGTCGCAATGGCGTACAAGTACAGCATCGGCCAGCCGTTCGTGTATCCGAAGAACGACCTGTCGTACAGCGCAAACTTCATGCGGATGATGTTCTCGAATCCGTGCGAAGAGTACGTGGTCAACGACGTGCTGGTGCGCGCGCTCGACCGTATCCTGATCCTGCACGCGGACCACGAGCAGAACGCGTCGACGTCGACCGTGCGTCTCGCCGGTTCGTCGGGTGCGAATCCGTTCGCGTGTATCGCGGCGGGTATCGCGTGTCTGTGGGGCCCGGCGCACGGCGGCGCGAACGAAGCGGCGCTGAACATGCTGGAAGAAATCGGCTCGGTCGACAACATTCCCGAGTTCATCAAGCAGGTGAAGGACAAGAACTCGGGCGTGAAGCTGATGGGCTTCGGCCACCGCGTGTACAAGAACTACGACCCGCGCGCGAAGCTGATGCGCGAAACCTGCCACGAAGTGCTCGAAGAGCTGGGCCTGCACGACGACCCGCTGTTCAAGCTCGCAATGGAACTCGAAAAGATCGCGCTCGAAGACGAATACTTCGTGTCGCGCAAGCTGTACCCGAACGTCGACTTCTACTCGGGTATCGTGCAGCGCGCGCTGGGCATTCCGACGTCGATGTTCACGTGTATCTTCGCGATGGCGCGTACGGTCGGCTGGATCGCGCAGTGGAACGAAATGATCGCCGATCCCGAGCAGAAGATTGGTCGTCCGCGTCAGCTGTTCGTCGGCGAGACGCTGCGTCAAGCGAAGCCGATCGCACAGCGCTAAGCGCTGATCGACCGCGATACGCGCGCCTGGCCGCGGCATTCGTGCCGCGCAGAAGCGCGAAATCGGAGCAAATAAAACGCCTCAACGGGTCTACCGTTGGGGCGTTTCCGTTTCTGCGGCCGCCGCGGATCGTGCATGCGGCGCATTGGCGCCGCCGCTCGCCGATGCTTGCCGGGTAACACCGATACAGGTATTGGCACTACCAGCCAACTCCATGTTTTTTATCGGTTTTTTCGCTGTTTAAGCAGCCCATCGCGGTGCGTCGCGTGGCATAATCGACCGACACAGTCAGCCCGCAGTCATTACTACCCCGCATACCATGGCACAGACTCTCTACGACAAATTGTGGAACACGCACGTGGTCCACACGGAAGACGACGGCACCGCGATTCTCTACATCGACCGTCACCTGCTGCATGAAGTGACCAGCCCGCAGGCGTTCGAAGGCCTGAAAATGGCTCACCGTCCGGTGTGGCGCATCAGCGCGAACCTGGCCGTGTCCGATCACAACGTGCCAACCACGGACCGCAGCCACGGCATCGCCGATCCGGTCTCGAAGCTGCAGGTCGACACGCTCGACGCGAACTGCGACGCCTTCGGCATCACGCAGTTCAAGATGAACGACCAGCGTCAGGGCATCGTCCACATCATCGGGCCGGAACAGGGCGCTACGCTGCCGGGTATGACGATCGTCTGCGGCGACTCGCACACTTCCACGCACGGCGCGTTCGGCGCGCTCGCGCATGGCATCGGCACGTCGGAAGTCGAGCACGTGCTGGCCACGCAAACGCTGCTGCAGAAGAAGAGCAAGAACATGCTCGTGAAGGTCGAGGGCCAACTGCCGCGCGGCTGTACCGCGAAGGACATCGTGCTCGCGATCATCGGCAAGATCGGCACCGCCGGCGGTACCGGCTATGCGATGGAATTCGGCGGCTCGACGATCCGTTCGCTGACGATGGAAGGCCGCATGACGGTCTGCAACATGGCGATCGAAGCGGGCGCGCGCGCCGGCATGGTCGCCGTCGACGACACCACGATCGAATACCTGAAAGGCCGTCCGTTCTCGCCGCAGGGCGTCGAGTGGGATCACGCGGTCGAGTACTGGAAGCAGTTCAAGTCGGACGAGGGCGCGCATTTCGATCGCGTGGTCGAGCTGAACGCGGCCGAAATCGTGCCGCAGGTCACCTGGGGCACGTCGCCGGAAATGGTCACGCCGGTCGACGGCCGCGTGCCGGATCCGGAGCGCGAGAAGGACCCGGTCAAGCGCGACGCGATGGAGCGTGCGCTCAAGTACATGGCGCTCGAGCCGAACGCGCCGATCGAGTCGATCAAGCCGGATAAAATCTTCATCGGGTCGTGCACCAACGCGCGCATCGAAGACATTCGCGCCGCGGCTTACGTCGTGAAGAAGCTCGGCCGCCGCGTCGCGCCGAACATCCGTCTGGCGATGGTCGTGCCGGGTTCGGGTCTCGTGAAGGCGCAGGCGGAACGTGAAGGCCTCGACAAGGTCTTTACCGAGGCCGGGTTCGAATGGCGTGAACCGGGTTGCTCGATGTGTCTGGCAATGAACGCCGACCGGCTCGAGCCGGGCGAGCGCTGCGCGTCCACGTCGAACCGGAACTTCGAAGGTCGTCAGGGCGCCGGTGGGCGCACGCACCTGGTGAGCCCAGCAATGGCCGCGGCTGCAGCCATCGAAGGGCATTTCGTCGACATTCGCAAGCTTGGATGAATCGCATGATGAAGAACATGAATCGCATCACTCTATTGCGCCGCTTCGCACTCGGCACGCTCGCCGGGCTTCTGCTCGGCCTGGCCGGATGCAACACGGTGCACGGATTCGGCCAGGACATGTCGCACCTCGGCAATTCGATCAGCAATCACGCTGAGAAATAAGCGGTTTTTGATTTTTGCCGGCGATGCGGCGCGGGGGTCCAACCGCCGGTCGCATCGCCCGGTCCTGAACAGGCGCAAGCGTCATGGATAAATTCATCGTACACACCGGCGTCGTGGCGCCGCTCGATCGCGAGAACGTCGACACGGACGCGATCATTCCGAAGCAGTTCCTGAAGTCGATCAAGCGCACGGGCTTCGGTCCGAACGCGTTCGACGAATGGCGCTACCTCGACCACGGCGAACCGGGTCAGGACAACTCGAAGCGTCCGCTGAACCCGGACTTCGTGCTGAACCAGCCGCGCTATCAGGGCGCCTCGGTGCTGCTCGCGCGCAAGAATTTCGGTTGCGGCAGCTCGCGCGAACACGCGCCCTGGGCGTTGCAGCAGTACGGCTTTCGCGCGCTGATCGCGCCGAGCTTCGCCGACATCTTCTACAACAACTGCTTCAAGAACGGCGTGCTGCCGATCGTGCTGACCGAACAGCAGGTCGATCATCTGTTCAACGAGACGTATGCGTTCAACGGCTTCGAGCTGACGATCGACCTTGAAGCGCAAGTCGTGCGCACAGCCGACGGCGGCACCGAATATCCGTTCGAAGTCGCGGCGTTCCGCAAGTACTGCCTGCTGAACGGTTTCGACGACATCGGCCTCACGCTGCGTCACGCGGACAAGATCCGCCAGTTCGAAGCGGAGCGTCTCGCCAAGCAACCGTGGCTGAACAATCGCCTCGTCCGTTAAGCGAACCCCTGAGAGCGTAGGCGCGTCTAGTCCGCGCCCGCGTCGGTTTGCGCGAGAAACACCCGAAAAAATCATCAAGGAATTCGCATGAAGATCGCAGTATTGCCGGGCGACGGCATCGGTCCCGAAATCGTCAAGGAGGCCGTCAAGGTCCTGAACGTGCTCGGCGAGAAGTTCGAACTCGAAGAAGCGCCGGTCGGCGGCGCGGGCTACGAAGCGAAGGGCCATCCGCTGCCCGATTCGACGCTCGCACTAGCGAAGGAAGCCGACGCGATCCTGTTCGGCGCGGTCGGCGACTGGAAATACGACAAGCTCGAACGCGCTCTGCGCCCGGAGCAGGCGATCCTCGGTCTGCGCAAGCACCTGGAACTGTTCGCGAACTTCCGTCCGGCGATCTGCTACCCGCAACTGACGGGTGCGTCGTCGCTGAAGGAAGAGATCGTTTCGGGTCTCGACATCCTGATCGTGCGCGAACTGAACGGGGACATCTACTTCGGCGCGCCGCGCGGCGTGCGTACGTCGCCGGACGGCCTGTTCGCCGGCGCGAAGGAAGGCTTCGACACGATGCGCTATTCGGAACCGGAAGTGCGCCGCATCGCGCACGTCGCGTTCCAGGCGGCGCAAAAGCGCGGCAAGAAGCTGACCTCGGTCGATAAAGCCAACGTGCTCGAAACGTCGCAGTTCTGGAAGGACGTGATGATCGACGTGTCGAAGGAATATGCGGACGTCGAGCTGTCGCACATGTACGTCGACAACGCCGCGATGCAGCTCGTGAAGGCGCCGAAGTCGTTCGACGTGATCGTGACGGGCAACATGTTCGGCGACATCCTTTCCGACGAAGCGGCCATGCTGACCGGCTCGATCGGCATGCTGCCGTCGGCGTCGCTCGACAAGAACAACAAGGGCTTGTACGAGCCGTCGCACGGTTCCGCACCGGATATCGCCGGCAAGGGCGTTGCGAATCCGCTCGCTACGATTCTCTCCGCCGCGATGATGTTGCGCTATTCGCTGAATAAGGCCGAGCAGGCTGATCGCATCGAAACCGCGGTGAAGAAGGTGCTCGAACAAGGCTATCGCACCGGCGACATTCTCACGCCGGGTTGCAAGCAGGTCGGCACCGCCGCGATGGGCGATGCCGTCGTGGCCGCGCTGTAAAACGCGTGCAGTAGTCAGGTCACCAATACTGATCGTTAAAGCGCGAATCCGCCTTGAAACAGGCCGATTCGCGCGTCATACGGCGAAGAACGCCGCCAGTTTTCTGTTTTCGTGTATATTGTTGCGATGGCTCAGATCTCCCAAATCTCCTCGATTTCCAAATTGCGCGGCACAACGGCCCGTGCAATCGAGTTCGCCATTACCATCAAAACCATTACCCCGAAAACGATCACGAAGCCCTGATCGTCCGTCGTGCCCGCCCATCTTCCCCGCGCGGTCACTGCGGGCAAAGATGCGGGGAAGTTTCCATTCGAAGGGTATGAAGTCATGAACGTAGGTCTCGTAGGTTGGCGCGGCATGGTCGGCAGCGTCCTGATGCAACGCATGCAGCAGGAAGGCGATTTCGACTTGATCGAACCGGTGTTTTTCAGCACCAGCAACGCGGGTGGCAACGCGCCGTCGTTCGCCAAAAACGAGACCAAGCTCAAAGATGCGACAAGCATCGAAGACCTGAAGAAGTGCGACGCGATCATCTCCTGCCAGGGCGGTGACTACACGAACGAAGTGTTCCCGAAGCTGCGCGCGGCGGGCTGGAACGGTTACTGGATCGACGCGGCTTCGTCGCTGCGCATGAAGGACGATGCGGTCATCATTCTCGATCCGGTCAACCTCGACGTGATCAAGAACGCGCTCGTCAAAGGTCAGAAGAACTTCATCGGCGGCAACTGCACGGTCAGCCTCATGCTGATGGCGCTGGGCGGCCTGTTCCGCGAAAACCTCGTCGACTGGATGACGGCCATGACTTACCAGGCCGCATCGGGTGCGGGTGCGCAGAACATGCGCGAATTGCTGTCACAAATGGGCACGCTGAACGGCGCGGTGAAGAACGAACTGGCTGACCCGGCTTCGGCGATTCTCGACATCGACCGCCGCGTGCTCGAAGCGATGAACAGCGACAGCATGCCGACCGACCACTTCGGCGTGCCGCTCGCGGGCTCGCTGATTCCGTGGATCGACAAGGATCTCGGCAACGGCATGTCGAAGGAAGAGTGGAAGGGCGGCGCGGAAACCAACAAGATTCTCGGCAAGCCGGCCATGGGCACGCCAGGTTCGATTCCGGTCGACGGTCTGTGCGTGCGAATCGGCGCAATGCGCTGTCACTCGCAAGCGCTGACGATCAAGCTGAACAAGGACGTGCCGCTCGACGAAGTGAACAGCATCCTCGCGTCAGGCAACGACTGGGTCAAGGTCGTGCCGAACGAGCGCGAAGCGTCGATGCGCGATCTGTCCCCGGCGGTGGTCACCGGTACGCTGACGGTGCCGGTCGGCCGCGTGCGCAAGCTCGCGATGGGTGGCGAATATCTGTCGGCCTTCACGGTCGGCGATCAGCTGCTGTGGGGCGCGGCTGAACCGCTGCGTCGTATGCTTCGCATTGTGCTCGACAAGTAAAGTAAACTACGCGCTCACGACGCGTAGACAACTCAAGAAGCGTCGCGCTTGCGCGGCGCTTTTTTCATTCTGTGCTCCGATCATCTTGTCTCTTTCCACTCGCAAAAAAGGCTGCGCGCTGACGCGCCAGGAGTCCCGATGAACTTTCGACGCTCCGCTCTTCGGGCCAAATTCATTCGTCACGAGAAGGTGCGATCCAGCAGCCGTCCGGCGGCGATGGCCGCTGGTGCCGCTTTCGCCATTGCTTTGCTCGGCGGTGGCCCGGGCAATGCGCTTGCCGCGCCGGCTCGTGCCACGGGCACGCCGGATACCGCTTCCGCTGGCAGTTCCACTACCGCTGTCGTTGTCGTCGCCGCGGGCGCGCAGTACACCGTACACGCAGGGCAGTCGCTGAACGATGTCGCGATCGCTATTACGCAGTCGCATGACCGCGCGGTTCTCGCGCGCGCGACGCGCGCATTGTTCGACACGAATCCGGCTGCGTTCATGAATCACGATCCGAGCCGCGTGCGTGTGGGCGCGGTGTTGATTGTGCCGGCTCTCGATGCGTCGGGGGCCTTGGCGGCTTCGTCGACTGGGGCAGCGGCGGGGGCGTCCGAGTCCACGGCGGCTGTGCCCGCTTCCGCGCCGACGGCGACACCTGCCGAGGCTGCGGCCAGCACGGCGAGTGCGGCCAGCGCCGCGGCTCAAGCGACGACGCCAGCCGCATCCGAGGTCTCTGGCGCGGCCAGCGCGGCCGTATCGACTGGCGCGGCGGCGGGCAGCTTGGCTTCGTCCGCGCCAGTGGCCGGTTCGGCGTCCGTGGCGGCGAGTGGTACACAGGAATGGACCGGATCGATTCAACCGGCGGCGAGCGCGCCTGCCGGGCAAGCGCCGTCGGCGGCAACCGCTACTGCACCGGCGGCCACAGCGCCGCAGGCGGCTTCGCAGCCGCGTCAGCAGGTGTCGAGTCTGCAGCAACTGCTGGCGCTGAAAAACCGTGTGCTGATGGAATTGCAGAAACACGGTATCGGCGGGGTGCCGGTCGCTTCGGGGCCGAAGCCGACGAGCGCTGCGCAGCCCGCAGCGGCAGGTTCAGCGGCGACAGTGCCCGTGGCGCCGCAGCACGCGAATGCGGCGACGTCGCCGTCGAATGAGGGCGGCCTGTCCCAGCGCAATTTGAGCATCGCGGCGGCGGTGGGCGCGGCATTGGTCGTTCTGCTCGCTGCTCTGCGCATGGGTCGCCGCAAGCGCGAAAAGGAGGCTGCGGCGCGGGCTGCCGAGGCAACTGATACCGAAGTGGCCGGATCGGCGCTTGACGCCGATTCGCGCGATGGCAGCGCGGTGGCAGGGCAGGCAGCGGTCACGGAAGCATCGGACGCGCAAGATCAGGAGCGTGCGCGGCAGGCTGCTGCGGCGGCAGCGGCGGAGCATGCGGCTGCGGAGCGTGAGGCAGCAGAGCGGGCAGCGGCAGAACGCGCGGCGGCAGAACGTGCAGAGGCCGAGCAGGCCGCTGCGGAAAGAGCCGCAACCGAACAGGCCGCAGAGGAGCGAGCAGCAGCAGAGCGAGCAGCAACAGAGCGCGCAGCAGCCGCACAAGCAGCAGCCGAACAGGCAGCAGCCGAACAGGCAGCAGCACGCGTCGCCGCCGAACATGCGGAAGCGGAACGCACAGCAGCAGCGCGCATCGCAGCCGAGCGCGCCGCAGAGGAACAGGCGACACAGCATGCAGGCACGCCCGAACCTACCGCACCGACGGCGCCACTCGCCGGCATCCCGCCGTCCAGCGAAAGCGAGCCGTCCACTGAGCCTCCATCGGTCGCACCGGCCGCCGACGAGACGCTGCGCTCCGCGGCCACGGCCGCCAATCTCGCCGCCGCGGCAGAACTCGGCGCCGACGCGTTGCCGCTGGGGCCGCTCGAACCGGCCATCGGTGCGACGCAGGACGAGAACGCGCATCGCGTGCAATGGGACGAGGAATCCACAGAAAGCCCGACCGCACCGCACACCGCGACGGCCGAACCGCAGTCCCCCCTGAACGTTCCACCCGCAGTGATCGATTTCACGCAACACCAGATCGAACCGCGCGCCACCACGTCGCTCGGTCAGCCGTTAGGCGACATCCCCGTGCCGACGCAACCCGCGCCGTCCGCGCCGACCGAATTCCCGCGCGACGCCGTCGACGCATTCGGCAGCCTGAACATGCCGCTGCCGCCGCGCATCGAAGTGCCCACCGTCGGCGAAGCGGTGCCGTCCACGTCGCTGTCGACGCAACCGGTCGCATCGCCCGACACGACCGCGCAGCAGGCCTTCGGCGTCCACGGCGCGGACGACGACGCGCCGCACATCGCCGACCAGATCGCCGCCGGCACAGCGGGTCACGGCGCCGTCGCGGGTCTCGGCGCGGCTGGCTTCGGCGCGCTGAAGCTCGACTTCGACCTCGAGTTGCCGCCGAGCCCGGCCCAGCCGCTGCCGGCCTTCACGCCGGCCGATCTCGCCCGCATCGCGCGCAACAAGCTGGAGTTGGCCTCCGAGTACATCGAGCTCGGCGATCTGGGGGGCGCCCGCGCGCTCATCAACGAAGTGATCGAAGCGAACGATCCAGCCACGCGCACCGAAGCCCGCGCGTTGCTTTCGACCCTCGCGCCGCTGTCGTGAAGCGCATCGCATTAGGCGTCCAGTACGACGGCGCCGCGTTCGCTGGATGGCAGTCGCAGCCGCACGGCAACACGGTTCAGGACCAACTCGAACGGGCGCTGCGCGAATTCACGCGCACGCCCGTGCACACGGTGGTCGCCGGCCGCACTGACCGCGGCGTGCATGGCTTGGGCCAGGTCGTACATTTCGACACCGAACTCGACCGCGTCGAGATCTCCTGGGTGCGCGGCCCGAACGCGTTTCTGCCGAAGACGATCGGGGTGCAATGGGCCAAGCCGATGCCCGACGAGTTTCACGCGCGGTTTTCGGCATTCGAGCGGACCTATTACTACGTGCTGTACGTCAGTCCGGTTCGCTCACCGATGCTCACGACCCGCGCCGGCTGGGTGCACACGCCACTCGACGTCGACGCGATGCGCTCGGCCGCGGAGCACCTGATTGGCAAGCACGACTTTTCGGCCTTTCGTTCGTCGCAATGCCAGTCGAAGACGCCGTTCAAGCATCTGTACCAGATCGACGTCAAACGACAGGGTAACTTCGTGCATTTCCGCTTTCGCGCGAACGCCTTCCTGCATCACATGGTGCGCAACGTGATGGGCTGTCTGATCGAAATCGGCAGCGGCCGCCGCCCGGCCGCGTGGATGGCCGACGTGCTCGCCAGCCGCAGCCGCGACTGCGCGGCGCCGACCTTCATGCCCGACGGCCTGTATCTCGCGCAAGTGGGCTATCCTGAGCAATTCGGCGTGCCCGACCCGGTGACGGGCAGCGTGCCGTGGAGCAGCGTATGGACAGAACAACCGGAAACATGAAAGCAGCAGAGACCCCCGCCAACCAGGTCGACGCCACCGCGTTGCAAAGCGTGCCGCATCGCACGCGCATCAAGCTGTGCGGACTATCGAAGCCCTCCGACATCGCACACGCGATCGACCTCGGCGCCGACGCGATCGGCCTCGTGTTCTATCCGCCGAGCGCGCGCTCGGTGAGCGTCGCGCAAGCGGTCGAGCTCGTGCACGACGTGCCGCCGTTCGTGTCCGTCGTCGGCCTGTTGGTCAACGCGACGCCGGACTGGGTCCAGGAAGTCGCGAGCAATGTGAACCTGACGATGTTGCAGTTCCACGGCGACGAGACGCCGGAACAGTGCGAGACGCTCGCCGGCGTTGCGGGTTTGCCTTGGTTGCGTGCGCTGCGGGTCGCGGCGGATACTCGATCGGCCGATTTGGTAAAATCGGCGTTCAACTATTCAGCAGCCAGTGGTCTTCTGTTCGACACCCATGTCGAAGGCTACGGCGGCGGCGGGAAGGTTTTCGATTGGTCACTTATTCCAGCAGAGCTCGCGCATCGGGCCGTTTTGAGTGGTGGATTGAACACGCAAAACGTCAGTGATGCGATCCATCGCGTGCGCCCGTACGCGGTCGATGTCTCGAGCGGCATCGAAGTGCCGGGCGCCCGGGGCGTGAAAGATCACGCCCGGATGGCGGCGTTCGTACGCGCGGTGCGCGCCGCGGACGCTGAATGATTCAGGCTCGCGGGCGCTTTCCGAGGAAAGCCGCGAGCCATCCTGAGAAGAGTGATCACCATGTACAACTTGCCTGACGAAAGGGGCCACTTCGGCCAGTTTGGCGGCGTATTCGTAGCCGAAACGCTGTTTTCCGCACTCGACGAGTTGCGCGAAGCGTACGAGAAATATCAGAAAGACCCGGAATTCGTCGCCGAATACGAGCGCGAACTGAAGTATTTCGTGGGTCGGCCCTCCCCGATTTATCACGCACAGCGCTGGAGCGAATTGCTCGGCGGCGCGCAGGTTTATCTGAAGCGTGAAGACCTGAATCACACCGGCGCGCACAAGATCAACAACGTGATCGGCCAGGCGCTGCTCGCCAAGCGCATGGGCAAGCCGCGCGTGATCGCGGAAACCGGTGCCGGCCAGCACGGCGTGGCCACGGCGACGATCTGCGCGCGCTTCGGCATGGAGTGCGTGGTCTACATGGGCGCCGAGGACGTACGCCGCCAGGCCGCCAACGTGTACCGCATGAAACTGCTCGGCGCGACCGTCGTGCCGGTCGAATCGGGTTCGCGCACGCTGAAGGATGCGCTGAACGAAGCGATGCGCGACTGGGTCACCAACGTCGAAAATACGTTCTACATCATCGGCACGGTTGCGGGTCCGCATCCGTATCCGATGATGGTGCGCGACTTCCAGCGTGTGATCGGCGACGAATGCCGCGTGCAAATGCCCGAACTCGCTGGTCGCCAGCCGGATGCGGTCATCGCATGTGTTGGCGGTGGTTCGAATGCAATGGGTATCTTTTATCCGTACATCGATGACAAATCCGTGCAGTTGATTGGGGTCGAAGCAGCCGGCGACGGGATCGAAACGGGTCGCCACGCGGCTTCGCTGATCGGCGGCAGCCCCGGGGTGTTGCACGGCAATCGTACGTATCTGCTGCAGGATGAAGACGGCCAGATCATCGAGACGCATTCGGTATCGGCAGGTCTCGACTATCCGGGCGTCGGCCCCGAGCACGCGTGGCTAAAAGAGAGCAACCGCGCGCAATATGTCGGCATCACCGATGAAGAAGCGTTGAAGGCGTTCCACGACTGCTGCCGCATCGAGGGCATTATTCCTGCGCTGGAGTCGAGCCACGCGCTCGCGTACGCCACGAAGCTCGCGCCGACCTTGTCGAAAGACAAGATCCTGCTGGTCAACCTGTCGGGCCGCGGCGACAAGGACATGCACACGGTCGCCGAGCGATCGGGTATCCAGTTCTGAGCCGCGGCGATGCGCGACGAGTTCGACGAGCCGCAGCCGGCCATTGAAACCACGAATCCGGCCGCCAAAATATCGGCGGCCGCGGCATCTGCACCGCTGCTTGCGCAAGTGCCGGCCGGCATTCAGCTGTTGAACCGCGATTTTCTGACCGATGTAGCGAACATTCCCGACGGGTCGATCGACCTGATCGTCTGCGATCCGCCTTACGGACTGGGGAAGGACTATGGCAACGACTCGGACATGCGCACGGGCGAGGAATTTCTCGTCTGGACGCGTGGCTGGCTCGATGTGGCTGTCCCGAAGCTCAAGCCGTCGGGTTCGCTGTACATTTTCTGCACCTGGCAATACGCGCCGGAAATCTTCAGTTTTCTGAAGACGAAACTCGTGATGATTAACGAGATCATCTGGGACCGGCGCGTGCCGAGTATGGGCGGCACCACGCGCCGCTTCACGTCGGTGCACGACAACATCGGCTTTTTCGCGGTGTCGAAGGACTATTTCTTCGATCTCGATCCCGTGCGCATCCCGTACGACGCAGTCACGAAGAAGGCGCGTTCGCGAAAGTTGTTCGAAGGAAGCAAGTGGTTGGAGCTTGGCTATAATCCGAAGGATGTCTGGTCGGTCTCGCGTCTGCATCGGCAACATGCCGAGCGCGTCGCGCATCCGACCCAGAAACCTCTGGAAATCGTCGAGCGGATGGTGCTGTCCAGTTGCCCGAAGGGCGGCCGCGTGCTCGACCCGTTCATGGGCAGCGGCACCACCGCAGTCGCTTGCGTCCGTCATCAGCGCGAATTCGTCGGCTATGAGATCAACGAGAGCTATTGCGCGATAGCGCGCGAGCGCGTCAGCGCCGCCGCTACGCCTGCTGCGCCGCGTCGGACCCGAGCGAAGCCGAAAATGCAGCCGTCGACCCAAGTGCAGTGAAAAGCGCGAAATATGCCGCTTATTCCGCCTAAACATGTGCGGCGATGAGCGCGCAGTAGCCCTAATTCGAGAATACTTCCATGTCCCGTATCAAGAACACGTTTGCCGCGCTGTCCGACCAAGGTAAGAAAGGCTTGATTCCGTTCATGACCGCTGGCGATCCGGACCCGGCTCGCACGGTCGAATTCATGCACGCGCTCGCCGCCGGCGGCGCCGATGTGATTGAACTCGGCGTGCCGTTTTCCGACCCAATGGCCGACGGTCCGGTGATCCAGCAGTCGTCCGAACGCGCGCTCGCAAAGGGCGTGTCGCTGCGTCACGTGCTGGCCGACGTCCAGCGCTTCCGCGAAACCGACGACAAAACCCCCGTTGTGCTGATGGGCTATGCGAACCCTATCGAGCGAATGGGCGCCGAGGCCTTTGCGAAAGCCGCGAAGGAAGCCGGTGTCGACGGCGTGCTGGTGGTCGATTATCCGCCTGAAGAATGCGCTAACTTCGCTGAACAGATGCAGTCTGCCGGTATCGATCCGATCTTTTTGCTCGCGCCGACTTCGACGGACGAACGGATCGCCGAAGTCGGCCGGATCGCCAGCGGCTACGTCTACTATGTGTCGCTAAAAGGGGTCACCGGCGCCGCGAATCTGGACGTTTCCAGCATCGCGAGTAAAATCCCGGCCATCAAGTCGCGCGTCCCCCTGCCAGTGGGCGTCGGTTTCGGCATTCGCGACGCGCAAACGGCGCGTGCGGTGGGCGAGGTGGCCGATGCCGTCGTGATCGGCAGCCGTATCGTTCAATTGCTCGAACAGGCAGCGCCTGACGCCGCTGCCGAGACGCTCAGGCGTTTCGTTGCTGAAGTGCGCGAGGCGCTCGATAGCGTCGCGACTGCCCGATAACAGTTATTTTTGTCGCGGTAACGTGAGCGGCGGGCTCGTCCCGCCGTTCGCGCGACTGCTGACCCAGAAGGATTCCCCATGAGCTGGCTCGATAAGCTGCTGCCGCCAAAAATCAAACAAACCGACCCGAAGAACCGCAAGGGAATTCCGGAAGGCCTGTGGATCAAGTGCCCGTCGTGCGAAGCCGTGCTGTATCGCAACGACGTGGAGGCCAATCTGCATGTGTGTCCGAAATGCGACCATCACATGCGCATCGGCGCGCGTGAGCGGCTGGACAGCCTGCTCGACCCTGAAGGCCGCTACGAAATCGGCCAGGAAATCGTTCCGGTCGACGCGCTGAAGTTCAAAGATAGCCGCAAGTATCCCGAGCGCATCAAAGAGGCGATGGACGAAACGGACGAGACCGATGCAATGGTCGTGATGGGCGGCGCGATTCACACGCTGCCGGTCGTCGTGGCGAACTTCGAGTTCTCGTTCATGGGCGGCTCGATGGGGTCGGTGGTCGGCGAGCGTTTCGCGCGCGGCGCACAGAACGCGCTCGAACAGAAAGTGCCGTTCATCTGCGTCACCGCTTCGGGCGGTGCGCGGATGCAGGAAAGCCTGCTGTCGCTCATGCAGATGGCGAAGACCACCGCGATGCTCACGAAGCTGGCGGAAGCCAAGCTGCCGTTCATCTCGGTGCTGACCGACCCGACGATGGGCGGCGTGTCCGCGAGTTTCGCGTTCCTTGGCGACGTCGTCATTGCCGAGCCCAAGGCGCTGATCGGCTTTGCCGGCCCGCGCGTGATCGAACAGACTGTGCGCGAGAAACTGCCGGAAGGCTTCCAACGCGCCGAGTTCCTTTTGCAAAAGGGCGCGATCGACATGATCGTCGATCGTCGCAAGCTGCGCGAAGAGATCGCGCAACTGCTGGCGCTGTTGAGCCATCAGCCGGCGGACGCGGTCGCGTAAGAACCGGGCACCGAAGCAATCAAGAAAATAGCGCGCCGCGTGAGCAATCAAGCGGCGCGCTGTCATTTCCGGGATAATTACGGTCGTCTGCGATGCCGTTTCGCGGTTTATGCGCACAAACCCGGTCTCTACCCATGACCGGCGACCGCGATCCGGACCGCGACCGCCTGACCAGCACCCTTCGCAGCACTGCAGAACCGAACTACCGCGACTCACTCAAGATTCACCCGATGACGACATTCCCCACCCTCGACGCGTGGCTCACGCACCTTGAATCCGCGCATCCGGTCGGCATCGACATGGGTTTGAGCCGCATCTCCCAGGTACGCGATGCGATGCAGCTGTCGTTCGCGTGCCCGATCATCACGGTCGGCGGCACGAACGGCAAAGGCTCGACCTGCGCGATTCTCGAAGCGATTCTGCTGCGCGCGGGCTACACCGTGGGCTGCCACACGTCGCCGCATCTGCTGTCGTTCAACGAGCGCGCGCGCATCAACGGCGCAATGGCGAGCGACGCAGATCTGCTGCCGCACTTCGAAGCGGTCGAAGCCGCGCGCCAGAGCCTGGCCAAACCGGTTTCGCTGACCTACTTCGAATTTACGACGCTGGCGATCATGAGCCTGTTCGCATCGCGCGGCCTCGACGCGGTGATTTTCGAGGTCGGCCTCGGCGGGCGTCTCGACGCGGTCAATATCCTCGATACCGACTGCGCGATCATCACCAGCATCGACATCGATCACACCGACTATCTCGGCGACACGCGCGAGAAAATCGCCTTCGAAAAGGCCGGTATCTTCCGCCCCGGCAAGCCGGCAATCTGCGCGGACCCGGTGCCGCCGCAATCGCTGATCGATCATGCGGAAAAGATCGGCGCGCAATTGTGGCTGTTCGGCCGCGACTTCCGTTACGAAGGCCAAGCCGGCAGCGAGCGTCAGCAGTGGAGCTACGTCGGACCGACGCTGCGGCGCTCGGCGCTCGCCTATCCGTCGCTGCGCGGCGCGAATCAGCTGATCAACACGTCGGCGGCGCTGGCCGGGCTCGAAGCATTGCGCGACCGTCTGCCGGTGTCGGCGCAGGACATCCGGCTCGGCATCGCCAACGTGGATTTGCCGGGCCGTTTCCAGGTGCTGCCGGGCAAGCCGTCCATCGTGCTCGATGTCGGCCACAACCCGCATGCCGCCGCGGTGCTTGGGCAGAATCTCGGCAACATGGGCTTTTTCCCGTACACGTACGCCGTGTTCGGTGCGATGCGCGACAAGGACATCGCCGGCGTGCTCAGTCATCTGAAAGGCGAGATCGATCACTGGTGCGTGACCGATCTGCCGACCCCGCGCGCCGCGTCCGCGCAAGAGCTGGAAACCGCGTTGCGCGAGCTGGGCGTGGACGACAGCGCCGACAGCAGCGTCACGCGTTACGCGACGCCGGCAGAGGCTTTCCAGGACGCGCTAAAACGTGCGTCAGAGAATGATAGAATCGTGGTTTTCGGCAGTTTCTATACGGTAGCGGGTGTGATGGCCTACCGGAAATCGCAGCAACACTGAGCGGGCGCCAGGCTCGAACCAAGCGATTCATGGGAATTTTCTCGTTCGGCAAGAAAGACGACGCGCCCAGCCGGCGCGGCGCAAACACCAGTTCCAATCGGTCCGCCCGCGGTGAGCGCGTCGAGCGGCGTACCCGCCGCACCGAGCGCACCGTCGATGCAGATGCAATGCTGCTCGACCCCACGCTGCCCGAAAAGCAGCGCGCGCGCCGCCGGCTCGTCGGCGCAATCGCACTGGTCGTCGCGGCGGTAATTATTCTGCCGATGGTGCTGGATTCGCACCCAAAGCCCGTCACCGACGACATCTCGATCGACATTCCTAGCCGGCCTGCGCCGAGGCTCTCCAGATCCACCGCCAACGAAGACGTGCAAGCTGGCGTCGCGCCGGACAATCCGCCGGCCGCCGACAGCGGCATCGCGGCGTCCAGCCTCGCGCCGGCAGCGACCGCGGCATCCGCGGCGACAACGGCGGCGGCCCCGGCCCCTGCCGCGAAACCAACACAATCGACTCAATCGACCGCAGCGAAGCAGGGCACGGCGCCGTCCGTCGCCACCGGCACCGTTACCGCCGCGACGCCGAAGCCCGCCGCGAAGCCGCAAGCGCAGGCACTCGCTGCCAACACCACTCCCGCCGCGCCCGCCAAACAGACGAAACCCCCCGCCGCCGCACCGTCGGCATCGACTGACGACGACGCGAATCCGGCCACCCCCAGCGCCGACGCGAACTCCGGCACGCCGGCCTCGCCGCCGGGCAACCGTTTCGCGGTGCAACTCGGCGCGTTCTCGAATGAAGCGAATGCGCGCAATTGGGCCGCGAAGTTGAAAGCGGCGGGCGTGCCCACATATACCGAGCACCGGAAGCAAGCCGACGGTTCGACGCTGACATTGCTGCGTGCGGGCCCGTTCGCCGACCGCGCCGCGGCCACCGCCGCTGTCGCGAAGGTCCGCGAGGCGGGCCTCGTGTCGGGCTCGAACGGCGGCAGCGCACAGTAAGCGAGCGATGTTCACTGCCTTCGACTACGCTGTAATGGCGGTGATCGGTTTGTCGGCGCTGCGAGGCGCCTGGCGCGGTTTGCTGTCGGAAGTGTTTGGTTTGATCGGCTGGGTCGCGGCGTTTTTCGTCGCCTGCGAGTTCGTCGGCTACGTGGTCCCGTACATCCCGTCCACCTGGCCGGGCGGCGCGTTGACGCAGTGGCTGCTGGCTTTTTCGCTCGTGGTGATCGGCGTAGTGCTGGTCGCGAGCGTGGTGAGCGCGCTGCTCAGCCGTCTCGTGCAGGTCACGGGCCTGGGCGGTGCGGACCGCTCGCTCGGTTTGATGTTCGGCCTCGTCCGCGGGGTCGTTCTGGTGCTGATTCTGGTCGCCCTCGCAGGCTTGACTGAACTGCCCAAAGAGGAATTCTGGCGCAACGCGCTGCTTCGTCCATATGCGGTTGCGGGCGTACGCGCAATGAAACCGCTGCTCCCCGAGGCGCTCGCCGCTTACGTCCATGTGGACGATCTGGCCGCCCCGAGCAACGCGCAACAGGACTCCGGCGCATACCGGCTGCCATGACGGCGTAGCGCGTCCCGTCGCATCGAAGCGCGGGCGCGAGCATAGGCACCGGTCGCCATCACGAATTTTGTACCTTTGAAGGACATGCCATGTGCGGCATCGTAGGCGTAGTTTCCCACTCCCCGGTCAACCAGCTGATCTATGACAGCCTGCTGCTGCTGCAGCATCGCGGTCAGGACGCCGCCGGCATCGCGACGGCGAACGGCAGCAATTTCCACATGCACAAGGCCAACGGCATGGTGCGCGACGTGTTCCGCACGCGCAACATGCGTAGCCTGCCGGGCACGACCGGCATCGGCCAGGTCCGTTACCCGACCGCCGGTTCGGCGTCGAGCGAAGAAGAGGCGCAGCCGTTCTACGTGAACGCGCCGTTCGGCATCATCCTCGCGCACAACGGCAACCTGACCAACTGGCAGCAGCTGAAAGATGAGATGTTCCGCATCGATCGCCGCCACGTGAACACCAATTCCGATACCGAAGTGCTGCTCAACGTGTTCGCGCACGAATTGCAACTGTCGAGTTCGGGTCTGCAACTCGATCCGGCCGCGCTGTTCAAGGCGGTATCGGGCGTGCATCGGCGGGTGCGCGGTTCTTACGCGATCGTCGCGCTGATCGCCGGCTACGGTCTGCTCGGCGTCCGCGACCCGTTCGGTATTCGCCCTCTGTGCCTCGGCAAGCAGGAAACGGCTGAAGGCGTCGAGTGGATGCTGGCGTCGGAATCGGTGGCGATCGAAGGCATTGGTTTCGAATTCGTGCGCGACGTGCAGCCGGGCGAGGCGGTTTTCATCGACGCGGAAGGCCAACTGCATTCGCAGCAGTGCGCGACGGCTCCGAGCCTGAACCCCTGCATCTTCGAACTCGTGTATCTGGCGCGTCCGGATTCGGTGCTCGACGGCGTGCCGGTCTACAACGTGCGTCTGCGCATGGGTGACTACCTCGCCGAGAAAATCAAGCGCGAGCTGCCCGACGTCGCGATCGACGTCGTGATGCCGATTCCCGACTCGTCGCGCCCGGCCGCGATGCAGGTCGCGAAGAAGCTCGGCGTCGAGTATCGCGAGGGCTTCTTCAAGAACCGCTATGTAGGCCGTACCTTCATCATGCCGGGCCAGGCGGTGCGCAAGAAATCGGTGCGCCAGAAGCTGAACGCGATGAACATCGAGTTCAAGGGCAAGAACGTGCTGATCGTCGACGACTCGATCGTGCGCGGCACGACGTCGCACGAAATCGTGCAGATGGCGCGCGATGCGGGCGCGAACAAGGTGATTTTCGCGTCGGCGGCGCCGCCGGTGAAATTCCCGAACGTCTACGGCATCGACATGCCGACGCGCGGCGAACTGGTCGCGCACGGCCGCTCGGACGAGGAAGTCGCGCGCATGATCGGCGCGGATCACCTCGTGTACCAGGACGTCGACGCGCTGAAGCAGGCGGTGCGCGATATCAACCCGGCGCTGAAGGCGTTCGAGGCTTCGTGCTTCGACGGCAACTACGTGACCGGCGACATCACGACCGAGTACCTCGACCGCATCGAAAGCGCGCGTCTCGCGCCGTCGTCGCAATCGGATCGCGATGCCGCGAGCGAAGCGATCGACGGTGGCGGCCCGGCGCGTTCGCAGCTGCATCTGCAACTGTCGGTGGGTTGAGCGCACACACCGCACCTTTCCGCACACGAAGCCCGCTTATGCCGACGCAAAGCGGGCTTTTTTGTTGCTGCCTCATTTAGCCGCCGAGGCAGCGACCGACTCCTCGAGACCAGACCCAACATGGACGACTCCCTGAACCTCGACTTCGACACGCTGGCCGTCCGCTCGGGCACCGCGCGCAGCGACTTCAACGAGCACTCGGAAGCGATCTTCCTGACCTCGAGCTTCCTGTTCGCGAGCGCCGCGGAAGCCGCCGAGCGCTTTAAGAACTCCGAAGACTATTTCACGTACTCGCGCTTCTCGAATCCGACCGTCTCGATGTTTCAGGACCGGCTGGCCGCGCTCGAAGGCGGCGAGGCCTGTATCGCGACGGCGTCGGGGATGGCCGCGATCATGTCGGTCGTGATGTCGACGTTGCAGGCGGGCGACCACCTCGTGAGCTCGCGGGCGCTGTTCGGCTCGACGCTCGCCATGTTTTCGCAGATCTTCAGCAAGTTCGGCATCACGACCACGTTCGTCGATCCGACCGATTTGAACGCGTGGAACGAAGCGGTGCGTCCCGAAACGAAGATGTTCTTCCTCGAAACGCCTTCCAACCCGCTGACCGAGGTTTCGGATATCGAAGCGATCGGCAGGATCGCGAAGGCCGCGAATGCGCTGTTCGTCGTCGATAACTGCTTCTGCAGCCCGGCGTTGCAGCAGCCGCTGAAACTGGGCGCGGACGTCGTCATGCATTCGGCGACCAAGTTCCTCGACGGCCAAGGCCGTGTGCTCGGCGGCGCGCTGGTCGGTTCGAAGCAATTCATCATGGAAAAGGTGTTTCCGTTCGTGCGCAGTGCCGGGCCGACGCTGTCCGCGTTCAACGCGTGGGTACTGTTGAAAGGCATGGAAACGCTGTCGCTGCGTGTCGAAAAGCAGTCGGCGAATGCGCTCGAAATCGCGCGCTGGCTCGACTCGCATCCGGCCATCAATCGCGTGTTCTATCCGGGACTCGAATCGCATCCGCAGCATGCGCTCGCGATGCGTCAGCAGAAGTCGGGCGGCGCGATCGTGTCGTTCGAACTGAAGGGCGACACGCCCGAACAGATGCGTGCGAACGCATGGCGCGTGATCGACGGCACGAAGGTTTGTTCGATCACCGGCAACCTGGGCGACACTCGTACGACGATCACGCATCCGGCGACGACCACGCACGGCCGCATCACGCCCGAAGCGCGCGCGGCGGCGGGCATCAGCGAAGGTCTGATCCGGCTTGCGGTGGGGCTCGAAAACGCGGCCGATATCCGTGCGGATCTGCAGCGTGGATTAGACGGCTGACAGGGACCTTCGCCGCCCTCAGTGCCGCAGCGCGCGCCACTGCCCGGGCGCCAGCCCAAAACGCCGCGTAAATGCGTGCGTGTAAGCGCTCTGATCGCCGAAGCCGATGTCGAGCGCGATATCGGTCAACGAAAGACGTGGGTCCGCGAGCAGCGTGATCGACGTGTCGAGCCGTAGCCGCTGCAAATAGCGATGCGGTGTCTCGCCGAACGCATCGGTAAACAGTTGGTGAAAACGCCGCATGCCGAAGCCGCAGTGCGCGGCGAGGTCGGCGATCTTCAGCGGCTCGGACAGATGCGCGCGCAGCCAGCGGTCGATACGCGCGAAATCGAGCCGAACGCCTTCGCTCTGCGCACCGGCGAGCGCCCCGGAATCGACGACCAGCGCGGCGCCCAGACGTGCGGCGGCATCCCAATGGAAGCGACGATGACCGAAGGCATCGTCTTGCGCTTCGCCCGCGCCGCCCGCCGCATGCACGGCAATCGTGTGGACGAGTTGCGCGAGCGCTGGATCGACGGCCACGGCTCGCGCGCGCTCGAACAGCCGCTCGGGCACCGCCAGCGACGTCGCGGGCAAATCGAGTACGAGCTGCCGGTTGGTGCCGACGCCCGAATATTCGTGCCGCGCGCCGGCCGGGATCAGCCATGCGGAGCCGGCGTCGATCTGCTCCGCGACGCCGTTCACCGCCATCACCATCGCGCCGTCGAGCCCCAGCACGACCTGGTGGAAGTCGTGCACGTCCGACGCTTCGATCGCGCCATAGCAGCGCAGCGAAACGTTAGGGGCGGTGACGGCGGCGTGGCTCATAACAACACTTAGGTGCAGCTCAGACTGCGAGCAGTTCGACTTCGAACACGAGCGTCGCGTTCGGCGGAATTACGCCGCCCGCGCCGCGCACGCCGTAGCCGAGTTGCGGCGGAATGGTCAGCTTGCGCTTGCCGCCGATCTTCATGCCTTGCACGCCTTCGTCCCAGCCCTTGATGACCATGCCGCCGCCCAGCACGAACGCGAACGGGTCATTGCGGTCCTTGCTCGAGTCGAACTTCTGGCCGTCGGTCAGCCAGCCCGTGTAGTGCACGGTCACGGTCTTGCCGGCGACGGCTTCGGCGCCGGTGCCTTCCACGAGGTCTTCGTACTTCAGGCCGGATTCGGTCGTCACAGTCGACATGCGTTGCTCCTCAGATCAAAAAACTTAAAAGCGACATTGTAGGCGCGTTGAAGCCGATCGCCGAATCTTGTCCGGTTTCGCGCATGGCATGCGGATTGCGGCGCGCCTCGCGGTTCGGCCCGGACTGGTCGGTCGGAACGGGATGCCTATAATGAGGCTTCCCCCCATCATCCAGCACTGCCTGAGAGGACTCGATCGTGACTACGTCACCCACCGGGACGGCTGGCGCCCAGCCCGCGTCGGCCGGCTTCGTCATCTCCGAACGCAGCGCGCTGCTGCGCGCGGAAACCGCGTTGTTCATGCGCGATCATGTGCTGTCGCTGGTGTCGCACGACCTGCGCGGTCCGTTGAATGCGATTCATAGCTGGGCGTACGTGCTCGAGCGCAAGCTCGACGCGAACGATCCCAACTCGCAGCGCGCGATCACCGGCATTCGCAGCGGCGTCGATCAGCAGGTGAAGCTGCTCGAGACGATCGTCGACGCGACGCGCGCCGAAACGAAATCGCTCGCGCTCACGTATGAACCTTTTCCGCTGCATCCGCTGCTCGCCGAAACCATCGAGGAAGTCCGCGCCGGCCTCGCCCGCGCGCGCGGCGTCGAAGTGCGGCTCGACTCGCAGATCGCCACCGAGCAACTGAACGGCGACCGCGCTCGTCTCGCCGCCGCGCTGTGGCTGATGCTGACGTTCGCCGTCGAAGCGAGCGCGCGGGGCGCCGAGGTCGCACTGGCCGCGCGGGCGGACAACGGCACATGGCATGCGAGCGTCGCGTACGAGCCGAACGAGGCCGCGTTGAACGACGCGGCGCTGCCGCACGTGCTCGAAGCGTTCGCGCGCAAGCAGGCGGGCGAGCCGCGCGAGGCGAAGCGCATCGCGTGGGTGTTCGCGTTGTGCAAGCGCGTCGCGGAGGCGCATGGCGGGAGCTTCGAGCAAAGCGATTCGACGGAAGCGGGCAGCGTCACCGCGACGCCCGCCACGCTCGTGCTGCGCGTGCCGTTCAGCGCGACGGTGCCGAAATGAGCGTCGCGCGCGAATGCGTCGCGCACAATAAATATTTCATAGAGCTTTCAACTCTATACTGACAACTTTTGTTGCCGGAGCCCGTCGCTTTGATACAGGTTGTCGCCCTCGTCGGTGCAATGTTTCTGGTTGCACTCAATGGCTTTTTCGTCGCTGCCGAATTCGGTCTGGTCAAACTCCGGCAGACCCGCGTACAAAGCCTCGCCACCCAGCATGGCATGCGCGGCCGTCTGCTCGCGAAGGTGCACGGACAGCTCGACGCATATCTGTCGGCGTGTCAGCTCGGCATCACGCTCGCGTCGCTCGGGCTCGGCTGGATCGGCGAGCCGGCTTTCGCGCAACTGCTGAGGCCGCTTTTCTCCTTGATCGGCGTCGAGTCCGAGAGGCTGACCCACGGCATTTCGCTGTTCTTCGCGTTCTCGTGCATTTCGTTCCTGCATATCGTGGTCGGCGAGCTCGCGCCGAAGTCTCTGGCGATCCGCGAGGCGGAGAAAATTTCGTTGTGGGCCGCAACACCGCTGTACGGTTTCTACTGGGCGATGTACCCGGCCATCTGGTTGCTCAACACGAGCGCGAACACGGTGCTGAAGGCCGCGGGCCTCGATACCGACCACGGCCACGACTCGCATTACTCGACCGAGGAACTCAAGCTGATCCTGCGCGGCCGCCGCGCGAACGTCGCGAGCGAACTCGGTTCGTCGAGCGGCGCGTACAGCCAGGACGAATGGAACACGATCGCGCATTCGCTCGACTTCTCGCGTATGACCGTATCGGACCTGATGCGGCCGTCGCATGAAATGGTCTGCCTGCGGCGCGATCTGCCGCTGCGCGAGAACATGCAGGTGGTCGCGCGGCACCGCTTCAGCCGCTATCCGCTGTTCGAGGATGCCGCGGGCCAACGCGTGGCCGGCATGATCCATCTGAAGGACCTGCTGCTCGCGCGTCAGGCGGGCAGCACGCTCGAAGACCTGTCGCGCTACGTGCGCCCCGTGCAGTACGTGAAACCGGACATGCCGGCGCTCGAACTGTTCCGGCGCTTTCGCAAAGGCGCGCCGCACTTCGCGCTGGTCGGCCACAAGAACGAAAAACCGATCGGCTTCCTGACGCTCGACAACCTGCTCGGCGCGCTGGTCGGACAGATCCACGACGAGTTCCGCCAGGGCGACGCCGACTGGACCCGCATGGACGACGGCACGCTGATGGGCAAGGGCAGCTTGCCGGTGGTGTCGCTCGAACGGGCGCTGGGTATCGACATCGATGAGGGCAAGGCCGAGTCCGTGGGCGGCCTCGTGATCCAGGCACTAAACGATCTGCCCGGCGAAGGGCAGCGCGTCGAATTCGAAGACTTCGACGTGGTGGTCAAGAAGATGAAGGGACCGCGCATCGTACTGGTGCGCGTGTATCCGAAGGTGTTCGACGACGAGGGCGGTTGAGGCCCGAGCCGATCCGAAGCCTCAACCCTGTTCATCCGCCTCAGCTTCGAGGCACCCCATCCTCCACCAGCACCGCGACCGGCATCGCGGCGAGCGCATCGCGCAGATGCAGCAGCCCGTGATCGTCGACTTTCGGCGCGGCGGGGCTCAGCCAGTCGAACAGCGCGCGCGCCGACAGATCGGGCGGCATTTCGACGGCCGTATCCGCCCATTGCGCCGGCTCGACGAGCGGCAGATCGGCATCGTCGCCAAGCAAGCCCGCCGCCAACCGGCTGGCGATCACTACGGCCCACGCATTGCCGTGGCGCCGCGCAAACGCGATCACATTCGACGCATGCGCGCCGCGCACCGTGAGCGGCAGATACGTGCCCTGACTCAGCAACTCCGGCAGATGCGTGCGCAGCGCCAGCACGCGTTGGATCACCGCGAGCTTCACGCGTCCGTCGCGCCAGTCCGCGAGGAATTCCGACGGCGGCGTTTGCGCTTGGGGCAGCCACGCCTCGCGTTGCGCGAAATCGACGGGCCGCCGATTGTCCGGATCGACGAGGCTGAAGTCCCACAGCTCGGTGCCTTGGTAAAGATCGGGGATTCCGGGTGACGCAAGACGCAGCACCGTCTGCTGCAGACTGTTGAGCGCGCCCGCGCGGCCAATCCGCTCGACGAACGCCGACAGCTCCTTCAGAAAGGCGTCGCGCCGCTGCGGCGCGAGGATGCCGAACAGGAACTCGCGGCAGCCGGCTTCGTAGGCTTCGTCGGGGGCGAGCCAGCTGGTTTGCAGCTTCGCCTCGCGCAGCTCCTTCAACTGCCATTGCGCGACGCGTTCGGCCAGCTCCTTGACGCCGGCTTCGTCGTCGGCACGCAGATCGGGCGGCCAACAACCCACCAGCGTCTGGTACAGCATATCCTCGGCGGCGGGTCCGGGAGCCCATGCGTCGCTCTTGTCCTGGCTCACGCTGCTGATCGGCGTGCCGTCGAGCGCGCGACGCTGCGGCGCGTTCAACGTCGACCAGGCACGCAGCGTCGCGCCCCATTCGTCGGCGATCTCACTCAACACCGCGAGCCGCGCGCGCACGTCTTCACCGCGCTTGTGATCGTGCGTGGCGGTCGCCAGCATCGCATGCGGAAAACGTTGCGCGCGCTCGAGATTGCCCGCATGAAACTGCTCGACCGACAGCGCGAACTCGCCCGGGTCCGAGCCCACTTCGTTGCGCGACAGCAGACGGCCATAGCGATAGCAGGCGGTGTCTTCGATCGCCTTCGCGGCGAGCGGCGCGGTCAGCTGCGAAAACAGCGTTTGCGCGCTGCGCCGCGACGATCCCGCATGCGGCGGCGCTCCACCGCCCTGCGCCTGCTGCTGCGACTGCGCGCCGGGCCGCGCGGGCGGCGCCTCTTCTGCGCTGCCGCCGAGCCATGCATTTACGCGCTCGAGCGCCGCGTCGTCCGAGCGCGGCAGCGAAGCGCGCGCGCCCGCGAGCGCCTGCTCGAAATAGACGTTGTCGGCGGCGCTGCGCAGTCCGCCCAGCGGATACATGCGGTACACGGGGAAATGCACGACCAGTTCGGTCAGCACGCGGCGCAGCGCCGGGTACGTGAAGTCGCGCGTGTTCAGCGAATCGCGTGCGATCCGATGCAGCGCGCGCGCCGCGCGGTCCAGTTCCGCCGAGAAGTTTTCCGCGAGAATCTTGCGCCGTGCCGCGTGCGCTTCATCGGCGAAGCGCGCGCTGCGGCCGGTCAGTTCGGCCCACGTGTTGGCGAGCGGCTCGGCGCCGGCCGGATCGTGCAGCAGCGCGCCGACGTCGCTCATGAAGTCGTAGCCGGTCGTACCGTCGACGGGCCAGTCGTCGCGCAACGGCTCGCCGCGGCCGAGAATCTTTTCGACCACCACGTACGGAGCGGCGTCGCGCAACTCGCTGAGCCGCTGGCGCAAACGCTGGCAGTATTCGCGCGGCTCGGCGAGCCCGTCGATATGATCGATCCGCAAGCCGTCGATGAGCCCTTCGCGGTAGAGGCGAAAGATCAGCGCATGCACCGCCTCGAACACCTCGGGCCGCTCGACGCGCACGGCGGCGAGCGTCGAGATGTCGAAGAAGCGCCGCCAGTTCACTTCGTCGGAGGCGGTGCGCCACCACGCGAGCCGGAAATGCTGCCGCTCGATCAGCCGATGCAGCCGGTCGCGCGTGACCGGATCTTGCGGCGCGTAAGTCTCCAGCACGAACTCGATCGCCGACGCACCTTCGCGCGCGACGAACTCGCGCAGCGCGTCGCGCGCTTCGGCGGCGCGCGGCTGATCGGCGGGCTGCGTCGTGAGTCCGTGAAAGCGATTGGCGAGCGCGCTCAGATCGGCGCGGTCGGCGCCTTGCAGGATCGCCGCGTAATCGACCGGGCAGACCGGGAACACGTGCGGGCCGTAGCCGATATAAAAGCGACCGCTGTCGGCCGCGAAATGCAGCGCGATGCGGCCCGCCATCAGTTCATCGCCGTACGACGCGCCGAGCGTCGGCAGCAGCACCTTGCCGCGCAGCGCGGGATCGGGTGAGTGCCAGTCGACGTCGAAATGACGCGCATACGCGCTGTGGCGTCCCCATTCGAGGATGTCGAGCCACCACGCGTTGCTCGAACCGCCGACGCCCATATGATTCGGCACGATGTCGGCGATGAGCCCCATGTCGTGCGCGCGCAGCTTGTCGACGAGGCGCCTCAAGCCCGCCTCGCCGCCATATTCGGCGCTGACCTGGGTGTAGTCGACGGTGTCGTAGCCGTGCATCGAGCCGGGCTCGGCCGTCGTGATCGGCGACGCGTACAGATGGCTGATGCCGAGCGCGGCGAAGTATTCGACGTGGCGCGCGGCGTCGTCGAACGTGAAGCCCCGATGGAACTGGAGGCGCAGTGTGGAGCGTGGGACGGTCATGGCGTGTCGGGCTCCGCGGAAGTGTTCGGTGAAGGCGCGGCGGCGCGGCGAGCGCCGTCGACGGCCAGCAGTCGGTCGGTGAAGACGGGGTCGTCGAACATCGCGTCGATGGGCAGCGCCATGCGGCGGCGCCAGTTCGGATGTTCGTCGATCGAGCCCGGCAGGTTCGGCTGCTCGGCGAGCGCGAGCAGGTCTTCGAGCGGGAACGTGACGAGCGGCCCGGGCGTCGCGGCGACGAATGCGAGCGCTTCGTCGACCGGCGGGTTGTCGGCGTCCGGCGGCGCGACGTCGGGCGCGGCCACGCCCGCTCGCTGTAACGCGCGCCATAAATCGGCGCGCTCCTGAGCGCGTTCTTCGAGCGCCGCTTCTTCGGGGTCGCGGCCGTCGGCGCGCGCCATCGTCTGGCCGATGCGGTTGCGCCACATGATGTCGCTGCCGCGCCACCAGCCGGCGACAGTCGGCAGATCGTGCGTGGTCGTCGTGGCGACCGCGTAGCTGTCCCAATCGGCCGGCGCCTTGAAGCCGTGGCCGTCGGGCGCGCCTTCGAACCACAGCACGCGAATCCCTTCGATGCCGTGCTCGTCGAGCCGCTCGCGAAAACCGGACGGCACGGTGCCGAGATCCTCGCCGATCACGATCGCGCGATGCCGCCACGATTCGAGCGCGATCAGCCGCAGCAGGTCTTCGAGCGGATAGCGCAGATACGCGCCGTTGCGCGCGCTTTCGCCTTCGGGCACGAGCCACAGACGCCGCAAGCCGAGAATGTGATCGATGCGGATGCCGCCGGCATGCGCGAACGCCGCGCGCAGCATGTCGATGAACGCGGCGAAGCCCTGCGTGCGCATCGCGCGCGGCGAAAAGGTGGTGAGTCCCCACGACTGGCCGGCCTGGTTGAACAGATCGGGTGGCGCGCCGACCGACACGCCCTGCAGCATGTCGTCGGGGTAGGACCATGCATGACTGCCTGCGCTGTCGCAACCCACCGCGAGATCGGCGATCAGGCCGACCGCCATGCCGGCTTCGCGCGCGGTGTGCTGCGCGTGCAATAGGCCGCGCGAGGCCAGCCACTGCAGGAACAGATGAAAATCGACCTCGTTGCGATGCGCGGCCGCGAACGCGTCGACTTCGGGGCTGCGCGGCTCGCGCAACGCGTCGGGCCAGTTGCGCCAATGGCCGTCGCCGCCTTGCGCGAGTTGCGCGGCTTGCAGCGCTTCGAAGCGCGCGTGATCTTCGAGCGCGCGGCCCGCACGTTCGCAGAAGCCGTGAAATTCGAGTGCGCGCGGCGAGTGCTGCGGGCGCTCGTTCGCGTTGAACTGCTCGTACAGCGCGCGCAATATCGTGAGTTTCAACGCTGTCGCTTGCGGCCAGTCGATCAGCGGTAGGTCTTCTAATTTCGACGATGCGTTGCCGGCCTGCGCCGATGCCGATGCGCACGCGTTGGCGCCGAACACCGCCGCCGGATCGATATGTGTGACGTTGAGCCACAAACGCGACGACGGTGCGTACGGGCTGAAGCGCTCGGGCTGTGCGCTGAACATCGCGTGGGTCGGACTGACGGCGAGCGCGTGCGCGCCGCGCTGCGCGCCGTGCCGTGCAAGCTGCGCGAGCGCCGTGTAATCGCCGATGCCGCCATCGCCGACGCGACGCAAGCCATACAGTTGCGCAGCGATGCCCCATAGTGGCGGCATGGGCGGCGAGACGTGGCCGTCGCCATCGCCGCCGTGCAGCGTGCGCCATGCGTCGGCGACGGTGTAGCAGCGCGGCGGTGCGACCGCGAGCGTCATGCGCTGGTCGTTGATCACGAGCGTGTGATAGCCGGCTTCGTCGATCGGCGCGAGCAGCGCTTCCTCGCCTTTCGGCGCGGTGAAGCGGCCGTCGATGATCGCGCCGCTCTCCAGCTCGATCCGGTAATGGCTGCCCGACTTGACCGCAGCCGCCGGCAGCGCGATGCCACGCCCGATCACCGCGGTCATCAGCGGCGGCAGCCTGCGGCCCGATAGTTCGGCCTCCAGAGCAGCGGCGCTGTGGCGGATATCGGTGGCATTGCCGCACGGCAGACCCATGCGTTCGAGCAGCGTGCCGAGTGTTTTTTCGGGCACGTGCTGCGTGTGGTGGTGCGCGTCCTGCCACTCCACCTCGAAGCCTGCGCGGGTGGCGAGCGCGGCGAGCCGGTCGTTGGGGCGTCGGGTCGTCACGCGCGCTGCTCCTCGTGCGACGCGATGCGCGCATCATGGCGGCTCGCGAATTCGTTGATGTCGCCGGTCAGCCATGCGATGCACGCATCAGCGGGCAATACCCGCGCGTCGGCCTGCTCGCGCGCGCGTGGCGGCGTTTCGAAAACGATCTTGCCGGCGGGGATGTCGTCGAATGCGACGTTCTGTTGCGACAGATTCAGCGCGATCGACAGCGTCTCGCCATCACCGAGTTTCCAACGCGCGACCAGCGCGTTCGCGTCTCCGCCACCCGCGTCGCGCAGCACGGTCGCGCCGCACGCCTTCGTATGTTTCAGGCGCGGCGTGATCAGCTTCGCGCGCACCGCGAGCGCGGACTTGTAGTAGTGCATCCAGTCGAGCCGATCCGGTGTCGGCTTCGCATCGGGCGCGGGTGGCGACGACGCGGCGAAGGTCTGGGCATCGTTAGGATCGGGAATCTGCGCGCGGCTTTTCTCGTCGCTGAACGCGGCGAAACGCGCGAATTCACGGCGTCGCCCTTCGCACACGGCGTCGGCGAGATCGCCGGTGTAATCGGTAAAAAACAGGAACGGTTGCGTCGAGCCGTATTCTTCGTCCATGAACAGCAGCGGAATCTGCGGCGACAGCAACAGCAACGCAGTCGCGGCACGCAGCGCGTCGTCCGAGGTCAGCTTGCGCAGACGTTCGCCGAACGCACGGTTGCCGATCTGATCGTGGTTCTGCAAAAACATCACGAACGACGTGGGCGGCAGATGCGCGCTCGCTTCGCCACGGGGCGCACCATCGTGCAGCGGCGACGGCTCGCCCTGATACGCGAAGCCTTCGGACAGCACGCGCGCGAGCCGGCGAATCGGTTCGCTCGCATACGCGTGGTAATAGCCTTCGGTTTCGCCGGTCAGCAGCACGTGCAGCGTGTTGTGCGCGTCGTCGTTCCATTGCGCGTCGAAATGCGCGTCGAGCAGGCTCGCGTTGTTGTGCTCGTTTTCGAGCACCAGATGCACGTGGCGGCCATGCTGCACGCGCGCGCGGATATGGTCCGACAGCTCGCGCAGCCACGCGGGGTTGTCGATCGCATGCACCGCGTCGAAGCGCAGTCCGTCGAAGCGGTACTCGTTGATCCAGTAGACCGCGTTGTCGGTGAAGAAGTCGCTGACTTCGCTGCGCTCGAAGTCGATCGCGGGGCCCCATGGCGTGCTCACTCCCGCGCGGAAAAACGGCTCTGCGTACGTATGCAGATAGTTGCCGTCCGGACCGAAGTGGTTGTAGACGACATCGAGAAACACCATCAGGCCGACACCATGTGCGGCGTCGATCAGTGCCTTCAGTTCTTCGGGACGACCGTAGGCGGAGTCGGGCGCGTACGGCAGCACGCCGTCGTAACCCCAGTTGTGAGCGCCGGGAAAGTCGTTCAACGGCATCAGTTCGATCGCGGTGACGCCGAGCGCGGCGAACTCCGGCAAGCGTTTTTGCACGCCCGCATAGCCGCCCATTGCACCGACGTGCAATTCGTACAGTACCGTTTCTTCCCAGGGCCGGCCGTGCCACTCGGTGTGTTCCCAGTGGTACGCGCGCGGATCGATGACCTCGCTCGGGCCATGCACGTCCCGCGGCTGGAATCGCGAGGCCGGATCGGGCACTGTCTGCTTGCCGTCGAGCTGGAACCGATACAGCGTGCCCGCACCGCTCTCCACGGTGGCCTCGAACCAGCCGTTGCCGGTCGGCGCCATGTCGTGCGTGCCTTGCGCGTGGCCGCTTTCGATGACCACCTGCACGCTGTTGCACGACGGTGCCCAAAAACGGAACCGCGTGCGCGGTCGCGTGCCGCTCGCGCCGATCAACTGCGCGCTGAACGGCAGGCAGTGCGCGTGATGATGCGTGTGAGGATCAATCGGACTATCGGACATGTCTTCACCATTCGACTCTGCAAACGCGCCTGGATAGCAAGGTGACGCGACGCAAGCATTGCGTTGCAACATTCTTGCCACCCCGGCTGCGTTGCGATTTGTCCACGCTCAAGCTATGTCTCCGCAGTGCATTGTTCATTGCGAGCCATCGTCGTTTGGTGTCTGCGCGCCAGGGTCGGGCGGCAGCGCGGTCAACAACCGCGGCCCGTGCTGCGCGCCGGCCACCCAGCCGGCTTGCCAATCCGCTTCGCCGGTCGGCTGCGCGGCGAGTATCACGAGGCCGTGTGCGCCGACCTCGAGTTCGGCCGTGGCGAGCCGCTGCGGCGCGCGGTCCGGATCGGCGGTGTCCAGCAGCACGTGCCATTCCAGGTGCGGCGCGGGAGGCGAGAACTGCAGCGGTTCGTCGTGAGCGTTGAGCATCAATAACAATACTTCGGTTTCGCCATTCAGGCCCGGTCCCGCGCGACGCAATGTGAACGCGCGGCCCTCCGGGTCCTGCCACGCTTCGATCGTCAGCGGATCGCCGTGTTCGTCGAACCAGCCGACGTCGAACAGGCCGGGCAGCACCTCACGGTCGCCGAACAGAAAGCGCGTTTCACGCAACAGCGGGTGGCGCTTGCGCAAGCCGATCACGCGCGCGACGAACTCGGTCATGCGCCGGCCTTCCGGCGAATCCACAAGGTCCCAGTCGATCCAGGATAGGTCGTTATCCTGACAGTAAGCATTGTTGTTGCCGCGCTGGGTGCGCAGCGCTTCGTCGCCGGCGAGCACCATCGGGGTGCCGAGCGCGATCATCAGTGTCGCGATCAGCGAGCGTGACACGCGGCGGCGCGTGGCGAGAATCGCGGGGTCGTCGGTCGCGCCTTCGACACCCCAGTTGCGGCTGCAATTCTCGTTGTGGCCGTCGTTGTTGTCTTCCTGGTTGGCTTCGTTGTGCTTCTGCTCGTACGCGGTGACATCGGCCAACGTGAAGCCGTCGTGCGACGTGACGAAGTTGAGCGACGCCCACGGCTTGCGATGCCGCCGGTTGAACAAATCGGCCGAACCGGTCAGGCGCGCGGCGAGGTCGGGCCGCAGGCCGGCGTCGCCGCGCCAGAACCGTCGCACCGTGTCACGGAAACGGTCGTTCCATTCGCTGAAGCCGGGCGGATGATTGCCTAGCTGATAGCCGCCAGGGCCGAGATCCCAGGGCTCGGAAATCAGCTTGCGTTGCGACAGCACCGGGTCCTGGCGCAACGCGTCGAACAGGCCCGAACCCGGATCGAAGCCGTGGCTTTCGCGCCCGAGCGTCACGCCGAGATCGAAACGGAAGCCGTCGATGTTGAACGCGGTCGACCAGTAGCGCAGCGAATCCATCACCATCTGCATCACGCGCGGATGCGGCAGATTGACCGTATTGCCGCAGCCGGTGTCGTTGATATGGTGACGCTCGTCGCCGGGAATCAGCCGGTAGTAGCTGGCGTTGTCGAGGCCGCGCCACGAGATGGTCGGGCCCATCTCGTTGCTTTCGCAGGTGTGGTTGTAGACCACGTCAAGAATCACCTCGATGCCGGCCGCGTGAAGTTGCCGCACGGCGATGCGCATTTCGTCGAGCCGGTGCGTGCTCAGGTAGGTCGGCTCCGGCGCGAAGAACGCGGCCGTGTTGTAGCCCCAGTAGTTGCGCAGGCCGCGCTCCACGAGGAAGCGGTCGTTCAGAAACGCGTGCACGGGCAGCAGCTCGACCGCGGTCACGCCGAGCTTCAGCAGATGCTCGATGAACTCGGGCGCCGCGAGCGCCGCGAACGTGCCGCGTTCATGCTGGCGCAGGTCGGAGCGCAGCATCGACGCGCCGCGCAAGTGCGTTTCGTAGATCACGGTTTCGCCCCACGGCACGTCGGGACGCCGGTCGTGCGACGAGTCGAACGCCTCGTCGACGACGACGCACTTGGGCATCGCGGGCGCGGAATCGCGCCGGTCGATCGAAAGATCCGCGCGATTCGAATGCACGCGATAGCCGAACAGCGCGTCGGACCAGCGAAATTGCCCGACGAGCTTGCGCGCATACGGGTCGAGCAGCAGCTTGTGCGGATTGAAGCGATGCCCGAAATGCGGCTGATACGGCCCGTGCGCGCGAAAGCCGTACGCGGTGCCAGGATGCGCGTTCGGCAGATAGCCGTGCCAGATCTCGTCGGTGCATTCGGGCATGGCGAAGCGGCGGATCTCCTTGCGTCCGGTGGAATCGAACAGGCACAGCTCGATTTTTTGCGCATTGGCCGAGAATACCGCGAAGTTGACGCCCAGCCCGTCCCAGCTCGCGCCGAGCGGATACGGTGAGCCGGGCAGCAACCGATCGGGCAACGCATGCGACATGTTTTCCCTTTCCTGTTCTGATTGTCGAGCTAGAGCCCGGGTCTGTCCGAGTCTTCATGCAACGGGGGCGCGGCGCTTGCCTTCGCGCCGCGCGCCTGTGCTGCGGCACGTTTCCTTAGTCCGCGCGCAAGACGATCGTTGCGAGTGGCGGCAAAGTCAGCGCGGCCGAATGCGGCCTGCCGTGGCTCGTTACCTGGTCGGAATGGATCAGTCCGCCGTTGCCCATATTCGAGCCGCCGTATACGGCCGCATCGGTATTGAGCACTTCCACCCAGCGCCCGCCGCGCGGCATGCCGAGCCGATAGCTGAGTCGCGGCACCGGCGTCATGTTGCACACCACGACGAACTCCTGGCCCGCGCCGTCGGTGCGCCGATAGGCGAACACGCTATTGGCGCTGTCGTCGCCGATCAACCATTCGAAGCCGCCCGGTTCGCTGTCGAGCAGATGCAGCGCCGGCTCGTTGCGATACAGATGGTTCAGGTCGCGCACCAGCAACTGCACGCCGTGATGGGCCGGATCATCGAGAAGATGCCAATGCGGCGAGCCGTCATGGTCGAACTCCGCCATCTGGCCGAATTCGCCGCCCATGAACATCAGCTTCTTGCCCGGGTGCGTCCACATGAAACCGAAGTACGCGCGCAGATTCGCGAAACGCTGCCAGCGGTCGCCGGGCATCTTGCCGAGCAGCGAGCCCTTGCCGTGCACCACCTCGTCGTGCGAAAGCGGCAGCACGAAGCGCTCGGAATACGCGTACACCATGCCGAACGTCATGTTGTGGTGGTGATACTGGCGATACACCGGGTCTTCGTGCATGTAGTGCAGCGTGTCGTGCATCCAGCCCATGTTCCACTTGAAGTCGAAACCGAGACCGCCGTCCGCGACGCGCGCGGTGACGCCCGGCCATGCGGTCGATTCCTCGGCGACCGTGATCGCGCCGGGTGCGCCCGGCACATAGCGGACTTCATGATTCAAGCGCTTCAGGAACGCGATCGATTCGAGATTCTCGCGGCCGCCATAAATGTTCGGCACCCACTCGCCGGCCGCGCGCGAGTAGTCGCGATACAGCATCGACGCGACCGCATCCACGCGCAGGCCGTCGACGTGATAGCGCTGCAGCCACGCGAGCCCCGACGCGATCAGGAACGCGCTGACCTCGTTGCGGCCGAGGTTGTAGATCATCGTGTTCCAGTCCTGGTGATAGCCCTCGCGCGGGTCGGCATGTTCGTAGAGCGGCGTGCCGTCGAAATCGATCAGGCCATGCGCGTCGTTTGGGAAATGCGCGGGCACCCAGTCGAGAATCACGCCGAGCCCCGCTTCGTGCGCGCGATCGACGAAACGCGCGAACTGCTCGGGCTTGCCGAAGCGCGCGGACGGCGCGAACTGCCCGAGCGGCTGGTAGCCCCACGAGCCGCCGAACGGATGCTCGGCGATCGGCAGAAATTCGATGTGCGTGAAGCCCATGCTCTTCGCGTAGGGAATCAGCCGCTCGGCGAGCTCTTCCCAGACGAGACCGCGCTGGCCTTCCTCGGCGATGCGCAGCCACGACTCCGCGTGCACTTCGTAAATCGTGATCGGCGTGCGCGCGGTCTGCCTGCCGGCGCGCGACTGGATCCACTCGTGATCGGTCCACGGAAACTGCTCGATCTCGTCGACGTGCGCGACGATCGACGCGGTGCCCGGCGGCTTTTCCGTCTGCATCGCGCACGGATCCGCTTTCAAAGGCAGCGGATGGCCGTCGCGCGACAGCAGCTCGTACTTGTAGCGCGTGCCGGCGCCGACGCGCGGCACGAACAGCTCCCACACACCCGCCTCGTGACGCAGCCGCATCGGATGACGGCGGCCGTCCCACGCGTTGAAGTCGCCGACCACCGACACGCGCCGCGCATTCGGCGCCCACACGGCAAAACGCACGCCCGGCACGCCGTCGATGTCGACTGGCCGCGCGCCCAGACATTCGAGCACCGCGTACGGATCGCCGTGTGCGAGACGTTGCAGCGGCTCGTCGCCGAGCACCGGACCGAACGAATAGGTATCCTCCACTTCCTGCACGACGCCATGCCAGTCGATGCGCAAGCGATACGGCATCGCCGACGTGATGCGGCCCGCGAACAGGCCAGGCCGCAATTGCTCGAGCTCGCCGAGCGTCGCGCCATCGGCGCGCGAAATCACGGTGACGTGCGCGGCATTCGGCAGCAGCGCGCGCACGATCGGACCCGCGTCCGTCTGATGCAGCCCCAACTGCGAAAACGGATCGGGGTGGCGCGCTTCGACGAGCGCGTCGATATCGACGGGTTGAAGGCCTGCGGCCGGATCATGCTCACTCATAGTCGCCCTCGGCCGGGTTGGGCGGCGCGGCGGAGCCGGACACCCGGGTTGATGGATCGTAATGCGGCGGTGCGCCGGTGTCGCCGAGCAGACGGCTCGTGAGCGCCGCGAGGCCGCGCACTGGTAAGCCGAGCCACGTCGGCCGGTTGGCCGCCTCGTAGCGAATCTCGTAAGCGGCCTTCTCGATCAGGAACAGATCGAGCAGCGCCTCTTCGGATTCGGGCGCGACGAGCGGTTCGGACGACTGAGCGGCGGCCGCGCGGTATTCAGCGAGGAACGCCGTGGTCGCGTGGGAGCGGAAGCGCTCGAACAGAGCACGCTTGCGATCGGCGGTCTGTTGCGGCGCACTTTCGGTGGTCGATTGCGCGGCCGCGCTCGCATACGACAGCGAGCGCATCAGACCGGCTACGTCACGCAACGGGCTCGATTTCTGGCGACGCTCCTCGAGCGAACGCGCGGGCTCGCCCTCGAAGTCGATCAGATACGCGTCGCCGTGCGCGACCAATACCTGACCGAGATGGAAGTCGCCGTGGATGCGGATGCGCAACGCGCCCGCGTCGCCCGGCACGAGATTGTCGACCGCCTTGACCAGCGCGGCGCGCCGATCGATCAGGCTTTGCGCGAGCCCCTTCGTGTCCGCGTCGCTCATCTCCGCGATGCGCGGCGCGAGCAGATCGAGCGCGCTCGCGAGCATCGTCTGCGTCGCGTCGACCCACGCTTTCACGTGCTCGGCGCTGGCATGTTCCGGCGCGAACGCGGGGTCGTCGCTCGGCGTGGCGAGCGCGACGTGCAGCTCGCCGAGCCGTCGGCCGATGATGCCCGCAAGCTCGCCGTAGCCGTCCAGCAAGATCGACTCGTTCGTGCGGTCGGGGGCGGTCTGCGTTTCGGTGTCGACCGCGATCGCGAGTTCGTCGACCGAGCGGCGCAGATAATCGAGCGACCAGTTCCACGCATCGCCCTGATTGTCGATAAAGCCCTGCAGGATTGCGAGCGTATGCGGCACGCCCTCGGGATCGACGCGCACCACTTCGCCATACAGCGGCGCGGTGTTCGCATAGCCGAGCTGCGTCAGATAGCGGCTGATTTCCGCTTCCGGATGGATGCCGCTGACGAGCCGCCGCACCAGCTTCAGCACCGCGGCATCGGCGATGATGAGCGAGCTGTTGCTCTGCTCGGCCGCAAGCCAGCGAATCTCGGGCCGCTCGCCGAGATTGTCGAGTTCGGCGAAGCGCTCGGTCGGCAGGAACTTGATTTCGCTCTTCTGCACGGTCGGCACGACCGCGTGTTCGCGCATCTTGCGCAGCACGTTGTGCGCGAAGATCGGCAGCGAGAACGCGTCGGTCAGATGGCCGACGTTGCGGCCGCGCCGCACGCGCGCCAATGCCAACTGCAGGAACAGCGGCGTGGTGGTTTCACCGCCCCATGTGATCGCGATCGGCACCACGTAGCGCTCGGTGTGATCGCCGACGTCCGCTTCGATTTCAGTGAATGCGAAGCCGCCGTTCGGAATCGTGGTCAGAGCGGCGAGCCGCACCGCATGCATCTTCTGATCCTTCGACGCGAACCAGCGGCGCCGGCTCAGCCACGACGGCAGCACTTCGGATTCGAGCAGCCGCACGTTTTCGGGTGTCGGCCCGGTCTGCCCCTCGCGGATCACGATCGTGACGAACTCGGGCAGCGGCTCGGAATGCGCCTGCGCCCACGTCGGACGTCCACCGCCTTCGCACAGCATGAACCACAGGAAGCCGTACGGCGGGAACGTCAGCAGATAGGTCAGCTGGCCGATCGCGGGGAACACCGAATCGGCGGTCATCTCGATCGGCACGAAGCCGTTGAATTCGGACAGGTCGAGCTCGACCGCCTGCGGCGCGCGCGACAGATTCGCGACGCACAGGATCGGCGCCTCGCCGGGCATCTCGCGCAGATACGCGAGGATCTTGCGGTTTTCCGGTTTCAGAAAGCGGATCGTGCCGCGTCCGAAGGTCTGCTTCGCGCGCCGCGTCGCCAGCATGCGGCGCGTCCAGTTCAACAGCGAATGCGGGTCGCGGCTCTGCGCTTCGACGTTGACCGCGTCGAAGCCGTACAGCGTACCCATCACCGGCGGCAGGACCAGTTGCTCGGGGTCGGCGCGCGAGAAACCGCCGTTGCGATCCGACGACCACTGCATCGGCGTGCGCACGCCGTCGCGGTCGCCGAGGTGGATGTTGTCGCCCATGCCGAGTTCGTCGCCGTAGTAGATGACGGGCGTACCGGGCATCGACAGCAGCAGCGAGTTGATCAGCTCGATGCGGCGGCGGTCGCGCTCCATCAGCGGCGCGAGACGGCGGCGAATGCCGAGATTCAAACGTGCGCGGCGATCGCTCGCATAGGTGTTCCACAGATAATCGCGCTCGGAGTCGGTGACCATTTCGAGCGTCAGCTCGTCGTGATTGCGCAGGAAGATCGCCCACTGGTTCGAATCGGGGAGGTCCGGCGTCTGCTTCATGATGTCGGTGATCGGGAAGCGGTCCTCGCTCGCGATCGACATATAGATGCGCGGCATCAGCGGGAAGTGGAACGCCATATGGCATTCGTCTTCGTTGCCGAAGTACTCCTTCACGTCTTCGGGCCACTGGTTCGCCTCGGCGAGCAGCATCCGGTTCGGATATTCGGCGTCGATGGTCGCGCGAATCCGTTTCAGGATCTCGTGCGTTTCCGGCAGGTTCTCGTTGTTGGTGCCTTCACGCTCGACCAGGTACGGCACCGCATCGAGCCTTAGCCCGTCGATGCCCATGTCGAGCCAGAAGCGCATCACCTGCAGCACCTCTCTCATCACCGCCGGATTGTCGAAGTTCAGATCGGGCTGGTGCGAGTAGAAGCGGTGCCAGTAGTACGCGCCCGCAACCGGATCGTGCGTCCAGTTCGACGGCTCCGAGTCGATGAAGATGATGCGCGTCTCCGCGTACTTCTGATCGGTATCGGACCACACGTAGTAGTTGCGATAGTTCGAGCCGGCCTTCGCGCGCCGTGCGCGCTGGAACCACGGATGCTGATCCGACGTGTGATTGATGACGAGCTCGGTGATCACGCGGATGCCGCGCGCGTGCGCTTCCTGGATGAAGCGCCGCACGTCCGCGAGCTGACCGTAGTCAGGATGCACGTTGCGGTAGTCGGCGATGTCGTAGCCGTCGTCACGGCGTGGCGACGGATAGAACGGCAGCAGCCAGATCGCGTTGACGCCGAGCTCGGCGATATAGTCGAGCTTGGCGATCAGGCCGGGGAAATCGCCGACGCCGTCGTTGTTCGCATCGAAAAACGACTTGATGTGCACCTGGTAGATGATCGCGTCCTTGTACCACAGCGGATCGTCGCTGAGCGCCGCGGGCTTGCCGCGCCGGCGCGTGCGTACCTTCGCCGCGGTGCCGACGGCCGTGGCCGTTTGCGCCTCGTGCGTGGATTGGGCTGGATCGTCGCGCTTCATGTTCCACCTTCCATCCAGGTTGGGGTGACAGCGTCTGCGTGAAGAGCGCTGTCGTGTTCGTGGTCGCCGTCCTCCGGGCGATCGGCGGGCAGGCCGCCTAGCGGCGCGATGCGCCAGATCGAGAACGGCTGGCCCGAGCCGAGCCGCACGTGCTGCCAGCGTCCGTGCCATTCGAAGCGTGCGCCGGTCATCTGGTCGATCACTTCGAGCGCGGCGTGGTCGTCCAGATGCCAGCGCTGGAACGTGTCCCACGACAACTCGATGTCCGCGCCCTGCTCGTTGAATGGATCGAGATTGATCGCGACGACGATCACGTTGTCGCGCGACTCGGTCGCCTTCTCGAAGAACAGGATGTGATCGTTGTGCGCGGTGAGGAACGTGAGACCGAGATGCGTTTGCAGCGCCGGATTTGCGCGCCGGATGCGATTCAGTGCGGTGATCTCGCCGACGATATTGCCGGGCCGGTGCCAGTCCCACGCGCGCAACTGATACTTTTCGGAGTCGAGGTACTCTTCGCTGTTCGGCAGCGCGGTGGCCTCGCACAGTTCGAAGCCGCTATACACGCCCCACAGACCGGCGAGTGTTGCGGCCAGCGCCGCGCGGATCAGAAAGCCCGTGCGTCCCTGCGATTGCAGATGGCGCGGGTTGATGTCCGGCGTATTGACGAAGAAGTTCGGCCGGTAGAAATCGCGCGCGCCGGTCTGCGTGAGCTCAACCATGTACTCGGTGAAGTCGCGCTTCGACTCGCGCCACGTGAAGTACGTGTACGACTGCGAGAAGCCGATCTTGCCGAGCCGGTTCATCATGCGCGGCCGCGTGAACGCTTCCGCGAGGAAAATGACATC
This sequence comes from Paraburkholderia sp. BR14374, assembly GCF_040948685.1. Lineage (NCBI taxonomy): Bacteria > Pseudomonadati > Pseudomonadota > Betaproteobacteria > Burkholderiales > Burkholderiaceae > Paraburkholderia > Paraburkholderia sp. BR14374. The sequence goes on along the minus strand of NZ_JBFPKF010000003.1, from coordinate 182,097 downwards.
AGGGTGGCGCGCACGCACGTCGGCGATCATCCATTCCCAGAACGGCAGCGGTTTGGTGTGCGGATTGTCGACGCGGAAAATGCGCACACCCGCGTCGACCCAGAACAGGATCACGTCGCGCAACGCGAGCCACAGGTCGGGCTTCGCATCGCGCGCGTAGAAGTCCGGGTTGACGATGTCCTGATACTTCTTCGGCGGATTCTCGGCGTAGCGCAGCGTGCCGTCGGGGCGCCACGCGAACCACGTCGGATGCTCCTTCAGCCACGGGTGATCGGGCGAGCACTGGATCGCGAAGTCGAGCGCGATTTCGAGGCCGTGCGCATGCGCGGCGGCGAGCATCGCCTTGAAATCGTCGAGCGTGCCGAGCTGCGGATGCACGGCGGTGTGGCCGCCTTCGGCCGCGCCGATCGCATACGGACTGCCCACATCGCCCGGCTGCGCGGTCAACGTGTTGTTGCGGCCCTTGCGGTTCGCGAGGCCGATCGGATGAATCGGCGGGAAGTACAGCACGTCGAAGCCCATGTCGCGGATGCGCGGCAGCTTCGCGGTGACGTCCGCGAACGTGCCGTGGCGCGATTCGTCGTCGCTCATCGAGCGCGGGAAGATTTCGTACCAGCTCGCGAAATAGGCGGCGGTGCGTTCCGCGTCGATCTTGTAGGTCACCTGATCGCGGCTCAGAAACGGCCGGTGGCGCGCGGCGGTCATCGCTGCCGCGGTGGCGGGCGCGAGAATCAGCGCGAGCTTCTGTTCGGCGTCGGCCTTCTGGAAGTCGCGCACGATGTGTTCGAGCTGCTCCTTGTCCGCGCCCTCGCCAGTCTCGACTTCGGCGAGCACGAGCGCGAACAGATGCGCGGCTTCGTCGAGTTCGATCTCGACGGTCTGGTTCGCCTTCAGCTTCTTCTGGATGTGCTCGACGAGCGACGCGAAGTCGTCGCGCCAAGCGATCACGGTGAATTCGTAGCGGCCGATCCGCTCGAGCGGAATGCGCGCGCTCCACAAGTCGAGACCGGCCGGCGGTGCGGGCGACATCAGCTCTTCGTGCCACGCGGTTTCGTCGGCCGCGCGCCACAGCACGGCGGCCGCGATCTTGTCGTGACCTTCGGCGAAGATCGCCGCGCGAATCTCCGCGCGCTCGCCGACGCTGCGCTTGGCCGCGAAGCGGCCGTTTTCGACCGACGGCGACACGCTCTCGATCGCGACGCGCGGCGCCTCGATCGCGTCGAGCACGGTCTTGTGGCCGCTGCGCTTGCTGTTCGACTTGTCGATGGGCGGCGCGAGGTAGATCGGCTGTTCCGCGAACGCGCGCAGCAGCCGCACCGCGCCGGGCGCAAGCGCGAACGGCGCGAGGGCCGCGGGTTCGTTTCGGCCGCGTGCATCGAGAGGCACGAAGCGCGTAAAGCTGCCCGGCACGCCCGCGAGGAAGCGCGCGGGATCGACCCGCACTGGCGCGCCGAGTTCGGGATTCACGGCGATCAGGAGTGCTTCGCTGGCGTCGCGCAGATCGGCCGCGTCGGCGCGCAGCAGAACCGCGGCCGATGCCCCGGGTCCGCTCAATTGGCGCAATTCACCGTTGGCGTGCAGCGTCGGCGTATTGCGCGCGAAGTCGTTCGCCTGGGTGACGGCGGCGCTCAGATCGAAGCGGCGTGACTGCACGGCGCGCGCGAACTGCGCGGCGTCGCCGCGCGTTTGCGACATCGGTTCGGCGATGCCGTATTCGAAGCCCATCGGCATCATCCAGCCGCTGCCCACTGCAACCGACGTGAACAGCGCGCGTCGGTATGCCCGCTCGACGATCGCCGCATCGTGCACGTCGCTCAACTCGGCGGCGAGGCGCGTGCCGTACGGCGCCTCGGGAAAGGCGATCGGGGCGCCGACGCGCGCGAGCGCCGCATGCTCCTCGGCCATCCAGCTCGAACGGAAGTCCCACCAGCGCACCGACGAAAACGCGCTGTCGAAGCCGGCTGCCTCGAGCCCGGGCAGGTCGCCGCGCGCGAGGCCCGGCGTGGCCGCGAGAAAGCGCACGTGCGGATGCTTCGCACGCACTTCATCGCCGAGCTGACGCCATACGGTAGCCGGCACGCGATGTGGTGAATCGAAACGAAAGCCGCCGACCCCCGCCTCGGCGAGCGCGAGCAGTTGCTGGGTCCACCAGACGCACAGCGAGGCACTCGTCGCGGGGTCGTCGAAATTCGCGTAGGCGACGTTGTCTTCGCGATGCACGTGGCGCGGATCGAGCCGCGCGAGCTCGGACTCGCGCGCGTGAAACCAGTCCGAATGTTCGCTGTACAGCACGCCGTCGGCTGCCACGCGGTCGATCACCAGATCGATCAGCAGCGTCAGATTATTGCGGCGCGCGGCTTCGGCGAGCATGCGCACGGCGTCGGGCACCGAATGCTGTGCCTCGAACACCGGATGCAGCCGCGCGTGATTGCCAACCACCTGACCGTGGCCCGCCTGGCCCGGCTCGAACAGCCCGGCGATCAACGCGTGATCGAAGCCGAGCCCGGCCGCGTGAGCGAACTGCGCGGGCCAGGCATCGAGGGGCCCGACGAGAAGAGAGTGAAAAAAGTAAATCCGCGGCGCGTACCCGTTTGGAGGTTCCATCGGTCGTTTCCAGAGTTGTCCTGCTGCGGTGTGGATGCAGTTGGCATGCGATCACAGCGCTCATTGGGCTTCCCGAGCCGGATACCGCGCGATGCGTCAGCGGGGGCACGTACTGGTCAATGTAGTGCAAAGATCGTCACCCCGCTGGCCAGTCGCGGGTGCTTTCGCGCCAGACGCGGTCCGGTGGGACTGGTCGTCACTCGTCGCGGAAAGGGAGCAAACCATGTGCCAACGCGGCGGCCCGCTAGCGGGAAAAGGGGGAGGTTACGTTGAGATGGCGCATGCCGAAGGTGCGCGCCCGCACGGAGCGCGTGCGATTAAGCGGGCATTGTTACGCACGCCGCGGCTGGCGCGGCATGTAAAACGGGACGACGAGGGTCGGATTTACACGGACGGACGCGCGCAGCCAAGGTGACGCTCACGTGGCAGCCATGTGGCACGCGCGTGGCATTCGCATGAAATTCATCCGAGCGCCGCGCAATGGCCGAGTCACGAACCCAGCAGCCCCGCCGCGATGTTCACGCACAAGCCGAGCACCGCGACGTTGAAGTAGAACGATAGGACCGATTGCGCGAGTGTCGCGCGACGAATTTCGCGCGAACGCAGCACCACGTCGGAGGTCTGCGACGCGACCGCGATCGTGAACGAGTAGTACAGGAAGTCCCAGTAGTTCGGCAGTAAATGATGATCGGGAAATTTCAACGCGGTCTCTTTTGCGTCGGTGCCGTAGTAGAGGCGCGCGTAGTGCAGCGTGAAGATCGTCGGAATCAGAAACCATGCGCCGATCAGCGTCAGACCGGTCAGCAGGTAGTGCCAGAAGGTCGTTGCGCCGCCCGAGCCTTTGGCCGTCGCGAGTTCGAGCACGATCGCGGCGATGCTTGCGATCGTCGCGACGCAGATCACGACCAGCACGACGCCCGCGTTTTCGTCGTCGCGTATCGCGCGTTCGCGCACGCGGTGCTCGTCGGCGAGAGCCATGTGCACCCAGATCATCAGCAGGTAGCTCCAGATGGCGGCGTCCCAGCCGATCAGTGTGCGCGCCATCGGGCTCGTATGATCGGGCACGAGGAACGCGACGACGATCCCGATCACGAGGCCGATCACCGTGCGAGGCCGATTGCGAAGAACTTGCGGAAAGTAGTTGATGGACATGAGTCGAGATGTACGACGAAGTGTAGGGCAGTCGGTGTTGCGGATTCTACGCGTGCAACGAGGACCGATTGTCGAATGGTGGGTCACAGGCTATAGTCTTTCGCAGCGGCCTTGCGCGCCGCTTTCAGTTGAAAGGCGATTGGCAGAAAACGGCAGCAATCGTTGCGCTCATGCATGCAACACCACACAGGCGGCGCGCGTGAATCGCGCGCACGGATTCGAGACCGCTGAAGCGGCGTCAGACCAGGTTTGGGGAAGAGCAAACGAAGCGGCACGCGAACGGCATCATGCCTTCCCCGTGCGGCTCGTCGAGAACGACTCATCATCTGGAGCTCCCATGACAGATGTTCCTGAGGATAACGATGCGCATCCCCACATGACGCATCGGCAAGGAGCGAAGTCCTATCGCAGTGCCACGCGTTTCACCGGTTTGTCCCCGTCGTTTTCCGCTTCGCGCAGGGCGTGGGTGCTCGGTTCGTGCGCGGCGGCCGCGGCGCTCGCGTTCGCCGGCGCGAGCCGTTCGCTGTCGTGGATCGCGCCCGTGTTCGCCGCTACGCCGCCAGCCGGCGGCGGACTCGATGCCTTCCTCGCGCTTTCGCAACACCTCACCGGCCGTAGCAGTTTCGACACCGTGCTCGGCCAGCGTGTCTACGATGCGCTGTCGCGTGCCGATAAGCAGTTCGTGCAGAACGTCGCCGCGCTGAACACCTGGCTGCAAGGCCACGGCGGCGTGCCGTCCGATACCGTCACGCAGGCGCTGCGGACCGACCAGCCCGCGCTCGCAAAAGCGGTCGGCGCGATCATGCGCGCGTGGTATCTCGGACTCGTCGGCGACATGCCGCACGTCCAGGTGATCGCGTATGAAAAGGCGCTGATGTTCGCGCCTGTGCAAGACGTGCTCACGATTCCCTCCTATTGCCGCGACGTGCCGTTCTACTGGACGCAGAAGCCGCTGCAGGCGTAAGCCGCGCGGGCTCGCCAGCGGGCCACGCCAGCAGCGCACGAACCAAGCCCGCAACAGGCAGAGCACCGGAGAGAGAAACGATGGCAAACACACAATCCGCCGATATCGTCGTGGTCGGCTCGGGCGTCGCCGGCAGTCTCGTTGCGCATCAGCTGGCACTGGCGGGCGCGTCGGTGATCCTGCTCGAAGCCGGGCCGCGCATTGCGCGCTGGCAGATCGTCGAGAACTTCCGCAATTCGCCGGCCAAGTCCGACTTCGCGACTCCGTATCCGTCGACGCCTTACGCGCCGCATCCCGAATACGCGCCCGCGAACAACTACCTGATCCAGAAGGGCGATTATCCGTACAACTCACAATACGTGCGGCTCGTCGGCGGCACGACGTGGCACTGGGCGGCCGCCGCGTGGCGGCTGCTGCCGTCGGACTTCCAGTTGCACAAGCTGTATGGCGTCGGGCGCGACTGGCCGTATCCGTACGAAGCGCTCGAGCCGTGGTACGTGGCCGCCGAAGTGCAGCTCGGCGTGTCCGGTCCGGATAGTTCGATCGATCTCGGCTCGCCGCGCTCGAAGCCCTATCCGATGCAGCAGTTGCCGCTGTCGTACATGGATCAGCGTTTCAGCGACGTGCTCAACGCGGAGGGCTTCAAGGTCGTGCCCGAACCGGTTGCGCGCAACAGCCGGCCGTACGATGCGCGGCCGACCTGCTGCGGCAACAACAACTGCATGCCGATCTGCCCGATCGCCGCGATGTACAACGGCGTGATCCATGCGGAGAAAGCCGAGCAGGCCGGTGCGAAGCTGATTCCCGAAGCGGTCGTGTATCGCATCGAAGCGGACGACAAAGGGCACATCAGCGCGGTCCACTACAAGGACCCGAACGGCAATAGCACACGCGTCACCGGCAAGCTGTTCGTGCTCGCGGCGAACGGCATCGAAACGCCGAAGCTGATGCTGATGTCGACCTCGGAAAAATTCCCGCACGGCGTCGGCAACAGCTCCGATCAGGTCGGCCGCAACCTGATGGATCATCCGGGCACCGGCGTCACGTTTCTCGCCAACGAACCGCTGTGGCCCGGCCGCGGCCCGATGGAGATGACCTCGATCGTCAACTTCCGCGACGGCGCGTTCCGCTCCGACTACGCGTCGAAGAAGCTGCATCTGTCGAACGGCGTGCCGACCATGGGCGTTACCGCCGATCTGCTGAAAAAAGGCCTGACCGGCGCCGAGCTCGACCGGCAGATTCGCGACCGCGCGGCACGCACGCTGAGCATCAACAGCTTTCACGAACATCTGCCGGAGCCGCAGAACCGCATCGTGCCGTCGGCGGATCACAAGGACGCGCTCGGCATTGCGCAGCCCGAGATCTACTACTCGATCAACGACTACGTAAAGAAGAGCGCCGCCGATACGCACGAACAGTATGCGAAGATCGCGGCGCTATTCGGCGGCACCGAAGTCTCGTTCGACGACAGCTTCGCGCCGAACAATCACATCATGGGCACGACGATCATGGGCAGCGATGCGGCGAGTTCGGTCGTCGACGCGGACTGCCGCACGCACGATCATGCGAACCTGTTCATCGCAAGCAGCGGCGTGATGCCTACCGCCGCGTCGGTGAACTGCACGCTGACGATCGCGGCCTTGTCGCTGAAGCTGGCCGACAAGCTGAAGCGCGAAATTTGAGCGCTGACCGGAGAGCCACAATGCTGAAGAACACCTCTCGCGCGCAGCTGGATTCTGCGCGGATGCACGTGGCCCAGCGCCGCCGCTTCGGCGGCGCGGCGCTCGCGGCCGCGTTTTCGCTGTTCGCGCTGTCGATTGCGTGGCACGAGTCGCACGGCCCGGACGCGGTTTCGACCGACGAAATGCCGATCACCCAGGCGCGCGCCGACGATGCGGCGCAGGCGTCGGACGGCGGCCCGGCCACGCTCGTCGGCAGCGCCGCGAATGGCGAACTCGTGAAGCGCGGCCAATACCTGACCCGTGCCGCCGATTGCGCGGCCTGTCATACGGCCGACAAGTCGCGCCCATTCGCGGGCGGCCTGCCGATCGGCACACCGTTCGGCACGATCGTGACGCCCAACATCACGCCCGATCCCGACACCGGCATCGGCCGATGGAGCGACGCGGATTTCATGCGCGCGATGCACGAAGGCATCGGCAAGGGCGGCGAGCGGCTCTATCCGGCGTTTCCGTACACCGCCTACACGCGCGTGACCAATGAGGACGTGCTCGCGATCCGCGCTTATCTGAACACGCTCACGCCGATTCACTACACGCCGCCCGCGAACAGCCTCAAGTTCCCGTTCAATCAGCGCTGGCTGATGGTGTTCTGGAACATGTTCAACTTCACCGAAGGGCGCTTCGTGCCGGACCCGAAGCAGAGCGCCGAATGGAACCGAGGCGCGTATCTGGTCGAAGGGCTCGCGCATTGCGAGGAATGCCATACGCCGCGCAATTTCATGCAGGGGCTGCAGTCCAGCGCGCGTTTCTCCGGTGCGGTGCAGGCCGGCTGGCATGCGTTCAATATCACGCCGGACAAGCTGAGCGGCGTCGGCAGCTGGCGCGACGACGAACTCACGTCGTATCTGTCGACCGGCGCGGCGCCGGGCCGCGCGAACGCGGCCGGACCGATGGGCGAAGTGGTCGCGAACAGCACGCAGTATCTGACGCCGGTGGATCTGCGCTCGATCGTCGCATTCTTGCGCTCGGTGCCGGCCGTGAGCGGCGGTGACGCGCGTCCTCGTCATCAATGGGGCAATCCCGCCAACGATGTCGCTGCGCTGCGCGGCACCGCGATCACCGGCGTGAACGGCGCGCAGCTGTTCGTCGCCAATTGCGCGACCTGCCATAACTGGACCGGGCAGGGCGTGGGCGCGAGCGCGCCGGGCGCGTATCCGTCGCTGATCCACAACTCGACGGTCGGCGCGAACGACTCGAACAATCTCGCGTTGGTGATTCTGCACGGCGTGAACCGCACCACCACGCACGCGGACGTGCTGATGCCGGGGTTCGGCGGCCATCTCGACGACGAGCAGATCGCGGCGATCACCAACTACGTGACGAAACAGTTCGGCAATCCGCAGGCGACGATCACGACCGGCCAGGTGGCGAAGCTGCGCACGCTGCAATAGCAGGCGAGGCGACTCGAGCGCCGCGGCAGGAGTGACTCGCGAAAATATGCAATTCCGGTAACGCATACCGCAAATGTGTCGTTTCAGCGTCGTTTTTGCGTCGTTCGATGTCTTTCTTGCTCGATGAGGCGTGCGGATACGATAGGCACCTCGCATACGCGGGCGCGTCGGCGGCATTATCATGGTGAGATGAATGCCACTCCCGCCAACTTCGTTCAACATCACGACGCCAACGTGGCCGGCCGCGATTTCGTGGTCGGCGATCTGCACGGTTGCGTCGATGCGTTGCGCTACCTGCTGCGTCAGATCGCGTTCGATCCGACGTGCGACCGGTTGTTTTCGGTCGGCGACCTGGTCGATCGGGGCGAGCACTCGGAGCAGGCGCTCGCGCTGCTCGCGAAGCCGTGGTTCTATGCGGTGCTCGGCAATCACGAGGACGCGCTGTGCGCGGTCGCCGACGGCCGCTTGCGGCGGCAGTGGTGGTACGGCATCGGCGGCGCGTGGGCGGCCGACGTGCCCGACGAACGTCTGCGTTACTACGCCGAGCATCTGCGCACGCTGCCGCTCGTGCGCGTGATCGGCAGCGGCAAGACGCGCTTCAACGTTCTGCACGCCGAATTTTTCGGCTCGGATGCCGATCTCGACGCGGGCAATTATTCGGCCGAAACGCGCCAGCAATTGCTGTGGGGTCGCGAGCTCGCGCTCGGTCACGGCGATCCGCTGCGGCAGCGCGGGCTGTCGCTGACCTATTGCGGCCATACGCCGGTACGCGACATCACGCAGATCGGCTCGCAGGTGTTCATCGATACCGGCGCGTTCGGGCCGGACGGCACGCTGACGATCGTGCAGCCGCAGGCGCTGCGTCGCTGGTCGATCTCGGTCGAGGCCGCTCGCGCGGAAGGCGCGGCGGAACTGGCCTTGCCTTGAGCGGCTGAAGTCGCCACGCGGCTGCGCCGCTCCTCTGTCACCCGACCTGGTTCAACTCGAACACCATATCCACGCTCGTGCCGTTCCAGTTGTATTCGAGGTATGCCGCGTGATGGCAGTCGCGCAGCAGCGTCGTGCGGAACGCCGCGAGGCATTCGCCGGCGCTGTCGCGCACCGACGGATAGACGATGCCCGGCGCGCCCGCCTCGCGCACCGCGCGCCCGAGCGCCTGGCCGGCAACATAGTCGTCGGGCGATAGCACGGCTTCATCGAGCTCGGGGTCGCGACGCAAGTCGACCACGCCGCCTTGCGCGACTACCGTGTAAAGACGCATCTGCTGACGCATCGGCGGCTCGGCGGTCGCTTTGAGGAACTGACCGGTGTGATAGCGCGTTTCGGCGATCGCCGTCTCGCGTGAACGCGCACAGTAGAACACCCCATACGTGCCGTCGGAAAAACGGCTGCCAAGCGGATTCAGATGCGTAAGCGCGGCCATGATCGGCCCGTAGCCCGGCCCGAAGCGGCGCTCCTCGCGCGGCACCAGATCGAGTTCGCCGATTTCGGTGCGCAGTCGGTCGTTGGTCATCGCTTCGAGCGCGTACAGCGCTTCGAAATCTTCCGGCGACGCGACGCGGTCGAACAGGTTGATGGCCGGAAAGCGCGTCGGAATCACACGATACGCGGGCGTCCAGTCGAGCGCGGCGCTGGTCCAGCGGTCCTGCCATTGCGGTTTTGTCACGCCCAGCCGCCTCGCATTGCGTCGAGATACTGGCGCACGGCCACGAGATCGCTGATGTTGCCCGCCAGCATGCGGTCCAGCGCGCGTTTGCCGCCGAACGGCGGCGCGCTGTTGGGGCGTTTGACCCAGGTGTCGGCGGCGCTCGGCTGCGGCAGCAGAATCTGCAGCGCCTTGTAGATGCCAAGCAGCAGCGACAGTCGTTCCAGCGTGTCGTGGCTGAGGCGCGCGGTCTCGGGCGTCGCCCTCCACTTGAAGAACGTCGAGCGGCCCGGCTTGCCGAGCAGCACGATCTGCTCGTCGGCGCTCAGGTCCCAGTCGCGCGCGATGTTGAAGAACGCACGCAGACCCGCCGCGGACATCTGCGTCAGCGTGGGTTCGGAAAGCGATCGTCGCGGCGATGCCTCGGGCGAGGAAATTCGGGCAGCGTGAGCCATTTCGGGTAAGTCCCTATGTGTACTTTTTAATGATCTTAGTCCATAAATGGATTTTTGCAAGAGAATATAATCCCGGCTCGTTTTGGCAGTCGTCGATCAGGAGAGCAGCAGATGCGGGTTCGAGCAGTGGCAGCGGCGCTGGCCGTATGGTGTGTGTCGGAGGCGGCGTTGGCCGCCGGTTATGCGGAAGTATGGAATCCGCCGGAGGCGAGCGGACACGTTACCAGGCAGGCGCACGCGCGGAACCAGCCCGGAGCGGCGAAGGTGAAGGTGAAGGCCGCCACGCAGAGCGGCGTCAAGTCCAAGGCCGGTGCGCATGCGCAGCAGGCTACCAGGGTCCGGCACGCGGTGCCTCATGTCGCCTCGGCCGGCGCGGGCCACGGCGGCAAGCTCGCGGCGCTTGGCGGCGGCGTGAAAGTCGCGGCCTCGAGCCAGAACCGGTCGCACGCCACCGTCACCGCGCGGGCCGCGAATCACGCGCAGCCGCATGTACAACTGGCGCACGCGAAACCGGCTCCGGGCAAGGTCGTGCATGCCGATTTCGCGGCAGCTCACACCGCGCGTCCGCACGTGGACAAAGTCGCGGCCAAGCCGGCGGTTTCCCGGGCGAATCTGGTCAGGCCCGCGGTGCAGACTTCGCCGGATACGTCCGCAAACGTTAGCGACATCGCGCCGATGGGTTCCGCGCCCAATCCGGCGACTGCCAGCAGCGGTTCGCTGCCGCCGATCATCCACTGAGGCTGCTTCGAGCGGCGTGGCGTGGTCCGGCATCGGTCGCCGTGTCACGCCGCGGCGAGGCCGTTTGCGAGCAGCCGCAGCGTTTCCGCCGAGCGAGCCTCGCGCACGCGCGAATGCAGCGTCACACGCGATTCCGGCAGTGTCGGCAGGCCGAGCCGCGCGCCGACGTCGAGCAGACCGCGCGGCGCAACCCGGCGCGCGAGCGGGGACACGGCGAGCCCGGCGGCCACGGCCGCGCCCACCGCCGCGACACCACCACCCACAAACACCTCCTGCCATTCGACCCCCGCCGCTGTGAGTGTGCGCAGCGCGACGTCGCGCACATTACACGGCGGGCTCAATAGCGCGAGCGCCAGCGGCTCATCGAGTCGCGGCAGCCACGTCGGCGTCGCGAGCCAGCCGAGCGGTTCGCTGAACAGCGTCTGCGCGTCGTCGCGCGGTGGTTCGTCGGCGCCGTAGCGGACGATCGCAGCATCGAGCCGGCGTTCGTCGAACTGCGCGAGCAGCGCCGCCGACGTGCCCATGTGCAACTCGACCACCAGACCCGGATCGTGCGCGTTGAGCCGGCCCAGCAGGTGCGGCAGATCGGGCCCCGCGACGTGCTCGCTGAGCCCGAGCACGAGCCGGCGCCGCTCCACCGACAGCGCGCCGAGCGCGCGCTCGTGCGCGTTCAGCAACTCGCGCGCGGCGCCGAGAAACGCGTGGCCGTCGGCGGACAGACGCACGACGCGCGGAGTGCGCTCCAGCAACTGCTTGCCAAGGTGCGCCTCCAGTCGCTTGAGCTTCAGGCTGACGGCCGATTGCGTGGTGTCGAGCGCGTCCGCGGCGCGCGTGAAGCTGCGTAGATCGGCGACCAGCACGAAGGCCCGCACCGCATCGAGATCGAGCACTTTCATTTCAGATGGAAATGGATGAAATAGGCATGGATATCTGTTTATTATGAGCTAGCACGCCTAAGCTGTGTTCAACCCAACACCGCAACAAGGAGCCCATCATGCCGCTCACCCGAATCTCACTGCGCGCCGGCAAGCCGGCCGACTACCGCCAAGCGCTGACCGCCAGTATTCAGCGCTCGCTGGTGGACACGTTCAACGTGCCGAAGGACGACCTGTTCATGCTGATCACCGAGCACACCGCCGACAACATGATCTACGACCGGCAATACCAGAATATCGAGCGCGGCGACGATCTCGTCGTGATCCAGCTGACCGTCAGCAACACACGCTCGGTCGAGCAGAAGAAGGCGCTGTACTGGCGCATCGTCGATGAACTCGGCAAGTCGCCCGGCGTGCGGCCCGAGGATGTGTTCATCAATCTCGTCGAGGTCGAGAAGGAGAACTGGTCGTTTGGGAATGGAATTGCGCAGTACGCCTCCCCGTTGTAGCCACGCATCGGGCGGGCGCAGATGGCTCACATGGGACGCCCGCCGCTTTAGCGCTGACTGGGCGCTATTTACAGCGAAGTCGCCACCCACCCTTGTTCTCCCGATCCGTCGAGCATCGCGATCGATATTTCCACAAATCTTGAAATGTCGAAGCCATTGACGTATGCTCCGCTCATGAACCCGAACCTTGCTGTCCGTGCGCTCGGCGCGCTTGCCCATGACTCGCGACTCGCGATCTTCCGTCTTCTGGTTGTCGCGGGCCGCGAAGGCATGCCCGCCGGCGAAATCGGCCAACAGTTGGGTCTTGCGCCGTCGAGCCTGTCGTTCCACCTGAAGGACCTGTCTCACGCCGACCTGGTGAAGTCTCGTCAGGACGGACGCTTCGTCATTTACACGGCAAATTTCGACGCGATGACTGACCTGATCGGTTTTCTCACGGAGAACTGCTGTGCCGGCGCATCCTGCGCCGCGGGCGATGTTCCCAACGTCTGCAGCAGCAAACAATGACCGGAACTCCGTCATGACCACCAACGTTCTCATCCTCTGCACCCACAACTCGGCGCGCAGCGTGCTGGGCGAAGGCGTGCTCAATCATTGGGCCCAAAAGCTTGGCAAGGATGTCCGCGCCTACAGCGCAGGCAGCGCACCGAGCGGCCGCCTTAACCCGTTCGCTCTGGAAGCGCTCACGAACGCGGGTATCGATACCGCGGGCTATCGCAGCAAAAGCTGGGACGAGTTCGTGGCCCAAGGCGCTCAAATGCGCGTGGTGATCACCGTGTGCGACAGCGCTGCAGCGGAGGAATGTCCGTACTGGCCCGGTAGCCCCGTCAAGGTGCATTGGGGATACGCCGACCCGTCCAATGCACCGGGGGGCGACGAAGGCAAACGGCAGGCGTTCGAGCTGACGCGCCAGGCGATTGGCTATCGCATGCTGCAACTTCTGGCATTGCCGCTGGATACCTTGAACAATGCCGACCTTCAGCAAGCCCTGAACCGCATCCAGCAAAGCTGATTTCCGTCGAACCGTCGAATGAATACCTCAAACATCGCGTCGCCGACCCAAGCGTCGAGGCCCGCCATCAGTTTCTTCGAGCGATATCTGACTGTATGGGTCGCGCTGTGCATCGTCGTGGGCATCGCGCTGGGCCAGGGCTTTCCCGGCGTCTTTCAGCACATCGGGCGGATGGAATACGCCCACGTCAACCTCCCGGTCGGACTGCTGATCTGGGTGATGATCATCCCGATGCTCATCAAGGTCGATTTCGGTTCACTGCATGAGGTCCGTCAGCTCGTTAAGGGGATCGGCGTCACGCTTTTTGTGAACTGGCTCGTCAAGCCGTTCTCGATGGCATTTCTGGGCTGGCTGTTCATCAAGAACCTCTTTGCGCCCATGCTGCCCGCCGACCAGCTCAATAGTTATGTCGCCGGGCTGATCTTGCTGGCCGCCGCGCCGTGTACGGCGATGGTGTTCGTTTGGAGCCGGCTGACTGGTGGCGATCCGTTGTTTACGCTGTCACAGGTCGCCTTGAACGACAGCATCATGATCATCGCCTTCGCACCACTGGTCGGGCTGCTGCTTGGCATGTCGGCCATTACCGTGCCGTGGGCGACGCTGCTCACATCCGTCGTGCTCTACATCGTCATCCCGGTCATCCTCGCGCAGTTCTTGCGGAAGGCGCTGCTCGCAAAGGGGCCGCAGACATTCGACGCGTTCATGGCGAAGCTGGGCCCCTGGTCCATTACGGCACTGCTGGTGACGCTCGTGCTGCTATTCGCGTTCCAGGGCGAGGCGATCATCAGGCAGCCGCTGGTCATCGTGCTGCTGGCTGTTCCGATCCTGATCCAGGTGTTTTTCAACTCGGCCCTTGCGTACTGGCTCAATCGTGCGGTTGGTGAAAAGCACAACATTGCCTGCCCGTCCGCGCTGATCGGAGCATCCAACTTCTTCGAGCTGGCTGTCGCGACCGCGATTGGTCTGTTCGGCTTCGAATCGGGTGCTGCGCTCGCAACCGTGGTCGGCGTGCTCGTCGAAGTGCCGGTGATGCTGGTCGTAGTGCGCGTCGTGAACCGTTCCAGGAACTGGTACGAATGTGCCTGAATGGCGCCGGGGAAAGTACATGAACCACGTTACCCTCTTGCCGAACCCGCAGCGCGGACCGTTCCGCAAGGAAGACGGCGAAGTGGTCATCGATGCAGAGGGCAAACGTGTCTGAGCGCATCGTTGATCTACCCCAACTCGACGCGGCGCTGTTTCGCGTACCCGACATCGACCAGTTGCGGCCTGCGACCGCATCGACTCATCCGCCGCGTATCCTGCTGCTCTACGGCTCGCTTCGCGAGCGTTCGTTCAGCCGCCTGCTGACGGAAGAAGCCGCGCGCCTGCTCACGGCGATGGGCGCCGAGGTGCGCACGTTCAACCCGAGCGGTCTGCCGCTGCCGGACGATGCACCGGATACCCACCCGAAGGTGGCCGAACTACGAGAACTGGTGCAATGGTCGGAGGGCATGGTCTGGTGCTCGCCTGAGCGCCACGGTGCGATGACCGGGATCATGAAGTCGCAGATCGACTGGATTCCTCTTTCGGTCGGGGCTGTCCGTCCGACGCAGGGAAAGACGCTCGCGGTAATGCAGGTGAGCGGCGGATCGCAGTCATTCAACGCGGTAAACCAGATGCGTGTCCTCGGGCGCTGGATGCGCATGTTGACCATTCCCAACCAGTCGTCTGTCGCGAAGGCGTTCCTTGAGTTTGACGAGGCTGGACGCATGAAGCCTTCCTCCTTTTTCGACCGTGTCGTGGATGTGATGGAAGAACTGGTCAAGTTCACCTTGCTGACCCGCGACATTGGCCCGTATCTGGTCGACAGATACAGCGAGCGCAAGGAAAGCGCCGAGGAACTGTCGAAGCGCGTGAATCAGACTGGCCACTGACTCCGCCATACGCAATCGCTTTGCTCTCGACTACATAGAAACTACCTACTCAGGAGTTAGCCGTGTCTTCATGCTGCCGCCCGAAGAGCGCCTCTGCGCCCCAGATGTCCAAACAACAGTTCGACTCGTTTTCGCCCGTCGCAATCATCGGTGGAGGCCCAGTTGGTCTCGCTGCGGCCGCTCATCTGATCCAGCAAGGGTTGAATCCGGTCATCTTCGAAGCGGAAGAAACGGCAGGCGCTGCGCCGCTGGCCTGGGGCCATGTTCATATGTTTTCGTCGTGGCAGTACAACATCGACCGCGCTTCGCGTGCGTTGCTCGAACGGCAAGGATGGTCGGCACCTGACGCTGACGCCTATCCGACGGGGCGGGAACTGGCCGAGCAATATCTGCTGCCGCTCGCGCGCACGCCTGAGATTGCTGGTTGCCTGCGTCTTGGCACGCGCGTCACCGGTATCGCCCGCATTCGCACGGGCAAAGTCAAGAGCGCGCAGCGCGAGCAGCAGCCGTTCGAAATCCGCTTCGAGGAACGCAATGGCGAAGAAGGGCGCTTTGTTGCGGGCGCCGTCATCGTTGCGACGGGCACGTGGGGGAATCCGGCTCCGGCTGGCGCGTCCGGATTGTCGGCTATCGGTGAAAAGGCGGCTCACGCACGTATCCGTTACGGCATGCCCGACGTTCTGGGCTCAGACCGTAGCCGTTACGCGGGCAAAAAGGTGCTGGTCATCGGCTCTGGACACTCAGCTATCGGCACGCTGATCGACCTCGCCAAGCTGGCAACGCAGGAGCCTGGCGCGACGCTCGTCTGGGCGATGCGACGCTCGCAGCCAGGTCAGGTCTACGGCGGGGGCGACGCTGACCAGTTGCCGGAGCGCGGCGCACTGGGTCAGCGGCTCAAGCAACTGGTCAACGCGGGTCGCATCGAACTGCTGACGCGGTTTGCCGTCGACGAAATCAGGGTGAACCGTAGTGCCCTCGAGGTTCGGGACGCTGACGGGCGTGCCGTCGAGGTCGACGAAATGATCGTAGCGACGGGGCTTCGACCGGAACTGCAGATCCTGCGAGAAGTCCGTCTCGATCTCGACGCGGCGCTGGAATGCCCTCGCGCCCTCGCCCCGCTGATCGATCCGAATCTCCATTCATGCGGCACGGTGCGGCCGCATGGCGCCGAGATACTGGCGCAGCCCGATACGGGACTCTACATCGCCGGAATGGCCAGCTATGGCCGCGCTCCGACTTTCCTGATGGCGACGGGCTACGAACAGGTGCGCTCCATTGCGGCATGGCTCGCGGGCGACATCGAGGCCGCGCGTCGCGTCGAACTCGAACTGCCGGAAACGGGTGTATGCAGTACCGACCGTAACGCGAGCGGGTATGACGGCAGCAAGAGTTCTTGCTGTGCGCCTACATCGGCGCCGGTCGCGGAGAAGGCATGTTGCGCGCCTTAACAGGCAGCGTTAATTCAGGGCAAACCGGGGCACAACGGGGGCATAAGAAGTGACAGCGTTCGCGCAGCAGCAGGATCGAGGTTCGATCGCGACGTGGGCACTAGCCACCGCGCAACTCGTTTCGTGGGGAGCGATCTACTACGCGTTCTCGCTCTTTGTCGTACCGATGGAACATGCGCTCGGTTGGAGCCGGACATCGACCAACGCGGCGCTGTCTGTCGGGTTGCTCGTGTCCGGGCTGGCTGCGTATCCGGTCGGCACCTGGATCGACCACGGACACGGCCGGGCCGTCATGGTGGTGGGATCGCTGCTCGCATCCGCAATGCTCGTGATGTGGTCGCAGGCAAACAGCCTGGCGATGCTATTCGTCGCATGGGTGGGCCTCGGCATCTCGATGGCGGCCACGCTGTACGACCCGGTTTTCGCAGTGATCACGCGAAATTATCCGGGCAGCTTCCGCACGAAGATCACGCTGATAACCCTTGTCGCTGGATTCGCGAGCACCGCATTCATTCCGCTCACGCAGTTGCTCATCAATCTGCTGGGGTGGCGTCATGCGCTGCTCGCGCTAGCGGCGATCAATCTCTGCGTCTGCCTGCCCATTCACGCACTGGCGATCCGCGGAAACGACGCGCGCCATGCTGCTGCCGTCGACAAGGGCGCGGTCAAGGCGGTGAACGCCGCGTCCACCCGGCGCGCGCTACGCTCACCGGTGTTCTGGGCGCTCGCGGTGTGCTTTACCGCCTACTACGTCACGTTCGCGGCATTGACGTTTCACCTCGTTCCGCTGATGGCCGAGCGTCATGTCCAACAGTCCACCATCCTGTTGACGATGGCGCTCATCGGCCCGGCTCAGGTTCTCGCGCGTGTTCTGTGGTTCGCATTTGGACGGAACGTCTCTCCGAAGATCGTCGGCTTGGTCATCACGACCGCTTTTCCGGTGTCGGTGGTGATCCTGCTGATTGCCGGGGCATCGCCCGTGCTGCTGATCGTTTTCGCGCTGATCTACGGCGGAGCGAACGGCATGATGACCATCCTGCGTGGAACGATTGTGCAGGACGTAATGTGGGTCGAAGGATTTGGCGCGATCAACGGGCTGCTTTCTACGCCGTCCAATATTGCAAAGGGCGTCGCGCCGATTTCAGCCGCGATGATCTGGACAATCGGGCAGTGCTATCTTCCAGTGGAGTGGGCTGTGCTGTTGGTGTCACTGGTTTCTCTGGCAGCGTTTGGCGTGGCAATGGCTTGCGCGCGTCGAACCAATATTTCCGTGAATCCGGTGACGGAGCGGGCCGGCTAGTCCTTACCCCACCGCCAGCGCGGCGGCTCGCCCTTCAGCCAGCACACGACCGTGAGGGCCGCGGTTAATAGCGCGACCAGCAACGCGAACGTGAGCGGATGACCCGCGGGTTGAAACCGGAGGGCGACCACCCCGAGCAACACGAGATACGCGAGCAGCGTCACCCATCCTTGCCAGCGCACGGGAAAGCCCCAACCCCAGCCATAGCGTTTGGCCGGGAACCAGTATTCATGAGAAGGTGACATCGCGCGGTCTCCTGATTTGGACGCTCGTTCATTGTCGACGATTTCGCGCGTGACTATATTTCGTTGACCGGTTTCAACCCGAGTCCATCGACAGGAAACGCTCCATGCAACCCGATGGTGACCAATGCGTTGAGTCCGATGCGGGTCGTCGAGGCGCTGCAGGATCTCGTCCGGCCGAGCGGCACGATCGGCGTGATGTCGTCGGGGCAGGGCAGCGTCGCCAACAACGAGACCGGCAACTACGAGGTCTATCGCGGCAGCAAGGCCGCGCTGAATATGTTCATGCGCAGTTTTGCCGCGCGTCATCGAAGCGACACCAAAACCTTGCTGCTGATGGCGCCCGGCTGGGTCCGAACCGATCTGGGCGGGCCGCACGCGCGTCTGAGCATCGACGAAAGCATCCCGAACCTGGTCGGCACGATCGACGCGTACCAAGGCCGCGCCGGTTTGCATTACCTCGACTACCTCGGCAGAGTCGTGCCGTGGTGATCGGCAAGCGCAGCGGCCAGTGGCGCAAGAGCGCGTCGCTATAATGATTTTCCGCCCTACCACGTACTTTCGACCGCTGTCCGCCATGACCACCGACCGCCCCGATCCTCCGCGCGACGCCCTCGAACTCGGCGGCTCCGTCTGGTTTCAAGCCGGCACCCAGACGCTCGGCGGCGCGGCCCGTATCGCGCTGCTGGCGGCAATCGGCGAGACCGGCTCGATCACGAGCGCGGCGAAGGCGGTCGGCATCAGCTACAAAGGTGCGTGGGATGCCGTCGATACGATGAACAACCTCGCCGGCGAGCCGCTCGTCGTGCGTCTGACCGGCGGTAAGGGCGGCGGCGGCACGACGCTGACGCCGCGCGCGGTGAAACTGATCGACACGTTTCGCGCGGTCGAGCGCGAGCATCGGCGCTTTCTCGAACGCGCCGGCGCGGCGATCGGCGAGGGCTTCGCGACGGACTGGGACCTGATCGGCCGCATCGGCGTGAAGACGAGCGCGCGCAATCAGTTCTACGGCACGGTGTCGGCAATCGAGCGCGGCACCGTCAACGACGAAGTGTCGCTCGCGCTGCCCGGCGGCCACACGATCGTCGCCGTGCTCACGCACGAGAGCACCGAAGCGCTCGGGCTCGCGCTCGGCGTCGCGGCGTTTGCGCTGATCAAGGCGTCGTGGGTCGTGCTGCTCGTAGCGGGTGACGGCGATGGCGATGCGCCGTTGAAGTTATCGGCGCGCAATCAGTTGCGCGGCACCGTGCAGAGCGTGAAGCGCGGTGCGGTCAACGCGGAAGTGTCGCTCGGGCTCGAAGGCGGCGCGGTGATCACCGCGATCGTCACCAATGGCAGCGTCGAAACGCTCGGTTTGCAGGAAGGCGCGAGCGCGGTCGCGGTGTTCAAGGCGTCGAGCGTGATACTCGGCGTGAAGGATTGAGGGTTGCCGGGGCGTAGTGGAGGCGCAAGCCAGGCCGCAAAGCGATGGCGCCAAGCCAGCCGTTCAACGAGGTGACGCTTCGCTGCGCGCATACCCGGTAAAAGGATGATCTTCGCGGCCCCGGCCGTCGCTGATCTGCACGACCTGATCGCCGAATGCGGCAACGTCGTCGGGATCGTGCGTGATCAGCACCATCGGAATATCGAGCCGCGTTTGCAAGTCCGATAGCTCGCGCCGCATGCGCTGGCGCAACTGGCTATCCAGCGCGGAAAACGGCTCGTCGAGCAGCAGCAGGCGCGGCTGCGAAACCAGCGCGCGCGCGAGCGCGACCCGCTGCTTCTGACCGCCCGACAGTTGCGCCGGATGATTGCCCGCCACGCCCCTCAATTCGAGCGCGTCGAGCCAGTAATCGACCTCCGTGTGCGCGCCGCGCGCACGCGGATTGAGCCAGCCCCGGTGCAGCCCGAAGCCGATGTTCTGCCGCACGTTCAGATGCGGAAACAGCGCGTAGTCCTGAAACAGATACGCGATCTTGCGCGCCCGCGGCTTCTCATCGATGCCGACCGCGCTATCGAACAAGGTGGTGCCGTGCAGTGTGATGGTCCCTTCATCGGGACGCAGCAAGCCGGCGATCGCCTGCAAGGTCAGGCTCTTACCCGCGCCCGAAGGTCCGAACAGCACGAGCCGCTGCGTGTTCGCGCTGAACGCGATGTCGAGCTTGAAGCGCCGTTCGGCGGTCTCGAAAGTCTTGCGGATGGCGACGTTGAGCGGCATGTCAGCGGGCTCTCAGAAGCGTGTGCTGCGGCACGAGGCGTCCCGCGAGCAGCAGGATCGTCACGCACGCGACCGAGGTCACGAGCACGAGGAAGTTGGCGGTGCTGTCGTCGCCGGCCTGCACCGCCGAATAGACCGCGACCGACAGTGTCTGCGTGCGGCCCGGCAGATTGCCTGCGACCATCAGCGTCGCGCCGAATTCGCCGAGCGCGCGCGCGAACGCGAGCAGGCCGCCGGCGAGGATGCCGCGCGCCGCAAGCGGCAGCGTCACGCGGAAAAACACCGCGCCCTCGCTGATCCCGAGCGTGCGCGCCGCGTGCTCCAACTGCGGATCAACGCCTTCAAAGGCGGCGCGCGCCGACTTCAGCACGAGCGGAAACGCGACCACCGTCGACGCGATCACCGCGCCCTGCCACGTGAAGACGAGCTGGATGTCGAAGCGGTCGAGCCACGCGCCGATCACGCCGCGTCGGCCGAGCAGCACGAGCAGGTAGTAGCCGAGCACGGTGGGCGGCAGCACCAGCGGCAGCATCAGCAGCGAATCGATCACGTCGCGTGCGCCGGAGCGCCAGCGCGACAGACCGAGCGCCACCGCGACGCCGAGCACGAGATTGAGCGCGGTGGCCCAGCCCGCGACCTTCAGGGACAGCAGCAGCGGCACCCAGGCCTGTTCCATGAGCGCGTGCTCTCCCGTGAATCAATGCGCCGGCCTGAAGCCGTATTTCGCGAGCACCGCCTGGCCGGCCGGCGACAGCACGAAGTCGATAAATGCCTGGGCGTCGGCCGCGTGATGGCTGCCTTCGACCCGCGCAATCGGATAGGTGATCGGCGTCTGCGTCGGCAGGCTCATCGCGACTTTGACCTTGTCGGGCATGATCGCGGCGTCGGTGCCGAACACGAAACCGGCGTCGACTTCGCCGCGCGCGACGTAATCGAGGCTCTGACGCACGTTCGACGCAAGCACCGCCTTCGCGCTGACCGCGTCCCACACGCCCGCGGCCTGCAGCGCGCGCTGCGTGTAGCGGCCAACCGGCACCGAGGCCGGATCGCCGAATGCGACGCGCTTGACGTTCGCGGTTGTCAGCGCGGTGAGGTTGGCGGGCGCGAGATGACTGTCGGCCGGTACGATCAGCACCAGCGAGTTGGCGGCGAAGTCGCGCCGCGTCGCCGGCACGATCACCTTTTCGGCGGCGGCCTTGTCCATTGCCTTTTGATCGGCGGACGCGAAAACGTCGACGGGCGCGCCTTTGACGATCTGTTGCATCAGCACGTCGGACGCGCCGAAGTTCAGCAGAACCTTGGTGCCTGGATGCTGCTGCTCGAACGCGTCGCCGACCGCCTTGAACGCATTGGTCAGGCTGGCGGCGGCCGAAACCACCAGTTCATCGGCGTGCGCATTCACGCTGACCATGACGGAGGCGGCGGCTGCGACGCACAGCGCGTATTGCTTCAGATGGCGAGAGAGGGTCATGGAGGACCTGACGTCAGACTAGAACGGGAAGCAGTGGCTTAAAAACTCTATCGTAATATATGCGCGGTTATAGCGGTGGGCGAAACGACCGGTTCGGCGTTGCGCTTCACGCATGGCGCGAGCGCAAGCGAAGCGTTACGAAACTGTAAAAGGAAGCTCGAAAACGCGCTGGAAGGGCCGGCGCAGCGTTCAGATGGCCGACCTGCGCATGGGCTCGAGCGTATTGCGCGTTTGCGACAGCGGCGCGGCCGACGGTCGAATGATGCGGGTGGACCGCCATGTTGCGCGGATGAACGGCCGGTCGTGGCCGGACACCTTCAACGCAATATGCGTGACCCAGCGCTGCGTGGGCACGTGCACGCCGTGCATCAAGAGTGCGAGCACCATCATGCTGACAGCGACCGGCAGCGCCGATAGCCGGTCCGCTTCCGCATTCCACGCGATCCGCACGAACACGAGCGCGGCAAACGCGCCGACGAGGCAGCCAGTCACCGCTTCGGACGGCGAATGCGCGCTCAGCACGACGCGCGACAAACCCACCGCCAGGCCGGCGGCAAGCCCCGCAAGCACGCCGAGCAGCCGGATGACGCGGCGCGCGGGCAATAGCATCAAAAATAGCGCGACCGGATAGACGGCCGTGGACAGCATGGAGTGACCGCTGACGCCGGTGAAATCGAACTCGCGCACGCCGACGCCCCAGCCCAGGAAGGCGAGCTTGGTCACGGTCACGACACCGATCGCCGTACCCAGCAGCGCGAGCCAGCAGGCCGCGAGCCGCCATGAGTAGCCGACCGCCAACCACAGCGCTATAGCGAACGCGAGCGGCAGCGTCAAGCCGGCGCCGCCGAGGCTGGTGATCGAATACCACAGGTGGATCGGTAAATCGGGCATGGGCGAAGCGCGACGGGGTCGCGTGAAATCGGGTTGGTGGAAATCGGCGCGCAGCCGGCATGAAACGCCGATGCGGCCCGGATCGACACGTCGGGAGATCAACCGCCAGTATAGTCGGGTGTCGCGTGAACGGTCTCGCGGCGCGGAGCGCTTTTGCACGCCGAAGTGTGGGCTGCCGAACAGCTATCGACGTAGTTTGACGACAGGCCGCCGGCAAGGTTCGCGGCGGCTGAAATCGGCGAGAAAAGCGGCCCCGGTGTTCAGCAATGCAGGAGGAATGATGTTATTGTGCATTGCACAACTCCATTCCTCCCGCAGTATCTGCGGTCCGCATTTGTCCCTTTTGCGAGGTTATCGCCGATGGCAAAAAGCCTGTCGAAAATCTGGCTCCGCGGTTTCAAGCGCCTGCTCGCGATCCAGACCGAACACGCGCAAAAAACCGCCAAGCGAGCACAGGCGCGACCGGCTCGCGCCGCCACCGCCAAACCGTCGAGCAAGGCTCATCCACTGAAGCCGACTGCCGCGCTGCGCGCGCCCGCGAAACGCGAAGCGCCGCGCGAGTCGCGCGTGCGTCCACGCGCGGCCGCATGGGCGAGCGGGGCGTGGACGCGCTCGTTCCATTCCGCGCCGGCCGCACCGGGCCGGCTGGTCAATCATCTGCAGTACGGGCTCTATATACCGTCCGGGCACGCGCACGAGGCGATGCCGCTCGTCGTGATGCTGCACGGCTGCACGCAGTCGATCGACGAGTTTGCCGAAGGCACGCGCATGAACCTGCTCGCCGACCGCTACGGCTTCGCGGTCGTCTACCCCGAGCAATCGAAGCACGCGCACTCGCACCGCTGCTGGCATTGGTACGACGCCGGCGACAACGCGGGCGGCGCGGAAGCGCGTGCGGTCGTATCGCTGGTGGATGCGCTGGTCGAGCAGCACGGCTTTGACCGCGAGCGTGTGTACGTGGCGGGAATTTCGGCAGGCGCGGGGCTGACGGCGCTGTTGGCCGTCAAGTATCCGCAGCATTTCGCCGCTGTCGCGCTGCACTCCGGCCCCGCTTTCGGCGAGGCCCGCTCCGGCGTTACCGCGATGGACGTGATGCGGCGGGGCGCGCGTCGCGAGCCGGTCGAGCTCGTTGACGAAACGACCAACGTCGCGCAGTACCCGGGCATGCCGGCCCTGATCATCCACGGTGACGCCGACCATGTGGTCACGCCGGTCAACGCGGATCAGTTGGCGACGCAGTTCGTGCGACTGAACCGCCTCATCGACGCAAACGGCGCGCGCAAAGCGGGCGAGACGCGCGAAGATCGCAAAAATGGCGTCGTGGTACGCGATTATCTGCGCGGCGGGCGGCGTGTGGTACGGGTATGTCGCGTGCAAGGGCTCGGCCACGCATGGGCCGGCGGCGACGATGCGCTGCCGTTTCATTCGTCCAAGGGTCCGGACGCGAGCGCCATGCTGTGGGAGTTTTTCCGGCATCAGCGTCGCACGGACGCGGGCCGCATCGCGGAAGGATTGGCGGCATCGTCGGCCGGCCGGTGACGCCCGAGCAACACCTCGAAAATGAATAGTGGCATGAACTCAGGGTTTTCCCTATAATAAGGGTTACCCCTTAGGCGTAAACGCCTAGCTATCATTGCCGAGGTGAACCATGTATCTGCTCAGCCGCCTGTTCCTGTTTTTGACCAAGTCGCCTGACCAGCTCGCAAAAGAGCGCGCTGACGCTTATCTGGCTGAAGCGACCGATCTCTACGACCTCGAATTCCGTATGCGCAAGCTCGATCAGGAATCGAACGTGCGCGCGCCGTCGTGGATGAGTCAGCACTACGGCTAAGCAGCCGGATTCAGCTGCCACAACGCGTAGTTCAATAGCGCTGCATACGCGATCCACACGAAGTACGGCGCGAGCAGAACGCCGGCGAGGCGATCGCGCCGCCAGAACACATATGCCAGCATCACGATCAGCAGCAGCAAGATCAAGATGTCGATCAGCGCCATTTCCGGCCGATGCAGGCCGAAAAACAGCCACATCCACGCAGCGTTGAATAGAAGCTGCACAACCCAGAGTACGATCGCCGCACTAGGGCCGTCGCGCTTCCACACGCGCCACGCGGAAAACGCCATCAGCACGTAGAGCACGATCCACACCGGCGGGAAAACCCAGTTCGGCAGATTGAACGCGGGCTTTTGCAGGCTCGTGTACCACGCGTCCGGCAGCGACAGACTCGCGGCCCAGCCGGCCGCCAGCGTCAGAATCAGAAACACTAGCAGCGACGGCAGACGGCGCATCTCCATCCCTCCCGACCTTCTTATTCAATGATGTGAGCGGGCACTTACTTTCCGTACCTGGCCAGTGTGCGCTCGCGGGCCTGGGCGTGATCGACAATCGGCTCGGGATAATTCCCGCCTAGCACCACGCCGAACTCCGCGAGCCGCTCCGCGCCCGCCAGCCACGGCGCGTGAATCCATTTTGCCGGCAACCTGGCGAGCTGGGGTAGATATCGTTTGATAAAGCGTCCGTCGGGGTCGAATTTTTCGGATTGCGTGACTGGATTGAAAATGCGGAAGTAAGGCTGCGCGTCGCAGCCGGTCGAGGCGGCCCACTGCCAGCCGCCGTTGTTGGCCGAGAAATCGAAGTCGTTCAGCAGATCGGCGAAGTAGCGCTCACCGAGTCGCCAGTCAATGCCGAGATCCTTCGCGAGGAAGCTCGCCGTGACCATGCGCAGGCGGTTGTGCATATAGCCGGTCCGGTTCAACTGCAGCATCGCGGCATCGACGAGCGGATAGCCGGTGCGGCCCTCGCACCAGGCGGCGAGCGCTGCGTCGGCCGAGGGGCCTTTTTCCCAGCGCAAATGCTCGTATTCCGGTTTGAACGGCGCGCCTTTCGCGATGCGCGGATGGTGCGCGAGGACCATGAAGTAGAAGTCCCGCCAGATCAGTTCCGACAACCACGTTGCCGCGCCTTTGCCGTCGGGTTGCAGCGACATCTCATACGCGAGTCGCGCGAGCGTGCGGATCGATACCGTGCCGAAGCGCAAATGCACCGACAGATAGCTCGGCCCCTTCGTGGCGGGGAAATCGCGCCGCTCCGCGTAGCTATCGATGCGCGTCAGGAAATCATCGAGCAACTGTTGCGCGCCGTTCATTCCGGCGGGCAATTGCAAGTCCGTCAGGTTGCTCGGCGCGAAGCCTAGTTGATCGGGTGTGGGCAACCGAAGGTCGAGCTTGCGCGGCAGCGCCGCCAGATGCTTCGCATACGTCTCAACCGGGTAGGGCTTCAGGTCGAACGCGCTCAATTGCTTGAGCCACGCGTTCCTGTACGGCGTGAAGACCGTGAACGGCTTGCCCTGGCCGTTCAGCAGCTCGTCGCGCTCGAAAATCGTCTGGTCCTTGAACGTTCGCCACTGCCGGCCCGCATCCTTAAGACGCTCGCCGACTGTCGCGTCGCGTTCGATCGCAACCGGCTCATAGTCGTGATTCGCGAACACCGCATCGACGCGCAACTCCGCCGCGAGTTTCGGCACCAGCCCGGCCGGATCGCCGTATAGCACGACGAGGCCGCCGCCGAGCGCGCGCAACGCGCCGTCGAGTTCAGCCAGTGACGCGAGAATGAAGTCGATGCGGCGATCCCGCACCGGCTCGCCGGGGTGGCGCGTCTGCCAGGCATCGACGATCGGCTGCAGGATCGTCGTGTCGAACACGAATACGCACCAGACGCGCTCGCAATGCTTGAGCGCGTAGTACAGCGCGGCATGATCGGTGCTGCGCAGATCGCGGCGGAACCAGACGAGGCCGGCGTCGAAACTGTCGTGCAGGCGGCGGGCGTGTGTCATCGGGAAGGACAGTCGGGATGAAGGTAGTTGACGACCGGCATCGCACATAGCGTGCCGCACGCGCCAAGATGATCAGCGCCCGTCCCTGTTGTGCAGAGTGCGGGCGCTGTTCGCGACGGCGCCGGGCAATGCGCCGTCAGCGGTTCTGCCTGGGCATTGCTGATCGGCGCGACGGCCGACCTGACCTCAAGCGACGTGCAGACGAACCGCCACGTTGTTACGCGTGGCGTTCGAGTACGGGCAGACCTGGTGTGCTGCGTCCACCAGTTCCTTCGCTGCTTGCGCAGCGAGGCCCGGCAGCGAGATACGCAGATCGATGTCGAGCGCGAAGCCGCCCTTGTCGTTCGGGCCGATGCCGACGTCGGCGGAAACCTGTGTGTCGGCCGGCAGGGCCTGCTTGCGCTGGCCGGCGACGAACTTCATGGCGCTCAGGAAACAGGCCGAGTAGCCGGCCGCAAACAGCTGTTCGGGATTCGTGCCTGCCGCGCCATTGCCACCGAGCTCACGCGGCGCGGCGAGCTTCACGTCCAATGCATTGTCCGACGATACGGCGCGGCCGTCGCGGCCACCGGTGCTCGTTGCGCTTGCCTTGTAGAGGATATTCATGGTGCAGCTCCTGGTCTTGGGTGTCGGGGTTGGCATGTTTGCCGCTGGCTGCCGGTTCGCCGGTCTAGCGAAGTGCTAGCAAAGCGGCATGTGAGTAAGATAGTACACAAATCATTTGCGTGCAAATGAATTTTGCGACGAAGCCGGAACTAGTCCGTTTCAGTTATCGCCCTACTGGGCGATGAAGTCGTTGAGCGTCGTGCGCAGGCGTGTGAGGTCGTCGCGCAGACGCAGCAGGAAGTCCGGCGACTGCTGCGTCGCGCAGAGGATCTCGCCGGGCACGTCGCGCGCCTGACGCTTGAGTGCCTTGCCCGCGCCCGTCAAGCGAATGTAGACGAGGCGCTCATCGTCAGTGCCGCGCGCGCGCTCGACGAGTCCCTGCGCTTCGAGGCGCTTGAGCAGCGGCGTGACCGTCGCCGGATCGAGATTCAGACGCGTGGCCATGTCCTTGACGGTTACGTCGTCGGTTTCCCACAGCACGAGCATGGCCAGATACTGTGGATACGTGAGTCCGAGCCTTTCGAGCAGCGGCTTGTATGCTTTCGTCATCGCGAGCGAGGTCGAGTAGAGCGCGAAGCACAGTTGCTCGTCGAGCGTGAAGGGGAGAGCAGGGCGCTGGTTCATGATCCACCTCGGCAAAAAAGGAGCGTGCAAATCGATTGCACGCAAATTATTGTGCCGCAAATCGATTCGGGATGCCGGGCGTCGGGCAGATGTTTCGACAGAGAGGTCGGGAAGATGCGTGCGGAACACGCAACGCGCGGGCGCCAGAACGGCACCCGCGCGGGAACGAAGGATCAGGCCGCCGGCGTGGTCGGCAGATCCGGCGTTTGCGGCGTCTGCACGCCGAAGCAGCCGCGATAGGTCGCGTAGAACGAGCAGTACAGCATGGTCGTGACGATCATCGTCGCGGGCATCAGGATCGCGAACGCGAAGTCCGCCGCGCCGAGCGCCTGCATCAGCGCGGACAGCCCGATCGACACGACCGTTGCGACTGCGAACCACAGCGCCGCGAACACGATGAAAGCGCCGCGATTGCGCCAGCAACTGACGACGCTGAAGAACATCGCCTTGACGGGCGGCACGTCGTGCCAGGCGGCGAGGATCGGCGAGAACCAGAACAGCATCGCGACCGGCACATAGAACGCGAGCGCGGTGACCACCGCGAGCGGGATATTGCTGTTGGCGATTGCGTTTTCATCCATCGACGCGTTGCCAAGCATCACCTTCAGCAGCATGCCGCCGTCGGCGAGCGCCGAGCCGGCCAACACGAGCGCCATCGCGATCACGTAAAGCGCGCCGAGCACGAGCAACCGCCGCGCAACCACCGAGCCATACGAATGAAAGCCGTCGACGAGAATGGTCGGAAACACCGGTTTGCCCGCGATCGTGTTGCGGCAAGCGGCCATGAAGCCGACCGCGACACCCGGAATGAACAACAGCGGCAACACGCCGCCGACCAACGGAATCTGCGACACGAGCGTCATCACCAGCAAATAGGTGAAGAACAGCGTCAGGAAGGCGAGCGGATTCTTGCGGAACAGCCAGATGCCCTGGCGGAACCACACGTAGCCGGTTTTCGCGGGGACTTCGATCAGTTGCATGGGGTATGGATGCCTGGATTCGCGACGCCCAGCAGGCGCTCGCGCAGAATGCGTTCGAAATGACCGGGGTCGTGCGGCTTCAGCAGTTCCGCCGCGCGCGGCAAATGAAAATCATACAGGCGCGAGACCCAGAAACGGAATGCACCCGCACGCAGCATGTCGCCCCAGTGACGGTTTTCCTCGACGGTGAACGGCCGCACCGTCTGATACGCGCGCAATAGCGCCTCGGTGCGTTCGGAGTCGAGCTTGCCGGTCGCGAGGTCGACGCACCAGTCGTTGACCGTGACCGCGACGTCGAATAGCCACTTGTCGCAGCCGGCGAAATAGAAATCGAAGAAACCGCCGAGACGCACTTCGTGGCCGGTCTCGGGCGCCGCGTGCGCGAACATCGCGTTGTCGCGGAACAGGTCGGCGTGGCACGGACCCGAGGGCATTGCCGCGTAATCGGCGGAGGCGAAGAACGCCTCCTGATGCGCAAGCTCGGACGCCAGCAGATCGCGCTGCTCGCCTTCGAGATACGGCAGGATCGTCGGCACGGTTTCGCGCCACCACGGCAGGCTGCGCAGGTTCGGCTGATAACGCGGATAGTCGCGGCCCGCCAGGTGCATGCGCGCGAGCATGTGGCCAACCTCGGCGCAGTGCTCGACGCCGGGCGCGAGTTCGGGCGCGCCTTCGAGCTTCGTCACGATGGTCGCGGGTTTGCCGAGCAGCATGCCGAACAGCGCGCCGTCGAGGCGCGGCACCGGATCCGGTACCGGCACGCGATGCGCGGCAAGATGACGCATCAGGTCCAGATAGAACGGCAGTTGTTCAGCTGTCAGCTTCTCGAAAATGGTCAGCACGTATTCGCCGCGCGTCGTCGTCAGAAAGAAGTTGCTGTTTTCAATGCCGGACGAAATGCCGCGAAACTCGACGACATCGCCGAGATCGTAGTGACTCATCCATTCTGCGAGTTGGGATTCGTTGACAGCGGTGAAGACGGCCATGCGGAAACGTCGGATCAGGTTGTTGGGGCTGGCGCGGTGCGGCCAGTGCGACGTGAGACAAGCGAATGGGGTGCAGCGGGCGACGAGTGCGGACCGGCGAAGTGTACGCGTCGCCGCATTCAGCGCAAGTTCATCGCGCAGCGGCCGCGATCGGGTGGAACCGGGGCACGACCGCGCCGCGGCCGCCGTTGCCGGCGTGCCGCTTTCGTAACGATCAATAGTGGAGATTCACCGACGGCAGGCGCGTGCTGGGCTTGCCGCTGTCGTGGACGGTGGGCGACGTGTCGGGCGACGCGCTCATCTGGTAGCGGGTACCGAAATTCGATTGCACGTTGATTTCGACCGGCTTGCCCTTGTCGCGGAATTCAGTGATTTCGGTGCCGTTCGGGCTGACTTCGTGAAAGCTCGGCGTGCGCGGAACGTTGTTGATGTCGACCTTCGAGCTGACCTCTGCGGCTGGACGATTGATCTTGGCGAGATCCGGCAGACCGGCCCGTTCGTTGGCGGACTGGGGCACGCCGGCGGGCGGCGGTTCGTCGACGGGCTGGGCAGCCATCGCGGCGTTGCCGAAGGCGAGAGCCAGCGCAACAGCGATGGGAAGGAGCGGCTTCATGGTGATTCTCCAATTGGGTGCCCGGATTCTAGCAAATCCGGCCTGGCGTACGGGCGCTAAGCCTTATTTTGCGCCGCTTTCGCACAACACGCGCGCGTTCTCGCCAGCGCTGTTGCAAGCGTCGCCGCCGACATTTGGCAACAGCGGGTTCCGTGGTAATGTCGTCTCATCAAAAAGGGTGAACGATGATGATGAACAACGATATCAATCAGCGCACGGTGCAGACTCCCGCCAGCAGCTTCCCGACCGAGGGCTTCGACGACGCGGCCGAAGCCGTCACCCGCCTCGCCGCGATCTACGAGGCGAACACGTCATTCCTGCGCGATGCGTTCGCGCGCTATCGCCGCAACGAGCAGTTCGACCATCGCGTGCGCGCCTGCTATCCGTTCGTGCGCGTGCGTACCGAGGTCAACACGCACATCGATTCGCGCCGCTCGTACGGGTTCGTCGCGGGGCCGGGCGTGTTCGAGACGACCGTCACGCGGCCCGATCTGTTTGGCAACTACTATCGCGAGCAACTGCGGCTGCTGGCGAAGAACCATCACGTGCAGATCGAGGTCGGCGTGTCGGACCAGCCGATTCCGATTCATTTCGCATTCGCCGAGGGCATCCACCTCGAAGGCGATCTGGACCGCGAGCGCCTGTTCCTGATGCGCGACATCTTCGATACGCCGGACCTCGCGCTGCTCGACGACCGCATCGTCAACGGCACGTACGAGCCGCTGCCTGGCGAGCCGCATCCGCTCGCATTGTTCACGGCGGCGCGCGTCGATTTTTCGCTGCATCGGCTGAAGCACTACACAGCGACCTCGCCGACGCATGTGCAGAACTACGTGTTGTACACGAACTATCAGTTCTATATCGACGAATTCGTAAAGCTCGGCCGCGCCATGATGGCCCGTACCGACGACGCGGAGTTGCGCGCCTATCGCAGCGAATACACGTCGTTCGTCGAGCCCGGCGACGTCATCACCTACAACGAGAATCTCGGCGAGCAGGCGCAGGAGGGCACACCGCCGCCGCGTTTGCCGCAGATGCCCGCGTATCACCTGAAACGCGCGGACGGCAGTGGCATCACGATGGTCAACATCGGGGTCGGGCCGTCGAATGCGAAGACCATCACCGATCACATCGCGGTGCTGCGCCCGCATGCGTGGATCATGCTCGGCCACTGCGCGGGGCTGCGCAACACCCAGCGTCTCGGCGACTACGTGCTCGCGCACGGGTATGTGCGCGAAGATCATGTGCTCGATGCCGATCTGCCGCTGTGGGTGCCGATCCCGGCGCTCGCCGAAGTGCAGGTCGCGCTCGAGCGCGCGGTCGCGCAAGTCACGCAGCTCGATGGCGCCGAACTGAAGCGCGTGATGCGCACCGGTACCGTGGCAAGCGTCGACAATCGCAACTGGGAGCTGCGCGATCATCGCGAGCCGGTCCAGCGGCTGTCGCAGAGCCGCGCGATCGCGCTCGATATGGAAAGCGCGACGATCGCGGCGAACGGCTTTCGCTTCCGCGTGCCTTACGGCACGCTGCTGTGCGTGTCGGACAAGCCGCTGCACGGCGAGTTGAAGTTACCGGGCATGGCCGATCAGTTCTATCGCGCGCAGGTCGATCAGCATCTGCAGATCGGCGTGAAGGCGATGGAACTGCTGCGCATGAACGGGCTGCATCGGTTGCATAGCCGCAAGCTGCGGAGTTTCGCGGAAGTCGCGTTTCAGTGACTCGGGCCGAGGTGCTGATAACAGCCGAGAGGAGGGTAGTCTTCCTTATCAATCGGTTTCGTCAGGTGTCGAGGTGCTCGCCGCCACCGAAGGCTCGGCGGCAACGCGCCCGCCATGTGCGCGACCTGATGTGTGCGCAGTGCATCGTGCTACGCGTAATGCGAGGCGCGCAGCGTCATGCGATCACAGGTAGAACATCCGGTCTTCGTCCGACTTGACCGGATGCGCTTCCGCTTCCTCGCGGTCTTCGTAGAATTTGAGCACCGCTTCGAGCACCTGGTCCGGATTGTCGATCACCTGCATCAGATCGATATCGGTCGGATTGATCAAACCCATCGGGATCAGCGAGCTTTTGAACCACGCGAGCAGACCTTCCCAGAACTCGGCGCCGACCAAGATGATCGGCACATGGCGCGACTTCTTGGTCTGGATCAGCGTGAGCACTTCGGCCAGTTCGTCGAGCGTGCCGAAGCCGCCGGGCATCACGATCACCGCATCAGAGTTCTTCACGAACGTGACCTTGCGCGTGAAGAAATGGCGGAAGCGCAACGAGATGTCCTGCCACTGGTTGCCCGACTGCTCGTGCGGCAACTCGATGTTCAGACCGACCGAGGGAGCCTTGCCCGCATGCGCGCCCTTGTTGGCCGCTTCCATAATGCCGGGGCCGCCGCCGGAGATCACCGCGAAGCCGGCATCCGACAATTTGCGTGCGATCTGCGTGGCGAGTTTGTAGTACGGCGAGTTCGGTTTCAGGCGCGCCGAACCGTAGATGCTGACCGCCGGGCGAATCTCCGACAGGTACTCGGTCGCCTCGATAAACTCTGCCATAATCGTGAACATCTGCCACGATGCGCGGGCTTTTTTGGCCGTTGCGCGCTCTTGATCTGCGAGCGATCGCAGACTCGGAATCACTTTTCTCTTAGTCATAATGCCTGAAGAACGAAGCCTTGAAGGTAAGACCCTGCTGTTGGTCGACGGTTCGAGTTATCTGTACCGGGCCTACCATGCGATGCCTGATCTACGCGGCCCCGAGGGTGGCCCGACGGGTGCGCTCTACGGGATGATCAACATGCTGCGGCGCATGCGCAAGGAAGTCACAGCAGAGTATAGCGCGTGCGTGTTCGACGCCAAGGGCAAAACGTTTCGCGACGACTGGTATCCGGAGTACAAGGCGAACCGTCCATCGATGCCGGAAGATCTTGCCCGTCAGATCGAGCCGATTCACGTCGCGGTGCGCGCGCTCGGCTGGCCGCTCCTGATGATCGATCGCGTCGAAGCGGACGACGTGATCGGCACGCTGTGCACCGAGGCGGAAAAGCTCGGCATGAACGTGGTCGTGTCGACCGGTGATAAAGACCTCGCGCAGCTCGTGTCGAACCGCGTCACGCTCGTCAATACGATGACCAACGAAACGCTCGACCGCGACGGCGTGGTCGCGAAGTTCGGTGTGCCGCCGGAGCGCATCATCGACTATCTGTCGCTGATCGGCGATACCGTCGACAACGTGCCGGGCGTCGAGAAATGCGGTCCGAAAACCGCGGTCAAATGGCTGACGCAGTATGAGTCGCTGGATGGCATCGTCGAGCATGCGAGCGAGATCAAGGGCGCGGTCGGCGATAATCTGCGCCGCGCGTTGGACTTCTTGCCGATGGCGCGCAAGCTCGTCACAGTCGAGCGTCATTGCGATCTGACCGGGCACATCGTGTCGATCGAAGAAAGCTTGCCGAGCCTTCCCGAGTCGCGCGAAGAGTTGCGAGATTTGTTCACGCGCCACGGCTTCAAGACGTGGCTGCGCGAAGTCGAGATTGCCGACGCGGTCGAAGGTCCGGAAACCGACGTGCCGCCCGCGTTGTCCGTCGATCACGAGCGCCACTACGAGACCGTGCAAACATGGGAGCAGCTCGACGCGTGGCTGGACAAGATCAATGCGGCCGAGATGACTTCGTTCGATTCCGAAACCACGTCGCTCGACCCGATGATTGCGCGGATCGTCGGCTTGTCGCTGTCGGTCGAAGCGGGCCGCGCCGCGTATGTGCCGCTCGCGCATCGCGGCCCCGACGCGCCGGTGCAGCTGCCGCTCGACGAAGTGCTCGCGAAGCTCAAGCCGTGGCTCGAAAGCGCGGACCACAAGAAGGTCGGCCAGCATCTGAAGTACGACGAACAGGTGCTCGCGAATTACGGCATCGAAATGCGCGGCGTCGAGCATGACACGCTGCTCGAATCGTACGTGCTCGAATCGCATCGCACGCACGACATGGACAGCCTCGCGCTGCGTCATCTCGGCGTGAAGACGATCAAGTATGAAGAGGTTGCGGGCAAGGGCGCGCAGCAGATCGGCTTCGACGAAGTCGCGCTCGACAAAGCCGCCGAATATGCGGCCGAAGACGCAGACATCACGCTGCGTTTGCATCAGGCCTTGTATCCGCAAATCGCCGCGGAGAAGTCGCTCGATCACGTGTATCGCGAGATCGAAGTACCGACTTCGCGCGTGCTGCGCAAGATGGAGCGCACCGGCGTGCTGATCGACGCGGAGAAGCTGCGTCAGCAGAGCAGCGAGATCGCCACGCGTCTGATCGAGCTCGAAGGCAAGGCATACGAACTGGCCGGCGGTGAATTCAACCTCGGCTCGCCGAAGCAGATCGGGCAGATTTTCTTCGAGAAGCTCGAACTGCCGGTCATCAAGAAGACGCCGAGCGGCTCGCCGTCCACCGACGAAGAAGTGCTGCAGAAGCTCGCCGAAGACTACCCGCTGCCGAAGATCCTGCTCGAACATCGCGGCTTGTCGAAGCTGAAGTCGACCTATACCGACAAGCTGCCGCGCATGGTCAATCCGCAAACCGGCCGGGTGCATACGAACTACGCGCAGGCCGTCGCGGTGACGGGGCGGCTCGCGTCGAACGATCCGAACCTCCAGAACATTCCGGTGCGTACCGGCGAAGGCCGGCGCATCCGCGAAGCGTTCATCGCGCCGCCGGGTCACAAGCTCGTATCCGCCGATTACTCGCAAATCGAATTGCGCATCATGGCGCACATCTCCGGCGACGAATCGCTGATGCGCGCGTTCTCGCAGGGCGAAGACATTCACCGCGCCACGGCATCGGAAATCTTCAACGTGACGCCGCTCGAAGTGTCGAGCGATCAGCGGCGCGTCGCGAAGGTCATCAACTTTGGTCTCATCTACGGCATGAGCGCGTTCGGCCTCGCGTCGAATCTCGGCATCACGCGCGATGCGGCGAAGATGTATATCGACCGCTATTTCGCGCGCTATCCCGGTGTCGCTCGCTATATGGACGAGACGCGCTTGAGCGCGAAGGCGAAGGGCTACGTCGAAACGGTGTTCGGCCGCCGTCTGTGGCTGCCCGAGATCAACGGCGGCAACGGTCCGCGCCGCCAGGCCGCGGAGCGGGCCGCGATCAACGCGCCGATGCAGGGCACCGCTGCCGACCTGATCAAGATGTCGATGATCGCCGTGCAGAACTGGATCGAAGACTCGAAGATCGGCACGCGCATGATCATGCAGGTGCACGACGAACTGATTCTCGAAGTGCCCGACGCCGAGTTGTCCGAAGTCCGCAAGCGTCTGCCAGAACTAATGTGCGGCGTCGCCGCGCTGAAGGTGCCGCTGGTCGCCGAAGTCGGCGCGGGGCTGAACTGGGAGGAGGCGCATTGACATGCCCGTGACACCCGCACGATAACGTCGTGCGCATGTCACACATGAGTATTGGCCACTTGTGACTTCCCAGCCGGGTCGAGGACAATCGATTCACGACGGCGCATTCATGCGCCGCGTCGCGACAGATAATTCATCGGCTACACGGAGAAGTGCAATGCATCGATTTATCGTCGTTGGCGGAGGTGCGGGAGGACTGGAACTGGCAACGCGTCTTGGCGATCGCTATGCGGCCGGCAAGAAAGGGCGCAGCGCGCAGGCCCAGGTCACGCTGGTCGATCGCTTTCCGACGCATATCTGGAAGCCGCTGCTGCACGAGGTGGCAGCGGGCAGCATGGACCCGTTCACCCAGGAGCTCCCGTACGCGGCGCAGGCGCGCTGGCATGGCTTCGAGTTCCAGCAAGGCGATCTGACCGCACTCGACCGCGCGAACCGGCGCATTACGCTCGGCACCGTGCTCGACGACGACGGCGCTGAACTGCTGCCCGAACGCGTGCTCGAGTACGACACGCTGGTCATCGCGATCGGCAGTACCACGGCCTTCTTCGGCGTCAAGGGAGCGGCCGAATTCTCGATTGCACTGGATACGGTTAGCGAGGCGGAGCGTTTCCGCAAACGCCTGATCGCGGCGTGCATGCGCGCCGAACATCACGCGCACGAGCCCGTCGAGTCGCGACCGGGACCCGGCACGTGGACGTCCAGCGAGCCGCGCATTCAGGTGGCGATCGTCGGCGGCGGCGCGACGGGGGTCGAGTTATCGGCGGAATTGCGCAATACCGCCCAGGTGTTGTCCGCGTATGGCTTGCACAAGCTCGATCCGCGGCATGACGTCGGCATCGTGCTGATCGAGGCGGGGCCGCGCATTTTGCCCGCGTTGCAGGAACGCGTTTCCACGGCCACCGCCGAACTGCTGACCAAGCTCGGCGTGAAGCTGATGATCGGCGAGACCGTGGCCGAGGTTGCGCCGGGCTACATCCGCACCGCCAGCGGTCACACGGTGCGAGCCGATCTGACCGTGTGGGCGGCGGGCATCAAGGCGCCGGCGGTGCTCACTCAACTCGACGGCTTGCCGGTCAACCGGCTCGGTCAGCTGATCGTGCGCCGTACGCTGCAAACCGAGATCGACGACAACATCTTCGCGCTCGGCGACTGCGCGGCCTGCGAGTGGCCGGGCAACGAGCGCAACGTACCACCGCGCGCGCAGGCCGCGCATCAGCAGGCGAGCTTTCTGATGAAGGGACTGGCGGCGCGCCTCGAGAACAGGCCGCTACCGGAGTTCACTTATCGCGACTTCGGCTCGCTGGTCTCGCTCGGGCACTTCAGCGCGGTCGGCAATCTGATGGGCGGGGTGATCGGCGGCAATATGCTGATCGAAGGGCTGTTCGCGCGCTTCATGTACATGTCGCTGTACCGGCTGCATATCGCGGCGCTGCACGGCTATCCGCGCATGGTGCTGGACACCTTTGCGCATTGGTTGCGCCGTACCACGCTGCCGCGCGTCAAGCTGCACTGACTGCATCGGCGCGTGCGGACAATCTCCTCAGTTGAATCTGCAACGGGATGCGCGCAAGGCGTATCCTGTTGCCTCTAACAATTCTTCGAGGAGCGCCCCATGCTGAAGCCTGAAGTTGATTGTCTGATTCCGCACGTTCCCTTCGATCGGCGCACCTTCATGAAGGCGGCGCTCGGCACTGGTTTCGCGGCAGCGGTGCTGCCCGTCTCGGCGCAGACCATCCATACCGACAGCGACGGCCTCGAAGCAGGGGAAGTGGCGTTCCATTCGGGCGGTACGCTGATACCGGCCTATCGCGCGCAGCCGAAGGGCAAGACGCATCTGCCGGTGATCCTCGTCGTGCATGAAATCTTCGGCGTCCACGAGCATATCGCCGACGTGTGCCGGCGCTTCGCGAAGCAGGGCTATCTGGCGATCGCGCCGAACCTGTACGAGCGCGAGGGCGACCCGACCGCTTACCCGAGCATGCAGCAACTCAACGAGCAGTTGGTCAGCAAAGTGCCCGACGAGCAGGTGCTGGCCGACCTCGACGCGGCCGCCGCGTGGGCCGGCGAGAACGGCGGCGACCTGAACCGGCTCGCCGTCAACGGCTTCTGCTGGGGCGGGCGCATCTCGTGGCTGTATGCGGAGCACAATCCGCGCGTGAAGGCGGGCGTTGCCTGGTATGGTCGCGTGACCGGCGCGAAGAATGCGATGACGCCGGCCAATCCGCTCGATCTCGTCGCCGACTTGCATGCGCCCGTACTCGGCTTGTATGGGCGCCAGGATCAAAGCATTCCGCAGGACACGCTCGAACAGATGAAGCAGGCGATCGCGCAAGGGCCGCAGGCGGGACGTGGCTCGCAGTTCGTCGTTTATGACGACGCGGGTCACGCGTTTTTCGCAGATTACCGTCCAAGCTACAAGAAGGCCGATGCCGAGGATGGCTGGCGTCGCACGCTCGTGTGGTTCAAGCAACATGGAGTTGCTTGAAATCCTCATGTGTTTGTTTGGCTAGCGATAAATCCGATGAAAAAGGCCGTTGCCGCTTCAAGGCGGCAACGGCCTTTTTGTCTGATTACGACTCGCCGGGGCAAGTGCTCAGGGGTTCGCCCCGGTCGCCACCGGCCGTTTTGGATCGGAACTCCACTCGCTCCACGAGCCCGGGTACAGGGCTGAGCCATGCAGGCCGGCAACCTCCATCGCGAGCGAATTCACGCACGCGGTCACGCCCGAACCGCATTGCAGCACCACGTGCTCCGGCGACGTGTCGCCGAGCAGCGCATGGAATTCCTCGCGCAGCGTGTGCGCCGGCTTGAAGCGGCCGTCGGCGGTCAGGTTGTCCTTGAAGAAGCGGTTCAGCGCGCCCGGAATATGGCCGCCGACGCGGTCGAGCGTCTCGTTTTCGCCGCGATAGCGATCAGGCGCGCGCGCATCAACGACGACTCGCTCCTTCGAGACGAGGTTGCGCTCGACCGCCTGGCTATCGATGGTCACCGCGAGCGGCGCGGCCGCCTTGAAGTCGCCGGTGTTCTGCGCGGGCACGGCCTGAGTCAGCGGTTGGCCGGCCGCTTGCCATGCCTGCAGCCCGCCGTCGAGCAGCGCGACCGCGTCGTGGCCGAGCCAGCGCAACAGCCACCAGACGCGCGCCGCGTACATGCCGCCTTGCGCGTCGTATGCGACGACCTGTTGACCTTGCTTCAGTCCTCGCGACTCGAGCGTTTCGACGAGCCGCGCGCGATCGGGCAGCGGATGCCGGCCATTCGAGCCGTTCTTGGGCCCGGACAGATCGCGATCGAGATGCAGATAGTGCGCGCCCGGCAGATGGCCGGCCAGCCAGGCTTTCTCCCCCGCGTCGGTATCGGCGAGGTCGAACCGGCAGTCGATCACGAACACGCTGCCCGGCGCGGCCGTGAGCAGCTCGGCAAGATTGGTCGCTGAGATCAGGGTGGTGTAATGAGTGTGGGGCATGAGCGTCTCCTCGATACGGGCGATGGCGGCTGCGGGCCGCGTCGTTCACACGGCTGGCGCAATCGCCGGTCTATGTTGTTAGTCTAAACAAAAAAAGACGGGTCGAAGCCCGTCTTTCCTTGAGTCGATCGATGCGCCACGCGGCGCGGATCAGATCGTGCCGAGTTCGCGTCGCAGAAACTCGTGGAAGTGCTGCATGCCGTCTTCCATCGGGCTCTGATACGGACCGACCTGCGATTCGCCTCGCTCCATCAGCGCGAGACGGCCGGCGTCCATGCGCTCGGCGATCTCGTCGTCTTCGCGGGCCGTCTCCATATAGGCGGCGCGCTCGGCTTCGACGAAGTCGCGCTCGAACAGCGCGATTTCCTCGGGGTAATAAAACTCCACCACGTTGGTGGTCTTCTGCGGACCGCGCGGAATCAGCCACGACACCACCAGCACGTGCGGATACCACTCGATCATGATGCCCGGGTAGTACACCATCCAGATCGCGCCGAACTCGGGCGGATTGCCGTCGCGAAAGCGCAGCACTTGGTCGTGCCACTTGCGATACGTCGGGCTTCCCGGTTGCTCGAGCGCCTTGTGCACGCCGACCGTCTGCACGCTGTACCAGTCGCCGAACTCCCACGTCAGATCATCGCAGTTGACGAAGCTGCCGAGGCCCGGATGGAACGGCGCGACGTGATAGTCCTCCAGATAGACCTCGATGAAGGTCTTCCAGTTGTAGTTGCACTCGTGGACTTCCACGTGATCGAACATAAAGCCCGAGAAGTCGAAGTGGCGCCTGGTGCCGAGGCGTGCGAGATCTTTCGCGACGTTGCGACCTTGCGCCTCGAACAGCAGACCCTGCCAGTTCTGCAGCGGCGTGGCGCCGAGATTCAGGCACGGGTTGTCGGCGAAATGGGGCGCGCCGAGCAGCTCGCCCTTCAGGTCGTACGTCCAGCGATGCAGCGGACAGACGATGTTCTGCGTCTGCCCGCGGCCGTTGAGCATGATGGCTTGCCGGTGGCGGCACACATTCGACAGCAACTCGACTTGCGACTGCTGGTTACGGACGAGTACGCGCCCCTCGCGTTCGCTGGGCAAGGCAAAATAATCCCCCGCTTCGGGCACCATGAGATCGTGGCCGATGTAGCGAGGACCTTTCTTGAAAAGGGTGTCGATTTCGCGCGTAAGAAGCGCTTCGTCAAAGTAAGCCGTGACTGGCAGCTGGCTGTGAACAGACCGCAACTGCAATGCATTGCTCAGATTGGACATTCCCACTCCCGATGAAGACGTGAAAGCAGTGAACAACCCAACCATCGAAGATTCGATTTAGGGAGCCCGCGATTATACCCGTTTCCCTGTGAGAGGGCCACTTAAGTCCCTGATTTGGGTTAAAAATGTCAAGAAAGTTCGGCATTTTTGCCGCAGACCTCGAGCTTTTTTTCTGCGAGACTTCAGGGTCAAAGCGGGGCAAAGGTGGGCGTCGGACAGGCTCGAAACAACGTCGCTAGGCGGGGCGCGGGCCTTCGAGCGGATCGAAAATGTCGCTTTTGCCGTAGAATGTCCGACTTGTTTTAATTTTGCGACTATTCATGGCGAAGACCGCATCGAACGATTCCGCCGCCGCGCCAGCCGAAAGCGGCAATAGCGCGCCGCTGCCGGAGAATTACGAGGCAGCGCAGACGGAGCTGGAAGAGCTCGTCGCACGGATGGAAGGCGGCAGCCTGAGCCTCGAGGAATCGCTGGCCGCGTACCGTCGCGGGGCGGCACTTGTCGCATTCTGTCAACAGCAGCTCGAAAAGGTCGAGCAGCAGGTGCGGGTTCTCGATGGCGAGACCCTCAAGCCTCTGCCCATGAATACCGCAGGCACAGCCGCGACTGAGAGCGGGGACGACCTATGACATTCGAACAATGGACGCGCTCGGTGCTCGAACGCGTCGAAACGGCTCTGGAACACTATCTGCCGGCCGAGACGACCGAACCCGCCAAACTGCACGAGGCGATGCGCTATGCGGTGCTCGGTGGCGGCAAGCGGGTGCGGCCGCTCCTGTGCCACGCGGCCGGCGAGCTGACCGGCGCGCGCGCCGAATGCCTCGATGCGGCGGCGGCGGCCCTGGAAATGATCCACGTCTACTCGCTCGTGCACGACGACATGCCCTGCATGGACGACGACGAACTGCGCCGCGGCAAGCCGACGGTCCACGTCAAGTATGACGAAGCGACCGCGCTTTTGGTCGGCGACGCTTTGCAATCGCAGGCATTCGTCGTGCTCACGTCCGACGTATTGGGCCAGCCGCAGCAGGCCTCGCTCGTGCGCGAACTCGCGCTCGCCAGCGGCTCAATCGGCATGTGCGGCGGCCAGGCCATCGATCTGGCGAGCGTCGGCCACACGCTGACCCGCCCGCAACTCGAGACCATGCATCGCATGAAGACCGGCGCGCTGCTGCGCGCGGCCGTGCGCATGGGCGCACTGGCCGGCGAGACGCCGGACGCGCAGGCTCTGGCTTCGCTCGACGCCTACGCCGCCGCGGTCGGTCTCGCGTTTCAGGTCGTCGACGACATTCTCGACGTCACGACCGACTCTGCAACGCTCGGCAAGACCGCCGGCAAGGACGCGAAGGACGGCAAGCCGACCTACGTGTCGATTATCGGGCTCGACGCGTCGCGCGCGCTCGCGGCGCAACTGCGCAGCGACGCTCACGCCGCGCTTGCACCGTTCGGCGCTCGCGCACAGCGTCTTGCCGAACTGGCCGACCTGGTGGTGAACCGGGTCAGCTGAACGCGAAAGCCCGCCGCCGCGCACCCTCCATCCCCGGGGTGCATGTATGAAGTGCGGGCGCGTAAGTTTTCCTACAATGGAACGACGATGTACGACTTGCTGAAAACCATCGACGACCCGGCAGCCCTGCGCCGCCTCGATCGCCGTCAATTGCAGCCGCTTGCCGACGAGTTGCGCGCCTTTGTGCTCGACAGCGTATCGCAGACGGGCGGCCATCTCTCGTCCAACCTCGGCACGGTCGAGTTGACCATCGCGCTGCATTATGTGTTCGATACGCCGCACGACCGGATCGTCTGGGACGTAGGCCATCAGACCTATCCGCACAAGATCCTGACCGGTCGTCGCGACCAGATGCACACGCTGCGTCAGTTGGGCGGCATCTCGGGTTTCCCGAAACGCGACGAATCGGAATACGACACCTTCGGCACCGCACACTCGAGCACGTCGATTTCGGCCGCGCTCGGCATGGCGATCGCGAGCAAGCTGCAGGGCGACAACCGCATGGGCATCGCCGTGATCGGCGACGGCGCGATGACGGCTGGCATGGCCTTCGAGGCCATGAACAACGCGGGCGTCGAAGACGACGTGCCGCTGCTCGTGATCCTCAACGACAACGACATGTCGATCTCGCCGCCGGTCGGCGCGCTCAATCGCCATCTCGCGCGTCTGATGTCGGGGCGCTTCTATGCGGCCGCGCGCGCGGGCGTCGAGCGCGTGCTGCGCGTCGCGCCGCCGGTGCTCGATCTCGCGCGCAAGCTCGAGGAGCACGCGAAGGGCATGATCGTGCCGGCCACGCTGTTCGAGGAGTTCGGCTTCAACTACATCGGGCCGATCGACGGTCACGATCTCGATTCGCTGATTCCGACGCTGCAAAACA
Source organism: Paraburkholderia sp. BR14374 (assembly GCF_040948685.1). NCBI lineage: Bacteria > Pseudomonadati > Pseudomonadota > Betaproteobacteria > Burkholderiales > Burkholderiaceae > Paraburkholderia > Paraburkholderia sp. BR14374. The sequence goes on along the minus strand of NZ_JBFPKF010000003.1, from coordinate 139,414 downwards.
TCAAGGAACTGCGCGGGCCGCAGTTCCTGCACGTGGTCACGAAGAAAGGCCAGGGCTACAAGCTAGCCGAGGCCGATCCGGTGCTTTACCACGGCCCGGGCAAGTTCAATCCGGCCGAGGGCATCAAGCCGGCCGCGACGCCGTCGAAGAAGACCTACACGCAGGTGTTCGGCGAATGGCTGTGCGATGCGGCCGAGCTCGACTCGCGCGTGGTCGGCATTACACCGGCGATGCGTGAAGGCTCGGGCATGGTCGAGTTCGAAAAGCGCTTCCCGGATCGTTACTTCGACGTCGGCATCGCCGAGCAGCACGCGGTGACGTTCGCGGGCGGCCTCGCCGCGGACGGCATGAAGCCGGTCGTCGCGATCTATTCGACCTTCCTGCAACGCGCGTATGACCAGTTGATTCACGACATCGCGCTGCAAAACCTGCCGGTGGTGTTCGCCATCGATCGCGCGGGTCTCGTCGGTGCGGACGGCGCGACGCATGCGGGCGCGTACGACCTCGCGTTCATGCGTTGTATCCCGAACATGACCGTGATGGCGCCGTCGGACGAAAACGAGTGCCGTCAGATGCTGTACACCGCGTTGCAGCAGTCGCATCCGACCGCTGTGCGCTACCCGCGCGGCGCGGGTACCGGTGTCGCGACCGTCAAGCAGATGGCCGCGTTGCCGCTCGGCAAGGGCGAAGTGCGTCGCGAGACGTCGGCGCCGGCCGGCAAGCGCATCGCGATTCTCGCGTTCGGCACGATGGTCGCGCCGTCGCTCGCGGCGGCCGAGCAATTCGACGCCACCGTGGCGAACATGCGCTTCGTGAAGCCGCTCGACACCGAACTCGTGCGCAAGCTGGCCGAGACGCACGACGCGATCGTCACCGTCGAGGAAGGCTGCATCATGGGTGGCGCGGGTTCGGCCTGCGTCGAAGCCCTGCTCGCAAGTGGGGTTATGCGCCCCGTACTACAATTGGGCCTCCCCGATCGGTTCATCGATCACGGGGACCCGGCCAAGCTGCTCGCCGCGTGCGGTCTCGACGCCGCGGGTATTGCCCGGTCGATCCGCGAACGCTTCCTCGCAAGCGGCGCGGTCGGCGGTCAGTCGTCGGTGAAGCGCGTCGCTTAAAGCGCTGTCGCCTGTCGTGCCGCCGTGGGTACGACTCATGCCGCCGTCATGCGACGGCGGTTTCGGCAATCTCCAGTTTGAACCGACGGGTCCTGCGGCCCGTCACCCAACGCCGGCGGCAGCCGGCGTTCGCCGTTGCGCGCGCTGATCTGCACGGCCGCTGGGCGCTTCGAGCTCGCTGCGCGATCGTCGCCGATGCAGCGAGACCTGGACGCAGCCCGGCGCTTTCCAGAAAGGACAAAAGAATGAATCAGATGAATCCCGCCTTCGTGATGCCCGACGTGCAAAGCACCCCCGACATGCGCCAGATTCCGATCCAGCGGGTCGGCGTGAAGGGCGTGCGTCATCCGTTGACGGTTCGCACACAAGCCGATGAAGTGCAGCCGACGGTCGGCACGTGGAATCTCGACGTGCATCTGCCGGCCGAGCAGAAGGGCACGCACATGTCGCGCTTCGTCGCGTTGCTCGAAGAGAACAAGGCGCCGCTCGAACCGGCCACGTTCCGCACGATGCTCGCGGCCATGCTCGATAAGCTCGAGGCCGAGGCGGGCCGCATCGAAGTGTCATTCCCGTACTTCGTGAACAAGACCGCGCCGGTGTCGGGCGTGCAGAGCCTGCTCGACTATGAAGTTACGCTGACCGGCGAGACCCGCCATGGCGCGACGCGGCTGTTTCTGAAGGTGCTGGTGCCGGTCACGAGCCTGTGCCCGTGCTCGAAGAAAATCTCGCAGTACGGCGCGCACAACCAGCGCTCGCACGTGACGATCGATGCCGAGCTGATCGGCGACGTCGCTATCGAAGAGTTGATCCGCATCGCCGAGGAAGAAGCGTCGTGCGAACTGTGGGGTCTGCTCAAGCGTCCGGACGAGAAGTTCGTTACCGAGCGCGCGTACGAAAATCCGAAGTTCGTCGAAGACCTCGTGCGCGACGTTGCCAAGCGTCTGAATGCCGACGAGCGCATCGTCGCGTATGTGCTCGAAGCCGAGAACTTCGAGTCGATTCACAATCACAGCGCTTATGCGGTGATCGAGCAGGACAAGCGCCTCGCCTGATACGTTCTGCGTCGGTCCACGCCGTTTCGTTGCAAAAGCATTGAACCTATAAAAAAGCCGCTTTTAAAGCGGCTTTTTATCGTCTTGCGGTGCCCGTTCAGTGCGCGAGCGACGTCAGATCCCACCGCGGCTTCACGGTGAACGCATAGTCGTTGACGGCCTGTTCGGGCCAGCGTTGCAGACGCAGCGCGCCGGCCAGCGCGATCATCGCCCCATTGTCCGTGCATAGCGACAGGTCGGGATAGTGCACGTAAAAATTGCGCTTCTGCGCGGCGGCCGACAGCGCTTCGCGCAACTGCCGGTTCGCGCCGACGCCGCCCGCCACCACCAGCCGGTTCAGCTTCGTGCGCTTGAGCGCCGCGAGCGATTTCGCGGCCAGCACTTCGACGGCGGCATCGACGAAACCGCGCGCGAGATCGGCCTTGGCCTGTTCGCAAATGTTCGCGCCGCCCAGCCGGTTTGCGTGCGTGAGCACGGCGGTCTTCAGGCCGCTGAAGCTGAAATCAAGGTCGCCGGAATGCAGCATCGGGCGCGGCAGCACGACTGCGCCGGGGGTGCCGAACTCGGCCATGCGCGAGACTTCCGGGCCGCCCGGATAGCCGAGGCCCAGCAGCTTGGCGGTTTTGTCGAAGGCTTCGCCGGCGGCGTCGTCGAGCGTTTCGCCGAGAGTCTCGTAGACGCCGACATCCGTCACGCGCATCAGTTGCGTATGGCCGCCCGACACCAGCAGCGCGACGAACGGAAACGGCGGCGGCTCATCAACGAGCAGCGGCGACAGCAAATGCCCTTCGAGATGGTGAATGCCGACGGTCGGCTTGTTCCACGCCATCGCCAGCGAATTGGCGACGCTCGCGCCGACCAGCAGCGCGCCCGCGAGCCCAGGGCCTTGTGTGTAGGCGATCGCGTCGATGTCGCCGCGCGCGACGCTGGCGCGCTCCATCACCTCTTCGAGCAGCGGCAGCGCACGGCGGATGTGGTCGCGCGATGCAAGCTCCGGCACGACGCCGCCGTACTCGCGATGCATCGCAATCTGCGAATGCAGCGCGTGCGCGAGCAGCCCGCGCTCCGTGTCGTAGAGCGCGAGACCGGTTTCGTCGCAGGAGCTTTCGATGCCGAGAACGAGCATGATGAATCGCTTGAGACGGGCGCGCACAATGCGCGTCCGAAAGTAAAAGGTAAGCCTGAAAGTATACCAGCGCGGACCAGCGGCCGCTGGCGGCCGGCAGCGCACGGGCACGGGCGCGTGGGCCCGGCAGGTACAATGCGGCCCCATGGAATCCTTCGATATCGCGGTGATCGGCGCGGGCGCGGCCGGCATGATGTGCGCGGCCGTTGCCGGTCAACTCGGGCGGCGGGTGGCGCTGATCGACCACTCGCAGCGTCTTGCGGAAAAAATCCGCATTTCCGGCGGTGGCCGCTGCAACTTCACGAATCTGTATGCGGGGCCGGCCAATTATCTGTCGGCGAATCCGCATTTTTGCCGCTCGGCGCTGGCACGCTATACGCCGCGCGACTTCATGGCGCTGCTCAAGCAACATCGCGTGACGTGGCATGAGAAGCACAAGGGCCAGCTGTTTTGCGATCAGTCGAGCGACGCGGTCATCGACGTGCTTAAAAACGAGTGCGACGCCGGTGGCGTTGCATGGCGCACGCCGCTATCGGTCGAAGAAGTTCGCCAGGACGCCGAAGGGCGGTTCGTGCTCGGCACGACGGCGGGCACGATCGCCGCCCGTGCGCTCGTGATCGCGACGGGCGGTCTGTCGATCCCGAAGATCGGCGCGACCGATTTCGCATACCGCATCGCCAAGCAGTTCGGCCATAAGCTGATCGACACGCGCCCCGCGCTGGTGCCGCTGACCTTCGCGCCGGCCGACTGGGAGCCGTTTGCGGCGCTGTCGGGTGTGTCGCTCGAAGTCCAGCTATCGACTGGCAACAAGAAGACCGGCGCCGAGTTCACCGAAGATCTGCTGCTCACGCACCGCGGCCTGTCGGGCCCGGGGGTGCTGCAGATATCGAGCTTCTGGCAGCCCGGCGAGCCGATTCACATCAATCTGCTGCCGGAGCGCGACGCCGCGGCCGCGCTCATCGACGCGAAAAACGGCTCGAAGCGGCAGATCGCCAATCTGCTATCGGAATGGGTGCCGCAACGGCTCGCGCACGTGTGGCTCGACACTCATCAGGTGGCGGCCGAGGCCCGCGTCGCCGATCTGCCGGACAAGTCGCTGCGCCGCATCGGTGAGGCGCTGTCGCGCTGGACGCTCACGCCGAACGGAACCGAGGGTTATCGCAAGGCCGAAGTGACGCGCGGCGGCGTCGATACGCGCGGTTTGTCATCGACGACGATGATGAGCGCTCGGGTGCCGGGTCTCTACTTCATCGGCGAGGCGGTCGACGTGACCGGCTGGCTCGGCGGCTACAACTTCCAGTGGGCGTGGGCGTCGGGTGTCGCGGCGGGGGAGGCGGCCGCCGAATATGCCCGGGGGGCTTGACGGCGCAATGGCTTTGTGAGAAAGCTCTGCTATACTCCTGAACCTTTACAAAGTTCCGTTATTGAAAAATGACGACCATCCGCGTAAAAGACAATGAGCCGTTCGAAGTCGCCATGCGCCGTTTCAAGCGCACCATGGAGAAAAACGGCTTACTGACGGAACTTCGCGCTCGCGAGTTTTACGAGAAACCCACAGCCGAACGCAAGCGCAAGAAAGCGGCGGCGGTGAAGCGTCATTTCAAGCGTCTGCGTGGCCAGATGCTGCCAAAAAAGCTCTACTGATTCTGGCGTTGCCCCGCTGTACGCAGCGCGGCAGCATCGCAGCCGATGGCGGCACCACAGTGCCATCACGGCAAACCCGGCCCATCGGGCCAGCCGGCAGGGTCGCATCCACTACGCATATTGCGCCAACCCGCTTGAGGAAGAAGTCCCAAGCGGGTTTTCGTGCTGATGCGGCGGTATCGCCGCCATTGACCGGCCGGTTTTTCAACTTTTCAACGCAATTCAGGTGAGTGATGAGTCTCAAGGACCGGATCAACGACGATATGAAAGCTGCCATGCGGGCGCGCGAGACCGAGCGTCTCGGCACGATCCGCCTGCTGCTCGCCGCGGTCAAGCAGCGTGAAGTCGATGAGCGGGTCACGCTCGACGATGCCGGCATAACCGCCGTGGTCGACAAGATGATCAAGCAGCGCAAGGATTCGATCAGCCAGTTCGAGGCCGCCGGACGCACGGATCTTGCTGACAAAGAAAAGGCTGAGCTGGCCATTCTTTCCGCCTATATGCCTGAGCAGATGTCCGAAGCGGAAATCGTTGCCGAAGTGCAGGCGGCGGTCGCGCAAACCGGTGCTGCCGGCCCGCAGGACATGGGCAAAGTGATGGGCGTGCTGAAGCCGAAGCTGGCCGGCCGCGCCGACATGACCGCCGTCTCCGCGCAGGTCAAAGCCGCGCTCGCGAAGTAACCCTGTCGATTTGTCCGGGTCGCGCGCCTTGTAAAGACGGGGCGCGGGGCCCGGTCGCGGTGTCGGGCCCGGACTCCGGGCTTGGATTTTGAAGCTTTCCACGCAGCGTTAATTACTGTGATCCCACCGTCATTCCTGCAGGACCTGCTCAACCGCGTCGATATCGTCGACGTGGTCGGCCGGTATGTGCAGCTGAAAAAGGGCGGCGCGAACTTCATGGGGCTGTGCCCGTTTCACAACGAGAAGAGCCCCTCGTTTACGGTTAGTCCGACTAAGCAGTTTTATCACTGCTTCGGCTGCGGTGCGCATGGCACGGCCATCGGGTTCCTGATGGAACACTTGGGCGCGTCGTTTCCCGAAGCGGTCAACGAGCTCGCGCAATCGGTGGGTCTAACTGTGCCGAACGAGCCTTCGCCCGGATATGGCGGTGGTGGCGGGGCTGGCGGCGGCTACGCGCCGGCGGCATCGAAGGCCGTCACCACGGCGCTGTCCGATCTCATGCAGACCGCCTGCGACTACTACCGGAAGCAGCTGCGCGGTGCGCCGGGCGCGATCCAATATTTGAAAAAGCGCGGTCTGACCGGCGAAATCGCCGCGCGCTTCGGTCTCGGCTACGCGCCCGAAGGCTGGCAAAACCTCGAGGCGGCGTTCCCGAACTACCGCGACGACGCGCTGGTCGAAGCGGGTCTCGTGATCGTCAGCGAAAAGTCCGACGCGCAGGGTCAGAACCGCCGCTACGACCGCTTCCGCGAGCGGATCATGTTCCCGATCCGCAATGTCAAAGGGCAGGTGATCGGCTTCGGCGGCCGCGTGCTCGACGGCGGCGAGCCAAAGTATTTGAATTCGCCGGAAACGCCGCTATTTAACAAGGGCAGCGAGCTGTACGGGCTGTTCGAGGCGCGTCTGGCGATTCGAGAGCAGCACTACGTGCTGGTCGTCGAAGGTTATATGGACGTGGTCGCGCTGGCCCAATTGGGCTTCCAGAACGCGGTCGCGACGCTCGGCACCGCTTGCACACCGATTCATGTGCAGAAACTGATGCGCCAGACCGATACGGTCATTTTCAGTTTCGACGGCGACGCGGCCGGCCGGCGTGCAGCACGCCGCGCGCTCGACGCGTGCCTGCCGCATGCCGCCGACAACCGGACGATCCGTTTCCTGTTCCTGCCGAGCGAGCACGATCCCGACAGCTACGTGCGCGAGTTCGGCACCGAGGCTTTCGCCGAGCAGGTCGAACGGGCGATGCCGTTGTCGCAGTTCATGCTCAACGAGGTGCTGACCGGCAAGGAGCTCGATCAGCCCGAGGGCAAAGCCCGCGCGCTGTTCGACGCAAAGCCGCTGCTGCAGGCATTGCCGGCGAATGCGCTGCGCGCGCAGATCATGCATATGTTTGCGGACCGGCTCGATGTGCCGTTCAGCGAAGTCGCGGCGCTTTGCGAAGTCGATGCGCGGATCGCGGCCGCCGCGCGCGAGGCGCCGGCCCGCAAGGATCGCCGCAGCGTGACCGGCATCGAGGAAAAGACGCTGCGCAACCTGGTGATGTATCCGCGCACGGTCGCGATGCTCGACGAAGAGGCCGAAGAGGCGCTGCTCACCGTGACCCGGCACGGCGAACTGTTCGCGGAAGTGACGACGCACGCGCGCGCCCTCGGCGATTCGGCGGCGTTCCAGTTGTTGTCAGATCTCTTGCGAAATGGTGCGAACGCCCCAACTTTCGAGGAAATCTTTCGCAAAATTCTAGACTATGATGAAAACGTCCGGGATTTGCTGCTGAAAGACCCGCAGGACGCGGCTGTCATCGAGGAACGGCGCGAACAGGAACGAATCGTCGGCGAGGAGTTGAAGGCCGCGATTTTGAAGATGCGATACGACGCTTATTGCGATCGTCTCGATCAGCTTTCGCGACAGTCACGACATACGCCGGAAGAGTTTGCCGAGTTTTCGGAGCTCAACCGGAAGCGGGCCGACATGAAGCGTCAACTCGGCCTGTAGCGGAGAGGCGAAAACCTCGGGTGCTATAATCAAAAGTTTCTAGCGGTTTGTTTTTTCAAGGGTTTTCCTAGCAAAGGCGAAAGGCGATGCGATGGCAAAGACGACAGGCGGAAATCAGACAACTGGCTCACGCGCTAAAGAGCGCACCGGAAAAGTTACCGAAGCCAGGCTGACTGCATCCGCCAGAAAAACGTCTGCTGTCAGCGTTGCGCCAGCTGCCGGGAAGAAGTCGTCGACCACTGCGGCCGCGCAGGCCGCACCGGTTCGGGCGGCGAAAGCTGTAGCACCGCCGGCTGCCAAGCGGGCGGGTGTCAGAAGCGCAAGGGAAGCGGCTGCCGTTCAGGACGATGCGGCAGCGCGCGTGACTTCAGTATCCACGGTTCATCCGGCTGTTGTCCAACAGCCGGGGGTCGAGACTACAGCCGGTACGGCGAACTCCATGACGAAAAAGCTGAATGAAGTACCCGTCGATGACGATGCAACCCAGGCCGAAGAAACCGCTGCCGCCGCACCGGGCAAGGTGGAAAAGGTCAAGGCTCGCGACCGTCGTGCAAAGGAAAAAGCGCTGCTGAAGGATGCGTTCGCGTCGTCGCAGCCTGGCACGGTGGAGGAACTCGAGGAGCGTCGTTCCAAGCTGCGCGCGCTGATCAAGCTCGGCAAGGAGCGCGGCTTCCTGACGTACGCTGAAATCAACGATCACCTGCCGGACAACTTCACCGAGACCGAGGCGATCGAAGGCATCATCAGCACGTTCAACGACATGGGCGTCGCGGTCTACGAACAGGCCCCGGACGCTGAAACGCTGCTGCTCAACGACAACGCGCCCGCGGCTTCGTCGGACGATGAAGTCGAAGAGGAAGCCGAAGTCGCGCTGTCCACCGTCGACTCCGAATTCGGCCGCACCACCGACCCCGTGCGCATGTACATGCGCGAAATGGGCACGGTGGAGCTGCTTACGCGCGAAGGCGAAATCGAAATCGCGAAGCGCATCGAAGACGGCCTGAAGCACATGGTGATGGCCATCTCCGCGTGCCCGACCACGATCGCCGACATCCTCGCGATGGCCGAGCGCGTCGCCAACGACGAAGTGCGCATCGACGAACTTGTCGACGGTCTGATCGACGCCGACGCGGAAGACGCCGACGGCTTCTCCGCGCAGGAAGCGGAAGCGATCGAGAACGAAGACGAGGAAGCGGAGGAAGAGGACGAAGAGGACGAGGAAGAGGACGATGGCTCGGCGCAAGCCACCGCCAACGCCGCGCAGCTCGAAGCGCTGCGGCGCGCGTCTCTCGAAAAATTCGCGTTGATCAGCGAATGGTTCGACAAGATGCGTCGCGCGTTCGAGAAGGAAGGCTACAAATCCAAGTCGTACCTGAAGGCGCAAGAAACCATCCAGAACGAGCTGATGACGATCCGCTTCACCGCGCGTACCGTCGAGCGTCTGTGCGACACGCTGCGCGCGCAGGTCGATGAAGTGCGCCAGGTTGAGCGTCAGATCCTGCATACGGTAGTCGACAAGTGCGGCATGCCGCGCGCAGAATTCATCGCGCGTTTCCCGGGCAGCGAGACGGACCTCGAATGGGCCGACAAGATCGTCGGGGAGGGGCATGCATATAGCGCGATCCTCACGCGCAACATTCCAGCGATCCGCGAACAGCAGCAGCGTCTGCTCGATCTGCAGGCACGCGTGGTACTGCCGCTGAAGGACCTGAAGGAAACCAACCGTCAGATGGCGGCCGGCGAACTGAAGGCGCGTCAGGCAAAGCGTGAGATGACCGAGGCGAACCTGCGTCTCGTGATCTCGATCGCGAAGAAGTACACGAACCGCGGTCTGCAGTTCCTCGACCTGATTCAGGAAGGCAACATCGGCCTGATGAAGGCGGTGGACAAGTTCGAATACCGTCGCGGCTACAAGTTCTCCACGTATGCGACGTGGTGGATTCGCCAGGCCATTACGCGTTCGATCGCCGACCAGGCGCGCACGATCCGGATTCCGGTTCACATGATCGAAACGATCAACAAGATGAACCGCATCTCGCGTCAGATCCTGCAGGAAACTGGTCTCGAGCCGGATCCGGCAACGCTGGCCGAGAAGATGGAAATGCCGGAGGACAAGATCCGCAAGATCATGAAGATCGCGAAGGAGCCGATCTCGATGGAAACGCCGATCGGCGACGACGACGATTCGCATCTGGGTGACTTCATCGAAGATACCAACACCGTCGCCCCGGCGGATGCCGCGCTGCATGCGAGCATGCGCGACGTCGTGAAGGATGTGCTCGACTCGCTGACGCCGCGCGAAGCGAAGGTGTTGCGCATGCGTTTCGGTATCGAGATGAGCACCGATCACACGCTCGAAGAAGTCGGTAAACAGTTCGATGTGACGCGTGAGCGGATTCGTCAGATCGAGGCGAAGGCGCTGCGCAAGCTGCGTCATCCGAGCCGTTCCGACAAGCTGAAGTCGTTCCTCGAAGGGAATTGACGGGGGCGGCCGCGGCTGGCCGCACATGATGCGATAGAAGGGGCCGCCCGGTCGTTTCGCGGAAGCGAATCGGTTGCGCAGGCCCCTTTTTCGTGTAGTATGTCGGCCAATCGACGAAACGGGCCCGGCCTTCACGACCGGGTCTTTTTTCTTGGGCTGGACGCCGTGTTGGTTGCAGGCAGTGGACTCATAATCCACCTCCGAAAGGACATCGTGGGTTCGAACCCCACCCGGCCCACCAAAGTATCGAAAAAAGGGTTCCGAATTCCGTGTGCCGTTAAGCATAAAGTGGCCACTTTGACACGTTATGCTTGATTGGCCGATAGGCCACTTTTTGCCTTATTGGCGATCTGTGGTACGCGGAAGGATCCCTTGGACTGCCGCCGCGCCTCTTGTAGGCGCGGCGCCCATCCCATCGCGGATTTCCTGCGGCAGGCCCTTGGGCCTATTTCGCCGCTTCCGGGTGGATCGCTCAGAGGGGCACTGTCTCCGAGCAGTCTTGCGTCATGACGATCATCTTCGCATTTCTCGAAGTCTGTGTGACGCAGCAAACATCGCAGATCTTGCAGTGTCGTGCTTTCGCCACATTTATTTCGTTTTTCGGGCGAATTGACTTCTAACGCACGGACAGACTACGCCAAGATGGCGACTGAGTCCGTAGCGCGTCGCTCGGATCGCACGTCGCGATCCATGCAACCGAGCCGAAAAGAGCGTCCGTCCGGCTGTCAGTCCGGACGATTCGCCGCCGAACTGGGTTTTTGCTCTGCTCCGGCGTCTTCCACCCAGACGTGCTTAGGCTGCGGTTTCGGCACGGCCGAAAGTCTGGTGGGACGTGAAACGAGGATGGATTTGCGGCGCTTGTGACATGATCCCCACCGCGACGGAAACGCCGCCAGCGACATCCTTTTGCCCCGCGGACCTTCCCGCGCACAACGAAGGCCGCCAGAGGATGAAGCCGGCGTCGTGCGACACTTTCTGGGCTATTTCCCGCAGCCCCTCGTGCGCGGCGGAAAACGCCGCAAAGAACCGACTATCGAGAGTGAGCGGGCTTTGACGTCGTTCAGCCATCGCGATCTAGCGGGTCTTCGGCTCTGCGCGAGCCGCCACGCAAGCAGCCTGCCCCCTCGGGAGCGCTCAGACGCCACCCTCCGTCGCCTTTAGAGTGTTAACTCTAATTAGAAAATCTGTCCATATTGGCGACCAGTTTTTATTTTCTGCGGGTGGCCGGCGTTTCTTTTTCAGTTTGATGTACTTCCGCGATATTCATCCACACTTTAGAATATCCTTATACTTATCGAGGGAAACGGCGTGGTTTCCAAGGTTAATCCAAACTTGTTAACCCGCGATGGATATTATCGCGCGTCTTTTAACGCGATAGCTAGTTTGACCGGGTTGGCGCCGTCTTGCTCTGAATCTACTTAATCACATTGCGCCGAAAATGATGTTTGTGTCTCTCGGCTCGTTACCGACTTGACTGTCGTTACCTCAAACTATTTGGAGCATTCAATGGAAGATCCGGGATATTTCCTTGCTTCGCCGATTATAAAAAAGATTGAAAGGCCATACTCGTGGTGCATGACAACCGATGCTGGATGGTGCTTATATCCGGATGAAGGAATGTTAGTGGTTGCGCCGCCAGATTATCCGAAACTGGCTGAAGGACTGGAAATTGGCGATTTATACGATTATGTGAGTGGTCCTGATGGAACTGCTGGTGGAATGTACCATCTTTCTTCATATCTAGGAGATCGATATTATTTTGAGTGGTGTGAACAGCTGGTTAGCTTGGTCACAAAAGGCAAGAAACTACAGCGCGGACCGTATCGTATGGTTGATTGGTCCGTGGCGCTTTCCGAACTGGTTGAGGATAAGAACGAATGCCCCGAAACCGAGGGGCGTGGGCCTTTCTGGGAACTGCTTCGCTACGGGCTACGCGGCATGACATTCGGCCCGGTTGCCTGCCGGAAACTAGCAGCTGATTTTGCTAAATGGCAGGAAGCTGCTTCGGCATTGGAAGACACACGATTTTCCCAGATGTACACGCATGTTCGGGAATGCTTTGACCTTGCGAATGGAATAGGCATGGTCACATATCCGTCTAGGTGGTCTGAAGGCGGTGAAGAGTTCAGGGAACCGAAGCTCGGAATTGAAACGCTCGAGTTGCTAGAGCCGCCGTCCGAGGTCACGGTTTAGGTTTGAATCGACTTCAAAGTCGACCGAAACTGTTACAAAACTCAGGCGAGCCCAGCATTTGCTGCGCTCGCCTTTTTTGCTTTTAGATCCAACGCGGCCACCTCCGTCCCTGCCAAGCTCTAATGCATCAGACCGCCGAAAGCAGAGGCGCGTCTTGGGGGCTCTGGCTCTCCGCTAAATTGCGCAACGCCTGTTCGAAAAGCTGATCGGCGTTCGCGAACCGCAGGCGTTCGCCATCCAAAACCGCCTCAATGTCTTCCCTTGACAGCACAAGAACGCCGGTCTCGGCCGCCGCGCAAAGGTCTGCTTTGATTTCGTCTCGAGTCATTGCCGTCACGATTACCGGCAATACGCGGACGTGCTGAAGGCCAGACGTAGCAAGCATCTTGTGCAACGCCGCTTCACGTGCGCTCAATTTCGAGAGCTTGCTCTCGGCTCGGAGCAGCCCGAGTGTGCATTCGACGACAACAAAATCGCCGCGCGGGCTGACGGCCAAGATATCGAAGGCGTCGCGCGTTTTGGGGCTCATCCCGAAACTGACGGGCGCGAACCCCAAGCCCCAAAGCATCCAGGCGACGGCTGACTCGAAGTCATCTGCAGCTTTGCCCCTTGGCGGAAGGTCAGGGAGCAGATAGCCCCGTAGCAGCTTGCCAGTTTGGTCCACGTTGGAAAGGACGGCCGCTCGCGCGTTTTGATAGGTTTGCGGATCGGCAATCCAGCGCAAGTGATGAGCATGGCCGGCGTATGACGCAATACACTGAACGACTGCGCCGCGCGGCACCTCCAGCGACAATTCCCCGATCACATCTCCCAACCGCTCGCCCCAGTCGAGCTTATTTCCGTCGACCGACCCACGAGTTACGACGATGTTTCTATCCAGCACGCGATAGCCGAGGCGCGCCTTTGAACGGTCGAGATCCGGCGCCAGCCAAAGCCCCAAAACGGCTTTGCCTTCGTCGACGCTTGAATGCAGCCAAACCTCGGCCGCGGTGTTCGCGATGACTTCGAGCGTGGTGTGCGTGTTTGGCGTGGCACCGAGGCCAAACTCGACACTGAGCTCGGTTAGCGAGTCGAAAGGGCGCTCGGCCGCCTTCAGCATCCAGTCGGATTGCGGCTGAGGGGCGAGCATATCTCGCCTGCCGCCGCACAACGTCAAAACCGCAAGGCGATTTCCTTGATTGAGTCCCTCAGCGTGGAGGAGGTCTGGGGGCCCAACGGAAATGTTTTGATTGTCGTCAGCTCGAAGAACGAGCCTGCCGCGCTCTGGGATTGCAAAACCGTCGGGAGAGGCAATCGCTTCGATGGCCTGGAGGAAAGGCGCACCTCCGCCGGACAGTTCCAACTGACCCGCCACAACATCGCCAGCCTCAAACCAGTCCTTCGTCGGATTCCGGAAACCGGCGGATAGATACACGCGCGCAGCCAAGATCACGAGAGTGTCGTCGCGCTTGACGGCGATAAAGCTCAGTCTCGCTTTCGAGTACGCGGACTTCCACGGCTGAATTGCCTCGAAGAAGGCGGCGATCATGTTTTCGACATGCTGATTCACAGGTTCTCCAAGCGGCGCGGCGGCTAGATTAACGGCGTTTTGTGCCTTCGAGAATGAGTATATGTACGCGGAGCTCGATGCTTCGACCTATCTTGACAATTAGCCCTTGGATCTCGAGAGGTCAACGTTGCCAGATACGAAAATGTCTCTATCGAAGCCGATTTTCCTAAATAGAAATACACAAAAACACCAAAGGCCCCACCGAAGCGAGATACTTGGCGTTCATACGATCACAAGAGGAGCAAAGCCTGCGCGGCTCCGCTTTATCGCTGCTCGGCAATATCGCGAGACAGGAGAAAGTTTGATTGTATGGCCGCCGCCATGGGAGTGGAATACCCGTCGAAGCAATGTGGACACGGCCTAAACATTTCAAATACAAAAACCGAAAATGAACACGAGTAGTTTTTGAATTAGAGTAATTCCTCTAAAAGTGCATTCGATGAATGATGATGCGCCCAAGGCGAGTGCGGTGCGACGCAGGCGACGGTGGCCGAGAACTCAAGAGGCTGGACAGCACGGGCTCCGGACAGGGCGGCGGCTCACGGTCGATGGGGCAGCTGGGCCTGGGCCAGGCGAGATGGCAGCGCGCCCGAATGTTGTCCAACCGGCATCACGACGATTGCGCAGGGCTGACAATTGCAACCAGGCTTGGGGCAGCGTACCAGCAGATGTTCTGGAGGATTGTTCTGAGGATGCACTTCCGTGGGAATCCATCATGAACACAATTTTGCGGCGCCAATTGCAGCGATGTCCGCGCCTTGCGACGCGCGAGAAAGCTGAAGAATAGAGTTTCGCGGCCAGATCGCCCTGTTCGTCACCGGTGGGACTAGCGGTGGTCACCCGAGCCAGTTGCGACCAGCCTGACGGGTGACGCGAGGAAGACTGTTTCCAGCACGACCGCCGTGGTCTTGGCTGCCCTTCGCAGACTGTGCAAACCTGGTCGCCGCGATTGATTTGAAGTCAAAGGTGCAGTGCTGGCGACGACGAAGGTCAAGGGAACGCTAAGCGATGACCAAGGCAACTCGGAAATATATTGCGGAACTGCGGGAAGCAGCCCATCGGAACTTGCTTCGACGCGTCCACGAAGGAGAACTCGTCTCTGCGTCGGTCCTCGCGGAACGCATGGGAGTCAGCTCGCGTCAACTGGCCCACCTGGAGCGCCGCGGCGGCATCTATTCAGTCGACTTGGATGGGACACCGTTCTACCCCGCTCTGTTCGCTTCGCCCAACTATGATCAACGCCGGTTACGCCGCGTAAGTCACATCATTTATCCGGCGCCCCCCGAAGCTCGGTTGGGCTTTCTGATGTCACGCTGTGGTTCGCTCGGCGACATCGCGCCGCTTGAGGCTCTGAGCAATGACGACAGCTATCGTCGGCTCCTTGCAGTCGCCAAGGCTTGGGCTGCCGAGTGGTGGCGAACTATCGTCGTAATCTACCCTGGTCAGTTCGCGAATCGCGATACTCATCTCCCCACGCCAGTTTGCACCGGGGCGGTCGACGCGGACCCGCGCATTAGCGTCTGGCGCCGAGCCGCCGACGCGCTCAGCTGCGTCGCCAACATGCGACCATGCGGGCCGTATCCGCCTCTGAATGCAGCGACGATCAAAGTAACCAAGCGAACGAGCGGCTCATCGAAACCTGTCCCAGAATTAGAACTCGAAGTGGAGCGATCAGGGGCGCTATACCTTGCAAAGGCGCGGATGGCCGGCGCGGAATGGCGCGCTTTGGTGCCGATTCCTGCGGAAGAAGCAGATGACATCGTCACAGCCGTGCGCAAACTGCTGGCAAAGGCAACGGAATGACCCACTAAGACTATAGATCGCGCACGTTCTCGTCGTGTCGAAGACTGAGTCGCGATCGAAGCCAGCGATTCAGCGCCGGTCGTCCGCGCTCTCCCAAGGTACGGCGCGCCTGATCGCTCCACTTCGTGCTGGAAACAGTCTTCCTCGCGTCACCCGTCAGGCTGGTCGCAACTGGCTCGGGTAACCAACGCTAGTTCCTACCGAGCGTCTTCTTGGACCGCGGGCTGCCGCCCTGTCCGCAGCCCGCGTTGCCCCGCCTCGTGGCTTCTCAGCGGCCGCGCCTGCGTCGGCCGGCGCACCCTCACATGGGCGCATCGTCGCTCATCGATTGCATGTTTAGAGGATAAATTCTAATTCGAAAAACTGCACGCGTTCATTTCCGATTTTTGTATTCGAAATAATCAGACCGTCTCCGCCTGACTCCGAGGGCATTTCACTTCCTTGCCGACGCCCATACAATCAAAACGAGTCCTGCCTCAAAAAGTGCCCAGCAGCGATATGGCGGGGCTATGCAGGCTTCGCCCCTTTTTTTGATCGTACGAACGCCGATTATCTCGCTTCGGTGGGAATTTGGCGCTTTTGTTTATTTCTACATTGAGAAATTGAATGTCGGTTAATTTTGCTCTATTCGCGGGTTCAAATAAGTTCGAGGGTGCTGTTGATGAAAATGCCTCGGAAAGTGATCGCGAAATAAAGGTCGTTGAATTACGCTGTAATTCGAAGTCTCCGAATATCGCTGAAGATTCCGACATCGTCGATATTTACCCGTTCGAAGATGGGCGCTGGTTCGGCTTTGCAAAAGAACGAGTGCTCAACGAGAACCTGGGAAAGTTGGCCCGTCTTGTGGGCTACCACTGGCTGATGCCCGGAGCAGCCAATCCCGGTGCCTTTCGCGAGCTATTCCGATGGGGAGGCGAGGGGACGATCGGGCCCGCGGTTTCAGCAAAGCTTGCCGCTGATTTCGTCGAGTGGGACGAACGCGCGCAGGCACTGGGACACGCGAGCTTCTATAAGTTCTTCGTCCGGTTGCGTGCAATGTTTGAGTACGCGATGACGAGTCGTTGCGTTCGGCTTCGATGTGCATGAGAGCTCATCCATATTGCCGAAGTCACGATACGGAACAGCCTCGATGTGCCGCATCTGATCTCCTCTGACGGTGACGAGAGCCAAGGGCGAAGTTCTAGTGCCTGTGGTGCGGACGCACTCGGCACGGCTCTTGATCGTCAATCTTGTGCACGTTCATGCGCCAACTTGTGAGCTATACGGAGAGCGCAACGTTACTACGCGGTGGGCTTGATGTAAGCACGAAGTGCGGTGACGGATTTGAAAATGTGACTCGATGTCCGAGACGCAGACAACCAGACCTTAAGCAGTAGGAAGAACGAAATGACCAATAGAATCCGATCGACCGATGTCGACAATAACATGACTCCCGACGCCTCCGCGCGGCTGCTTCCGTTGACGTGGTTTCATCCGCGACCCAAGGAGACCATCGGGTTGCCGGGCGACGCGTTCGTGCTCACGTTTCCAGTGTCGGCGATGGATGTCCATTTGCTTTCCAAGGATAACGATGAGAGTCAATTCGGGTTCGGACACGTCGAACTTGGCGATCGTTTCGTCCTGACCATCCGGCTGCAGATGGGCGGCCTGCAAGTCTATTGGGTCGGTGACATGACCGACCCGGAAATCTGGGCAGCAATCGACTCGTGGAAGCGGGCGCGCCACGTACCCATCATGTTCGAGGTTGAAAGTCCTCAACGACGCGAAAGGCTCGTAGGCGTCATGCCTGTGTCGGGAATTGCGTTCCCGCAAGAGGTCCGTCGAAATCCGGACCGCGCGCCAACGGTCCATACATGGCACGATTTGAAATCGCTTGCAGATAGCGGTTTGCTGCAGGTGCAGGCCACGACGGACATTCCGGGAATTCCGTTACGGCACGTGTTGTCCAGCGCGATTCTCACGAAGCGATTGGAGCCGTTTGTGAATCAGCGGCCGCCTGTTAGGAAGCCTGTACCCATTAAGACGCATTGGGTGCCAGCGCAATAGGGCTGTACCTGAGCGCCGAGATTCCCGTGGCGCGACTGGCGAAAATTGATTAGACGTGTGCCATTGGCGTTTATATCCGTACATCCTCGCAAGACCGAGCTATACGGAGAAGCATCGACGCAGCAGTACGGCCATGAAGACTGGGCTGGCGGCAGCAGAGATGCGATGGACGCACGTCGCTCGTGCTAAAGAAACCCCAAATATGGTAGGTACAAAATGAAAGGCGTTGAAGTTTTCGATACCAATCCGAGTCTCACTGCGCTCGGACGCTTGGAGCCACTCAACTCTTTCTCTTCGAGGCCGAAACAGTCCATTGGTCTGCCCGGCGACATGCCCGTGCTGACGTGCCCGATTGCGGCCGCTGACGCGGATAGCTTCGCCATGAAAAACGCGGACGTCAACTTCGGTTTCGGCACCATCCAGTCGAAAGCCGGACTGGTCCAGTCCATCCGCTTGCAGGTCCACGACGTGCAAATCTTCTGGCTCGCGGATATGACGGACCCGGAAGTCTGGGCGGCAATCGATAAATGGAGGCAGGCCAAACACGCTGCAGTTCAGTTCGACGTTCGCGGCTCAACGGGAGAGCACGGGCGCTCGGTGTTCCTGAAAACAGGTGTGCCGGTAGGTACTTATCGCAACGAGCAATTCCGCAATGCGCCTGTGCCACTGGCCGAGACCATTTGGAAGGGTATGGTCGACTTGGCCGACAGCGGACTTCTTCAACTGGAGGCAGAAACCGATATTAAGGGAATCTCTCTGCGCCGAGTCTTCGTCAATTTGCTCTTTACGGAGCGGTTTAGGCCGTGTGTCGGCGCCATCAAGCTGTATTGAGACGTCGAAATACATGTGAAGCTGGTCTTCCGACAGGCGAGCCTCTGCGGAGAAGGACTTGGTACTCTCACGACGCGCGGTGATAGTCGCGCGTTTTTTCATCACCGACTGGAGGCGTGATGAGGTGCCCCCAATGTGCGGTTCCGCATTTTCGGCCGCATCTGAGACCTCTGGCGGGCGAAATAGCAATGCGTTTCACAGCTGGCGCGGAGGCGTAGCTGACGGGACTGTAGCCCACACGCTGTAAGATCTTGGAAACACGGTCTTCAGCCTTTGCTTCAGCCGCTCATCTTGCCGCCTATGTCTGCATTGCCCCGGTCACACGACGCTCAGGTTCGTCCATCCAAGTCGGTATCGGTATCGGCGGCAAATACGACTTTGGTCGTGCTCTGGTAGGTGCAGACTATTCGAATGTTCAGTTCTCGGGCATCAACAACGAGTTGACCGCCAATTCGCAGGTCACGTTCCAGACGGGCGAAGTGTACGGCCGTATTCCTTTACGCCTGCGTGGTCAGCGGGTGCAGCCTATGCTTACACATGGGCCAACGTGCATTATCTGAATCAGAGCATGCACGACCAACGGGTATCTGTGACGACTACCTATTTGCTGTCCAAGGCGACTAGCGTGTATGCGGTGGCCGCACTCGATCAGATGGGTGGTGCTGCGACCAACGGCACGATCTTCATTGCTGGAACAGCTGTACCTTCGACCACGAATCGACAACTGGCAGTGCGCGCCGGCATCTTGCACAAGTTCTGATCGCGGCGGCGGGAACTGAACTGGCCCGGGTTTCCCGGAGGCTCCACTTCTTGAGAAAATGGAGCTATGGAAAAACGCCGGAAAGAAGTCCCCAAGGTACTCGCCGGAAGTTCGTGAGCGGGCTGTGCGGATGGTGCTGGAACATCAAGGCGAGCGCGACTCGCAATGGAAATTGATCGGGTCGATCGCAGCGAAGTTTGGCTGCTCGGGTGAAACGCTGCTTAGCCGGGCGCGCAAGGGAGGGCGGGATCGTGGTTTGCGCCCGGGTACGAGCACGCAGGAGCAGGATCAGATCAAGGAACTGGAGCGGGAAGTGCGTGAGCTTCGGCAGGCAGGTCAACGAAATCCTGCGCAAGGCGAGCGCGGCGCAGTCGTGCTATGCAAGCAGCTCCGGCGCGACCAAATGACGGAGTTGCCGGCGTATCAGCCTATCCATCGCGTGATCATAAAAAATGGCCAACCCCACGAGACCGCCGATCAACGTGCCGTTGATGCGGATGAATTGCAGATCGCGGCCGACCTGCAACTGGAGCTTGTCGATCAGGGGCTCGGTGTTCCAGCGCGAAATGACTTCGGAGATGAAGGCGCCGAACTCGCCGCGATTCGGCACCACCGCGTTGACCACAAGTTGCTGCACCCCGGTTGCTGATTGCGCGTACCTCTGCGTTTTCGGCAGGCCAACGACCGAAGGCCAACAGCGCGCGTTCGAGATGGCCCTCAAGCGCTCCCTCGCCCGCGCTCAGTTCGGTCCGAACCTTAAGTTCGAACTCTTGGCCCGGCCATTCGAAATAGTCTTCGAGTAGTGCGTTGTCGAGCAGGTCCGACTTGATCTGTCCGCAGTACTCGAGCATGTCCTCGTCGGTGCAGCCCTGCAGTGAGGGGTCGACCTGGCGAAATCTGTTACAGACATGATGTACTCGGCGGCTGGCGCCGCGGCGACGCAAGAACGCTCGCCGTTCGGAATGTACGTGCGTGACGCGCAGACTGCAGCTCAGAATCTAGCCTTTTCGCCTGGCCATCTGGAGACAGCTGGCCGCATTCTTTTGGGATTGGACCCGGGTACGTTTCGATTCTAAGTGCGTCACGAATCGCGTTCGGTTATGGACGCTCACCGAAAGGGCTGGTGGGACGTTCACAGTAGCCTCTTCCGCTCAACTCAGAAACACGTCACCACCTGTCGGGAATAGATATTCCCGACAGGTGTTCCGAATCCGATGCCAGAAAGCTGGATTCGCCGGAAATGCACCGGCGAACCGGTTATGTTCAATTCGGCAGAGCTGCCGGCTCGCCCTCGCCAGGGATGAGAGCCTGAACCTGGCGAGAAAATGTGCGTTTTGGGGAAAGCAGTTCTTGGCAAGGCGGAGAATAGCGAGTATGCTTTTTAAAAACGAACGGGAATGTTTTTATTATGATACCTCGAAGCCCTTACGCCACGGGAGACAATTGCATGAATCGTGTTACTGGAAACATGACCTTCACCGCGAGAGCCGGGGCAGGTCGTTGAGCCTGCTAGTCGAAAAATGGTAGGCCTCGAAGACGCACGCCATGCCCGTGTCACGCGCTTCGGGCGCCGCGCACGCCGGCCTTGGCGTTACGTCGGTGTCGATGTGCCACGCGCTTCTGGCACGCTTTTGACCATGCTTTTCCGCGACGGCGACGGCTCGTGGTTCGTCTATCCGTCCGAGAACCGACGGTCGGTCATGGGCGTCGCGTGCGCGGCGCAACGCGTGCTGGCCGCAACATCCGTCGCCTGAACGCCGGATCATTCCTCATCAAGCAATCTGGAGAAGCAGTACCGTGTCAATCCCGACGAACCTCGAAAGCGATTTCGACAACGTGCGCGAGTCAATGGAATACGACGTGGTGATCGTCGGTGGTGGCCCCGCAGGGCTCTCCGCCGCGATTCGCCTGAAGCAGCTCGCAGCAGAAAAAAGCGCGGCAATCGGCGTGTGCGTGCTGGAAAAAGGCTCGGAAATCGGGGCGCATATCCTCTCGGGCGCGGTCATGGATCCGCGCGCCCTCAATGAACTGATTCCTGACTGGAAGGAACAGGGCGCGCCGTTGAATGTGCCCGTCACCGAGGATAAATTCCTTTTTCTTTCCAAAACCGGGGCTAAGGCGGTGCCGAACTGGGCGCTGCCGGACAACTTCAAGAACCGCGGCAACTATGTCATCAGCCTCGCCAACGTCACGCGCTGGCTGGGCCAGCAGGCCGAGGCGCTGGGCGTGGAAATCTTCCCGGGCTTCGCCGCCGCCGAGGTGCTCTACAACGACGATGGGTCGGTGAAGGGCGTTGCCACCGGCAACATGGGCGTGGGCAAGGACGGTGAGCCCACCGAGAACTTCCAGCTCGGCATGGAACTGCACGCGAAGTACACGCTGTTTTGCGAAGGGTGCCGCGGACATCTGGGCCGTCAACTAAACGAGAGATTCAAGCTCGGCAAGGATTCGGATCCGCAGGTATACGGCATCGGCATCAAGGAACTGTGGGAGATCGATCCCGCGAAGCATCAGCCGGGCCTCGTGATCCACACCGCTGGCTGGCCGCTCGAATCGGATACCTACGGCGGCTCGTTCCTGTACCACATTGACAACAACCAGGTGATGGTGGGTTTTGTGGTCGGTCTCGCGTACCAGAACACCTATCTCTCGCCGTTCGAGGAATTCCAGCGCTACAAAACGCATCCGGAAATCCGCAAGTACCTCGAAGGCGGCAAGCGCGTTTCTTATGGCGCGCGCGCGATCACCGCGGGCGGTCTGATGTCGCTGCCGACGCTCACGTTTCCGGGCGGCGCATTGGTGGGCGACGAAGCGGGCTTCCTAAACGCCTCGCGTATTAAGGGCAGCCACGCAGCGATCAAGACCGGCATGCTGGCTGCGGACGCGGCATTCGAAGCAGTGCAGGCAGGCCGCCAAGGCGATGAACTTGCAGCCTATCCGGAAGCATTCAAGCAGTCGTGGCTCTACACGGAGCTGTACAAGGCGCGCAACTTCAAGCAGTGGATGAGCAAGGGCCT
The DNA here is from genome assembly GCF_040948685.1 of Paraburkholderia sp. BR14374. Classification (NCBI taxonomy): domain Bacteria; kingdom Pseudomonadati; phylum Pseudomonadota; class Betaproteobacteria; order Burkholderiales; family Burkholderiaceae; genus Paraburkholderia; species Paraburkholderia sp. BR14374. Next base: position 117,121 of record NZ_JBFPKF010000003.1, on the reverse strand, counting down.
GTATCTAGGCACGCTGATGGTCGGCATCGAGCAGAAGCTCTTGGGTGGCAACGTGCCGTGGACGCTGCATCACCAGCACAGCGATCACGAGATGCTGAAACCGGCTTCGCAGTGCAAGCCGATCGAGTATCCGAAGCCCGATGGCAAGCTCACGTTCGATCGTCTTTCCTCGGTGTTCATTTCGAACACGAATCACGAGGAGAACCAGCCGGCGCACTTGACGCTCAAGGACGCAAGCGTGCCCGTGAACGTGAACCTGCGCACCTACGCGGGTCCGGAAGCGCGCTTCTGCCCGGCGGCTGTCTACGAGTTCATGAAGAACGAAGACGGCAGCGATCGTCTGCAGATCAACGCGCAGAACTGCGTGCACTGCAAGACCTGCGACATCAAGGACCCGACGCAGAACATCGTGTGGGTCACACCCGAAGGCGGCGGCGGCCCGAACTATCCGAACATGTAAGGGTTAGCTTTCTTATTGACTGGCTGTGCTCGTTAGAACTGCGCGTCTCTCGGCTAAACGTACGGCATTTGTACGCGCTGGGTATTCGCAAAGTCTTGAGCTTCCCGTCGTTGCACTTGGACGACGGCATCTTCGCCGCGTCCGAGATTGCGGTGCAGCGTATGCCCGTCAACGCTCGGCATATGCGTTACCGGTCGTTGCAAGTGGTTGAGCGTTTCCGGTGATTCATGGGGGCGCTCCACGAACGCGTTTTTCAACTGCCGGCGGGAAACGTGTAACTGTGGCTGAGCGCTTGAACGCCTGGAATCAAAGCGACACCCACACACGATGTGAACAGCCGTGAAAGCTCGTCGTCTGTCCTCCAATGGGGCGAGGCCAGCGCAGAACCTTCAGTGAGGAGACCAAGGTGAACGACAATAAAGAATTAAGGCGAATAGCGCACGCGACCCGTGCTACAGACCTGCCAACCCACGAGAACAGCCTAGGCAGTGAAAGCCGCCACGCCGGCACGCGCCGATCCTCGAACTGGGCATGGTCAACCTCGCATGACCAGTATGACTGGATGGATTCGCACACGCTCTTTGGCGAGTTAGACCAGCTCTGAGCGCATCGCGCAACGCACAACAATCGCAGTTGTTCAGCGCGTTCGCGACCCCATTCGATTTCCATCGACATCCTTTGATATGTAGCCCGACCCGCTACGTATCGCCATAACCTCGCTCGGCCGGCCCGGCGCGAGCCGCACACGATGACCTACGCACCTATCAAATCCCTGCTCATTGCGAACCGCTCCGAGATCGCGATCCGTGTGATGCGCGCCGCAGCGGAGATGGACATTCGCACGGTCGCCATCTACTCGAAGGAAGACCGTCTCGCACTGCATCGCTTCAAGGCCGACGAGAGCTATCTGGTTGGCGAGGGCAGGAAGCCGCTCGCGGCGTACCTCGACATTGACGACGTATTGCGCATCGCAAGACAGGCGAACGTCGACGCGATCCATCCCGGCTATGGCTTCCTCTCCGAGAATCCGGATTTCGCCCAGGCGGTCATCGATGCTGGCATGCGCTGGATCGGTCCGACGCCCGAGGTGATGCGCATGCTCGGCAACAAGGTCGCGGCGCGCAATGCGGCGATTGCTGCGGGCGTGCCGGTGATGCCCGCTTCCGATCCCTTGCCGCACGACCCCGAACAATGCAAGCGCCTCGCAGCGCAAATCGGCTACCCGTTGATGCTCAAGGCGAGCTGGGGCGGCGGCGGTCGCGGCATGCGCGTGCTGGAAAGCGAGCAGGATCTCGACACGTCGATTGCGGCCGCGCGCCGCGAAGCGCTCGCGGCATTCGGCAACGACGAAGTCTATGTCGAGAAGCTCGTGCGCAACGCGCGCCACGTCGAGGTGCAGGTGCTCGGCGACACGCACGGCAATCTCGTGCACCTGCACGAACGTGACTGCACGGTGCAGCGGCGCAACCAGAAAGTCGTCGAGCGCGCGCCTGCGCCGTACCTCGATGCCGCAGGCCGCGCCGAGCTTTGCGAAGCAGCGCTGCGCCTGATGCGTGCGGTCGGCTACACGCATGCGGGCACGGTGGAATTTCTGATGGACGCCGACACCGGCCGGTTCTACTTCATCGAGGTGAATCCGCGCATTCAGGTCGAGCATACGGTGACGGAAATGATCACCGGCGTCGATATCGTGAAGGCACAGATTCGCATCACGGAAGGCGGCCGCATCGGCCTCATCGAAGATCGCGTGCTTGAAGACGGTGCCGTCGCCGAACGCGCTGCAGGCGTGCCCGCACAGGCCGATATTCCGTTGACTGGCCATGCGCTGCAATGCCGGATCACGACCGAGGATCCCGATAATGGCTTCCTGCCCGACTATGGGCGGCTGTCAGCGTACCGCAGCGCCTCGGGTTTCGGCGTGCGGCTCGACGCGGGCACGGCATACGGTGGTGCCGAAATCACGCCTTACTACGATTCATTGCTGGTCAAGGTGACCACGTGGGCGCCGACGGCCGTCGAATCGATTCGACGCATGGATCGAGCGCTGCGCGAGTTCCGCATTCGCGGCGTCGCGTCGAACCTGCAGTTCCTCGAAAACGTCATCAACCACCCGGCCTTCGGGCGTGGAGAGGTGACGACGCGCTTCATCGACCGCACACCGGAGTTGCTGGCGTTCACAAAACGGCGAGACCGGGCAACCAAACTGCTGCGCTATCTCGGCGAGACCAGTGTGAACGGCCATCCGGAGATGGCGGGCCGTTCGGTGCCTGTGCTGCCGTTGTCGAAACCTGTGCTGCCTCGCGTGGAGACAAGCGAAGCTCTCCCGCTGGGCACGCGCGACCGTCTGCGCGAACTCGGTGCGGAGCGATTCGCACAGTGGATGCTCGAGCAGAAGCAGGTGCTGCTGACCGACACGACGATGCGAGACGCTCACCAGTCGCTGTTCGCCACACGCATGCGCACCGCCGACATGCTGCCGATCGCACCGTTCTACGCACGTGAGCTTCCGCAGCTGTTTTCGATGGAATGCTGGGGCGGCGCGACGTTCGATGTGGCGCTGCGCTTTCTCAAGGAAGACCCGTGGCAACGCCTCGCGCAATTGCGCCAGCGGGTGCCCAACATTCTCTTCCAGATGCTCTTGCGCGGTTCGAACGCGGTCGGCTACACAAACTACGCGGACAATGTCGTGCGCTACTTCGTGCAGCAGGCGGCGAGTGCGGGCGTCGACGTATTCCGCGTGTTCGATTCGCTGAACTGGGTGCGCAACATGCGCGTCGCCATCGACGCGGTACGCGAAAGCGGCGCGCTGTGCGAAGGCGCGATCTGCTACACGGGCGATCTGCTCGACCCCGCACGCTCGAAGTACGACCTGAAATACTACGTGGGGATCGCGCGCGAACTCCAGCGGGCCGGGGTGCACATTCTCGGTATCAAGGACATGGCGGGCATCTGCCGCCCGCAGGCTGCCGCGGCACTCGTGAAGGCACTCAAGGAGGAGACCGGTTTGCCGGTGCACTTCCATACGCACGATACGAGCGGTATCTCGGCGGCATCTGCGCTCGCCGCGATCCAGGCGGGCTGCGATGCTGTCGACGGTGCGCTTGATGCGATGAGCGGGCTCACATCACAACCGAATCTCTCGAGCATCGCGGCTGCGCTTGCCGGCAGCGAGCGCGATCCGGGGCTCAGCCTCGAGAAGCTGCATGAGGCATCGATGTACTGGGAAGGCGTACGGCGTTACTACGCGCCGTTCGAATCAGATATCCGCGCGGGCACCGCCGACGTCTACCGTCACGAGATGCCGGGCGGCCAGTACACGAATCTGCGCGAACAGGCGCGCTCGCTCGGCATCGAGCATCGCTGGACTGAGGTGTCGCGCGCGTACGCGGACGTGAACCGGATGTTCGGCGATATCGTCAAGGTGACGCCGACCTCCAAGGTGGTAGGCGACATGGCGCTGATGATGGTGGCGAACGACCTCAGTGCTGCCGACGTGTGCGACCCGGCGAAGGACGTCGCGTTTCCGGAGTCGGTCGTGTCGCTCTTCAAGGGTGAGCTCGGCTTCCCGCCCGACGGCTTCCCGGCGGAGCTGTCGCGCAAGGTGCTGCGCACCAAGCCGCCCGCGCCCTACCGGCCGGGCGATCAGATTCCCGCTGTCGATCTGGATGCGGCACGTGCGAAGGGCGAGGCGGCCTGCGAGCATCCGCTCGACGACCGGCAACTGGCTTCGTACCTGATGTACCCGAAGCAGACGGCCGACTATCATGCGCACCTGCGCGCGTACAGCGATACATCGGTATTGCCGACGCCGGCGTTCCTCTACGGACTGCAACAGCAGGAAGAAGTTGCCGTCGATATTGACGCTGGCAAGACGCTGCTTGTTTCGCTCCAGGGGAAGCATGCCGACGGTAACGAGGGCATGGTGAAGGTCCAGTTCGAACTGAATGGCCAATCGCGTACGGCCACTGTCGAGCAGCGCAGCACCGCGCAGGCGACGGCGGCGCGCAAGGGCCGCGCGATGGCCGACCCGGAGAATCCGCTGCATGTCGCCGCGCCGATGCCTGGCTCGGTGGTGGCCGTCGCGGTTCAACCCGGACAGCGTGTGACGGCAGGCAGCACGTTGCTTGCACTCGAGGCGATGAAAATGGAAACGCATATCGCGGCTGAGCGCGATTGCGTGATCGCCGCCGTGCACGTACAGGCAGGCGATCGCGTTGCGGCGAAGGATCTGCTCATCGAACTGCAATTGACGAGCGGCTAAGTGGTGGTGGATTTCCGTTGGGAGTGCCGCGAAAGCTGCGTGCACACCCGGCGGAAGTCAGTGCTGGAAGAAGAGAATTTTTGGGCGGGCTCGAGTCTGGACTTATGCAGTCTGTCGCCTTAACACAAAATGAAAGAGCTGACTTTTGCCTGCCTGGTGCAGCTCATGGTGTCCTCGGGCAACGGACATGGAAGGGGCGGGTGGCCGGCGATTGGATATCAATATCGACACTGTTGCTGCAGTGGATGAGCTGATGTCCCGAGCCGAAACCGAGGCGGTCTGGACCTGCGGATTTCCTGAACTCGAGGTATCGACTTGGTGTCACATGAACCGAACGACAAAACGTCAACAACAGGCACTCGTCACGCGTGACAAAATACTGGATGGTGCCGAACTCGAGTTCTTTCGGCGAGGTGTGGGTCGCACATCTCTCGACGACATCGCTAACGCTGTCGGTATGACTCGCGGAGCTATATACGGGCATTTCTCAAACAAGAGCGTGTTATTAAGCGCATTGTTCGAGCGAGCGGCATTGCCGTGGGATCCATTCACCGTGCCGTATCGCAGCGCTGATGGTTCGTCAATTGAACTTTTGCGTGCCGACCTCGAAGCCCTATTGTGTGACGTTTTGCATGCAGGGACGAAGCGGCGTCTTTATGGCATTACGTTTTCTATGGAGTGGTCCGACCGGTGTGGCGTCGTATCGCGAGCAACGCTAAGCGAAGCCAACGAGTTCGCGCGAACACGTATTCAATCTGCATTGAGCCACGCGGTAAGCTCCCGAGAGGTTTGTGGGACCATTGACATCGTCGATGAAGCTAGCCTGATTCACGCATGTCTCACAGGATACTTCCATGGCAGCCTGTTCGATACACCGGTGGCGGGTACGGAGGGAAGGCTGGCCGCACGAATTATAGAGCATATCTTTAGGCCTTTGACTGCAGCCTCGCGCCTTTGAGCCAATCTGTCTGTTGCGCCATTGCGTCATTGAAGATGCAGCCACTTCGTTTAGCTGGCCGAGGCAGCGCTTGATACGGGAGAACTGAGGGTACACGCGAGCGTGGTTCACCTACTCCCGCACGACTTGACGAGCGTAGTTGTCGCAAATGCAGGTGCTGACGTTTTGCACGTGCTGCCTACCTAGCGCTTCTGCGGCCTCCTGTTCCCCACTCAAGACAACGGCAACCATACGCCGGTAATCACGGACGCGTATTTGCTGCAGCATCGGCAACCGGTGTTGCGCATACACAATCGGCATGCCAATCATTGGGAACAATCGGCGTAGCTCCCGGTTGTTCGCCATATCTAGTAGCGCACGGTACAAGACCCTGCGAGACCGATTGAACGTCGGGTCATCCCTGCTGTCGTGGGCTGCCTGAAGGTCATCGAGGCTTTGCATCAGAGTCTGCTTCAAATCCGGACACTGCTCCTGACGTGCTGCCGCCGCCCTCAAGAGGAGGCCAGTCATTAATTCTGCGACATCCAGAACCGCCATCGTATCCCTCAGGTCTAGCGTTCGAATCACCGCACCGCGGTGCTTCAGCAGCTCGATCACGCCTTCAGAGACCAAACGCTGAAGCCCCTCCCGCACCGAGTTCCGGCTGACGCCGAAGGTCAACGCCAAATCCGATTCCACAAGCCGCTGTCCGGGGACAAACGTCTGATTCTCTAGCCCTCGGAGAACTCCGTAAAACACCACGTCGGAGGCTGCGACCGGAGATTTGTCGCCGGCACTCGATCCAGTTCCGGTTTGTCCTTTTGTGTTCATTTTCAAATCGTAGCAGTTGAAACAATCACGTTTGTATTTTATTATTGTCCCACAATGTCGGTGAACAATAGGAGGAGATGAACATGCTGTTAACCCCGTGTCCTACTGAGCGTAGCCGCGAAATCGCTGCCCGGGTTGAGGCTTTCGTTCGCGATCAGGTAATTCCCTATGAGCGCGATTCCCGTCTGGGTTCCCATGGCCCCAGTGAAGACCTCGTTGTGGAACTTCGTGCCAAGGCCAAGGCCGCTGGCGTGTTGACGCCTCACGTGTTGCCCAATGGTGAACACCTCACGCAGGTCGAAACCGCCGCGGTGCTCAAGTGCTCAGGCTTGTCCCCGCTTGGCCCCACGGCAGTCAATACGATGGCCCCCGACGAAGGAAACATGTTCCTGCTGGGCAAAGTCGCCAATGAGGAACAGAAGGTCCGGTTCCTTGCACCGCTGCTGGCAGGCGATGCACGCTCAGCTTTCTTCATGACGGAACCCGCAGACCAGGAAGGTGCTGGTTCGGACCCGGCGATGATCAAAACCGTGGCCCGCAAGGAAGGCGAAGAGTGGGTCATCAACGGTGAGAAGACGTTCATTACGGGCGCGGTGGGTGCCAAAGTCGGCATCATCATGGCTCGCACCAGCGAAGACCACGAACCTGCCAAGGCGACCATGTTCCTGGTCGAGCTTCCGAATGCAGCCATTCAGGTTCAACGCGTGCTGGACACCATCGACTCATCGATGCCGGGTGGCCATTCCCGTATGCAAATTCGCGATCTGCGCGTGTCCGCCTCGCAGGTGCTCGGCGCGGTCCATGAGGGCTTCAAGTACGCTCAGGTCCGTTTGAGCCCGGCACGCCTCAGTCATTGCATGCGTTGGCTTGGCTTGGGCATTCGTGCCCAAGAAATCGCGGGGTCATACGCGACGAAACGGCGTGCTTTCGGCAAGCGCTTGATTGACCACGAAGGTGTGGGATTCATGTTGGCCGACAACATGATCGACCTGCAGCAAGCGGCGTTGATGATCGACTGGTGCGCTGGGGTATTGGATACCGGTGACCTGGGCACCATGGAAAGCTCCATGGCGAAGGTGGCTGTGAGCGATGCGCTGTTCCGTGTAGCAGATCGTTGCGTTCAAGTCATGGGCGGACAGGGCGTGAGTCGCGATACGGTGGTTGAACGATTCTTCCGCGAGGTCCGCGCATTCCGCATCTATGACGGCCCCACGGAAGTCCACAAATGGTCGCTGGCCAAGAAGATCAAACACGCAGTTCTCGCTTCGGAGAACGCGAATGGCTGACGCAGATAAGTTTGCGGGCACGGGCCCGGTACGTCAGGGCCATGAATTCGACCTTTCGGCCTTGTATCGTTGGATGGAGATTCAGATTGCAGATTTCCTGGGTCCATTGAAGGTTGAGCAGTTCAAGGGCGGTCAATCGAATCCCACGTACCGCCTGATTACCCCCAACAGGGAATACGTGCTGCGGAGAAAGCCGCCCGGTACGCTGCTGAAAGGTGCGCACGCAGTTGAGCGGGAGGCGCGCGTCATGGCGGCCTTGGGGAAGGCCGGATTCCCGGTACCCAAGATCTACGGCAAGTGTGATGAGTCTTCGGTGATTGGCTCACCGTTCTTCGTCATGGAACTCGTGAAGGGCCGCATCTTCTGGGGTTCCACCTTCGAAGGCGTCAGCAACGAGGATCGCCACCTGTACACGATGGAAATGAATCGCGTGCTGGCCCAGCTGCACGGCGTGGATTACCAAGCCGTGGCTCTAGGTGACTATGGACGCCGTGGCGGATTTGTTGCCCGCCAGCTGGAACGTTGGTCCAGTCAATACATGACGGATGCTGAGGATGCAGGCCGCGATGAGGCGATGGATCGCGTGATCGTTTGGTTGAAGGCCAACCTTCCGGAGCGTGATGAAACATCGCTGACTCACGGTGATTTCCGCGTTGATAACCTGATCTTCCATCCCACGGAACCCCGTGTGCTGGCGGTCTTGGACTGGGAACTCTCAACGCTGGGCGATCCAGTAGTGGACTTCGCTTATAACGCCATGATGTACCGACTGCCCTCGGACATTGCAGGCGGTATTGCAGAATTCGATTTGAAGGCCTTGGGCATTCCCTCAGAGGACGAATACGTGGCTCAGTATGCACGCTCCACGGGCCGCCCCAATGTACCGAATTTCAACTACTACGTGGTCTTCAACATGTTTCGATTCGCCGCCATTCTGCATGGCGTCAAGGCGCGGTCGGCGCGTGGAACTGCAGTTAGTGAAAGCGCGATGGGCGATAAGTTCTCTCGGGTTGCCGGCTACGCCTGGAAAGAAGCTCAACGTTCGATGAAGAGGAAGGTCGCATGAATATTGGCATTTTGAAAGAGACCCGCCCAGGCGAATCACGAGTTGCCGCGACACCTGAGACGGTCAAGAAGCTGGTGGCTCAAGGTCATACTGTCTCCATTCAATCCGGGGCGGGTAAAGAGGCTAGCTTCACCGATGAGGCTTATATCGCTGCTGGTGGTCGCATTTGCAGCGGGGAAACGGCTCTGCGCGCGCAAATTGTGTTGAAGGTCCAGGCTCCTACCGATAGCGAACTGGAATTCATTCCGCGCGATACGGTGCTGGTCGGCATGCTCGATCCGTTCAACAAAGAGCGCGCACAAGTGCTGGCCGACGCAGGAATTACGGCTTTCTCACTGGAAGCCGCTCCCCGGACGACCCGGGCCCAAAGTCTGGACGTGCTGTCCTCGCAAGCCAATATCGCAGGATATAAAGCGGTGTTGATTGCTGCCGACTTGTACCCGCGCTTCATGCCTATGCTGATGACGGCGGCCGGTACGGTGAAGGCGGCACGCGTCCTGGTTCTGGGCGCTGGCGTTGCGGGCCTTCAGGCCATCGCCACAGCTAAGCGTCTGGGCGCAGTGATCGAAGCCTCTGACGTGAGGCCTTCGGTGAAGGAGCAAATCGAATCTCTGGGTGCCAAATTCCTGGAGGTCCCCTACGAAACTGACGAAGAGCGCGAATGTGCGGTGGGTGTCGGTGGGTATGCACGTCCGATGCCCAAGTCGTGGCTTGACCGTCAGTCCAAGCTCGTAAGCGAGCGCGTGAAGGCCGCCGATATCGTCATCAGCACGGCATTGATTCCTGGCCGTGATGCACCGACGCTGATCAGCGCAGAAACGGCGTTGGCGATGAAACCTGGTTCCGTGATTATCGACATCGCCGCAGGTAAGGGCGCTGTGGTTGATCCGGCTACTGGCCGTCGTGGTGGTAACTGCCCACTCTCCGAAGTCGATGAGGTGGTGATTACGCACACAGGCGTCAACATTTGCGGGTACACGAATCTGGCCTCTCAGGTGCCCTCGGATGCTTCGGCTTTGTATGCCCGTAACCTCCTGGACTTCCTGAAGCTGATCACCAAAGGCACGGAACTGAATATTGACCTGGAAGACGACATCGTGGCCGCAACTTTGCTGACCCGCGATGGTTCACTGATGCGCAAGGCCGCTTAAGGGCCGGGAAAATCGACATGGAAATCATCAGCCATACAGTCATCAATCTCTCCATCTTCGTGCTGGCCGTGTACGTCGGCTATCACGTGGTGTGGAATGTCACCCCTGCACTGCATACGCCCTTGATGGCCGTGACCAATGCAATTTCGGCGATCGTGATCGTTGGCGCAATGCTGGCCACCGCGCTGACAACAAACCATCAGGCGAGGTACTTCGGTACCGCTGCAGTGTTTCTGGCCGCTGTGAACGTCTTCGGCGGATTTCTGGTCACCCGCCGCATGCTCGGAATGTTCAAGGCTAAAAAGAAGGGAGGTGCATGATGAGCATGAATGTCGTGACCTTGCTGTACCTGGCGGCCTCTGTGTGCTTTATCCAAGCACTCAAGGGCCTGTCGAATCCCCGCTCAGCTCGTCAGGGCAATGCGTTCGGTATGTTGGGGATGGCTATTGCCGTCTTTACCACGGCGGCGCTGATTTGCAAGCGCAGTCTGGAACTCGGCGCTGATCTCGAAACGGGAATGGGCTTGCTGGTGCTGGCGCTGTTGATTGGCGGTACCGTGGGCTCCCTGCTGGCCAAGCGCGTCGAGATGACGAAGATGCCGGAACTCGTGGCGGCCATGCACTCGCTGATCGGCTTGGCTGCTGTGTGCATCGCCTACGCTGTGGTCTCGGAGCCTCAGGCCTTTGGTCTTGTCGAGGAAGGTCGAGAACTCGGATTTCTGCCTTTCGGCAATCGAATCGAACTCGTGATTGGTACCTTCGTTGGTGCTATCACGTTCTCGGGTTCGGTCATTGCCTTCGGCAAGCTCAGCGGCAAGTACAAGTTCCGTCTCTTCCAAGGCGCACCAGTTACGTTCCCCTGTCAGCACCTGGCGAACTTGGTCTTGGCATTGGCCATGCTGGGTTTCGGCACGATGTTCTTCCTGACGCAAGCGTGGACGCCGTTTTTGATCATGACCGCCATTGCGTTCGTGCTTGGCGTATTGATCATCATCCCCATCGGTGGCGCAGATATGCCGGTGGTGGTGTCGATGCTGAACTCGTACTCGGGTTGGGCTGCAGCGGGTATCGGTTTCTCTTTGAACAATGCGATGCTGATTATCGCCGGGTCCTTGGTCGGTTCCTCCGGTGCGATTCTCTCGTACATCATGTGCAAGGCGATGAATCGCTCGTTCTTCAGCGTGATTCTCGGCGGCTTTGGCGCGGAGGCTTCGGCTGCTGACACGGGCTCCAAAGAGCAACGCGCGGTTAAATCGGGTTCCGCTGACGATGCCTCATTCATGCTAGGCAATGCTGAATCCGTCGTTATCGTCCCCGGTTATGGCCTTGCCGTGGCTCGTGCACAGCACGCGCTGAAGGAGCTGACGGATAAGCTCGTAGCAAAAGGTGTGGATGTTCGTTATGCAATTCACCCCGTTGCGGGCCGCATGCCTGGTCACATGAACGTCCTTCTGGCGGAGGCTGAAGTCCCGTACGACATGGTGTTCGAGATGGAGGACATCAACAGCGAATTCGGGCAGACCGACGTGGTGCTGGTGCTGGGTGCCAATGACGTGGTGAACCCTGCAGCAAAGACTGACCCGAAGTCGCCGATTGCTGGCATGCCGATCATCGAGGCGTACAAGGCGCAGACGGTGATCGTGAACAAACGTTCCATGGCATCCGGCTACGCTGGGCTCGACAACGAACTGTTCTATATGGATAAAACCATGATGGTTTTCGGTGATGCCAAAAAGGTCATCGAAGACATGGTGAAGGCTGTAGAACACTGACCACTGATTGAAACCCCCGCGGCCCTACACGGGCAGAAACACAACCTTAGAGACGAAACATGACTGCAACGCCAACAGTAAAGCTGCTCATCAACGGCGAGTTCGTTGAATCCAAGACCACGGAATTCCGTGACGTCGTGAACCCGGCTACGCAAGAAGTACTGGCCCGCGTTCCCTTCGCAACCGAAGACGAAATCAACGAAGCCATCAACTCGGCACACGCTGCATTCCAGACATGGAAGAACACGGCTATCGGTGCACGTATGCGCATCATGCTGAAGTTCCAGGCTTTGATTCGCGAAAACATGTCGGAAATCGCGAAGGTCCTGACGGCAGAGCAGGGGAAGACGATTCCCGATGCGGAAGGCGACATCTTCCGTGGCCTCGAAGTCGTCGAGCACGCATGCTCGGTGGGTACCCTGCAGCAAGGTCAATTCTCCGAAAATGTTGCCGGCGGTGTCGATACGTACACGCTGCAGCAGCCTATCGGCGTTTGCGCCGGCATCACGCCGTTCAACTTCCCGGCCATGATCCCGCTGTGGATGTTCCCGATGGCAATCGTCTGCGGTAACACCTTCGTCCTGAAGCCCAGCGAACAAGACCCGATGTCCACCATGATGCTCGTGGAGCTGGCCATCAAGGCCGGGGTGCCCAAGGGCGTTCTGAACGTCATTCACGGCGGCAAGACTGCGGTGGACGCACTGTGCACGCACGAGCATATCAAGGCCGTGTCGTTCGTGGGCTCGACCGCGGTGGGTACCCACGTGTACAACCTCGCAAGCGCCAACGGCAAGCGCGCGCAGTGCATGATGGGTGCGAAGAACCACGCTGTGGTGCTCCCGGATGCAAACCGCGAACAAACCACCAATGCGCTGACCGGTGCCGGTTTCGGTGCAGCTGGACAGCGTTGCATGGCAACCTCCGTGGTGGTCCTCGTTGGTGAGAGCAAGGAATGGCTCCCCGAGATCGTGGAGAAGGCGAAGAAGCTCAAGGTCAATGCCGGGGTTGAAGCAGGTACGGACGTTGGTCCGGTGGTATCGAAGGCCGCTAAGGCCCGTGTTGTGGGCCTGATCGACAGTGGGGTTGCCCAGGGCGCCACTCTGCTGCTCGATGGCCGCAATGTCGTGGTCCCGGGATACGAGCAAGGCAACTTCGTTGGCCCGACGATCTTCTCGGACGTCACGACCGACATGGACATCTACACGCAGGAGATCTTCGGCCCGGTGCTGGTGGTTCTCACGGTGGATACGCTCGATCAGGCAATCGCTCTGGTGAACGCCAATCCGTTCGGCAACGGCACAGGCCTGTTCACTCAATCGGGTGCTGCGGCTCGCAAGTTCCAAGCCGAAATCGACGTCGGTCAGGTCGGTATCAACATTCCTATCCCGGTTCCCGTTCCGTACTTCTCGTTCACCGGTTCGCGCGGTTCGAAGCTCGGCGACCTCGGCCCGTATGGCAAGCAAGTTGTGCAGTTCTACACGCAAACGAAAACCGTCACGGCTCGCTGGTTCGATGACAAGACGGTGAACGATGGCGTGAACACGACCATCAGCCTGAAGTAAGCCCCCGGAGAAGACGGAAATGAAAATCGGTTTTATCGGTCTGGGTAACATGGGTGGCCCGATGGCCGCCAATCTCATCAAAGCAGGACACGAGGTCACAGTGTTCGACCTGAGCGCCGTCGCCGTACAAGCTGCACGTGATGCGGGCGCCCAGGTCGCGGCTTGTCCCAAGGACGCGGCTAAAGGTGCAAGGACCGTGGTCACCATGTTGCCGAACGCTGCGATTGTCCGCTCGGTGCTGACGGCAGACGATGGCGTGTTTGCTGGCTGCGACAATGGCGTGACGATTATTGATTCGTCCACCATTGATCCGCACACGTCGCGCGTCATGGCAGAAGCTGCAGAAAAGCGAGGCCTGACCTTTGTGGATGCGCCTGTTTCGGGTGGCACGGGTGGTGCGCAAGCCGGGACCCTGACGTTTATGGTCGGCGGTTCTGACGAGCAATTCGAGTCCGTGACGCCAGTCCTGAAGTGCATGGGCAAGAACATCGTGCACTGCGGTGGCGTCGGTACGGGGCAGGTCGCGAAGATCTGCAACAACCTGGTCTTGGGCATCACCATGGCGGGTACGGCTGAAGCCATGTCACTCGGTGAATCGCTGGGCATCGATCCCCAAGTGCTGGCCGGAATCATGAATACCTCGACGGGCCGTTCGTGGTCTTCCGAGACCTACAACCCCTATCCGGGCATTGTTGAAACCGCGCCTTCCACTAGGGGTTATACGGGCGGCTTCGGCACTGATCTGATGTTGAAGGACTTGGGTCTCGCCGCAGACGCTGCACGGTCGGCAAAGCAACCTGCGTATATGGGTGCCATTGCCCAGCAGCTATATCAAACGCTGTCCTCGCGCGGTTCGGGTAACCTGGACTTCTCCGCAGTTATCAATCTGTACCGTATGGGCTGATAGCTCATTGACACGGTCTCCGCTCGTGGAGACCCTGTGATCTCCTATCTGTCTGAATCTGCTTGCTCTTTATTTCCCCAATTATGATCGAACTAAGCTTTCACAACGACGGCTCCATCGCTCAATTCACGCTGGCGCGCCCCCCGGCAAACGCATGGACGCCGGAGATGCTGGCACAGATGCGCGAGTACGTCGGCCAGCTAAACGCAAATGCACGCGTTCGCGCGATCGTCGTCACGGGACAAGGACCGAAGTTTTTCTCGGCAGGCGCGGACCTGAATCAATTCGCGTCGGGTTCGAAGGAATCGGCGCTGATTGCGGCCTCGGCTTTTGGTACCGCAATGGAAGCGCTCTCGAAGGCCCGTGCTGTCGTGATTGCTGCTATCAACGGCTACGCGATGGGTGGCGGCTTGGAATGCGCTTTGTCATGCGACGTCCGTATCGCAGAACAGCATGCACAAATGGCATTGCCGGAACCAGGCGTTGGATTGCTTCCCGCTGGTTGCGGCACGCAGACCCTCCCTTGGCTGGTTGGCGAGGGCTGGGCCAAGCGCATGATTCTCACGGGCGAACGCGTGAACGCCGAAACGGCGCTGCGTATCGGTCTCGTGGAGGAGGTCGTGGAAACCGGCAAGTCGCTGGAAGCGGCGTTGGCCATGGCACAGCGCGTGATGAAGAACAGCCCGCAAGCCAACGTGTTCTGCAAGCAACTGATTCATCAAGCACGCAACGGCGTACCGCGTGCGGCCGCGCTGGCTGTCGAGCGCGAGCGTTTCGTTGACCTGTTCAGCGGTCCGGATCAGCGCGAGGGTGTCAACGCCTTCCTGGAAAAGCGCGCCCCCGAGTGGAAGTTCGAGTGGTAATCGGCCGGCAGTCAATGGAGACCGAATCTATGAAGATCCTCGTAGCAGTCAAGCGCGTCGTTGACGCCAATATCAAGGTCCGTGTGAAAACGGACCAAACAGGCATTGAACTGGCCAACGTGAAGATGGCCATCAATCCCTTCGATGAAATCGCCGTCGAAGAAGCCGTGCGACTCAAAGAAGCAGGGACGGCCACCGAAGTGGTGGTTGTCTCCGCAGGTACCGCACAGTCCCAAGAGGTGCTGCGCACGGCACTGGCAATCGGCGCTGACCGTGCGATTCTCGTCGACACCAACGAAGAGCTTCAGCCACTGGCCGTTGCCAAGCTACTGAAGGCCGTGATCGACAAGGAACAACCCCAGCTCGTGCTGCTGGGCAAGCAGGCGATTGATGACGACTCGAACCAGACGGGCCAGATGCTGGCGGCACTCGCAGGTCTCCCGCAGGCCACGTACGCGGCAAAAATCACGGTCGCCGAGGGTCGTGCTGTAGTGGCGCGCGAAGTCGATGGTGGTGAAGAAACGCTTTCGCTCTCGTTGCCTGCTGTGGTAACAACCGATCTGCGCTTGAACGAGCCGCGCTTTGTCACGCTGCCCAACATCATGAAGGCCAAGAAGAAGCCGTTGGACGTCACGAGCCCCGCTGATCTGGGTGTTGACGTGGCCCCGCGCTTGAAGACGCTGAAGGTCGCAGAACCGGCGAAACGCAGTGCTGGCCAGAAGGTCCCAGACGTTGCGGCCCTGGTCGAAAAGCTTCGTAATGAAGCCAAGGTCCTCTGAGGAAAACGAACATGACGATTCTGGTTATTGCCGAACACGACAATCAGTCGATCAAGGCGGCGACGCTGAACACGGTCGCTGCAGCACAGAAGTTTGGCGGCGACGTGCACGTGCTCGTCGCGGGCCACAACGCGCAAGCTGCTGCCGACGCCGCAGCCAAGATCGCAGGCGTTGCGAAGGTGCTCCTCGCCGACGCGCCGCAACTCGAACAGGGGCTCGCGGAAAACGTCGAAGCGACGGTTCTCGCGATTGCGAAGGACTACTCGCACATCCTCGCTCCGGCCACGGCAGCGGGCAAGAACGTCACGCCGCGTATCGCCGTGAAGCTCGACGTCGCGCAGATCAGCGACATCACCGCTGTGGTGGACGCAAGCACGTTCGAACGTCCAATTTACGCGGGCAATGCGATCGCGACGGTGCAATCCATCGATCCGATCAAGGTCATCACCGTTCGTATGACGGCGTTTGACGCTGTTGCTGCTGAAGGCGGCAGCGCTGCCGTCGAATTGCTCGATGCGGCAGCAGACAGCGGCCTTTCGCAATTCGTTGGCCGTGAAATCACGAAGCTCGACAGGCCGGAACTCACGTCCGCAAAGATCATTGTCTCCGGTGGTCGTGGACTTGGCTCAGGCGAAAACTACGCGAAAGTCATGACACCGCTGGCTGACAAGCTGGGTGCTGCTTTGGGTGCGTCTCGCGCGGCTGTGGATTCGGGGTATGTGCCGAACGACTACCAGGTTGGCCAAACCGGCAAGATCGTCGCTCCCGGTTTGTACATTGCTGTCGGTATCTCGGGCGCTATCCAGCACTTGGCCGGTATGAAAGACTCGAAGGTGATCGTAGCCGTCAACAAGGACGAAGAGGCTCCGATCTTCTCCGTCGCTGATTACGGCCTCGTCGGTGACTTGTTTACCGAAGTCCCGGCACTGGTCGCCGCACTCGGCTAAGCCACTCAAAAGAAGAGCACGTGGTGGGCTCTTCTTTCTTAGAACGCATAGGAGGGGAGCACAGCGACATGGATGATTTCTACACAGAAGAACAGCGCATGATTCGCGACGCAGCGCGCGATTTTGCAACTGAACAACTGGCCCCTAAAGCCGGGCAGTGGGATCGTGACGGACGGCTACCCGATGAGGTGGTGAGCCAGATGGGCGAACTCGGATTCTTAGGCATGGTAGTCCCGGAAGACCAAGGTGGCTCTTACACCGACTACACGGCCTATGCGTTGGCCATCGAAGAAATTGCTGTCGGTTGCGCCTCGACGGCGGCTCTGATGAGTATCCACAATTCGGTGGGTTGCGGGCCGATCCTGACGTATGGTAGCGACGAACAGAAGGCCACTTGGCTAGCAGCGCTGGCGCAAGGTACCGCCATTGGCGCGTTTTGCCTGACCGAGCCTCAGGCGGGCTCTGAAGCTCACAATCTCCGGACGCGTGCCGTGCTCAAGGATGGCCAATGGGTTATCAACGGCAGCAAGCAGTTCGTTAGCAACAGTTCGCGCGCGGCTATGGCCATCGTTTTCGCCGTCACCGATCCGGAGCTGGGCAAGAAGGGGTTGTCGGCGTTCGTCGTCCCGACCTCGACTCCTGGGTTCATCGTCGGCCACCCGGAAAAGAAAATGGGGATCAAGGCCAGTGACACGTGTCCGGTGCTGCTCGAAGACTGCACGGTACCTGAATCGGCGATGCTCGGTCGCCGGGGGGATGGTCTGAAGATCGCCTTGTCAGGTCTGGAAGGTGGTCGTATCGGTATCGCCGCACAGGCCTTGGGTATCGCGAGGGCCGCGTTCGAAGCTGCAGTGAAATACGCGAATGAACGCCAGCAGTTCGGCCAGGCAATTATCGGGCACCAATCGATGGCCAACATGCTGGCCAACATGCAAGTCGAAATCAACGCTGCACGCCATTTGGTGCACCACGCAGCGCGTCTGCGCACCTTGGGTAAGCCGTGTCTGTCAGAGGCTTCGCAAGCCAAGCTCTACGCTTCGGAAATGGCGGAGCGCGTCTGCTCGTCTGCTATCCAGATCCACGGTGGTTACGGCTACCTCAACGACTACCCGGTTGAGCGCCATTACCGGGATGCCCGGATTACGCAGATTTATGAAGGCACGAGCGAAGTCCAACGCATCGTCATCGCTCGCCAGCTCGTCAGCTAAGAACCCGCCATGAACGCAGTCATTAACGAAGCACCGGCCACCATCGAACAGTCGATTCTGTTTCGCGTTGTGAACCGTGTCGGCATCATCACGCTCAACAGGCCCAAGGCGCTGAACTCGCTGACGCACGGCATGATTCTCGAAATCGAACGCCTCCTTGAACTGGCAGCCAATAACGAAGAGATACTGGCTATCGTGTTTGAAGGCGCTGGCGTCAAGGGTTTCTGTGCTGGTGGTGACGTTCGTACGCTGTACGTCGACGCCAAGGAAGGCCGCCGCGATGGCCCGCAAGGCTGGGCGCAGTTTTTCGTCGACGAATACCGCATCGACTACGCTATCCATCGGTTCGTCAAGCCCGTCGTCGCCCTCATGGATGGCATCACGATGGGTGGCGGCATGGGTCTCGCGCAAGGCTGTGATCTGCGGGTCGCCACGACTCGCACTAAGATCGCAATGCCGGAAACTCGCATCGGACTCTTGACCGACGTTGGGGCCACGAAATTCCTGTCCAGCATGCGTGCCGACTTCGAACTCTATGTGGGTCTCACGGGTGTTCACTTGAACGGCGTGGATGCGGTCTTTTGTGGACTCGCCGACGTTTGCGTTGAGCCCGCCGCCTTCGAAGACTACGAAGAGCGCTTACAGCTCGCACAATGGGGAGAGGCCTCGGACGTCTTGGAGGTGCTGCACAACGTCTTTGCCACGAAAGCTGTACGAGGTGACAGGAGTGTTGTCGAGTCCTTCGCGCATCTTATCGGCCGTCACTTCCATTCGTCGCTGAGTATTAGCGAAATCCAGGCATCTATCGAGGGAGATCTGAAGCTCACGCATACGGAGGGAGATCGCGCATGGCTCGAAGCCGCACTCGAAGCGCTTACGCATTGCTCGCCTCTGATGTTGGCTGTTACCCGTGAGGCGCTTTTGCGTGGTCGGAATCAGACCCTGGAAGAGTGCTTTCGCATGGAGCTTGACGCTGTGTATCGCGCTATCGATGAGGGCGACTTCTGCGAAGGCGTTCGTGCACTGCTGGTTGACAAAGACAAGAATCCCACGTGGAAGCTCCACGGCCACGAAGAGGTCCGGCCCGAGCACGTCAAACATTCTCTTAGCTCTCCGTGGTCTGTAGATCAACACCCGCTGCGTGATCTAGGCACGTAATAGGGTCGCGAGCACCAATGAAAAGAGGTCTGTGCCTTATGGACAGACCTCTTTTGCTTCTTTGATTGCGGGTCGTAGGGGATACCCCAATATCTGCATTGCGACCCCCGGGAGTAGTCTTTCAAAAAGAAACCGACGCGTTGGTTTGTCATTGTCAGCGCAACGGTCTACTAATTCAGGCGCGGTATCAAGGAGACAATCGCGATGAATCGCTATCTTTCGAGTGCTATAAGACTTACCGTGGGCGCGGCACTCGTCCTCTCTGCCGCCTCGACTATGGCCGGGGCATATAAGGATCCACTCGACGTTCCCGCTCTGCAAAGCGCACGGGCTCCGATTTCGCCCATGATGGGCGTTGCTTCGGTCGGCAATCGCATCGTTGCCGTGGGCAGCCATGGCCAAGTCGTGTATTCGACGGATCGGGGGCAGCACTGGAATCAAGCCCCTATGCAGGTCAGTTCTGACCTTACGGCGGTCAAGTTCATTGACGAGAACAACGGCTGGGCAGTCGGCCACGGCGGTGTCGTTCTCCACACTGCGGACGGCGGTCAGACCTGGTCGAAGCAGCTAGACGGTCGTCAGGCCGGTGCTGCAGCCTTGAAAATTTATCAAGACAAGGCCAAAGATGAGCCGGCCATGAAGGACTACGCGGATAAAGAGAAAATCCACCAGGATGAAGGCGGCACGCTCGCACTTCTAGACGTGTACTTCAAGGACGCGAAGGAAGGATTCGTGATCGGGGCATTCAATCGGCTCTATCACACGGTGGACGGTGGTCAGACCTGGCAACCTTGGATGGATCACATCGAGAACAACGACGAACTCCATCTCTATTCGATCCACGGTCAGGGCGGCAACATCTACCTGACGGGCGAGCAGGGCACGATCTGGCATTACAACGCTGGGGCGTCCAAGTTCGAGGCCATTCACACGCCCTACAAGGGAACGCTGTTTGGTTTGGTCACCGATGGCTCCAACATGATTGCTTACGGAATGCGTGGTGCTCTATATCGGAGCACGGACAACGGTGTGAGCTGGGATCGTATCGACATCGAGAGCAATGCCGGTATTACTGGCGGTACGGTGACGCCTGACGGCCGTATCTTTATTGTGCTTCAGGACGGCACGATTCGTATGAGCGTCGATCACGGCGCGACGTTTGCCCGGATCAAGTCCAAGCAGCCTATGGCGTTTTACAGCGTCACGTCGGATGAGAATTCGAATGTGATCTTCGTCGGTTCTGACGGTGTGCGCGCGGAAACGTTCAAATAACGCGTTCTGGATTCGATTATTCTTCAAGGTTTAAAAGCGCATGGCTATTTCATCAAATGATCAGGATATGGAAGTCATATCCGATCCTAAAGACTTCAATAATAAGTCTGGGAACCTGCTCGAACGATTGATCTTCAACAACCGGATGCTGATTGTCCTGCTTTGCGTTCTGGTGACCGGTTTCTTCGGATATCAGCTTCGTCATCTCACGGTGAACGCGAGCTTCGACAAGATGCTGCCCACGCATCACCCGTATATTCAGAACTATCTGGAGAACCGCGATCAGTTGAGCGGTCTCGGTGATTCGATTCGCGTGGTGGTGGAAAATCCGAAAGGCGACATCTACAACAAGCCATTCCTTGATACGTTCGCCAAGATCAACGACGAGATCTTCCTGCTCCAGGGCGTTGACCGATCGTGGATGAAGTCGATCATGACGCCGGTCGTGCGTTGGACTGAAGTAACGGAAGAAGGCTTCGTCGGTGGCCCGGTTCTTCCGAACGACTATGACGGCTCGACCCGCACTATCGAGAACCTGCGTGTCAATGCAGCTCGTGCCGGGGTTGAAGGATCGCTGATCTCGAACGACCGTCATTCGACTCTCATCAACATCCCGCTGATGGCAGTGGATGCAGATGGTAAGAGCGTCGATTATGCGGACATCTCGAATCGTCTGGACGCGATTCGTGCGAAGTATCAAGCCGGTACGCCGGGCACGATTCCTGTCCGAATCTACATTATTGGCTTTGCCAAGATGGCAGGTGACCTGATCACGGGTCTCCACCAGGTGATGGGATTCTTCCTGGTCGCCGCAGCGGTCGCCGCAGTCATTATTTTCTGGTTCACGCGCTGCGTTCGTTCGACGGCTCTGGTTCTGACGTGCTCGACCATCGCCGTGGTCTGGCAGCTTGGTGCCGTAGCCAAGATGGGCATCGATCTCGATCCGTTCTCTATTCTGGTTCCGTTCTTGGTCTTTGCTATCGGGGTCTCCCACGGCGCACAGAAGATGAACGGCATCATGACCGACGTTGGCCGTGGCACGCACAAGTGGGTGGCCGCTCGCTACACATTCCGGCGCCTGTTCCTGCCCGGTCTCACGGCTCTTCTTGCTGACGTGGTTGGCTTCGCCGTTCTGATGGTGATCGACATTCCCGTCATCCGTGAACTGGCAATGACGGCCTCGATGGGTGTGGGCGTCCTGATCTTCACGAACCTGATTCTGCTTCCGATTCTGCTGTCGTACGTCGGTGTTTCGAAGAAGGCGGCAAAGCGTCAAGCTGATGCAGCGGGTTCGGGGGACAACGTCAAGGTCGGCGGTCTGCTGGGTTCGCTCGTTCGATTCACGGATCGCAAATGGGCAACGGGCGCAATCATGATTGCACTCATTCTGGGTGTCGCTGGTTATATTGGTGGCGAAGGACTGAAGATCGGTGACATTGATCCGGGCGCTCCGGAATTGCGTGCGGATTCGCGCTACAACAAGGATAACGCTTATATCACGTCGCATTACGGTGTTTCGTCTGACGTTCTGGCCGTTATGGTGAAGACGAAGAACGACGGCTGCGGCACTGTTCACAACCTGAACGAAATCGACCGTCTCGATTGGCAACTGGCGCAGATTGCGGGCGTGCAAAAGACGGAATCGCTGGCTGGTCAAATGCGCCAATACGTGTCCGGCTCGTATGAAGGTAATCCGAAATGGATTTCGATTGCAGACAATCAACGTGTGGAAGACGCACAGATTGGCAACGCAATTAATTGGAATTCGGAATACCTGAATCGCTTCTGTTCAATTGCACCGGTTGAAGCATTCCTTTCCGACCACAAGGCTGAAACGCTGGATCGGGTGATTGGTGTCGTTGAGAAGTTTGCAGCCGAACATACGACCCCGGATCGTCAGTTCCTACTCGCTGCCGGTAACGCAGGCGTGGAAGCAGCTACGAACATCGTGGTTAAGGAAGCGAACCGCACGATGCTGTTCTACGTGTACGGTGCCGTTATCCTGCTATGCCTGGTCACGTTCCGCTCATGGCGTGCAGTGGTGGTCGCGGTTCTGCCTCTGATCCTGACATCGTCGCTGGCTGAAGCATTGATGGTGCAGCTGGGCATCGGCGTGAAAGTGGCAACGCTGCCCGTGATCGCACTCGGTGTCGGTATCGGTGTGGACTACGCTCTGTACCTGCTGTCTGTGCAATTGGCACAACAACGTCAGGGCTACACGCTGGCACAGGCTTACGTGCGCAGTCTGGCATTCACTGGAAAGGTGATCGCGCTCGTTGGAGTGACGCTAGCTGCGGGTGTTGTGACGTGGGCATGGTCTCCGATCAAGTTTCAAGCCGACATGGGCATTCTGCTGACCTTCATGTTCGTATGGAACATGCTGGGTGCATTGATACTGATTCCGGCTTTGTCGCACTTTCTGCTCAACCGCGAGGTCAAGGGCGGTAAGAAGGAGTCGCCAAAAGAAGTTAAGACTCAAGCCAGCGACGCAGTAAAAGCGAATGCTACATATAGCTAACAACATTGATAACAGATAAGGGTAAGTCACACTGGAGTAGATAGTCGGGGTCTCCTAATATCGCCCGCCCGGTGTGACGACTCGAATATGGAGGTAGACATGGCACGTGTAGAAGGCAAGGTAGCACTGGTAACGGGTGCTGGTTCCGGACTCGGACGCGCGGATGCAATTGCACTGGCCCGTGAGAGTGCCAAGGTTGTGGTCACAGACGTCAACGAGGAAGCAGGCCGGGCTGTTGCTGCCGAAGTTGGTGGTGTATTCGTCAAGCAAGACGTACGTTCGGAAGCCGATTGGGCAGCAGCCATTGGCGCGGCGCTCAGTCTTGGCGGTCTCGACATTCTGGTGAACAACGCCGGTATCGTGATCGTTTCCGACATCGAGAACACGACGCTGGAAACCTACCGACTCATCAACGCCATTCACAACGAAGGCACGTTCCTCGGCTGCAAGTTCGCCATCGAGGCGATGAAGGAGCGTGGCGGATCGATCATCAATGTGGCATCGCAATCGGCCATCCAAGGCTTTCCGGGCGTCATCAGCTACGCAGCAGCCAAAGGCGCAGTGTCGTCCCTGACTCGCTCGGTTGCAGTTCATTGCCGCGACAAAGGCTACAAGATTCGCTGCAACTCGATTGCTCCAGGTCAAATCGAAACACCGCTACTGGAATCGGTAGTCGGAACCGGCGTGCCCAATATCGGCCACCCCGAAGACGTGGGCAATCTCGTGCTCTTCCTGGCTTCGGATGAATCGCGCCATATCAATGGCGCACAACTTGTCATCGACAACGCATCGAGCGTATTCGGAGGTCCGGTATGACCAACAAATCCATGGAAGGTAAGGTCGCTATTGTCTTCGGTGCTGCAGGTCGAGACAACATGGGCCAGGTCATCGCCCGTCGCTTTGCCAACGAGGGTGCCCGAGTCGTGGTCGCGGGCCGTCACGAAAGCGAACTCCAGCGCTTTGCCTCTGAGATCGGTGGTGTCGCGCACGTTGCAGACATCACGCGCAAGGATGATGTGACGGCGCTTTTCGAATGCGCTTCCGCATTCAGCGGGAAGGGGGCGGTGGACGTCGCAGTGAACGCCACGGGCTGGGGCCTCCTGAAGAGCCTCGAAGAAACAACCGTCGAGGAACTCGATCAAATGACGGCGTTGCAATTCAAGGGCCCTTTCTACTTCTGCCAAGCAGCCGTTACCCATATGAAGGCAAACGGCGGCTCGATCATCCAGATTTCGTCGGCCACCGCGACGATCATGCTGGAAAATCATGCCGCATATATGGGCACGAAGGCAGGTACCGATCACTTGCTGCGCACGGTCGCCAACGAGTACGGCCAATACGGCATTCGTGCGAACTCTATTTCGCCTGGTCTGACGGAAACGCCGATGACGTCGGCGGCCAAAGACATTCCCGGTATGTTCGACGCGTTTCTGTCGTGCTATCCGCTTGGCCGTATCGGAACCAAGGAAGACATCGCTGCGGCTGCCGTGTGGCTGTCGTCGGACGAATGCTTCATGACCGGCCAGAACCTGCAGGTCAACGGCGGTCTGACGTTGCGTCGCAATCCGACGAACGCCGAAATTCAGGCATCGATTGCCAAAGCAACACAAGAGTAGTCGTACAGGACAGAAGGGGACAAACAATGGATAACGTCAACAACCTTATTTCGAAGCTCGGCGACGTGATGCAATTGGCATTCGTGCCCAAAGACGTTCAAGCGGAACTGCGCTACTGGACGGAAACGATGGGCGTCGGCCCGTTCTATCTTTTGGACCATATCCAGACCATCAGGACTCTGTACCGTGGCGAGAACGCAAATATCGATTTCTCGGTATATATCGGCTATTGGGGCGACATTCAGATCGAGATCATCGAGCAGCACAACGACACGCCGTCGATCTACAAGTCGTGGCTGGACGAGAATCGTGAAGGACTGCACCACGTCTGTGTCGTTGTCGAAGACATCAAGAAGGCGCGTCAAATCTGCGTTGACGCTGGCATTCAAATCGAACAGGAAGTCGATCTAGTCGGTGGTGGCGGCGCGATCTACGTGGACGCGGGCGGTGGACAGGGGCATATGGTCGAGCTAATCCAGTTGATGCCAGAAGGCTTGGCGTACTTTGACGTCATGAAGGCCGCGGCGCGGTCGTGGGATGGTACGAATCCGATTATCAAGGCGGGCGAATAAAAGCAAATGAGTACAACGACACCGGCTTGGGCGGTATCTGGCAAATCCGAGAACAAGCGCATCAACTGCGTGTTTGTGGCCGCGGGGAAGTTCCACGACATCGACTTCGCCCGTCTGGAAATACTGAAGCTTCTCGCGGAAGACGAACGCATTCGCGTGCGCGTCTTCGAAGACTATTCGAACCTCGAAGCCATTCGGGCCGCCGACTTTCTGGTGACCTATACGTGTGACGTGGTGCCCTCGCTGGATCAGCAAGAGGCGTTGCGCGCATGGGTCGAGGGCGGTGGTCGCTGGTTTGCCCTGCATGGAACAGCATCGATTCTGCGATTCCTGTCCACGGGAGAGGTCGATTCGCCCAAGCTGGCTCCGCATTTTATGGAGACACTGGGCTCGCAGTTCATCTCTCATCCTCCCATTGGCCCCTACCTGGTTGAAGTCGCGGATTCCGAGGACCCGATGACGCAGGGGCTTGAACCCTTCGAGGTCTCTGACGAACTGTATCTGTCCGACGTTCACGCGGAACTGCATGTGCTTCTCGATACGTCGTTCGAGGGCGAAGCCACCGGATTTGCTCGGCGCGACTGGACGGCGGCCCGCCATCCGGTTTTGTATCGACGTCCGCTGGGCGAGGGCTCGGTTCTGTACTTCACGCTGGGCCACTGCCGTGGTCACTACGACATGCAACCCCTCGTGGAGTACTGGCCCGAGGTGCAAAAGTGCGCGTGGGACGTTCCGGTGTTTTATGAAATCCTGAAGCGTGGCATCGCTTGGGGTCGTGGCGATCAGGTGCAACAGGCGCGTGTCGCCTAACTAGATAGTGCTCAAGGAGAGGAAGAAAATGGATTTGGGTCTGAAGGGTAAAAAGGTCATCATAAATGGCGGTTCGCGTGGCATCGGCAAGGCCGCACTCGAACTGTTCGCCGCCGAAGGATGCGATGTCGCCTTCATTTCGCGCAATCAAGATCGCGTTCAAACCACGGTTGCTGAACTCAAGGCGTTCGGCGGAAAGGTCATCGGCAAGGCGCTCGATATGAACGATCTCGATGCGTACACAGCGTGGCTGAAGGACGCTGCCGCTGAACTCGGCGGCTGCGACATCTTCATTCACAACGCATCGTCGTCGGGCTCGTCTTCCACTGGCGGGACGATGGATTGGGATCTGACCTACAAGCTCGATATGAAGGCTGCAGTGCTTAGCTGCGAAGCACTACACGAGCAATTGAAGGCTTCGGGCGTCGGCTCGGTCATTCTGATGTCAAGTACGGCTGCAGTCGAGACTTTCATCTATCCGCAAGCTTTCAATGCGATCAAGGCCGCGATCCTCACGTACGCCAAACAATTGTCGCAACTGTGGGCGGCGGATGACATTCGCGTGAACACGGTCTCCCCTGGTCCGACTGAATATCCGGGCGGCAACTGGGAAGCAATCAAAGAAGCTATGCCCGAACTCTACGCCCAACACAGGGCCATGTGCCCCACGGGTCGTTTCGGCACGCTGGAGGAAGTTGCTAAGTCCATCGTGTTCCTCGCGAGCCCTGCATCGTCCTACACGTCGGGAACGAATCTCGTGATCGACGGCGGCTACACGAAGCGCGTCCAGTTCTAATCGCTGAACTCCGTCCAGGGCAATTGCAATGAAGCTCTACAGTTCCGTTGGTCCGAACCCGCGTCTGGTTCGTATGTTTGCCGCCGAAAAGGGCATCGATCTTGATGTCCAGAACATCGACATCTATGCCGGCGATAATCGTTTGCCACCATTTCTGTCCAAGAATGTGACGGGTACTACCCCAGTACTCGAACTACCTGACGGTCAAACCATCGCAGAAACTATTGCGATTTGCGTATACCTCGAGACGGCATTCCCTGATACGACACGCCTTCTGGGCAACAATCCGGAGGAATCGGCTCAAGCCATGATGTGGTGGCGTCGAGTCGATCTTCAGCTCGTGCAGCCGATGACGACTGGATTCCGCGGCGCCGAGGGTCACGATATGTTCCGGGATCGTGTGCGGTGTTTCCCCACGGTGGCCAACGCCTACAAAAAGATGGCCCAGGAAGGTCTCGAATGGTTCAACACGCAGTTGGCTGATGCTCGGCAATTCATTGCAGGGTCGCAGTTGACGGTTGCGGATCTGCTGCTGTACTGCTTTATTGAATTCGGAGCCCTCGTTGGGCAGGGGCCCGCACCTGAGTTGCAACATCTTGCTAACTGGCGAGATCGCATTTCAGAGCGTGAGAGCGCGTCTATTCCCTGGCTCAAAGTCTAAAGCGCCTCGAATACATTAATCAAGAAATGGAGGAGATAATGTTCGACATCAAAGTTCACCACGACTTCAAGTTCCCGAAGGAAACGATCTTCGCGCTGCTCGCCGACTTCGGTAACATCGAAGGCTGGTGGCCCACGAACCATCCCGAGCACGCGATCGAAAAGGTCATCAACGAAGGTTCGGGCATGGGCATGACCCGTCATATCTACAACGTCGGTTTCCCGAACCCGATCAGCGAGCGTCTTGACTGGATCGATCCGGAGCGCTTCGAGTACAAGCTGTCGGTGACTCACAAGCAACCGGTCGATATGATCGAGTACAGCGCGGTCGCACGCTTCGAAGATATCGAAGGCGGTTGCCGCATGCACTACCACTCGAACTTCCTCACGTCGTCGGGCAAGCCCGATGAATCGGACGCGTTCTTGCGCGGTGCCTACCTGTTCATGTTCGAAGGCCTCGAACAAGCTGCAACACGTGTTACCGCAGCGAAAGCCGCGTAAGTCTGATAGGGGCTTCAGCCCCTTAACCAAATTCTGGGAAGACCATGAACGTCAAATACGACTTCACGGGTAAAGTGGTCCTCGTTACTGGTGGTGCCTCCGGCATTGGTTTCGCTACGGCTGCAGCCTTTGCTAAGGCCGGTGCCAAAGTCGTGGTCGCGGACATCAATGCTGATGCCGCGGCTGCTGCTGCGGAAAAGCTCAAGGCTGAAGGCGGTTTCGCCGTTGGCTGTCTGCTCGACGTGACGAGTGGCGCTCAGATCGACTCGGTTATCAGGCGCATTGTCGGTGAATTCGGCTCGCTTGACATCCTGCACGCTAACGCAGGTATTGACTGCAAATTTGGCCCCACCGCTGAATGCGATGAAGCAGATTTCGACCGCGTAATGGCGGTGAACGTCAAGGGCGTCTTCCTGTCCATGAAATACGCGCTCAAGCAAATGGAAATGCAAGGCTCGGGCATCATCGTGGCAACTGCATCCGCTATGGCGCTGACCGTGCTTCCGAATTCGATGGCCTATATCACGTCGAAGCACGCTGTGGCGGGCATGGTCAAAGCGGCATCGGTCGAATACGCAGAGACGGGCATTCGTATCAACGCTATTTGCCCGGGTGTGGTCGTCACGCCGCTCGTCCAAAAGGCGCTCGACATCGAAGAGTTCAACAAGGAATTGGTCAACCTGACTTCAGTCAAACGACTGGGCACGGTCGACGAAATCGCCGACGCTGTTCTCTGGATGTCGTCGGATGCGGCAACGTTCGTTCACGGTACGCTCATTACCGTGGACGGCGGTTGGAATACGAAATAACCGCCGCCAGGATCGCGAAATGAGCCATACGAACAGGTACGATTACATCATCGTCGGCGCGGGATCGGCGGGCTGTGTGATCGCCAACAGGTTGTCGCAGAATGGGAAGATGACCGTTCTGCTGATCGAAGCCGGTGGTGACAACAACACGATGCTGGTTCACATGCCCAAGGGTATCGTGAAACTCGTGAGCAAGCCCAGGCACGCTTGGCACTATCCAGTGGAGCAGCAGCGTCGTCCCGACCTTGGGGGCGGCGAGGTTTGGGTCCGGGGCAAGGGCTTGGGTGGCAGCTCAGCCATCAACGGCATGATCTACGTGCGCGGTCAGCCCGAGGACTATGACCGTTGGGAAGAACTGGCTGGCTCGAATTGGAGTTGGGAGCACATGAAACGTGTTTTCAAAACCATCGAGAATCACGAATTGGGTGCAGATGAATTGCGCGGTGAGGATGGTCCGCTGCATATCAGCCCCGGTAAGTTCCGATACACCCTTAGCGAAGCAATGGTTGCGGCAGGTGTTGAAATGGGACTGGCCCGCAAGGAAGACTTGAATCGCGAAGACCAGGAAGGCGTGGGCTATTACTGCCACACGATCAAGAATGGTCAGCGCGTATCCTCGGCCAACGCCTTTATCAATCCAGTGCTGGGTCGTCGTAATCTGACGGTCGTGACCGACGTCAATGTGGATCGAGTGCTGTTCGATGAGAACAAGCATGTGACCGGCGTTGAATGCCGAGCCAGCGGTCGACCTGTCACCTATCTGTGTAATCGGGAAGTCATTATCTCATCAGGGGCAATGAATAGTCCGAAACTTCTGCAATTGTCTGGTATAGGCCCAGCAAAAGTGTTGAAGAGCGCGGGCGTTCAGGTAATTCATGATTCTCCTGACGTTGGGCAAAGACTCAAGGAGCACCTCGGCTACGTGATGTCGTATCGTCTTAAAAACGATAAGGGTTTGAATCATCGGTTCCAGGGCATCGGTCTTGCTGGATCGATGGCTGAATACTTCATGCTCAAGAAGGGTCCTATGGCGACTGGACCGTTCGAGGTCGGTGCATTCATCAAATCGAATGACAGGCTTTCGACGCCGGATGTCCAGCTTTATATGGGCGGCTTTTCGTACCAATTGGGTACGGATAATTTCCCGGTTCCGGATCAAGTGCAGAAAGTGCCAGGGATGACGATCTATGGTCAGTTACTGAATCTTCGAAGCGAAGGGCAGATCAACATAACAAGTTCGAATCCAGATGATCCGACGTCAGTGAGTCCGAACTGGTTGAGCACGGCCGAAGATCGCCAGTCTGCTGTCGACATGGTGCGCTATATGCGTAAGTACATGAACAGCCGTGCGCTGTCCGCGTATTTGGGTGACGAAACGATACCGGGCTCGGATGTCGAATCCGACGAGCAGATTTTCGAGCATCTCCAGCGCACTGCAATGTGTGGCTTGCATGGTGTGGGTACCTGTCGCATGGGTCGTGATCCGAATTCCGTTCTGGATGAGCGCCTTCGTGTGCGTGGCGTCAATGGGCTGCGTGTTGCGGACTGTTCGGCAATGCCGGATCTGGTGTCGGCAAACACGAGTGGACCTGCTATGGCATTTGGATATCGGGCTTCCGAACTCATCATTGATGAGCAGAGGTCGCGATAATTGGGACTAGATGGGTCAACTGAATTGCGCGCGACTGCTAGCCGTGCCTGATAATAGCAGTACATTTACAATGGAGAGAGACATGAACGTCCTGGAAGTTTATAAGTCGCTGGCCAAACGACTCCTGGCCCATTTGGATGCGAAAACCGTGGATAGCGCACCTGACATCTATCGTCAGCCGACTGCCGTTTACAGCGATAAGGAACTGTTCGAAGGCGAAAAGAACACGATCTTCAAGGACGAACCGTACTTCGTGGGCTTTAGCTCCGAACTGCCGGAACCGGGCACATATTTCACGTGGGACGACGCAGGTGTTCCCGTGCTGCTGGTCCGCGACAACGAAGGTAAAATGCGGGCGTTCCTGAACGCTTGTACCCATCGTTCGGCACGCATCAAGGAAGGCTCGGGCAAGCTCAGAGCAATGTCGTGCCCGTACCATGGCTGGGGCTTCGACCTGAAGGGCAAGCTGCGTTCGATCTACGAAGAATCGTCGTTCGGTAACGTCGACAAGGAGCTCTATAACCTCGTCGAACTGCCGAGCCATGAAAAGTACGGCATGATCTTCGTCGGACTCCACGCAGGCGTGAAGGTAGACATCGACACGATCTTCGGCGATCTCGCTCCGGTCTTCGCATCGTGGGATCTGGGTTCGGCCCAGTTGGTCAAAGAACACAGCTGGCACATCGATACGAACTGGAAGCTCGCGCTCGACACATTCTGCGAAGGCTACCACTTCGGCATCTTGCACAAGGAACTGCTGGCATTCCAGTACGGCAACGTGTCGGCATTCGATACGTTCGGGCCGAACGGTCGTAACCACCGTCTGGCATTCCCGAACCACACCATCGACCGTCTGCGTAATATTCCGGAAGATCAGTGGGATGACCAGGTCTTCCAGGACTTCCAGCTCGTGCACTACATCTACCCGAATACGTCGATCTTGGTGTCGCTGAACTCCATCGAGTTCTTCCAACTCTACCCGGGCAAGGAAGTCGGTACGCATCACACGCGCTATCGCTGCTTCTGGCGCGGCCAGGGTGAGTCGCTGGGTGCCGAGAAGTCGTGGTCGCGCGGAACGCCGGAAGATCACGCAAACCTCATCATCAAGATCGTCGATACTGAAGATTACTGGATCTCCATGAACGTGATGAGGAACCTGAAAGCGAACATTATTAAGTTCTCGACGTTCGGTAAGAACGAGCCGGCTCTGCAAAATATGCACAAAGCGTTCGCAATCGGTGCGGGTCGTTCGCCTGAGCAATATCAGCTTCCTGCCACTCAAGCATAGAAGGCCGGCGAGTAATCTACTAGGTTAAACACCGATGTATGAACAGGCTACGTTCAACGCCAGAACGTAGCCTGTTTTCTTTTGGGGATCGGCAAGCCTCAGATACTTAAGGGTTGTTACCGAGTAGCGGTTATTACGCTTGCCACTGCCAGGACCCACTCATATAATAAAAAAACGAACACGCTGGTTTGTATTGAATGAATCCGCGCCTAGCGATTCCACCAACCTGAGGACGAGACATGAATGACGATATGAGTCAGCCGACAACCGCTGTCTTGCTCGACATCTACCGTAAGGCGAATCTCATCAAGACCGCCGACGACCGATTTATCGAACTGTTCAAGGCGGGCCAATTGTCCGGGCCTTACTATCCCACGCGTGGTCAGGAGTTGATTCCCAGCGCGATCTCCGTGAATCTCCGCAAGGACGACTACGTGGTGACCATGTATCGCGGCATTCACGATCAGCTCGCGAAGGGCATTCCGCTGAAGCCGTTCGTTGCCGAATTCATGGGCAAGGTCGATGGCACATGTAAGGGCAAGGGTGGCCCGATGCACATCACGCACGTCGAATCGGGGCTCCCGGTTACCACGGGAATCGTGGGCGCAGGCCTGCCTATCGCCAACGGTCTGGCATGGGCATCGCTCCTCAAGAAGACGGATCAGGTCACGGTGGTGAACTTCGGCGACGGCGCGTCGAATATCGGCGCATTCCACGAAGCCATGAACCTGGCATCGGTATGGAACCTGCCCGTGATCTTCGTTTGCCAGAACAACAAGTACGCAGAGCACACGGCATTCAACCTCGGCACGTCGGGCGAGTCCATCGCCGCTCGTGGTGTTGCCTATGCCATGAATAGCGTGCAGGTCAACGGTAACGATGCTGTGGCCATGTATGGTGCTGCTGCTAACGCTATCGCACGCGCACGTGCAGGTAAGGGGCCGACGCTTATCGAAGCCATGACGTTCCGCTTCCGTGGCCATCTACTGGGCGATGACTCGCACTACATTCCGAAAGAAGAGATGGAATGCGCGGTTGCCGACGACCCGCTGCCGAAATTCCGTCAATGGCTGATCGAAAACGGCCATGCCACGGAAGAACAGATTGCAGCTATGGAACTCAAGAACAAAGAGGACTTCGAGGCTGCCGTTGAATTCGGTCTGGCCTCGCCGTTCCCCGATGTCTCGGAACTCGACATCGATGTCTACGCTGAACAAGGAGTTGCAGAATGAACGCACCGGCAAAGATCAGCCAGGCTCAAGCGATTCAATGGGCCCTCGACGACGCAATGGCAGCGGATCCGACCGTTCTGGTGCTGGGTGAGGACATCGCTGACGGCCAGGGCGGTGGCGTGTTCAAGTGCACGAGCGGCCTGAGCGAAAAATACGGCACGGATCGTGTACGCTCGACTCCGATTGCTGAAGAAGCGATTATGGGCGCGGCTATCGGTGCGGCGCTCGCCGGTTTCCGCCCCGTGCCCGAAATCATGCTCATGAACTTCACGACGGTCGCGATGGATATGATCGTGAACCATGCGGCAAAGCTGCGTTTCATGACCGGTGGCCAGACCAACGTTCCGCTCGTGGTGCGCACGTGTACGGGTGCTGGCATCGGCACGGGCGGTCAGCACTCGGATTATCTCGAAGCATGGTTCGCACACACCGCAGGCCTCAAGGTCGTATGCCCGTCGACCCCGGCTGATGCCTACGGTCTTCTGCTGTCGTCCATCGAAGACAACGACCCGGTGATCTTCGTTGAAAACCTGCCCCTGTATTTCGCACGCGGCGACGCTCCGGTGCGCGGCACCAAGGTTCCTCTTGGCAAGGCAGCAGTGGCCAACGAAGGCTCCGACGTCACGGTAATCACCTATTCGAAGACCACGCACGACGTTCTGGCGGTGGCCAAGGAACTGGAAAGGGAAGGCGTGTCGGTCGAAGTTGTGGATTTGCGCTCCATCGTTCCGCTCGACATGAAAACGGTGCTCGCATCGGTCAGGAAGACCGGTCGCGCAGTAATCGCACACGAAGCGCAAGTCGATTTTGGCGTCGGTGCGGAAATCGCGGCTCGTCTGAGCGACGAACTGTTCGGCCAGTTGAAAGCGCCGGTGGGCCGAGTCGGTGCCAAGCGCTCGCCCGTGCCGTTCTCGAAGGCGCTGGAGGCGGAATTCGTTCCGACCAAAACCCGCATCAAAGCCGCAATTCTCAAAACGCTCAACAAGGATTAATCATGACGACGCAAATTATTCTGCCGCAGATCGGTTTTGCTGACGGCGACGCAAATCTGGTCGAATGGATGGTTGCCGATGGTGCGACCGTCACGAAGGGCCAACCGCTGTTTTCGTTCGAAAGCGAAAAGGCTGTGAACGAAGTCGAGAGCCCGGCAGAAGGCGTGCTCAAGATCATCAGCCCGGCTGGCGCTGAATATCCGTTGGGGTCGGTTATCGGGGAAATCCACTAAATGACGATCGACGCACCGAAGCCCAGGGTGTGGCCGGAAACGCTGCCCCCAATGCCCAAAGTCGAATTCTCGATGTTTGGCGAAGTCGAGGCAGTTGCGGTCTCCCGGACGCAGAAGTTCGTTGCCGCGTTTCTCTCGCGTAACTGGGCACAGATTCCGCACGTCACGCACAACGACGAAGCTCCGGCCACGGCTGTAGACACGGCGCGCCGCGAAGTGGGGGCCACGCACGGCGTGAAACTGAGCCCGCTCCCCTTCATCGTCAAGGCAGTCGTCGCCGCTCTGAAGGAATTTCCGCGTTTCAATTCATCATTGAGTCCGGAAGGCGACACTCTGATTCTCAAGAAGTACTTCCATATCGGCATTGCGGTGGAAACCGCGGCTGGTCTGGTTGTGCCGGTGATTCGCGATTGCGACAAGAAGTCGGTGATTGAAATCGCGGCTGAACTCGCAGAAAAGGCTGAGCGTGCACGCACGAAGGGTCTGCCGATGGAGGAAATGTCGGGCGGCTGCTTCTCGATCTCATCTATCAGCGTGGGCGGCACGTCATTCACTCCGATCATCAATGCCCCCGAGGTCGCGATTCTCGGCGTGACTCGAGCTCAAGATCGTGTGCGCATGACTGGCGAAGGCTCAGCCGAAGGCTACACGGCACTTCCGCTCTCACTGTCGTATGACCATCGCGTTATCAACGGCGCCGATGCTGCGCGTTTCCTGCGTGCCATCATTGATGCTTTGGCCAATCCGATGAGCCTTGTCCATTGAATGACCTGCTGTAAGGAAGGAAGAACATGAATAAGAAGTTTTCTGTAGAAGGTCGCATCGCTCTCGTCACGGGCGCGGGTTCGGGTTTGGGCGCACACATGGCGCAAACGCTGGGTGCCGCAGGTGCCAAGGTCGTATGCGCTGCTCGTCGCATGGACAAAGTGGAGCAAACTGCACAGGCTATCCGTGATGCGGGTGGCGATGCACTGGCGTGCGCTCTGGACGTGACAAATGCAAAGAGCATCAATCTCGCTCTTGATGCCATCGAAGCCCACTACGGAGTGGCTGATGTCCTGGTGAACAACGCAGGTCTGACCGACCCTTCGACGTTTACCGAGATGAGGGAAAACCAGTGGACGTCGGTGCTCGACGTGAACTTGAACGGGCCGTTCTTTCTCACTCAGGAACTGGCGCGTCGCCTCATCAAGGCTGGTAAGCCAGGATCGATCATCAATATCGCTTCGATTCTGGGCCATCTGGCGTATCAGGCATTTTCGAACTACGGAGTTTCGAAGTCAGCGCTCCTTAGCCTCACCCAGTACCAAGCACTCGATCTACTACCGCACGGTATTCGCGTGAATTCCATTGCCCCCGGTTACTTCCCCTCCGACATGACAAATCCGTTTTACGAATCGGAAGCCGGTAAGAAGGAGATTCAAAACCTTCCGGCGAAGCGTCTCGGTCGCCTCGAAGAACTCGATGGCCCACTGCTGCTTCTTGCGTCTGACGCTTCGTCGTATATGAATGGTTCGTGCATTACAGTGGACTACGGTCACTCAGTTCGATTGACTTGATTGAATTAGCAGCTATGACAAGGGGGTAGGGTGGTAAATGAGAGGGGAGAGCCCATAGCTGCGAGTCCAGAGTCTCTCGTCACCGAAACTAATAAAGACGACGCCTCAACCGGAAGGACCAAGCAAGCAGAGAAAAGCAGGCATACCCGTCAACTCTTGCTGGATTCGACAGTCGAATGTCTTGTCGAAAACGGTTTCTTGCAGACGACGACTCAGGCTATAGCGCAGAGGGCGAAGCTCAGCCGTGGGGCAATGATGCACCACTTTGATTCCCGCTTACACATCATTGGCGAGGTGGCGCGTTATTTGGCAGCGAAGCTCACGCAGGAATATGACGATTTTATCCGGAAACTAGCCTTAGATGAAAAACGCTCATTTCCTAAGATGTCGAAGGCAGTGGAAATGCTGCAGACCCACTATTCTCAAACACTTGCCAATGCGGCCTGGCAAGAGTTGCTTGGAAGTGCCAGGGCTAATAGGGAATTGAGGGCCACCATCGCACCCCTCCAAAGGGAGTTGGATGAGGTGATAGCTCGCGTCCTTATGGAGTGTTTTCCAAATTGGCGTGAGAACCCGGAATCAGAGGCGCTGTTGCAGAATCTGTTTTTGGCGATACTGAGGAGTGTGATCGTTAATGCTGATCCAGCACCGAAAAGTAGACGGATGCGAAGATTAAATGAGTTGCTGGTGCGGATCGCAACGGATCAATACGAACGCGTAAAACGTAATTAGGGATCTTTAGGCAATGGAAAAACAAGTCTCGCTGCGCTTGAATTGCGCATCGCACTTGCGCTTCACTGATGGTGGCGCGCCTCGTTTGCTGGGAAGTCGTTGCTCGTCGTGTGGGGAAACTTACTTCCCAAAAACCGGTGCTTGCACCCGTTGCAGTTCAACTCAAATGGAAGTTGTCGAGCTGGGTGATGTTGGCAAGCTTTGGGCGTTTACTATCCAAGGGTTTATGCCGAAGAAGCCCTACGATGGTTGTCAAGACGCATCGGCGTTCAAGCCCTACGGCGTGGGCTACGTGGAAATGCCCAGCGGGGTA
The DNA here is from genome assembly GCF_040948685.1 of Paraburkholderia sp. BR14374. Taxonomy (NCBI): domain Bacteria; kingdom Pseudomonadati; phylum Pseudomonadota; class Betaproteobacteria; order Burkholderiales; family Burkholderiaceae; genus Paraburkholderia; species Paraburkholderia sp. BR14374. Next base: position 80,383 of record NZ_JBFPKF010000003.1, on the reverse strand, counting down.
AAAGTCGAATCGCGCATTACTGTTAGCGAGTCCGAGGCGCTGAAGGTCGGCATGGATATGAAGTTGGTGATCGAAGCGTACGGCACGGCTCCGGATGGTACGAGCTTGAATACGTATGCATTCACTCCCTGTCCCTAATAGGTGCCATCACATGAATAATGATGTCGCTATTATTGGTATCGGCATGATGCCATTCGGTCGTCACGATGGGTTGACGGGGCAGCAGCAGGGAGCTATCGCCGTTCGCGAGGCCCTCAAGGATGCGGGGGTCACGTGGGATCGCGTAGGTGTTGCTTACGGCGGCTCGCAGGACGGTGGCAATGCGGACGCATTGACTAATCATTTGGGCCTCACGGGCGTGCCTTTCGCGAATATCGCCAACGGCTGTGCCACGGGCGGTTCGTCGTTGGCTTCGGTTGTTGCCTCCATTAAAGCCGGTGTTGCCGAAATCGGCGTGGCCGTGGGTTTCGACAAGCACCCGCGCGGAGCCTTCAATGCAAAGCCCGCCGAATGGGGGCTTGAGGACTGGTACGGTGAGACTGGCATGATGCTCACCACGCAATTCTTCGCCATGAAGACGCAGCGCTACATGCACGAGTACGGACTGGCGAACGACGACCTTATTCTCACGGCCCAACGCGCTTTCCGTAACGGCGCGCGGACCCCGCACGCATGGCGTAAGCAGGAGCTGAGCTACGAGGAGATTGCTGAATCCATTATGGTCAGCTATCCGCTTCGCAAGTACATGTTCTGTAATCCGGCTGAAGGTGGGGCAGCGCTGGTGCTGTGCCGGGCTTCTGAGGCCCACAAGTACACGAAGACTCCGGTGATCGTCAAGGCGGCGGTGATGCGCACCCGCAAGCATGGTTCGTTCGAGGTATTCGCCCCCGGTTTGACCGCTCAGCGTGGCCATGCGCCCACGGTGGACGCTTCGCGTGCTGCGTTCGAAATCGCAGGCGTCGGGCCGAAGGATATTCACGTGATCCAGTTGCAGGATACTGATGCGGGCTCTGAATTGATTCACATCGCTGAAAACGGCTTTTGTGAACACGGTGAGCAGCCGTCGCTTCTCCGCAGTGGTGCCACGGAAATCAATGGTCGTCTGCCTATCAACACCGATGGCGGATGTCTGGCGAATGGCGAGCCCGTAGGCGCATCGGGGTTGCGTCAGGTCATCGAAGTCTGCACCCAGCTGCGTGGTCAGGCCGGAACGCGTCAGGTTCCGAATAATCCGCGTCTGGGCTATACCCATGTGTATGGCGCACCTGGTGTAAGCGCTGTCACCATCCTGCAATCCGCATAACGCTGCTTTAGAGATAGGAGTGAGACATGTCGAACGCGATTGAGGCTGCGAAAACTGCGCCATACAAGATGCGCAACCAGTCGGAAGTCGGTAACCCGAACAAATTTCAGGAACTACTGAAAGAAGAGACGGTACCGATCCCCGCACACCTGGCATTCGATGACCGCAAGTTCAGCGACGACGATATTGCTATCGAGCGCTACACGAGCCAAGCCTTCTTGGGCCAGGAATTGAAGAAGATGTGGACCAAGGTGTGGCAATTCGTTTGCCGGGAAGAGCAGATCCCGAATGCGGGCGACCACGTCGTCTACGATCTGGGCGACATGTCGTTCATCGTCATCCGAGGCAACGACGGCAAAATCCGTGCTTTGTACAACTCCTGCCTGCACCGTGGCCGCGCCCTGCGCATGAATGACGGCCACGCTAAAGAACTGAAGTGCCCGTACCACGGCTTCACCTGGAGCGTCAACGGCGCGATTGCCAGCATCCCGTGCGAGTGGGACTTCAAGCACATAGAGTCCAAGAACAACAACCTTCCGGAAGCGCTGGTCGATTCGTGGAATGGCTTTGTGTTCATCAACCCGGACCTGAACGCGATCTCGCTCCAGGAATACATGGGTGTGTTCCCCGACCACTTCAAGGACTACAACTTCGAACGCTCGTACGTGCTGGCTCACGTCCGTCGCGAAGTGACGGGCAACTGGAAGGTCGTGCAGGAAGCGTTCATGGAATCATTCCATGCCCACGTCACGCATCCCCAGCTGTTGACGAACATCGCGGATGCAGACTCGCAATATGACTGCTACGGCGACAACATCAGCCGCTCGGTTTCGCCTTCGGCAGTGCCCAGCCCCCACATCTACGACGTCACGCAAGAGCGCATCCTGTTCGACACGCTGAATGAATCGGGACGGATGGCTGCATCGGACGGTGAGAAGTTCGAACTGCCGGAAGGCATGACCGCTCGTCAGTACATGGCGAATATCAATCGGGAAATGTTCGGCGCTGCGCTGGGCCGAGATCTATCGCATGCCACGATGGCTGAACTGCAGGACGCCATCCTGTATTCGATTTTCCCGAACACGCAGATTTGGGCGGGCTGGGGGATGAACCTTGTTTATCGCGTGATCCCCAACGGCAAGGATGTCGATTCGTGCATTTTCGACGTGATGCTCATGGGTCGTTACAAGGAAGGCGAAGAGCGTCCGAAGGGCGCTCAGGTCACGAATCTGAAACTCGAACAGTCGTTCGGCTCGGCTCCGGAACTGGCGGCTCTGGGCCCCGTGTTCGATCAGGACATCCGTAACCTCGATTGCATGGCCAAGGGCTTGCGCGCATCGAAGAAGGGGACGGTCAGTCTGGCCTCGTACCAGGAAATCCGTATCCGTCACATGCACGAGACGCTGGACAAATACCTCGACGCAGCGGAGTGAGTGATGACGGCGAATGAACAGTGGTGCTTGATCGAACGGCCTGAGGCTGCTGTTGGAGACCGTCACTTCGAAGTCCGCAATACGGCTATTCCTGTGCCGGGTGACAACGAGGTGCTGGTCCGCAATCTGTACCTGTTGATTGCGCCGTCTATGCGTCTGTGGATGAATGAGCGGGAGACGTATTTCCCGCCTCAGCCACTGGGTGAGGTCATGACGGGCATCACGCTCGGCGTTGTCGAATCATCTAACGTACCGGAGCTGCAACCTGGCGATTACGTCAACGGGTTGGGTGGGTGCCAGAAGTGGTTCGTGGCCAATCCCGATTCCCTGCAGAAGGTTCAAGTGGCAGCAGATATGCCACTTGAGCTTTACCGCACGGTGATCGACGTTCAAGGCCTGACGGCATGGTGCGGGCTAACAGAAGTCGGTAAGCCACAGAAAGGTGAAACGCTTGTAGTGACGGCTGCGGCGGGCTCGGTTGGTTCTCTCGTATGCCAGATTGGCAAGAAGATCGGGTTGAATGTCGTTGGCATCGCGGGCGGACCTGACAAGTGTGAATGGCTGCGCCAGGAATGCGGAATCGAAAATGTCATCGACTACAAGGCGGACGATCTTGCGGCCAAGCTTGATGAGATGGCCCCCTCTGGCGTGGACCTGGCTTTCGAAAACGTGGGTGGTCCAGTCATGGATCTCATCATTGACCGCTTGAACTTCAAGGGGCGCGTGATTCTGTGTGGGCTCGTTAGCTCGTACAACGGAGCAGGCGGCACGCAGAGCACGGAATCCCTGATGCGAGTCGTGAATAAGGCCGCAAGGATAGAAGGGTTCCTCGTCAGCGAATACATGCACCGATACGCTGATGTCGCGACGTTAGTGGAAGGAGGGATCCGTGATGGGTGGCTGAAGTATCGCGTTGATGTGATCGACGGCCTAGACAACTTCGTTGACGCTCTTGGCAAAGTGTTTCGCGGCGAGAACAAGGGAATCCAGTTAATTAGAATTGCCCCGGAGGAAACTGGGAATGAATATGGCCATAGTCGTGGAGCGTGCTGAGGCACTTCGGGTTCAGGTGCAGGAGTTCTGTCGTAACGAATTGCCTCCCGAACTCGCAGACCGTGCGCATCGCCATCAGGTGATGCGCAAAGAGGATTACGCGCAATGGATGAAGTTGCTGGAAACCAAAGGCTGGGCAACCGGACACTGGCCTGAGGCGTGGGGCGGATTGGATTGGACACTTCTCGAACGCTTCGTCTTCGAAGACACCTTGGCCCGTGAAGGCTGCCCATGGATTCTCCCTTTCGGCGTGAAATACGTAGGTCCAGTGATTTACGCCTTCGGTTCGGATGAACAGAAGAAGCGCTTCCTCGGTCCGATCAAAACCACCGACGAGTTTTGGGCCCAAGGGTATTCGGAACCTGGCGCAGGATCGGACCTGGTGAACGTCTCGACGTATGCCGAACTCGATGAGCCGGGTGAGAACTATGTGGTCAATGGCCAGAAGGTGTGGACGACGTACGCGCACTGGGCCGACTGGCTTTTCTGTCTGGTTCGAACGAGTCGCGACGACAAGCCCCAGCGCTGCATTTCGTTTCTGCTGATCGACATGAAGAGCCCCGGCGTCACAGTCAAGCCCATTGAGACAATGGACGGCTATCACCACGTGAACGAAGTGTGGTTGGAAGACGTCAAGGTTCCGGTCGCCAACCTGATCGGAGAACCAAACAAGGGTTGGACCTACGCCAAGTACCTGCTGGTCAACGAACGCACTACCGGCGCAGTGGTCGGCTGGGCGCGTCACGCCTTGGACCGCCTCCAGCAGTGCGTGCGTCAAGACGTTCCGGAATCGCGTCGCGCTGCACTACAGGAAAAGGTAGCTCGATTCGAACTGCGATTTCTTGCACTAGAGCAAGGTTCGTATCAGGCGGTGCGGGCCATGATGGATGGCACCGAAAATGGTGGTGAGGCTTCATACATCAAGGTACGTGGACCTGAACTGTATCAGGAGGTGATGGAGACGCTGGTGGAGGCCTTGGGGATGGCAGGGGTGGCCCGCGACCTCAAGACGCTCCACAGCGCTGGAATGCCGCCTCTGGGGCCGGATGATGCTGGCGGTCTGATCAAGGACCATTTGTACAATCGGGCAGCGACGATCTTTGGTGGCTCGTCGGAAGTTCAACGCAACATCGTTGCGAAAGCTGTATTGGGGCTGTGAGATGGATAACGAAATCATTTCGATGCTGGGCGAGGAAGTTAGCCGATTCGCAGATCAGCACTATCCATTCCATGAACGTCACGGGGTGCTGAATCTCCCGAAGCGCTACTCAGATTCGGTGTGGAACAACTTCGCCGAATTGGGTTGGCTGGCTATCTCGGTTCCCGAAGATCAAGACGGGCTGGGCGGTGACCCGCGTGCTGTGGCCACCGTCATGGAGACCGTTGGTCGTCGCCTCCTGATGGAACCGATTTTCTCTTCGGCTATCGTCGCCACGTCTATCGTTACCCAACTCGCGTCAGAGCGACAGCGCCGGGAATGGCTTCCATCGCTCGTCGATGGCTCGATGGTTGCCGTGTTCGCAGACGACGTGCTGCAAGATCACGAACCCTGCCAATGGCGCGATCAACGTTTGTTTGGTAGTCGTGCGGGGGTATTGCATGGCGATTCAGCCTCCATGCTTCTGGTTCCGGCAGTGGATGAGCAAGGGGATACCGTCATCGTCTCGGTGCTCACTGATGCCGAAGGCCTTGAGCGTCACTCATACGAACTCGTGGACGGTCGTGGGGCAGCAATGATGACTTTGCAAGGGGTTCGCGGCGAAGTACTGGACGGCGAGTCGGATGTGGAGGGCATGCTGGGTCAGATTCGTGCGGAGGCTGCTACTGCACTTTGTGCGGAAACGCTGGGAATCACGCGGACTCTAGTCAACACGACAGTGGAATACCTGAAGGTCCGCAAGCAGTTCGGTGTTGCCATTGGCACATTTCAAGCGCTGCAACATCGTGCGGTCGAGATGCAATTCCTGCTGGAAGAAATTAAAGCACTGACGGTGGCTGCACAGCAGGCGCTTAAGGCGGTCCCGGCAAATCGGGATCACGTGGTAAGTGGTTGTCGTTCATACATTATCGAAGCCGCACGAAAGATCGCTAACGAAGCTGTCCAAATGCATGGCGGCCTTGGCGTTACCGAGGAACTAGACGTTACCCATTACTTCCGCCGCCTCATGGTAATGGCTACGTTGTTTGGTGACCGAGAAGACCATTTCAAGCGATTTGCCGCGAGTTTCAATATCTAAATATCTAGGTGTTCGTGGAGAATATGCGTAAAGACATCAGCGGATGGAGTGTTCGCCTCGATGACAAACTCATCGAGCGCTACACGAAGAGCGGGGATTGGCCGAACAAGACGATGGCCGATTACGCTGAAGAAGTAGCGGAACGAGCACCCGGACGCGTGACCCACGTGTTTGGTACGGAACGCCTGACAGCACCGCAACTTCTGAATGAGGCTCGCCGCCTGGCTTCGGCATTGCAAAATCGAGGGCTGGTTGCCGGTGACGTCGTGAGCTTCCAGTTGCCGAACTGGCGTGAAGCCGTGGCGATTGACCTCGCGTGCTCGATGTTGGGGCTCGTCGTGGCTCCGATCGTGCCGATTTATCGCGATGCAGAGGTTCAATACATGCTTAAGGATGCTGGCGTCAAAGCCGCATTCTTTGCGGAGTCGTATCGCGGCGTGGATTTCGCATCCATGATGGATCGCCTCAAAAACCAACTGCCTGAACTCAAGCTGTGCATTCCGGTTCGTGCTATCAAGGAAAATGCAGACAGCTTCGAAGCACTGATAGCGGAAGGCGACGACAAATGGCAACGCCCGCACGTCGATCCAAATTCCGTGAAAATGATCTTGTACACCTCGGGCACCACGGGTCGTCCGAAGGGCGTACTGCACACGCATAACACAGGTCCCTTGCGCAACCAGGCGGCGGTGAACTACTGGTTCAAGGACGTGCGCGACGAAGAAGGTTTGAGCACGACGATGCTGATGGCCAGTCCGGTGACGCACGTAACTGGGCAGTCGGCTATGGAATTGCCATTCTTCAGCGACGCGCGAACGATCTTCATGGAGCGCTGGGACGCTGAGGCGGCAATCGGGCTTATCGAAAGCGAGCGCGTCACATGGAGCGTTGGGGCAACTCCGTTCCTTCAAGAACTGCTCGCAGAGGCTGAGCGTCAAGGCTCGCGTCTGGAAACGCTGAAGGTGTTTGCTTGCGGTGGTGCTGAAGTTCCCCCGCAACTTATTCGCAAGGCCTACGAGAGCCTGGACCAATGCAAGGCTGTTCGCGTCTTCGGCTCCAGCGAATGTCCGTTGATTACGCTGGGATTCGTTGGCCATGATCAGGAAGAACTGGCGGCCACCACGGATGGCGTGATTGTCGATTACGACGTTCGTGTAGTTGACGACGAGGGCAATCAACTTCTGAATGGGCAAATCGGCGAGATCTGCGCTCGTGGCCCTTCCATGATGCTGGGCTACGCGAACCCCGATCAGACCGCAGAAAGCTTTGACGAAGATGGATTCTTCGCGACTGGCGATCTGGGGTACGTGACGGTCGATAACGCCATCGTCATTACGGGCCGTAAGAAGGACTTGATCAATCGTGGTGGCGAGAAGATCAGCGCCAAGGAAGTCGAAGACGTTCTGCATCAGATTCCGGCGATCAAGGAAGCGGCGGTTGTGTCGATGCCTCACGAGCGTATGGGCGAAACCGTATGTGCTTACGTGATCCTGAAACCCGGTATGGAGTTGGACCTGTCGACCCTTGTTGAATACGTCAGGGGTGCGGACATGGCGCGTCAGAAGACGCCTGAACGCCTCGTTGTGGTTGAGGATTTCCCGCGTACGGCATCGGGTAAAATCCGTAAGGACAAGCTGCGCGAAGACATTCGCCAGGGTATCGCACAAGAAAGCCAGGCAGGTTAACAACTTAGAAGAAGTTGATGGGGTAGTTCAAAGATGGATAAAAAATCGCTGAATGTGCGAATCGCACGTTGTGCAACCGAAGCAACGGATATTGTGGGTCTAGAGTTCATTCCCACGGACGGGGACACGCTGCCGCCGTTCACCGCGGGTGCCCACATCGACATCGCGATTCGACCTGACCTGGTGCGGCAGTACTCGCTCTGCAATGCCCCTTCCGAAACGCATCGCTATCATATAGCGGTTCTACGCGACCCGAATTCGCGTGGTGGCTCGGTGGCTGTGCACGAAGAACTCCGCGAGGGTCAAACCGTGCAGATCAGCTATCCGCGCAACCACTTCGAACTCGGTGACCACAAGCATACGCTGCTCTTCGCGGGTGGCATTGGGGTGACGCCCATCATGTGCATGGCCGAAGAATTGCATCGCCGTGGCTCGTCGTTCACCATGCACTACGGCGCGCGCTCATCGGATCGTGCCGCGTTTGTCGATCGCCTGCACGCATCGCCATTTTCCGAAAACGTCGAATTCCATTTCGACAATGGCCCTGACGAACAGAAGCTGAATTTGACTGCGATATTGCGTGGGGCGTCCCGCGATACACACCTGTACGTGTGCGGCCCCTCTGGCTTCATCGAAGCAGTGAAGTCCGAAGCTGCTGCTGCTGGGTGGTCCACCGATCGTGTCCACTTCGAATACTTCGGAGCCCCTGCAGTGGACACTTCGAATGACGGTTCATTCGAAGTTCGACTCGCGCGCTCGGGTAAGGCCATACGCGTAGAAGCAGACCAAAGCATCGTGCACGCCCTGGCTTGCAATGGGGTCAAAGTGGAAACATCATGTGAACAAGGGGTATGCGGCACATGTCTGACGCGTGTCCTCGAAGGCGAGATCGAGCACCGCGATCATTACCTTCTCGACGAAGAGAAGTTGGCGAATAATCAAATGATGATTTGCTGTTCGCGCTCGAAGACTCCACTCTTGGTACTGGATATGTAGGACACAGTTATGGAAATCGTGCAGGTTTGCTACATGGTAAAAAACCTTGAGCAGGCGTGTGAAAACATGCATCGCCTTCTTGGCGTCGGACCTTTTCTTGGCGGGATAGAGTTCGACTTGGCCAATCATAAATATCGTGGTGAACCTGCGCGACCGGTCACGTTGAAGGGTGCATTCGTTCAAAGCGGCGAACTCAACATCGAACTGCTGGAGTTGAAGTCCGAAGGTCCCAGCGCTTTTCACGATATGTATCTCCCAGGTGAAGAAGGGATACATCACGTCGCTATGTTTTGTGTCGATTACGAACAGCGTAAGGCGGAACTGGTTGCCCGTGGCTGCACCGTGGCATCTGAATTTACCTTCGGTGACGGCATCCAGATCGGATATATAGACGCCCGACATATTCTCGGCCACATGATCGAAATCTATCCGGACGATCCGACGATTCACGACATGTACCGCATCGCACGCGAAGCCCCCAGCCGATGGGGTGGCCAGAATCTGATAGTTCCCTGGGAGGATGCTTGAGTACCGAGACGCAGCAGATTGTATCTATGGCTTCAGGGGTTGTGCCCGAATGCGGACCCATTGAGGCCATTGAGGCAGCGTACGGCGGCGGCTTTGACGCGGTAGGTTTGTGGGTTGAGCCAGACGAATGGACAACGGGCACCACGCGCGAAGTCCGATCCCTATTGGAGACCCTGGCTTTCCCGGTTCTCGATGTCGAAGTCGTCTGGATCAAGCCCGGAGTCTTCGATTCGAATCACTTGAAGATCATTGACATCGGAGCTGCCGTCGGTGCTCGCAACGTCTTGGTGGTGAGTTCCGATCCCGACATGCACGAGACTGCCGAGAAGTTTTTCCGGCTATCTGAGCACGGCTCGGAATGCGGGCTGCGTGTCTGCCTTGAGTTCGGCATGTTTACCGAGGTCAAGCGACTCGAACAAGCCATCAGGATCCTCAATGATGTGAAACATCCGGCAGCCGCCATTCTCCCGGATTCTATTCATTTGTCTCGCTCTGGTGCGCTTCCCAGTGATCTGGTGCAACTCCATCAGCATTACATTCCGTATGCGCAGATTTGCGACGCACCGGCAACGTGGAAGGCTGATGCCGATGTCGCGGAGTACATTCGCGAGGCCATAGACGATCGCATGCAACTCGGTGAGGGTGGATTGCCTTTGCGTGACTTCGTTTCGGTCCTACCGAAGAATACACCGCTCAGCGTGGAACTACGGTCCAAGACTTTGCGTGAGATGTACCCCAATGCGGTCGAGCGTGCTCGTCAAGTCGCCACGGCCACACGTAAGTTTCTTGCTGGATAAACACGTCTAAACGACTGAGGTAAAGGATGAGCGAGTTGGAGCAATGGTTTGCCGGAAAGGTGACGGTGGTTACTGGCGGCGGTGATGGCATCGGCCGGGAGATTTCGATTCTGATGGCCAAACGGGGCGCTAAGGTCGTGGTCACGGACATCAACCATGAAAAGGCTAAAGAAACGGCCGAAATCATCAATGGTCTGGGTCTGACCGCGATCTCGGTAGGCGTGGATGTGACGAAAGAAGAGCAGATCAAGACCATGATCCAGCAGACGGTCGCGCAATTCGGTCGCCTCGACGTCGCTTTCAACAACGCCGGGATCTCGCCGAAGGGCGATGACGTCTTCGATGACAAGGTTTCGCGGCTTTGCTTCGATGTAAACGTGTTCGGCCTTATGTCTTGCATGCGCGAAGAAATAGCGGAAATGCTGAAGGTTGGCGGGGGCTCGATCGTCAACACAGCATCGCTGGGCGCATTCATCGGCTCGCGCACAACGTTCCTGCACTCATATGTGGCGAGCAAACACGCAGTGGCAGGGGTTACCAAGACGGCGGCATTGCAATATGCTCGTCAAGATATTCGCGTCAACGCCCTATGCCCTGGCGTGGTTCGTACGGCAATGCTTGAAGGCATTATGAGCAAATCGGAAGAAGTAGCGGCCTCGATTCGCAATCACACACCGATGGGTCGTATTGGCGAGCCCAAGGAAATAGCTGAAGCCGCAGTGTGGATGGCTTCGGACAAGTGCAAATACATGACGGGCCATTGTCTGATCGCTGACGGCGGATCGTATGCCGAGTAAGCGGCAAATGAAGAGGGGGACGATCTGATCGTCCCCTTTGTCTTTATGACCCGATGAACTTGGGCCGGCGCTTGGTCAGGAATGCTTCTACGCCTTCCTTGAAGTCTTGGGTTTCGGCGCACGCCTTGAACATATCGCGCTCTGCTGCCATTTGACTCATATACGGACGCTGGGAAGATAACCGGAACAGGCTCTTAATGGCGCCCATAGCCACCGTTGCGCTATCAGCCAGGCGTTTGACCAGAGCATTGGTCTCCCCTTCCAGTTGATCGATTGGCACCACCTTGTATACGAAGCCCAAACTATGCGCTTCATGAGCGGTGATGGCATCTGACAACAAGGCAATAGTCAGGGCGCGGGATAGGCCGACAGCACGCGGCAGATGCCACGATATGCCCAGGTCACACGAAGCGCCGAGCATGCCATAGGCAAACGTGAATTTCGCGTTATCGGCAGCGATCACGATGTCGCAGGCGAGCGCCAAGCTCATACCCGCACCGGCGGCTGCGCCCTGGACGCAACCGACGACGGGGGCCTTCAAATTAGCCAGAATGTCGAGGGCTTCACTCATCGGGGCGATGAGATTGTCGGCAATCGCGTCCGCCCCTTCCTTGAAGGACGCAATATCGCCGCCAGCCATAAAGGCTCGGCCTTCGCTGCTAATCTTTACGACCCGGACAGACGGGTCATCCTCAATACGACAGACTGCGGACAAAAAATCCGCAGCCATGTCCGCATTGATCGCATTTAGAGCATCGGGGCGGGTAATGCGCAGATCCGCAATACCCTCCGCGATAGCCAGTTCGACGAGCGGCTTATCCATCACGAGTACGAGTAGAAACCCTTGCCAGTCTTGCGACCGAGGTTGCCCGAATCGACCATCTCCTTCAGCAGCGGAGCCGGGCGATACTTCGAATCATTGAAGCTTTCATACAGAACTTCCTGCACCATCAGCAGGGTGTCCAAGCCGATTAGGTCAGCGAGGGCGAGGGGGCCAATAGGCTGGCTCGTGCCCAGCTTCATGCCTGCATCGATGTCTTCCGCCGAGGCCAGCCCTTCTTGAAGAACGAAAATCGCCTCGTTGATCATAGGGACCAGAATGCGGTTCACGACGAAGCCCGGCATGTTCTTGGCCACGATGCTGACCTTGCCGATTTGGGCAACGAAGCTCTTTGCGGTATCGAGCGTCAAGCCGTCCGTCTGCAGACCGCAGATCAGTTCGACGAGCGACATGACAGGGACCGGGTTGAAGAAATGCGTGCCGATGAAACGATTCGGGTTTCGGATCTTGGATGCCAGTTTCGTGATCGAGATCGACGAGGTGTTGGTAGCAATCACGGCGGTCTCGCCGACAGCCTGATCCATTTTCGCCAAAATAGTGGCCTTGATGCCGGCGTTTTCGGTCGCAGCTTCGATTGCCATATCGACGCCCGCCAGGTCGGCATAGTCCGTCGTGCACTTGATGCGTGCCAGCGCTTGCGCTTGCTGCTCTTCCGTGAGTTTTCCCTTCTTCACAAGGGTGCCCACGCTCTTCTGAATAGCACTCATACCACGGTCGAGCGCAGCACCGGAGATGTCAAGCATTACAACGTCGAAACCTGCAATTGCGCAGACTTGGACAATGCCATTACCCATCGTGCCAGCGCCAACGACGCCAATCTTTTTGTTGCTCATTTGCGAATTCTCCTAATTAAACGCGTTCGAAGATTGCGGCGATGCCTTGGCCACCACCAATGCACATGGTGACCAGAGCATAACGCCCTTGGATGCGGTGCAGTTCAGCGATGGCCTTCGTGGTGATGATGCAACCCGTGGCACCGACCGGATGGCCCAGCGAGATACCCGAACCGTTGGGGTTGACTTTGGCCGGGTCGAGTTGCAATTCCTTGGTGACTGCCAAAGCTTGTGCTGCGAATGCCTCATTGGCTTCGATGACGTCGAGGGCGTCGATGGTTAACCCGGCGCGCTTCAGGGCCAGCTTTGTCGCCGGAACCGGGCCGATGCCCATATAGTCGGGGTCCACACCCGCGTGAGCGTATGAAACCAAACGGGCGAGGGGTTGCAGACCGAGTTCCTGGCAGCGCTGATCCGATGCCAGGACCACAGCCGATGCACCGTCATTGATACCCGAGGCGTTGCCTGCCGTGACCGTACCGTTTTCTTTCAAGAAAACGGGCTTCATCTGGCTCAGCTTTTCATGCGTCACGTCTGCGCGTACGTGCTCGTCAGTAGCGAAAATAGTTGTTTTTCCGCGACTCTTGACTTCGACAGGCACGATTTGATCTGCGAAGCGGCCTTCCGCAATTGCACGCGCAGCACGCGTTTGGCTTTCCAGAGCAAGTTCGTCTTGCTGTTCGCGGGTAATACCGTAGCGAGCTGCCACGTTTTCCGCCGTAACACCCATGTGCGTGCGCTTCCACGGGTCGTGAAGGATGCCGTTCATATAGTCCACGATCTGGCTGTCGCCCATGCGTTGGCCCCAGCGTGCGGAAGGCATCACATAGATGCCTCGTGACATCGATTCAGCACCCGCTGCGATTGCGACTTCGGTTTCGCCCAGGAGAATCGATTGCGCGCTAGACACCAGGGCTTGCAGGCCAGAACCGCACAGACGGTTCACATTGAATGCGGGAGTTTCATGGCTGACACCTGCATCGACCGATGCCACTCGGCTCAGATAGGCATCTGCGGGCTCCGTGGGCACGACATTGCCAAGCACCACGTGTCCGACTTCTAGCGGGTCGATCATGGAACGTTGCAGCGCTGCTCGAACAGCCGTGGTTGCGAGCTTGCTTAGCTGAACGTCTTTCAACGAACCGCCGTAAGTGCCGATTGCGGTACGTGCGGTTGAAACGACATAGACCTGGCGATTCGTCATCTGTTTTCCTCGAAAGAGTGAGTGTTGATACCTATATAAGCGCACTGACTCGCCGTTATATAAAGTGTTCCAAACAAGCATACCTGATTGTTTGTTACTGGTCACCTCAATACGATGGTGGCGTGGAGGGGTTGATGCAATTGCGTCCTCAGCAAGTCTCGTATTCCCTTACCAGGGCACCAACTTGCCAAGCACGGATGCACACGGTATCTTGATAAAAAACGAACAAGTACGTTTTTTGTGAGAACGTGTTCCTCCTCCGAGAGGGGCATGCATATAAGTGGGTAGAGAGGAGGAAGACATGAAGAAGTACGCGAAGGGTCGAGCCGTTGGACCTAAAGTGAAGACCCTGGCTGTCCTGGCCTTTGCACTGGCCAGCGGCCATGCTGCAGCGTTCTCTATCGATACAGGTAACCCCGACATCGATATGCGCTGGGACAACACCGTGCGCTACAACATCGGCCTGCGTGCTCAACGGGCCAACGCCGATCTCGCGGACCCCGGCAGCATTCAGGCGGGCTCCGATTCGAAGTTCCGCAATACGGGCGAAATCATCACTAACCGCGTTGACCTGATGTCGGAATTCGACATGGTCTACAAGAAGGACTACGGTTTCCGCATCAGCGGGACAGGCTGGTACGACTCGGCATACAGCGACACGAACGACGGTCTCGGCGTTCCATACTCGAATTACACGCGTCGCTGGAACAAGGGCCCTTCGGCTGACCTGCTCGACGCGTTCGTGTTCGGCAAGATCGACGCGGGCCATATTCCGATCAACGTCAAAGTCGGTCAGCACAACATCTTCTGGGGTGAATCGTTGTTCACCCTGTCGGACTCGATTGCCTACGCGCAAGGCCCAGTCGATCTGCGCAAGGCACTCGCTAATCCGGGCACAGAGGCCAAGGAATTGTTCCTGCCGACGCCGCAAATCTCGGCTGTCTCGCAGGTCACGCCCGACCTGACGCTGGGCACCTACATGATGCTCGACTGGAGCCCGTCGCGTCTGCCCGATGGTGGAACGTACTTCGGTTCTATGGATACGTTCTCGCTGGGCGGCAGCAGCGTTTTCTCCAGCAAGCGCGTACAGCCGCACAATATTGGCGACTGGGGCGTGATGACCCGTTATTCGCCGGACTGGCTTGACGGCACCGCAGGCCTCTACTTCCGTCGCCTGTCCGAGCGTCTGCCTTGGGCAATGTTCAATATGGGCTCGGGTGGCGCTCCCCTGTCGTTCAACTACGCAGGCAATGTGAACCTGTACGGTATCAGCTTCGCCAAGCAGGTTGCGGGCATGAGCCTGGCAACGGAAATTTCATACCGCCAGAACACCGCTTTGATCAGCAATGCGGCGCTCAGCGCGGAAGGCGCTCGTGGCGATACGTTCCATGCCCTCGTGAACGGCATGGCGTACTTTGGCAAGAATCCGTTGTGGGATTCGGCTTCGCTGATGGCTGAATTGACGTACCAGCACTGGATTCGGGCGACCAGCAATGCCGACCTGTTCAATTCGTGCTCGGTTGCGGGTTCCAACAAGTGGAACGGTTGCGCGACGAAGAACGCGGTGGGTATCAACCTGGCGCTCGAGCCGGTGTGGTACCAGGTCGTTCCGGGTGTGGACCTGAAGGCCCCGATTAACTTCGGTATGGGTTTGAGTGGCAACGAAGCGACGTTGGGCGGCGGTCACCAGGGCAACGGTACGTACTCGCTGGGCCTGACGGCTGAAGTTCGCAACCAGTACATCTTCAAGCTGGCGTACAACGGCTATCTCGGTCACTACAACACGACCAATGGCCTGTACGTCGGCTCGGATAACACGGGCGGCGCAGTGTACTCCGACCGTAATTGGGTTTCGCTGACGTTCACTTCGACGTTCTAAATTAGGAGATTGATGTAATGAAGAAGTTATTGTTGGCAGCGGTGATCACCGCTGTCGCTGCGAGCAGCGCATTTGCGACTGCCACTCCGGAAGAAGCTGAACACCTCGGTAAGGACCTCTTGCCATGGGGCGCGATCAAGGCAGGCAACAAGGAAGGCACGATTCCCGCCTACGGCGAGAAGATGAAGATTCCTGCGGGCTTCGACCCGAAGAACCCGACGCGCCGTCCCGATCCGTACGCTGACGAAAAGCCGGTGCTGGTCATCACCCACGACAATTGGGAACAGCACAAGGACAAGCTTCCGGAAGCCCTGCAGGAACTGTTCAAGAAGTATCCGGCATTCCGCATGGACGTGTACCCGACGCACCGTACCGCGCAGTATCCGCAGTACGTGCAGGACAACGCCATCAAGAATGCAACGGCCTGCAAGACCGCTGCGGGCGAACTGCAACTCGACGGCTGCTACGCAGGAACCCCGTTCCCGATCCCCCATACGGGCGCGGAAGTCATGTGGAACCGTCTGCTGAAGTACGACCAATACTCGTACTACATGTCGTCGCAATCGTCCGTTCTGATGGAAGCGGGCGGTACGCCGGACGTCATGGGCGACTCGTGGATGTGGGTTGAATACCCGATCTATGATCCGAAGAAAACGACCCCCATCGGCAAGGACGAACCGTACGAGCGCCTGCGTATCGACTGGTTCGCGCCGGCTCGAAAGGACGGCGAAAAGCTGGTCGTTCAGGACAGCATGAACATGGTCGACATTGGTCGTCGTGCATGGTCATATCTGCCTGGCCAACGTCGCGTGAAGCTCGCCCCGGATATCGCGTATGACACGCCGAGCCCGACTGGCGGCGGAGCAGCAACGGTGGACGATTCAGCCTTGTTCTACGGTGCAATTGACCGCTACAACTGGAAGCTGATCGGCAGGAAGGAAATGTACATTCCATACAACGCCTTCAAGACCCAGGACAACACGGTGTGCCCGCGTGACGTCAAGGACAAGGTCAAGAACTTCATGAACCCGGACTGCATGCGCTTCGAACTCCATCGCGTGTGGGTTGTTGAAGCCGAGCTCAAGCCTGGCAAGCGCCACGTGTATCAGCGCCGTAACATCGTATGGGACGAAGATATGCCGGGCGTTGGCGTCGCAGCTAACTACGACTCCGCTGGCAAGATCTTCCGCGTGGGTATGTCGATCCCGACGCCGATGTACGAAGCACAAGGCCAGTTCACCGACCAATGGGTTACGCTGGACCTGACCTCGGGCGCATACGTCCGTATGCAGGACTGGTCCTCGATGAAGGGTTCTGTCACGGCTATCGCATCGAAGGGCGAATCGTTCTACAAGCAAGACGCACTCGTGGGTAACGGCGTTCGCTAATACCTGCTCCGCATAGCGTTCTCTTCGGAGGGCGCTAACCAGAAAGGCCGACATGTTTTGCATGTCGGCCTATTCTTTTGCGCTCGGAACTTAATTGTTCCTGGCACCCTCTTGAACCCATGCGCGGAACGCATCAATCGTGGGTTTATCGAGGTAGGGGCCGCCGAAAGGCATCTGCGCACCATGTCCACCGGCCTTGGCTTGCGTGCCATCGAGCTTGCGAATCAGGTAGCTGGCATCGGGGTCCCCCGCTTTGACGCGAGCCATGGCGGGACTTTCGGTGGCTTGTACGCCGACCAGGTTCGCATAGGCTTTCGAGGGGGCAAGGCTGATCCCACCGCCCTCAGTACCTGTCGCATGACACATAGCACAACGCGCGCTTAAAACCGGAGCCAGGTCTTTCGAAAAGCTCACGGGTGCTGCATATGCGCAAGCGGTGACAGACAGGGCCGCGAGGGCCACCGAAATGTTCTTTCGTATCGACATCAAACATTTTCCTTCAAAGCGTGGTTTGCTGCGATATAGCCATAGGTCAAGGCGAGCGCAATGGTGCCCCCTGCGCCATAGTAGGCGCCGCGTGCTGGGCTCGCAATGCAGTTGCCAGCGCCATAGAGCCCGGGAATAGGACGGTCGCCGACGTCCAGCACTTGTGCATGTTCGTTGATGGCGGGACCTGAATTGGTGTCGAGCGCACCCGCACCGAGAATGATTGCGTACAGCGGACCCGAAGCAATCGGGTGCATGGTGACATTAGGCATCGTGTTCGGCTCCTGCCTGGTACCCTGACGACGTGCCGAAAACAGCAAATGCCAATCGCGATCATAGGCATGGGCGCCTCGTTCGAAATCCAGATCCTTGCCGGTGCGAGCGAACTCGTTATAGCGCGCGATGGTCTTCGTCAGTGTCGTCGCCCACGCCGAATCGAGGACAACATCTCCGGTCTTCGGTGCGATCTTGCTCAGCCGTTCGCTGACTTTCGAAGCCAGTTCCGCGGGGTTCCTGGCGGAAATCAGATACGGATAGTTGGCCGGATCAGCCGGGATGGGGAAGTCTCCGCCAAAGGCGTCGAGCGTGCGTTGATCGAAGATCATGAACTGCAGCTGGTTCGGATACGTCTTGCCAACTGGATCGAAAATGAAATGGCTTTGCGTGCGGTCGTTGTAATTCAATTTTTCGTTGACGATACGACGACCAAAGCGATTCACGAGGATCATCGAATCCCCAGGCAACACGTAGGCGCCTGATGGCAGGAAGCGATTTTCCAAAGCCTCTTCGAGTACCACCTGACAACGCCACGCCGTATACATTGCACCAAGACGCGCCCCTGCGGACGTCGCAATGTCGATGAAGTCTCCTGTTGAGCCCGAGACCGCGCAAGAGCCATAAAGACCCGCCTGGTGATAGCCGATGAGTTCGGTGTTGTGGGCGTAGCCGCCGGTGCCGAAGATGACAGCCTTATGGGCGCGAATCCGAACCACCTTCTCGTCGGTCTTTGCTTCGATGCCAATGATTCGTCCCGTCTCGTGGTCTTTGACCAGCTTCGCGACCCGGTGCTCCAGCAGAACGGGAATCCGGTGATTCGTCAACCATTTGTGCAATTGCGCGGCGAGAGCAGATCCACCAACGGCACCGGCACCCGCAGCGGGTTCGACTGCACGGCCGAACGGCACCTTGTTTTCGGGGAGGTGATCGGCGTAGTCCGGCGCCAACTTGTTCACACTCCACATGGTGAACGGCTGGAAGGTCACTACCTTTTCGCGCTCCAACGATTCCATCATGGGAGCCGCGTTGTCATAGAAGGCTTCCAGGAGCTTGTAATCGGGCTCGGAAAGGCCCAGGGTGGCGCTGTCAGGGGTGTAACGCTGGGGATATGCCAGACGGGCCAGGAAGCGCAGGCAATCTGTTTTGCTGTCGGTGACGCCACGTTCACGCAGGAAGTGGTTATTGGGAATCCATGCGACGCCGCCGCTCTTGGAAGTCGTGCCGCCCGCCACGGGAAGCTTTTCTACGAGGATAACGCTGGCACCTTGAGAGGCCGCGGTGATTGCCGCAGAGCACGCAGCGGCTCCGGAGCCCACGCAAACCACATCGACTTCATAGTCCCAGTGTTGGGTCGGGGCTTCGGTTTCAGCGAAGCTGTGGGTGGCCGCTGATCCCAGTGCAGCCAGACCACTAGCCAGGACGCCGCCTTTAATAAGGGCACGGCGGCGCTGGGGATTGTTCAAGAAACCTTTAGACATCTAGTCTCCTTGTTAACCATTATAAGAACAAACATGTATGTTTGTTAGTATAGGTCAGATAAGCCACTGACAGAGGGGGAATATATGCAACTGTCTCGCGTGTTTACGCCAATCAAAATCGGCGGTGTAGAGATTCCCAACCGGATCGTGCGCACCGCGCATGGCACGCACTTCGCTACGACTCACCTTACCGACGATTTCATTGCCTACCATGAGGCGAGAGCCCGAGGCGGCTGCGGTCTCACTATCCTGGAGATCGCAAGCGTCCATCCTTCGTCAGTGGGGTCGATTCGAAATTTCGATGACTCTATCGTCACGGAGTACCAGAAGCTGGTCAAGGTAATCAACCCCTATGGGATGAAGTTGTTTCAGCAACTACATCACGGTGGTGCGCATTTCCCGGGGATCGATGGACTTTCGTGGTCGGCGTCGGACGTCCCTGGGCTCTATGGGTCGGTGCCGCAACCCATGGGCCGTCGCGAAATCGACACCATTATCGAAGCGTTTGCCGCTGCTGCTGAGCGTTGCAAGCGAGGTGGGTTGGATGGCGTCGAAATCCATGGCGCACACGGCTACCTGTTTCACCAATTTCTGTCGACCGTTACGAATAAACGCACGGATGAGTACGGGGGGACGCTGGAAAACCGCATGCGTTTTCTGATGGAGACGATGCGAGCCGTGCGCTCACGTGTGGGTCCTGATTTCGTGGTCGGCATTCGCTTGTCGGCAACCGAAGCCCCGATTGGCGTTGACGAGTCGGACAACCACGCGATCATCCGCGCACTCGAAGAAGAGGGGCTGATCGACTACGTGAACGTTTCGTTGGGCGATTACTATCGCATCGCCTCCATGACTGCCACGATGGAAACCCCCAGCGGGTACGAGTTGCCGTCGTCGGTCCCCATCGCTGCAGCTTCGACATTGCCACGCATTGTTGCTGGCCGATTCCGTACTCTCGAGGAGGCGGAAGAGGTGATCAAGAATGGCGATGCAGAAATGGTCTCGATCGTTCGCGCACAGATCGCCGATCCTGATCTGGTTCGGAAAACGGTTGACGGTCGCGTTGATGAAATACGGCCTTGCATTGGGTGCAATCAAGGTTGCATCGGCGGACTCTATCGCGGTGGCAAAATGGGGTGCCTGGTGAATCCTGCAGTCGGATTCGAAACCACACTTTCAGAGGACTTGATTGCCAAGGCAACGGAACCCCGCCGCGTTTTCGTCGTCGGCGGTGGCCCTGCCGGCATGGAAGCCGCTCGAGTGGCAGCAAAATCGGGCCACAACGTGGTCCTCTTCGAAGCCTCACCGAATCTGGGCGGCACAATTCGAGTGGCGATGAAAGCCCCCAATATGTCGAGTGTTGGCGACATCATGTACTGGCTCGAGCGGGAGGTGTACAGGCTCGGCGTCGATGTTCGACTCAATTCGTACGTGGATGCAGAGGACATGCGAGATCAGAAGCCCGACGTCCTGATCGTGGCCACGGGTGCGACTCAACGTAAAGACGGAGTCCAGACGCTTACGCCGTGGGTGCGTCCTAAGGGCGTCGATTTGCCCCATGTTTATACGAGCATCGAACTGCTGACGAATCCGCCGAAGATTTGGGGCAAGAAGGCCTTGGTACTGGATGACGTTGGGCATCTCGAAGCGATTGCGGTAATTGATACGCTGATGGCGCAGGACATGGAAGTCACGCTGGTTACCCGCCACGCCATGATGACGCCTTATGTCGATTCTACGCAGCGCACGATTCCTGCTGGCGAGCGGTTCTCGCGCGGCCGGTTCCGTTTGATGGTGGATTCGCACCTGGAGGAAATCGAAGCCGACGCGTGCAGTGTTCGTCACCTGCGTGGCGTTTCCCCTGAGTCGGTGGAGGCAGACCTGGTTGTGCTGGTGACGCCTAATAGCGCCAACAACGAGCTTTATATGGAATTGCGAGACGAACTTCCTGACGTTCGCCGCATTGGTGACGCCGCTTCGCCCCGGGATATTCAAGCCGCTATTGCCGATGGCCGTAGAACTGGAATGGCAATCAGGTAACCACTGAAGTCGATATCACAGGCAGTACAGTTTGATCGTGTATCGATTCGCTTTTTCATCACCGACGACTTTAAAGCGTTGCTGACCAAGGTATGGATGACGGAATATGAAAAAGCAAAAACGCCGACGCGCTAAAATAATGTCGGCGTTTTTTTTTTAGATAATACCGAAATTAGCCGAGTTGACCCCTTGAGCCGGTAATGACTCCAGGATCATCCATGAACCCTTGTGAAGTTGGGCGAGTGCTGGACCAGTCGGTGACGATAACGCAGGATGCGATGCGCCATCCATGCTTTCATAGCGATCCTTATAGCTACCTGCAACAACCAGGTCGTTCGATACGCCGTCCCTGATCACCTTATGGTAGGCGGTGAAATAGCTTTCACCATGGGCACTATGCCCTTCGAGGTGAATACTCATCTGCCCGAGTTGATGGTGTGTGGATTCGTATGCGGAGAGAAACCTGGAGGCGTGAACCGCGGCTTGGTCGCCAGTTCCTTTGAAGAGACCCCCTACATTCACAACGGAGTCGTCATGGAATATCTCGCGAAGTTCATCCAACAGCATGCGGTCGAGGCTTCGCATGTTTTGCAAATAAGCGCCTCGATTTCCATGCGATCCATAATTTCTCGAAGTATGTGCGAACTGTTTGGGTTCATGCTTATCCTTGAGCAGGCTTCGTTTCATTTGAGTGAGTGAAATTGGCTCGAACTGAATCCAGCCACGGTGAGTCAAGGATAGTGATCACGCGACTCTGAGTAACCCTTAGCGGATCTGGAATCCCGGGTATCAAATTAACGGCCGCCTTTGGTGTAGTGAACCGCCCCGGGAATCGTGGAGGCTGGTTGGTTTAAGTTGATAGTGGTTCGGCGGCAGTTTTTTCAAGTTGCCGATAGTAGTTTGCCTCAGCTTCAGCGGGCGGGATATAGCCCAGGGGTTCCATCAGCCGATGATGATTGAACCAAGCCACCCATTCCAGTATCGCCAGCTCGACGGATTCACGAGTTTTCCATGGCGCGCGCCGATGAATCAGCTCAGCCTTGTACAGGCCATTGATCGTTTCAGCCAACGCGTTATCGTAGCTGTCGCCCCGGCTGCCGACCGATGGTTCGATGCCCGCCTCAGTCAGCCGCTCGCTGTAGCGAATGCTGACGTACTGCGCCCCCATGTCGGAGTGATGTATCAGCGTCCTGTCATTGCCCGGCTGACGAGCGTACAGCGCCTGTTCAAGTGCATCCAGAACGAAGTCCGTGGTCATCGACGAACTGACGCGCCAGCCGACGATGCGGCGGGCGAACACGTCGACCACGAACGCCACGTAGAGCCAGCCCTGCCACGTCGAAACGTAGGTGAAGTCCGAAACCCAGAGCTGATTCGGCCGGTCGGCCTTGAACTGGCGGTTGACACGGTCCAGCGGACGCGGGGCAGCAGCATCCGGGATCGTTGTGCGAACCCGCTTGCCGCGAAGCACACCGCGCAAACCCTGTTGCTTCATCAGCCTCTCGACCGTGCAGCGCGCCACCGTGAAGCTCTCCCGGTTCATCTGTTTCCAGACCTTATCCGCGCCGTAGACCTGCATGTTGGCCTGCCAGACACGCTTGATTACGGGGCGCAGGATGCCATCCCGTTTGGCCCGGGCACATCGCAGCGACGGATCGCGAAGCCGTGCAGCATGGCGACGGTAGCCCGACGGAGCAATCTGCAAGACCTTGCATATCGGCTCGACTCCGAAGGTGTCGCGATGTTGATCGACAAAGGCCTTCAGGACTTCAGGCGGCGGTCGAGCTCCGCCTGGGCGAAAAACGCGCTCGCCAGCTTCAGGATCTCATTGGCGCGGCGCAGTTCCTTGACCTCGCGCTCCAATGCCTTGAGGCGTTCACGCTCAGCGCTCGTCACCCCATCGCGCCCGCCCGTATCAACCTCGTCTCGCTTGACCCAGTCCAGAAGCGTCTGTGGTGTGCAGCCGATCATCGGCGCAATGGACTCGACTGCCGCCCACAGCGACGGATGTTCACTACGCTGCTCTCGCACCAGGCGGACAGCGCGCTCTCGGACTTCGGGGGAAAACTTGTTCGACTTGTTCATGGCTCCATTCTCTCAAGAGTTGGAGCCTCCACCAAATCCGGGGCGGTTCATAGTCGTTCATGGAATCGACAGCGCTCGCCTTGCTTGCGCGGGGACGAGTCGCGGTAGCGGTGTGACCATTTCAGCAGTGAGGGTTTCCACGGCTCGTGCTCAAGCAAAAAGACAGATACGATTGTTTGTTAAGGCCGGATAACCCGTATGGTTCTAGCCCAACTGGCCATCGAATTTTCAGAGCTGAAGGTGGCGCAGGAATCGTGCGACTTGTACGCGAGTGGTTTGGGTTCAAGTTCTAACTGACAACGATGGGTTGAGTAAGGTGGTGAGTGATGAGCAATGAAGATCAAGTTGACTATGACGTGATTATTGTCGGTGGCGGCGGGGCAGGTATGTGCGCCGCTATCGAGGCGAGCCTCGCAGGTGCCCGGGTCATGATTATCGAAGCCGATGGCAAGCTCGGCGGTGCGACTGCGCTCTCCGGTGGGGTGTTTTTCGCTGCTGGTACATCGGTTCAACGTGCGCGGGGAATCGAGGATAGTGCAGACGCTATGTTCGACTACGTGATGACGATCAACCAGTGGCGCGTTAAGCCCGACATAATGCGCTTCATCGCCGACAACAGTGCGACGAGCCTGGAATGGCTGATCGAACTCGGTGCAGTATTCCCGCCTGAACTGCTGACAAAGGGTGGTATCGAAACGGTGCCTCGCGCGCACCCCTGTGCTATTGCAGGCGCCGGTATTGCTGAAGCACTCAGCAACCGCGTAGGCGTCTTGGGCATCGATGTGGCTTTCGGTACACGCGTTGAACGTCTCCTGATGGAAAACGGCAAGGTCGTTGGCGTCCACGCACTGGGTACGGATTTGACGGCTCACGCTGTGATCGTCACGACGGGTGGTTTCGGCAACTCGCCGGAAATGCTCGCGCGCTTCTTCCCCACGGCTGCGCAACACGGTAGCCGCACATGGGCAGTGCACCAGGATGCTCCGTTCATTCTGGGTGACGGCCTGAAGCTGGCGGAACAGGTCGGTGCGGCTATCGTCGGCCACGATACCGGCTTGCTGCTTCCCAATTCGGGGCACGGCAAGTTCCTCGAACCGTTCCTGCCGCCGTGGCTCATGATGGTCAACATCAAAGGCAAACGCTTCATACCCGAGATGGCCAGCTACGCTATTTCGGGCTACGCGCTGAACGAGCAACCGGAAGGGCGTGCCTGGGCGATTTTCGATGAAGAAGCCTTGAAGATCGCAAGCCATGATCTCCGCTATCTCAATCCTTACGGATCTGGCGAGAACCTCCCGACATGGGAAGAGGCGACGATTCGTCAACGAGTCGCCAAAGGCGAAATCCTCAAAGCCGAAACGCTGTTCGATCTGGCAACCCTGTGCGGATTGTCGCCGCGCGCACTCGCACACACAGTATCCGAGTACAACGAAGACTGCGACACAGGCGTGGATCGCCACTGGGGTCAAACCGAAGAGAAGACGTTCCCGGTTCGTACCGGGCCGTTTTACGCTTGCGAGGTCAAGGCTTCGGTGATTGGCGGCACGGGTGCGGGTTTCGACATCGACACCCAGTGCCGCGTGCTGGACGAGGACGGGGTGCCTATCCCGGGCTTGTATTCCGCAGGCGAAGTCCTGGGCGTTATTCAAGGCCGGCGCTACCCGGGTGGCGGTATGTCCATCGGACCTGCTATCACGATGGGTCGCCAGGCAGGTCGTCGTGCCGTGGCGAATTCGCCGCTGGCGGCCGCCGCTGCGTCATAAGCGCGTAGAGACAAGGAGGGGACACAGCATGGGTCGTATCGAAGGGAAGGTGATTATCGTCACGGGGGCCGCTCGTGGGCAGGGCGAAGCCACCGCGCGCTTGTTCGTGGAGCAGGGCGCTCGTGTGGTTCTCACCGACGTACTCGCGAGTGAAGGTCACGCGGTTGCTGAAGACCTGGGCGAGCGCGCTCTGTTCATCAAGCATGACATCACGGAAGAAGCGGCGTGGACTGACGTGGTGAACCGTACGCTGGATCATTTCGGCGCCGTCGATGGCTTGGTGAACAACGCAGGCGTTACGCATTTCTCCAGAATCAACGAAAGCCAAACGGCCGATTTCGACCGTGTGATGGCAATCAATGTGCGCGGTTCGTGGCTGGGCATGAAGGCGGTGTCGCAGGCGATGATTCCCAAGCGCAAGGGCGCTATCGTCAATATCGCATCGATCAATGGCTTGCGCGGTTCACTGGGTATGACCATATACGACGCCAGCAAGTGGGCGATGCGGGGTATGACCAAAAGCGCTGCACTCGATCTGGCGGGTCACGGCATTCGCGTGAATTCGGTGCATCCTGGGGCGGTCGACACGCCCATGATTAATCCGGAGCGCGATCTGGACACGAAGGAGATGGCGCAGAACTTCAGCATTCCCCTCGGGCGTGTTGGTTTCCCGATAGACGTGGCGCAAGCCTCGTTGTTTCTCATCAGCGACGAGGCGGCATTCATCACGGGTGCAGAGCTGGCGGTGGATGGTGGCACGATGGCCGGGTTCGCTGGCGACATCACCACGATGCTCTAATCAGGGAGGCGGAAGTGGGCGGCTCTTTTATGCAGTACCGTATTCGGCAAGTCGCTTTCCACGTCAAAGACGCGAGAAAGGCAGCGGCGGCGCACTCGGCGGCATTTGGGTCTGGCCCATTTCTCGTGATCGATCACGTTCCCCTGAACCTGGCTCGTTACCGTGGCCAACCCGGCGTATTCGATCACACTTCGGCCTACGGTCAATGGGGCGATGTCATGGTCGAGCTCGTTCAGGTGCACAGTTCAGAGCCCTCGGTATTCTCGGACCTATACCCTGATGGGCGCACCGGATTTCATCATATCGCTTTGGTAGTCGATGACCTTGCCAAGGCAATGAAAGACTTTGAAGCGCAGGGGTTTGCAGAGGGGTTCTATGGAGAAGCGGCATCCGGCATCAACTTCGCCATGATGGACGCGGTGGAGCAGCACGGTCACTTCATAGAACTATACGCATCCGAACCACGCCTGCTCGAATTCTACGAACGTATTCGAATGGAATCGTTGCAGTTCGATGGTACCGACCCTGTGCGTAATTATTAATCGCTTAGGAATGTTGAGATGGAAGACAATATTGAAATTCCGCAAATCATTTCGCCCGAAGACGTTACGTCCTGGGAGAAGGAAGTCGATGTGATTGTTGCGGGCCAAGGTATTGCCGGTACCTGTGCTGCGCTCGAAGCCCACAAGGCTGGCGCGGAAGTTCTGATCGTCGAACGCGCTTCGGGCGGTGGTGGAGCCAGCGCCATGTCGTCGGGCATCTTCTATCTGGGCGGTGGAACAGAAGTGCAGAAAGTCGCCGGATACGAGGATACGGCTGAAGAAATGGCCGCATTCATGATGTCTTGCTGCGATCCTTTGGATTCAAATGCGGCTCTCGCGTTCTGCCGGGACAGCAAGGATCACTTCGATTGGCTCGAAGATCAAGGCGTTCCGTTCGAGCGCACATACCACGGCGAAAAGGCGGTGTGGCTCGCTGATACCACGTGCCTGATGTGGACGGGCAATGAAAAGGCATGGCCTTTCCGCGAAGCTGCAAAGCCCGCTCCCCGGGGCCACAAGGTAGCGGGTATGGGTGAAAACGCAGGTGCTGAAGGCATGAAGCCTTTGCTCGCACGCTGTATCGAGCAGGACATTCCAGCTATCTACGACAGCGCAGTGGTCGGACTCGTACAGGACTCCGACAAGCGCGTGGTCGGCATCAAAGTCAAGCAGCCGGGCAAGACCTTCTTCGTCAAAGCGCGTCGCGGGGTGATTATTGCCTGTGGCTCACACAACATGTCGCAGCCGCTCATCAAGAAGTATCTGCCGCTGCTGGGCGAGACCAGTGAACCCTTGGGTATCCCCAGCAACGATGGCATGGGCGTGCGCCTCGGCATCTCGGCAGGGGCCAATCCCGTCAACATGGATGGTGTAATTCCCACGGCTTCGATCTACCCTCCAGGCAAGCTCATCAAAGGCATCGTCGTTAACGCCAATGGCGAACGTTTCGTTGCCGAAGATGTATATCACGGTCGTCTGGCTAACTTCATCATGGAGCAGCCGGGACAGAAAGCGTACCTGATCGTTGACGAGGAAATTTTCGCTTATCCGGAGATCACTCACGCCAGGCACACGCTGATCGACGGCTTCGAAACGGTCGATGCCATGGAGGCCGCGTTGGAGCTTCCGCAAGGTTCGCTGGTTCGCACGCTCAACGAATACAACGAAGGCGCGGAGAAAGGCGAGGACAAGCGTTTCCACAAGCACGTAGATTGGCTGAAGCCGCTGGGCAACGGTTCGTGGGCCGCTTTTGACATCAGCTTTAACAAATCCACCTATGTCTTCATCACTCTCGGTGGCATTCGCGCCGACGAACGTGGGCGTGCTCTCGACCTGTACAGCCAACCGATTCCGGGTCTCTATGTGGTGGGGGCTAGCGCCGCCCACATTCCGAAGAGCGGAAAAGCCTACGGCAGTGGCATGAGCCTCGGACCAGGAAGCTACTTTGGCCGCCGTGCTGGTCGCGATGCCGCAGGAGTCGCCTGGGAAGAGCAAAAAGCGTAACTCATAGGGGACAGCTGGCCCCCTGCGTTAAAGAAGAGATAAAGCGGAGATACGAATGAGTGACTTTGACGTAATCGTGCTTGGCACAGGGGCTGCGGCACTGACGGCTGCTGTGACAGCCCACGAAGGTGGTGCGCGCGTTGCAGTGTTCGAGAAGCGTGGTGATGTCGGCGGTACGTCGGCGTGGTCGGGGGGCCAGATTTGGATTCCGAATCACGGTCTGCCAACTCCGGGTCGCGAAGACTCGCGCGAGAAGGCCCTCACTTATCTGGCCGCCCTCTCGCATGGCACGATCCTTCCGGAAATTGCTGAAGCCTTCGTGGATGCGGGCCCGGAGATGATCGACTTCCTGGGCAAATGCTCCCCGGTTACGTTCGATTGCATTTACAACTTCCCTGATTACCATTCGGAATTTCCGGGTGCCATGCGCGAAGGTGGTCGTACGCTCGAATGCCACATCTTCCCGTTCGGCAACTTGGGTGAGTGGAAGGACAAGGTTACGGTCTCTCCGTACTGGCCGGATAACAACATCACGGTCGGGGAAACGACGCTGGGTCAACCGGTTCCGACGGAGATCGACCCTGCTGAAAAGCAACGCCGTCGTGAAAATGATGAGCGCGGCATGGGCCAAGCCCTCATCGGTCGTCTGCTTCGCGCATGTCTGGACCGGGGCATCGAACCGCAACTGAACTCGCGCGCCATCGATCTCGTCATGGAGAACGGCGCGGTTGCCGGTGTCAAGATCGAAACGGCAGAGGGCGTGAAGACGGTTACGGCTCCGAACGTCGTGATCGCCACGGGCGGCTTCGAGCACAACAAGGACCTGGTCCGTGCATTCCTTCGTGGTCCGATGACCAAAACGGTTGCAGTTCCGGAAAACGAAGGTGACGGCCTGAAGATTGCCATGAAGGTCGGGGCAATGCTCGGCAACATGCGCGAAGCCTGGTGGATTCCGATCATGCCAATGCCGGAATCGGTCAATGGTACAGGCTTGCAACTTTGCACGTGGGAGCGTACGTTCCCGCGCTCGATCATGGTGAACAAGAAGGGCAAACGTTTCACCAACGAAGCAGCGAACTACAACGCGTTCGGTGCCGCATTCCACGAGCAGGACGTATCGGCGTTCCAGTACGCGAACCTCCCGTGCTGGCTCGTATTCGACCAAGGCTACTACAGCAACAACCCATTCGTCGGCGGCCTCAGCGATGGTTTCGAGCATGGCATGCGCCCACCTGAGTGGATTGCTGCAGGCGAAACGCTGGCGGAACTGGCTGAGAAGGTCGGTATCGACGCCGCGGGTCTGGAAGCTACCGTGAAGCGCTGGAATGAACAGGTGGACGCGCTGGACGACACCGACTTCCAACGTGGCAACGCAGCGAACGACATCTGGTGGGGGTCGCCCGCACACCGCAGTTCGCGTGCGGCAACCATGGGCAAGCTCGACCAAGGTCCGTTCTACGCTATCCCGGTGGAAAGCGGCTGCTTGGGCACCAAAGGTGGGCCGCAAACCGACGTCAACTCGAACGTCCTCGACACAGATGGTAAGCCCATTCAGGGCCTCTATGCAGCGGGCAACGCACAGGCATCGCCGATGGGCATGACCTACGGCGGCGCTGGCGGCACGCTAGGACCCGCTATGGTTTTCGGCTATTTGGCCGGCAAGCATGCAGGCCAGCGCAAAGGCCGAGCCTAAACCGAGCACGTGGTCACTCGTAGGCTGACGAGCGACCTAGGCATAGAGGGGCGTTGATTGGGGATTGTCAACGCCTTTCTTCTATTTCTGTTTTAATTTGAGTATCAGACGTGGGAGGTGCGCTTCAGACGCAAAGCGCGATTGAATTCGTCGAAAGATACGATGGCCAGAAGATCGAGCAGGTTTTGCAGTCGCGAGCCCGACAGGGGCGCCACGTAATCAAATGCGATACCTTGAAGTGTATGCAGAATCAAATCCCGCAGGACTTCGCTGGTCTCTTTGAATTCAGACCAGATCGGGAACTTGTTCACTAGGCTGGTCGAGATTTTCTCATCGAGCGATTTTGACAGGGGTACAAGAATGCGATGCAGGTCCTTATCCGAACGGGCGCTCAGCAGAAGTTCCCTGTAGGCAATAAACGTCGGAACCGCATAGTACTTCTGGAGGGCCGAAATGGTTGCCCGCATGGCCTTCAGATCGGGCTTGCCGCTTGACGGCATCTCGATACGACTAATCGCTTTCTCGTATTCGATTGCCCGTTGCTCGACAATGTAGTTCGCGACGGCTTCGAATACTTCCGCCCGGGATTTGAAGTGGTGCGTCATTGCACCCCTGGAGACCCCAGCCATACTTGCGATTTTCTCGGTCGTGGTTTGCGTATAGCCAATGTCAATCAGGCATTGCACGGCGGCTTCCATCAGCTGCCGCCGCATCAATTGGCTCTTCTCGGCTTGCCAAGTACTGTCCGATCTTGTGGAACGGGACAAGTTGTCTCTAGCGGTCTTCATTGGGCTTTCTGTGAGTGAAGATATTAAGGGTGAAAAGTGCATTACCCGTCGTGTCAGGTCAGAAGCGAATATCAAATTCAACTATCGCACAACTACGTTCCAGAAAGAACTCCAGAAAACTGACGTAGTTGCCTAAAAGTAGGGTTTATGCCTAATTGCTGTGCGGCGTCCACTTTAACATAATTAAAAACAGTCATAGATGTTTCGAAGACAGCAAGAGGGGGAGACAACCATGAGAGGCGGATTGGTGGGCAACGTGTGGCCCAGCGCGGTGCTGGCGGTGACGGGGTTGGGCGGGGGGCTCGGTCTGTACCTGCGAACCGTGTCTGGAGTTGAGAATCAGATTGACGATCTTGGATCGTACTGTCTCGTGCGTATCGCCAGCGTGATGCTGGGGTTTGGCGTCGTCGGCGTTTGCCACCTGGGGGGCTCTTTCGTTAAGAACGGGCAAGCGGGCGGTACGAAGGCGGATTCATGGGGATTTGCCGGTGCGATTATGGCCTCCGTTATGCTTCTCATGGTGTTTTGAGATCGGATTAAATTTGAGCTTCGCCCAAAACTTCGTCTTCCAGCGCGGGTTTCCAGCCAGCAAGGCACGCGTTAAGCATTTGATGAGCAAGAACGGTATCCTGGCGGCCACAAGCGCCGTTACCGCATCACGACTGATTCCCGGCACAAGCTGCCCGTCGCGCCGAACCTGTTGAACCGCGAGTTCGCGCCGGGTGTCGCAAATCGGGTGTTCAGCGCGGACATCACATCATCTGGACCGACGAGGGCTGGCTATATCTGACGGTCGTGCTGGACCTGTTCAATCGGGAAGCCGTGGTCTGACAATGGCATGCGTTGCTCTATGAGCCGCACAGGAAATTGTTGCGACAATGCGCCGACGGAGAGCTTCTTCAACAGCCTAAAAAACTAACGGGTCTATGCAACGCGCCTTCGTACGGATCGCGAAGCGGCGGCGGACTTGCTCGAATACATCGAAGTGTTCTACAACCGCGATCGTCGTCATTTGTCGCTCGGCTTTATATCACCGGCCCAGTTCATGCACGACTGGCTCGCGGCTCAACACGCAAAGGAAGCGGCTGCATAACCCCGTGCCTCTGGAAGGCGAATAACAGAGGGAAGGTCGAATCGCGAATCGCTAATGCGCTGGTATAGCGGGAGAATCAAAGAATGAGCAATGATACAAAAACGCTGCAATGGAGCGATGCGATGCTGTTGGGCCATGGTCCAATCGATGCGACGCATAAAGAATTCGTGATCGTCGTGACCGAGCTTCAGCAGTGCACGGATGCCACAGCAGTCGCGTGTCTAGCAGCGCTTGAACAGCACCTGGATTCCCACTTCTCGATGGAGTTGGAGTTGATGGACAGTACCGCGTTTCCGAACCGCAACTGCCACATGGATGAGCACCAGAAGGTGTCGGATGCGGTTCATCAGGTCCATGAACTGGCCATCGTTGGGGAGGTCAGTCTGGAAGAGATCAAGAGCCTCGCGCAGGCCCTCGTTGACTGGTTTCCTGGACACGCCGAGTACATGGACTCCGCACTCTCCGCGTGGGTGAGCAAGCAAATGTATGGCGGCAAACCCGTGGTCCTTCGTCGCAACTTGACGCCGGATGAGAGCCGAGTTCCGAATCAGCAAGCCGCATAAAAATAATACCAACGTAGCCCGTACATTTATTATTGAATTATCTTTTGGATTCGTTTTGACTTAATAGATGAATATTCAGTGATTGGAATTCGAATTTTTGCAGTTGATAAGTGAATTACTATTGCATAATTTCGACCTGAAAGCGAAAGTCCCTGAAGGAAGCCGCGGCCGGTATGCCGGTGATTCCCTAGGGTCAGCCACGATGGGTCGAGAAACAGGTTTTTTGAGCCACTTTCTGGACCCTCACAGGTAGGTCGGAAAAGAGGGTGTTTTGGTGACCTCGGTCTTTCGTGAAATCGATTGCGTATAGCGCGCGCTCGGGTCTGTCCTTGCGGTACTTGCGGTCCTTACTTCAAAACCAGGTCGCGGGACAATCGTTGGGTGCTCTCCGTCAAAGAAGAGTTGGCGGCTGCCGTCTGCTCCACCAACGCCGCGTTCGAGGCCAGCAGTTCATCGGGTCTGTGCACAGCCTGATCAACCTTGTGCATCCCCCGCTACTGCTCCACGGCGGAGGCCGTGATTTCCTGAGTCATGTCCGACACGCGATTCACCGAAGCCACGATGTTCTCCATGGCCTGACGTGCGTTGGCCACGCTGGACGTCCCCCTCTCGATCTTCGATGCCGAATCGCTGATCAGGGCCTTGATCCCCTTCGCTGACTCCACACTCCTGTTGGCCAACGCCCGTACCTCCTAGGCCACCACAGCAAACTCGCGGCCGTGGCTTCCTGCGCGTGCAACCTCCAGCCTTCGCCTCGTGCGGTCACCAGTCATTGTACGACGACACCGAATCAGGTTTGGTCGTGGGACATCACGTGGGTGCCTGCAGCGATCAACGGCAAGCTTTACTACTGGTACATGGTGCTGGATGTGTTCAGCCGCAAGATCGTGGGCCACGAAGTGCAGGACGCGGAATCTGCAGAACCTGCCAGATTGCTTATGCGGCGCACGAGTCTGGCGGAGGGGCTAGCGGGGCGTCCGCCGGTGCTGCACTCGGACAACGGTAGCGCGATGAAGGGCGCGACGATGCTCGCCACGCTGGAAAACCTGGGCGTGGTGGCTTCGTTCAGCCGACCACGCGTGAGTAACGGGAACTCGTACGCCGAAGCTCAATCCGGAGCGCACGCCCCGGGCCGAATTAGAGCAGTGTGCGTGAAGTGAGGCGACAACTACATTGACAATCACCGATATGGCAGCAGTTCCTTGGCAGCGCGCATCAGGGTCACCTCGTGATCAGCACTCTCGGTAGGCCTATGATGGATTTGCCGGCGGTGTTTCGATGCTGGGATTCCCTTTGAGGTTTCCGCAGAAAATATCCACATTCCCATCTGCCGGACTCGTACGCAACACCAATGCGTAGTTCGAGGACGTCAATCCGTTGATCGGGGCTTCGACGCGACGGGAGATCCACATGATGGACCCTGGGAGGCCGTTACCGAGAATGACCCTCCGCCGGTTCAAATCGTACGCCGGTTGTGGGCCCAACGATCCGCACTGACCTGGATAGATGTAGGTGAAGACGCGGGGTGGAAGGGTGGTCGGATTTGGTACACCACTGATCCAGACTCGCAGCTCGGTCCTTGGTGACCCGCAGCAATCCGGCACGCCGGGGAGCAACGTCGCGACCGCAATCTTTCCCCTGTTGGACTGCGTGGCGTTCAAACGTATGACCACCATTGGCGTGCCACTCAACGTCGTCCCACTCAACGCCTCTTCAGGATATGCCGCTGTGAAGTCCGTCAGAGCCGCCGCAGCAGCAGCCACAACTAGCCAGGATTTGACTTTCATCGCGCCACCTCTTTCTCTTCAGACCTTCAGATCGTTGCGGTTCCACGCAATAAATCCAAATATAGTCCACGCGTAAGAATCTCATAGGAAAATAACGATGCTTTCGGCTTCTTCCTTGTGTTTTGAAAAGCACCGCTTAAGGCGGAGTAGTAACTTGAGGGCAATCTTCGAAAGTCCCATCATTGAGACCGGCCCTGAACTGTAGAAAGGATAATTTATTCAGCTTGGCTTGGCTGGCGGAAGCTGCGGGCCCAGAAGTCCGTGCTGCGCACTCGATCGTTGTCGAGATCGATTGATGTCGGTTAGTGTTCAGCAGCTTTCGAGTACGCGTAAGCCATACAATGATGTTGGACAAAATGGCACCACTAGCATGTCAAACGATTGAGGATGGAACGCGCATCTGATTGACCGCGCAAACACAAAAGAAAAACCTACTCCATGACTGGCTGTCAGCGCCGATTAGAAACTGACCCATCGACGAAGTAAAAATCCCCAGTTGGTTGAAGGACGAGGTGCTCGGCGTAGCCGCGCACCTCGTCGGCTGATCACCGACGATATCCCCGTTCAGGCCCACGCTGACGGGGATTTCGATGATCGATCTGGGAGATGGGATGACGATCTTGGAACTGCATCGGCAGGGGCTGAACGTCTCGGCCATTGCCGCCCGGCTTGGTATGGATCGCAAGACAGTTCGCAAGTACATCCGGGACGGCGTTCAGGCGCCGCGCTACGGTCTGCGTGCGCCGCGACCTTGTGTCGTTGACCCGTTCGTCAGCTATGTGACCGAGCGGGTGCGTGCCTTCCCCGAACTGAGTGTCGAGCGGCTGCTGAGGGAGATTCGGTCGATGGGCTATCCAGGCAGACGCACCGCGTTGGGCGATCTGCTGCGCGAGATACGGCCACCGCGCCAGCGCGGCTTTGAAGTGCGTTTCGAGACGCCGGCCGGTCAGCAGGCGCAGGTGGACTTCGCGCATTTCAACGTTGAATTCGACGACACGCCCGGCCAGCGCCGCTTGATCTGGCTGTTCTCGATCTTGCTGGGACACAGCCGGTATCTATGGGCCTCCCAGTTCGCCGGGCGGCCTTCCTCTCCGCGCGATCGCCAATATTTGTCGTTGTTGTAATTTAGCTGTTGCTCACGATTGTGATCGCTCGCCCGGTTCCGCGACGAACCGGTCCTGCTTCCCTTGCTGCTTCCGCTGCCGCTGTTCTTGCTCATCTTTGTATCTCCGGTTGTGTTCACCGTCTCCAGTGACGGCGAGCACATTTTGAGCCGCCAACTTTAAAAATTAATCCCGATTGCTTGCCGGGTTCGCGAAGGAAGGCGACTCGGACATCTCGGATGCCGGTGCATTACTCGGCAGCTTCGCCGGAGTCGCTCGAGCCGACCCTGTCCAGCTAAGTCCGCAGGCACGCCAGTGCCCGGTCGTCGCTGATTCCGAGTGCTGAGTCCAACAACAGAAAGTTTGCGACCGGTTCGCCGCCTTCGCGGCTGAAGAGATGCGCATCGAACACAGAGTCGTCCAGCGCAAGCCAGTTTTTCAAACGGTTCCCAAATGCGTATTGAGCAATGACATCAGTCCGACCTGAGCCGTTTCGCAAATAGCTAAAACGCGGCTTTATGTCCGAGGTAGTGCCGACGACGCGACGAGCGAGCGCTGGCGGCAGGAATGCGATGACTTGCTCGACTCGGAATCGTTGCAACCACGAGGTAGTAAGCACGATCTCGACGGCCGGGTAGGGCACAAGCATGTCAGCTAGGATTGGAGCGAATTCGAAGAGCGGCCGACCGGAGTCGAGAGAGATCTGTTCGTCTTTGTCTATATAGGAATGGCCTGCGTGAAGCGTTCCGTCGAAGTCGACGAAAAGCGTCGGCGTCGGATTGTCTAGTACACGGGCTGTTTTCGCTTCGGGCTTTTTGGCCGCGGACCGCCGCGACGCGATTTCAAACCAGTTCACCGTATGGCCGACCGCCTGCAAGGCGTCTCCGGCGTCGGACTTCGGCATGACGAGCACGGCAAGTCCTAGTTCCGTCAGCACCTTGAACAGGCGCTCCGTGCCCACAGATTGTCCGGCCTCAATGCGAGCAAGTACGCCCCTCGAGACGCCGATGTAGCTCGCAGCGTCAACAAGCGTGAGTTGACAGGCGAGCCGGGTGCGCTCCACCGATTGTCCCAAAGTCTTCAGATCTATTATTAAGGGGCTTGGTTTGTCGCTGATGTTATTGGAGTGGTGATGCATGTGGTCTAGTTGTCTAAGCACCCGAAGGTTCGCAGATCATAGAAGTCGCGATTGTCGAAGGCGGGCAGAGTCCTTCCCGGAACGCGCGTTCCCAACGCGAGGCTTTACAGTCGACGGCAACGTCATAAACACCCACTTCTTCCTGCGCCGCTTGCCGCTACCGACAGTAACTCACGCGTGCGCTTCATCACCCACGCTATCTCAGCAGGAGAAAAATCCCACAGGCCGGCGCTGACCTTTGCTTTCACACCTTTCTCAGCCCGATCGAGTGCATCGTCCAGCGACAGACTAAACCCAGACATCTTTCGCGAGGCGTACACCGATAGCTGACGGGCAAGATCCTCACAAGCGTCATATCGCGTCCACAGCTCGTCTCCTGCGAGATCGGTGTAATACCGCCCGTCCTTCTCGCTCACCAGAAGCTTGGGCTGTGAACCGGGCACGAGGGCAGGCCACCGCTCTCTCGGGAAATCATCAGGAACCACATGCTGCCTGGTCATCATCTGCTCTTGGATTTCCGACATCGGTAGCACTGCGCCGGGTGCGTTGGGGCGTCGACATGAATGCGATCTCCTCTAGGTCGGGCGCCAAGGGGGCGCCTCAGTCGGTGAGTCTGCTACCTCTGCAGCCATGACCTATGCTAGCGCGATTCTGCTCGTACTAAGGCGGGTAAAATGAAGCCGTTGCGCAGGGAGATATTCTTTTAGACGATTTATGCTTTAATCGCGTTCGATGGGCCAAGTTATACTTTTCCGCCGCAGTCGTAGCCGGCCTGCGAGCCCTATGAACGGACGGCTTATCCTTTAATTTGCGGTCGCGATTTGGTTATCGGCACATTCCGGAACCCTTTTTGTTTTTGGGGCGGCCTTCGTCGGGCGTGGCGTTGCAAATTCGGTTTCGAGCCAGCGCGATTTCTACAGGCGCCGAAGGCGGCGAACTGCCAGCGATCTCAGGAATAGCCGTTGCGCATCCAGCGTAGGGAGCTGTTCCCGTCACCTGGAGGCCGTCATGCAAACCGACCCAACATCGACCCCGCCGCGCCTCCGAATCAGCCGCTGGAGGAATCCGACGGCGAGCCGCGTCCATTGCCCGACGCGCCGCCCGACACCGACCCGCTCGCGCCGGGTTCCTCGCCCGAGGACGAGGAGGCGCTCAAGCGCGCTCCCCGCAAGCCATAAGCGGTGCTCGCGCGTAATCAGGGAAACTCCGTGTAAATGCGGGTGCCGCCCGGCCGTTAATTGAATGCGGAAGGCTTGTTGATACACGCCGTCCGCTTTCAGCACGGGTCTTGTCACGCGGCGGCCGGCGCCGCAATTCACCTCCGGGCAATGCCCGTGCTGAAGGCTTCTTCGCTTGGTCGCGAGCGCATCTTATAGAGACGTGACAAAGCGTGAAATAGAAGACCGTCGCAATGGCGGTTTCTCAAAAGTGAATGCTGATTCGACGAGGCAGGCTAGAACCGATGTGCTGCCGGGGAGTGGCAGCAACTGCTTAAGCTGGCCAATAAGGATCAAGTGAATAAGCGGTCTTGTCGATTCGACAAGTTAATCGGCCCCGCCTGAAACGATTAATTGCTAGACACGCCAAGCTGACTGCATTAACTCGATTAAGTTCCGGCGATTGCAAAATAAATTTCAAACAACGCGGAAAACCATCATTCGAGCCGTTCGATTCCAAGAAATATCGGGGTTTTTTCGTCAGTTTGCTGCGACCCGATTAGGTCGCGCGTATTAAAACACTGTTGCAAACGCACAACTTCGAATATTGGCGCGTTGCAAATTCGTTTTGGCTGGGGCTGGCGATCCGGCACTTAGATCTTGCGATAAACGTTGGAAAAACAACAAGTTATCCCCGCTGGCCCCAGCATTGTTGCGAAATTCGAAAAATCCTGTTGCGTGAATTGTCGGCGTCGATACCAGGGTGTCCCCCTACACTCACGCTTCGCTTCAAGGGTGCCCGGTCGATCCGAACGGGTCGGCCAAGCGGGCGGCGGCGGATGCGATGCATCGGCTGCTGAGGCAGGTCCTGCTCCCCGTATAAATTTTTCGAATTGGAGTTCCCATGAAAAAGAGTCTCATCGTCGTTGCGGCTGCCGCATCGTTCGCTTCGGTCGCTCACGCGCAAAGCAGCGTGACCCTGTACGGTCTGATCGACGCAGGTCTGACCTACACCAGCAACGTTGCTGGCAGCTCCAAGTGGGCAGCAAACAGCGGCGGCATCGACCAGAGCCGCTTCGGCCTGCGTGGCTCGGAAGATCTGGGCGGCGGTCTGAAGGCAATCTTCACGTTGGAAAGCGGCTTCAACATCAACAACGGCCAGTTCGCTAACAACAAGGGCATGTTCAACCGTCAGGCCTTCGTCGGTCTGTCGAGCGCGCAATTCGGTACGGTCACGCTGGGTCGCCAGTACGACGCAGCGCAGGACTACCTCGCACCGTTGACCGCAACGGGCAGCTGGGGCGGCACGTACTTCGCGCACCCGTTCAACAACGACAACCTGAGCACCAACGGTGGTCTGTCGGTCAACAACTCGATCAAGTACTCGAGCGCTAACTACGCTGGCTTCACGTTCGGCGGCACGTACGGCTTCTCGAACCAAGCTGGTGGCTTCGCCAACAACCGTCAGTACAGCTTGGGCGCTGCTTACCAGTGGCAAGGCCTGCACCTCGGTGCTGCCTACGCTCAGCAAAACAACCCGGCTGCTAACACCAGCGGCGCATCGGACGGCGTTCTGGCGAACACGTCGGGCGTCCTGACGGGCAACTTCCGTCAGCGTCAGTTCGGCGCAGGCGCTTCGTACGGCTTCGGCCCGGCGCTGGTCGGCGTGGCCTGGACGCAATCGCGCGTCGATAACCTGGTTGGTGCAGCAGCTGGTCAGCGTCAAGGCCACACCAACAACTACGAAATCAACGGCAAGTACAACCTGACGCCGGCGATGGCTCTCGGCGTTGCGTACACGTTCACCGACGCACGCGGCTACGGCATCAACGCCGACGGTAACGACATGAAGACCCGTTACCACCAGATCGGCCTGCAGGCTGACTACTCGCTGTCGCGTCGCACCGACGTCTACGCTCAGGCTGTGTACCAGCACGCAATGGGCGACGGCGGCGTGGCTTCGATCTACAGCGGCGACAACACGGTTCCGACCTCGTCGTCCAAGAACCAGACGGCTGCTACGGTCGGTCTGCGTCACCGCTTCTAAGCTTCAGCAGAAGCTGCCCGTAGTACAGAAAGGTGCCGTTCGCGGCACCTTTTTTTATGCGCGCGGCAGACCGGTAGGCCGGTTTCCGTATGCGAGCGCCAAAAAAACGGGCGTCCCTGGAGACACCCGTTTTGCGATGACGACCCGGAGCCTTAGAAAATCGTCCGCAGACCGAGCGCAACGCCGGTCTGGTTGTTGCGGCCCGGCAGTTCGACCGAGGCCGCGCCTGACACCTTGTCGAAATCGACGGTGCCGTACACCTCGGTGCGTTTCGACAGCGCGTACTCGGCCAGTCCGACGAACGTGTAGCGATAGCCGCTACCGACCTGACCATTGCCGATCGCCGCGTTCGACATGTGGTCGTAGTACGCGGCGCCCGTCAGCGTCAGCGCGCGCGTGGCCTGCCACGTGACGCCGGCGAACGGTCCGTTGTCGATGCGGCCCGAGCCCTTGACGATATCGACGCCCGGCACGAGCGTCTGCTGCGCGAGCGCGCTGTCGACGAAGCCGGTGTCGTCCTTCGAATGCAGATAGCCGACGTACAGCTTCGTCGAGCTGAACGCATAAACCGCGTTCGCGTTGAAGATGGTCTGCTTGTGATTGCTGTTGTCGCTGTTCTGCTGCACGCCGGCCGCGACCGACAGCGGACCCGCCACGTACGACAGCGTGAAGCCGTACATGTTGCCGGCGCCGAGATGGCCCGGCACCTGGCCCGAGAAGCCGCCCGCGCCGGTCGATGCCGCGTTCGTGCCGAACGAGTACATCGCGGCCACCGTCAGGCCGTTGAACATGCCCGTGTACTTGACCGCGTTATCCGCGTACAGCCCCGCGCCGAGCGCGCCGGGCAGCCACGAGTTCTCGTTGTAGTTGCCGACCGTGAGCGGGTCGTAGGTATCGCCGAGCAGGTCGAACAGCGGCGTCTTCTGGCGACCGAGCGTCAGCGTGCCGTACTGACTGCTGACGCCGACGTATGCGTTTCGATTGAAAATGCGCTGGCTATCCGAGGCCGAGCCGTTCTGCATGTTGATGCCGCTTTCCAGGTCGAAGATCGCCGTGAGACCGCCGCCGAGATCTTCCGAGCCGCGCAGACCCCAGCGGCTGTTGGTGATCGCGCCGTTGGTCATGTACAGACGGTCATCGTTTTTGGCGTTCGAATTCGTCAGATAGCGCACGCTGACGTCGGCGACGCCGTACAGCGTGAGCGAGCTTTGTGCCGAAGCCTGTTCGGACGTCACGACAAGCGCGGCGCCGCCGACGAGCGCGGCGGTCTTGATAAAGCGGATGTGTCTCAAGGGATTTCCTGCGTGTGGAGAGAGATCTTTTAGTTCGGCCGCGGCGGGCGCCGAGGGGGGCGGCGGCGCCGGGCGCGCCGATGATAGACCACGATCCGCGTCGAGCCATCAGCGCGTTGACGCAATAGCCTATTGCCATTCTTGACATTGCGCCGTTCCGGATCACAAAAGTTGACTTTCTCCCAGGCAAGCTTCGAGTAGTCTCGAACGAGTTGACGTAACGACACTACTTTTTGGAGCGACGCCGACACGCGCTTGGCGCGTGCGCTTTCACGCATGAATAGCCCATCTTCCGAATCCATCAGGACGAGGCCGATCGTTCAGGAGTTGACCGACGAGCAATGGCAGCAGGTCGCGCCGCTATTGCCCGAAACCCTGAATGACGACGTCCCGCGGCGTGGTCGTCCGCCGATCGATATTCGCCACGTGCTCAATAGCGTGATGTGGGTGCTGCACACGCGCGCACCGTGGAGCGCGATGCCCGGGCACTGCGTGCCGTACCAGACCGCGCATCGCTACTATCTGCGCTGGAAAAAATCGGGCGTGCTGAGCGCGATCATGCTCGCGCTGTTCAAGACCGACGCCGCTCTCGAAATGCGCGCGACACGCAAGGGCGGCGTGCGCGCCGGATAGCGTGCGCCCGCCGCGCCGCTAAATCTGCTCTCGTCCGTACGCCTCTAGCCGCTCGAGATCGAGCACCTCGATCTGGTTATATGACAGACCCAAAATCCGCAGCTTCTCGAGGTTCTGCAGCGCCTGATTGATGCGCTGCCGCGACACCCCCGCGAGCAAACCGACCTCTTCCTGCGAAATCGCCAGTGTGCGGCCCGTGTCCGGATACAGATCCGGGTTGAACAGCTGCGCGAGCGATTGCGCGACGCGTGCGTCCACATCGAGCAGCCGGCTGTTCTGGATCGATGCGATGAATTCCCCCATCCGGTTGTTCAACTGCCGGATCACGAAACCCGTGAACGGCAGGCTCGATTCGAGCAGCGCATGGAAGGTCGCGGACGGCACGAACATCACGAGCGACGGCTGGATCGCGGCCACGTCGTACTTGCGCAACTCGCGCTTGATCACGCTGCCTTCGCCGAACCAGCCGCCCGGCGGCACCCCCGACAGCGTGCAACTGCGGCCCGACGCGTTGTAGATAGCGAGCTTGATGAGCCCCGAATGCACGCCGATCCAATAGTCGGACGGTTGCTGGCGACGCGCGATCCACGCGCCGCCTTCAAAGTGCTCGGCGTGCGCGCTGGCGAGCACCATCGCCTGATGCTCGGCGGCGAGCGCGCGAAACCAGGCGCAGGTGGCGAACAGCCGCGCGAGGTCGGCGGGCGCGACGCGTTGGGGCGGGCGGGAGTCGGCGCGGTCGGTGAAAGGAGCGACGGTCATTGGAGATAAGCGTCGTGGGAGCGGTTCCGGCTGAGCCAGGTCAAGGCAGGGCGCTAGCGGCGCCACTCTGTCATTTGAATGACAGACAGTTCATGACGACAATTGCTAGGCTAGGCCCTGGTTATTCATAGAAAACGATCACGACAATCGGCGGCGCGGCTCGCGCCTCAGGAGACGAAGCAATGACACAGCACATGTTCGACGAAGGCCTCGGGCGGCGCGAGGCCAATTATGTCCCGTTGACGCCGATCGATTTCCTCGTGCGCGCAGCGCAAGTGTATGGCGAGCGGCTCGCGATCGTCCACGGGGAGATCCGCCGTAACTGGCGCGAGACGTATGAGCGCGCGCGGCGGCTTGCGAGCGCGCTGCGCGAGGCCGGTATCGGCCGCGGCGATACGGTCGCCGCGCTGCTGCCGAACATTCCGCCGATGGTCGAGGCGCACTTCGGCGTGCCGATGGCCGGCGCCGTGCTGAACACGCTGAACACGCGGCTCGACGTCGCGACGCTGCTGTTCATGCTGCGCCACGGGGAGGCGAAGGCGTTGATCGTCGATACCGAACACGGCGAGTTCGCGCATCGCGCTGCGCTCGAATTCCCGGAACTGCGCGTGATCAGCGTGGCCGATGCGCAGCCCGCCGACGCCGCGCAGTTCATCCGCGCGACCGACTACGAGCAGTTCCTGCAAACCGGCGACCCGTCCTACGAGTGGACTCCGCCCACCGATGAATGGGACGCGATCGCGCTGAACTACACGTCGGGCACGACCGGTGACCCGAAGGGCGTGGTCTACCATCACCGTGGCGCGTATCTGAACGCGCTGAGCAACATTCTCGAATGGGATATGCCGAAGCACGCGGTCTATCTGTGGACGCTGCCGATGTTCCACTGCAACGGCTGGTGCTTTCCGTGGACCGTGGCCGCGCGCGCGGGCGTCAACGTCTGTCTGCGCAAGTTCGACGCGAAGACCGTGTTCGAGCTGATTCGCCGCGAGCACATCACGCACTACTGCGGAGCGCCGATCGTACAGAGTTCGCTCGCGAACGCGCCGGCCGAATGGCGCGAGGGCATCACGCATCGCGTGTCGACGATGGTCGCGGGCGCCGCGCCGCCGCCCGCGGTGATCGCGAAGATGAAGCAGATCGGTTTCGACCTGACGCACGTGTACGGGCTCACAGAAACCTACGGCCCGGCGGCCGTCTGCGCGAAGCAGCAGGAGTGGGACGCGCTCGACGAGCAAATCAGCGCCGACCTGACCGCCCGCCAGGGCGTGCGGTATCACCTGCAGGCGGCGGTCGCGGTGCTCGACGCGGACACGCTCGCGCCGGTGCCGGACGACGGCGAAACGATCGGCGAGATCATGTTTCGCGGCAACATCTGCATGAAGGGCTATCTCAAGAACGAGCGCGCGACCGAAGCCGCTTTCGATGGCGGCTGGTTCCACACCGGCGATCTCGGCGTGCGCACGGCCGACGGCTATATCCGCATCCGCGACCGCAGCAAGGACATCATCATTTCGGGCGGCGAGAACATTTCGAGCATCGAGGTCGAGGACACGCTGTACCGGCATCCGGCGGTGTCGGTGGCGGCGGTGGTCGCAATGGCAGATCCGAAGTGGGGCGAGGTGCCGTGCGCGTTCATCGAGTTGAAGGAAGGCGCGCAGGCGACCGAGGAGGAAATCATCGCGC
The DNA here is from genome assembly GCF_040948685.1 of Paraburkholderia sp. BR14374. Classification (NCBI taxonomy): domain Bacteria; kingdom Pseudomonadati; phylum Pseudomonadota; class Betaproteobacteria; order Burkholderiales; family Burkholderiaceae; genus Paraburkholderia; species Paraburkholderia sp. BR14374. The sequence goes on along the minus strand of NZ_JBFPKF010000003.1, from coordinate 36,698 downwards.
ACTGCCGGCTGTTTTTGGCCGGCTTCAAGTTGCCGAAGGCGGTGCGCTTTGGCGAGTTGCCGAAGACCTCGACGGGGAAGATCCAGAAGTTCGAGTTGCGCGCGCGGATCAAGGCGGAGGGAAAAGCGTAACGCGCCGCGATTGACGCTGTTTCAGGGCGGCGCGCAGCGAGTCACGCCGGCGCGCGCCGCTTCAGGTTGGCGTCAAATCCCGACCTTGTGCGCATTCAGAATCAGCCGCAGACCTAGTGCGGTCACCGCGCCTGCGGCGATGCGATCGATCCACGCCTTCCAGCGCAGATAGATTTCGCGCGGCCGTTGGCTCGAAAAGCACAGTGCGACGATCGTGTACCAGCCCGCTTCGATCGCGAAGATCGCCGGCGGCAGCGCGAAATAGCACCACACCGGCGGATGCTGCGGCAGCAGCGCGGCGAAGATACTGCCGTAATAGACGGCCGTCTTCGGATTGCTGAGCTGCGTGCTCAAGCCGATCCAGAACGACTTGCGCGGATTGACGCCATTGCCGGGTTGCGTTTCGCTGAACGCGAGCGGCTTCGCGGCGCCGCGCCAGATTTTCGACGCCAGATAAACCAGGTAGACGCCGCCGGCTACTTTCAGCCCGACGTAGAGCCATTCGACCGTCGCGAGCAGCGTATAGAGCCCAAGCAGCGCGATGCCGCTAAAAAACACGCCGCCGATACCCATGCCGAGCGCCGTCGCGAGACCGTCGCCGCGCGACAGACCGATCGCGTTGCGCGCGACGATGACGAAGCTGGGTCCCGGACTCATCGCGCCCAATAGCAGCGCGGCGAGGATCGTGAGGATGGCGGTCGAGGCGGGCATGGTCGTGTCTCCTGAGATCGGGCCGATGCCAGATGCTCTGGCGAATCCCGAGTTTCGCATTGTCCGCCAATCGGGTGGTGGAAGCCAAGATTACCGAAAACTCGAAAGTCCCGCAATCAGTACAATTAGAAAAACTTCTTTGCTGCGGCCAAAATACATCGAATGCTAGAATCACTTTCGATACGCTGAAGTTCACTCGCCACGACGAGGCGACGCACGAAGCGAAACTCGGGCGCAATTCGAGCGCCTTCTATTCTTCGAGTAGCCGATTCGCTTGATCCCAGCGCTTTAATTCAGAATCTGACAGGCATCAGTTGCAAATGCGGGTTTTTACGCATTTGCAGGGATCGCGTGAATTCGTCGAATCGCTTTCGTTCAAAATTGAATTAAGCATGAGCCTCGCGTTGTTATGCGAGTTGCCAGTTTGTCTAATGCCAGCAAGAGCTGCGACACCAATACTTTATGAAACAACGAGAAGGACAACAACGACTGTTCGAACGCGACGAGAACCTGCGGGAGCGCATGATCGCGTGGATTCGCCGACGCATGGACGACCACAACATCACCCTCGAAGCGCTGGCCGAATCGCTCGAAGCCGATGCGAACGCCGTGGCCGCGGTGCTGTACCGCGACGCGTTCGGCAACACGTGGGACGGTCAGGGCGATAAACCGGCGTGGCTCGCGCGCGCGATTCACGCCGGACAAAGCATCGATCACTTCCGCTGCTAACGCGCGCAGGTGCAACGCGAAACGTCCGCGCAAAAAAAAGCCCGCACAAGGCGGGCTCGATTTTTACTGCTCGGAGCTTCGCGACGAATCGCGCATCACAGGTCAAAAAACACGGTTTCCTGATCGCCCTGCATGTGGATGTCGAAGCGGTACACGTTGGCCGTACCGGCAACGCGTCGCGCGATCAGCGTATCACGGCGCTCGGCCGGCACCGACGCCAGCACGGCGTCCTGCTCGTTCGCCTGCGCTTCGTCCTCGAAATAGATGCGCGTGAACGTGTGCAGCAGCATGCCGCGCATCGTCAGGATCACGTCGATGTGCGGCGCTTCGTCGGGATTCGCGCGGCCCGGCTTCACCGTCTCGACGATGAAGCGCTTGTGCGGGTCCGTACCGGTACCGACGCGCGCAAAGCCGTGAAAGCCGGTCTTCTGGATGTCCTCGCGCGATTCCGGATAGTGGCCGTTCGAGTCGACCTGCGACATTTCGATCATCGCGTCGCCAACCACCTTGCCGTCGCCGTCGAACACCTGCCCGACGATCGTGATGTGCTCGCCGGCCGCTTCCATGTCGGCCAGCACGGGCGTGAACAGGCTCTTGTAGTCGAAGTCGTATTGCTGCGGGCAAAGACCGTAGGCGAAGTACGGACCAACGGTTTGCGAAGGCGTTTGCTTGAGAGTCGTCATGGCTTAGCGCTCCATCGGGGTTTCGTTCGGGCCGCGCAGCACGATGTCGAAATCGTAGCCGAGCGCATAGGCCTCTTGCGTAATGTCGAGCGAGAACTTCGAGATCATGCGCTCACGGGCGTTTTCCGGAGTGCCCTGGTAGATCGGGTCGAACGCGAGCAGCGGATCGCCGGGGAAGTACATCTGCGTGACGAGACGCGAGCCGAAGTGGTCGCCGAACAGCGAGAAGTGGATGTGCTGCGGACGCCATGCGTTCGGATGGTTGCCCCACGGATACGCGCCCGGCTTGATGGTCAGGAAGCGGTAACGGCCTTCGTTGTCAGTGATGCAGCGGCCCGCGCCGAGGAAGTTCGGATCGAGCGGCGCGTCGTGCTGGTCGGCCTTGTGCACATAGCGGCCGGCGGCGTTCGCCTGCCAGATTTCCACGAGCGTGTTGCGCACCGGACGGCCGCCTTCGTCGAGCACGCGGCCCGTCACGATGATGCGCTCGCCGAGCGGCTCGCCATTGCGCACCGCGTTGCGGGTCAGGTCGTTGTCGAGCGGATCGAGGTCGTCGCTGCCGTAGACCGGCACGCGCTGGTCGCGCAGACGTTCTTTCAGCGGAATCAGCGGACGGGTCGGGCCGCGCTTGACCGACGAACCGTACGGCGGATAGATGTACTCGGGATGGGACGCGAAATCTCGCGGGGAAAGAATTGAATCTTCCATGAAGTGTCTCCGTTGGAGGAATCGGGGGATGCGGCGTTATGACTCGCACTTTATACAAAGCAGGCGGTTATGAAAAATGACGTTTTTGCCCGTTTCGTATAACCTTCCGTTATGCAACGCAGTCTCGCGGATAGCCGCGTCAAATTTCGTCATCTCCAGTGCTTTCTGGCCGTCGCGCAGTTCGGCAGCGTCCAGCGGGCGGCGGACAGTCTGTCGATCACGCAGCCGGCGGTATCGAAGACGGTCGCCGAGCTGGAAACCATTCTCGGCGTGAAGCTGTTCGAGCGCGGCCGTCACGGCGCGGTGCCGACGCGGGAGGGACAGCTTTTCATGCCGCATGCAAGCGCCTGCGTGAGCGCGCTGCGCCAAGGCGTCGATCTGCTGGCGCGCGCCGAGGGCGCGGCCGCCGCGACGCTCGAAGTCGGCGTGCTGCCCACCGTCGCCGCGGCGCTAATACCGCCCGTGCTGAGACAGTTCGCGACGCAGTGGCCGCGCGTGATCGTGCGCCTCGCGACCGGCGCAAATCCGGAATTGCTCGAACGCCTGAAAGCGGGTTCGATCGAATTCGCGATCGGCCGTCTCGCGGACCCCGAGCGGATGGTCGGCCTGAGCTTCGAGCAGTTGTTTACCGAGCCGCTGATCGCGGTCGTGCGCGCCGGGCATCCGCTCGCGCAGGGAACGGGCTTGCCGGCCACGTCGCTGGAGGATTTTCCGATCGTGCTGCCGCCGTTCGGCACGCTGATCCGCCAGTCGACCGAAAGCCTGCTGAGCGCGTGGGGCGTGGCGCCGTTGTCAGGGTTCGTCGAGGTGTTGTCGGTATCGACGGGGCGTGCGCTGACGCTCGAAAACGGCGCGGTGTGGTTCGTGCCGCAAGGCGCGGTCGAATACGAACTCGCGCACGGCATGCTGGTGCGCTTGCCGCTGCCGTTTGCGGGCACCGGCGAGCCGGTGGGGCTGATCCGTCGCTCGGATACGCAGCCGTCGGCGGTGGGGCGCGCGTTCATCGAGGCGGTGCGCGAGGTCGCGCGGGGCAGAATGGCGGCGGTGTCGGGCAAGGATGCGGCCAAAAGCAGCGGTAAAACCGCCGGCAAAACGGCGCGCAAAGGCGGCCCGGGCGACGCGCCGCTCGAGTGATCCGGCGGCCTGCCGCATGCATGCCCCCGGGCGCCCATCGGCATGCCGTTCTCCGTATGAACCAACCAGTACAAAACGACGGTTGCGAATGCCCCGCGACCCGGTGTAAAAACACGGTGCGAAAGCCGCCGCAGCCCGTATTTTTGCGGCACGCTGCGTGCACGCTACGAGCGGGCACGCGTCACGCAGCCCATAGCGAACGGCCGGAACGGTTCGCGCCGACCCCCGGAACCACCGGCCACCGCATCGAAAGACCGTACAAGGAGATTGCCATGCCTAGCGACTTGCCCACTCCCGAGGCCGCGCAGCGCGCCGTGATGGCGCCGGAGCACAATCCGCTCGGCACGGCCGGCCTCGAATTCGTCGAGTTCGCCGCCCGCGATCCGCAGGCGCTCGGCGAGACCTTCAAGCGGCTCGGCTTCAAGGCGATCGCGCGTCATATCAGCAAGGACGTGACCTTATACCGTCAGGGTGAGATGAATTTCCTGATCAACGCGGAGCCCGATTCGTTCGCGGCGCGCTACGCGGAGGAATACGGGGTCGGCATCTGCGCGATCGGGATTCGGGTCGCCGACGCGCAGCGCGCGTTCGCACGTGCGGTGGAACTCGGCGCGTGGGAGTTCGAGGGCGAACGCCTCGGGGCCGGCGAACTGCTGATTCCGGCGATTCAAGGTATCGGCGATTCCCACATCTATTTCGTCGATCGCTGGCGCGGACGCGGCGGTCAGCGCGGTGGCCTCGGCGATATCTCGATCTTCGACATCGACTTCCGCCCTATCGAAATCGACACGGCCGAAGCCGATCTGAGTCACGCGGGCAGCGGCCTGGTCGCGGTCGATCATTTGACGCAAACCGTTGGCGAAGGCCGCATGCAGGAGTGGATCGACTTCTATCGCGACCTGCTGAATTTCCGCGAGATTCACGAGCTGCACGCGAATTGGCACGTGTCGGCGGAATCGCGCGTGATGGTATCGCCGTGCGGCGCGATCCGCATACCGCTGTACGAGGAGGGCACGCGCCGGACCAATCTGATGCACGAGTATCTGCCCGATCATCCGGGCGAAGGCGTGCAGCACATTGCACTTGCCACCGACGACATCTTCGCGTGCGTCGAGCGTCTGCTCGCGAACGGCGTCGAATTCGTCGAGCCGCCGCCGCGCTACTACGAGCAGCTCGATGCACGCTTGCCGGGCCACGGGCTCGATGTCGAACGGCTGCGGCGCACGCATGTGCTCGTGGACGGTGAGATCGGCGCGGACGGCGTGCCGCTGCTGTTTTTCCAGACCTTCGTACGCCGTCGCGCCGGCGAGATCTTCTTCGAGATCGTGCAACGCCAGGGACATCATGGCTTCGGCGAAGGCAATCTGGCCGCATTGGCGCAGGCGCGCGCCGGCAACTAAATTTCGCACGGTCGCATGTGTGATTGATCCAATCACGCATGCGACTGGAGTTTCCTCACGCCCCCTCCGGTCGCTCCGCCAACTCCGGATAAATTGCGCCGTACGCGGCCGCTTCGCGCAGCAGCCACTCGCGGAAATTCGCGAGCGGTTTGCCATGGCTCAACTCGGTTGGGTACACGAGGTAGTACGCGGCGTCGGCAACGGCGGGTCCGTCGAACGGAATCACGAGACCGAACTGCTGCAACTGCGTGTCGACGAAGAAGCGCGGTACCAGTGCAATGCCGAGTCCGGCCGCGGCCGCGCTGATCAGCATCGTGTGCAGTTCGTAGCGCACGCCCTGCATCGTGCGATTGTCGTCGACGCCGAAGTTTGCGAACCAGCTCGCCCAGCCATCGGGTCGCGTCGTCGAATGAAGCAGCGGATAGTTGAGTAGTTCGGCGACGTTGCGGACCGGCCGCTTCAGCAGACTCGCCGCGCAGATCGGCACCACTTCCTCGCTGAACAGAAAATCGGCCGACGTACCCGGCCACGTCGGCTTGCCGTAGTGAATCGCCGCTTCGAAATGCGTGTCGGCGAACGGGAACGTCGCGGTACGCACGCCCATGTTCACGCGCACGTCCGGGTATTGTTCATTGAAGGTGGCCATGCGCGGAATCAGCCATTGCGATGCGAACGTCGGCAATACCGCGAGTTCCAGATAGCCGCCGCCGCTGCCGTGCGCGATGATCGACAGCGTGTCGCGATCGAGGTGTTCGAGCGAGCGTCGCACCTGCGCGCTGTAGACCTTGCCCGCGCGCGTCAGCACCACGCGTTGCTTGACGCGCACGAACAGCCGCACGCCTAGATTGCTTTCGAGCGTATTGATCTGTCGCGACACCGCGCTTTCGGTGAGGAACAGCTCGCGCGCCGCGTGCGTGAAGCTCTCGTGCCGCGCCGCGGCTTCGAACGCGAGCAGCGCGCCCATGTTGGGAATCTTGAACTTTCGCACGTTAATTCCAAAAACGCATCAAGTGCCGATTTTATCTCGCTTTACGGGGGCGGAGCGGATTTTGAATAATCTCGCCCGTCATATGGCGCTCGTGCGGGGCGCTCAACGTTTAGCGTGGAGAAGCCGGATGCGAAACCTGAAGAATGCGAACGTCGAACAACTGCTGGTGAAGCTGCTGGGCGCGGAGAAGACCGCGCGCCTGTTTGCGACGCTGAATCATCCGCATGTGTTGAACGAGTGGGAAAGCGGCAGCGTCACGCGTGCCGAACTCGCACAGGCGCTGAACATGGCGCTGTTCGACGATCTGCTCGCGCGCTCGGAAAACGGCCGCCGCTATACGGAGGAAACCGTCGCCGCCGGCGGCAGCGTGTACTTCGATCATGGCGCGCTGCGCACCGTGCGCTGGCCGCACAGCGGCGCGCTGCCCCCCGGCGAGGCCGCGTTCGCGCGCATCCTGCGGCCGCTCGGCTTTCGGATCAACGGCCGTTATCCGCTCGATCGGCTCGGCATGACCGGCCGCGCATGGGCGCATGACGACGCGCCCGACGAGATCGCGCAGTTCTTCGTCAGCGAACTGCACCCGGAGCGTTTTTCCGCGGCGTTCCAGCAGGCGGTGACGAACGTGATCGGTGCATCGCGCGATCCGTTGACGCCGCGCGCTAGTGGCCTGTTGTGGGAACTCGAACGCGACGGCGTGCTGCCGATCGATGCGGCGCAAGAGTTGCTACCGGTAATAGTCGGTGCGTTCGCGCGTCAGCACGAGATGCCACGCGAAGCCGACTACGAAGTATTGTTGAAGGAGTCGGCGGAGATGGCGTGGATCGCGACCGAAGGTAACGCGTTCAATCACGCGACCGACCGCGTCGCGGATGTGTTCAAGCTGTCGGACGAACAGAAGGCGAAGGGTCGGCCAATGAAGCCGGACGTCGAGCATTCGCGTTCCGGGCGCGTGTTCCAGACCGCGTATCGCGCGGATCTCGTGCAACGCGAATTTCGCGCGGCAGACGGCAGTGTCGTCGCGCGCGACGTGCCGGGCTCGTTCTACGAATTCATCACGCGCAAGCGCAGTTTCGATCAGGACGCGCGCCGCTGGGAAACCGACCTGCGGTTCGACGCGGGCAACGCACAGGGCATCTTCCGGATGACCGCAAGCCAGGCGGCCTGAGCGCATACGACGGCGCAAGCGCCGGCATCGCAGACGAGGAGCACAGTGGGGACGTCATTGTCATTGGATGAAGAGCGCCGGGTCGGTGAGCGCGGCGCTTCGAATGAACCGCGTGTCGCCAGGCCTTTCGCGGGCAGCGCCGCGGTATTGCAGGCGCTGGAAAGCGATCTGCGCCAGCATGTGCGCGGCGAAGTGCGCTTCGATCAGGGTTCCAAAGCACTGTACGCGTCGGATGCGTCGAACTATCGGCAAGTCCCGCTCGGTGTGGTGATACCGGCCGATATCGACGATCTGCTCGCGACGCTCGCCGCATGCCGCCGCAACGACGTGCCGTTTCTCCCGCGCGGCGGCGGCACCTCGCAGAACGGCCAGTGCGTAAACGTCGCGGTCGTCGCCGATGCGAGCAAGTATCTGAACCGCGTCGTTTCGATCGATCCGCTTGCGGGCGTCGCGATCGTCGAGCCGGGCGTCGTGTGCGACTCCTTGCGCGATGCCGCCGAACAGCATGGCCTCACGTTCGCGCCCGATCCCGCCACGCATAGCCGCTGCACGCTAGGCGGCATGATCGCGAACAACTCATGCGGCGCGCATTCGGTGATGGCCGGCAAGACGGTCGAGAACATCGAGGCGCTCGAAATCGCGACCTTCGACGGCGCGCGTTTTTGGGTCGGCCCGACCTCGGAAGAAGAACTCGAACGCATCATCGCGGCGGGTGGTCGTCAAGGCGAAATCTACGCGGCGCTCAAGCAACTGCGCGACACGTACGCGGAACGGATTCGCGCGAAATTCCCGAAGATCAAGCGGCGCGTGTCGGGCTTCAATCTCGATCAACTGCTGCCGGAAAACGGCTTCAACGTCGCGCGTGCGCTGGTTGGCAGCGAAGGCACTTGCGCGGTCACGTTGCAGGCGAAAGTGAGACTCGTGAAGAGTCCGGCGAGGCGCGTGATCGTCGTGGTCGGCTTCCCCGACATCTATACGGCGGCGGACGCCGTGCCGCATTTCATGCGCTGCGGGCCGATCGCAGTCGAGGGTCTCGACCGCGCGATTATTCGCGGCCTGCAGGCGCGCGGGCTGAAGAAGGATGAGATCGCACTGCTGCCCGAAGGCGATGCATGGGTCGTGCTCGAATTCGGCGCGGATACGCAGCATGAAGTTCTGCAACAAGCACGCGACGCCGCCGCGTATTTTCAGTCGGGCGCGGCGGGGCCGGAAATCTCGACGGTGCTCGTCGAAGATCGCGCATTGCAGGTGAAGGTGTGGTCGATTCGCGAGACCGGCGCGTCGGCGGTCGCGTTATCGGTGGATCGCGACAAGCCCGATCCGGTGGTCGGCTGGGAAGATGCCGCGGTCGATCCGCTGCGGCTCGGCGATTATCTGCGCGCGTTTCAGGCGCTCGTCGATCGCTATGGCTACGAGACGAGCCTGTACGGCCATTTCGGCGACGGCTGCGTGCACGCGCGCATCACGTTCGATCTGCGCAGCGCGGAAGGTATCGCGACGTGGCGCGGGTTCTTGCGCGAAGCGGCGGAACTGGTGGTCGAATTCGGCGGCTCGCTGTCGGGCGAACACGGCGATGGCCAGGCGAAGGCCGAGTTTCTGCCGATCATGTACGGCGCCGAACTGATGCAGGCGATGGAGCAGTTCAAGGCGATCTGGGACCCGGCGAATCGTTTGAATCCGGGCAAGGTCGTGCATGCATACCGCGCCGACGAAAACCTGCGCATCGGTCCCGCGTACAAGCCGGTGACGCTGCATACGAAGCTCGCGTTCGCGAGTCAGGAAGGCGACGGCTTTCAGCGTGCGATCGAACGCTGCATCGGCATGGGCAAATGCCGCTCGCTCGAAGGCGGCACGATGTGTCCGAGTTATCGCGGCACGCGCGAGGAAAAGTACTCGACGCGCGGGCGCGCTCATCTGTTCTGGGAAATGCTGCAAGGCGACGTGATCGCCGATGGCTGGAACAGCCGCGAAGTGAAGGAAGCGCTCGATACCTGCCTCGCATGCAAGGGCTGCAAGTCCGATTGCCCGACGCATACGGACATGGCGTCGTACAAGGCGGAGTTCCTTTCACACTACTATCAAAACAATCGTCGGCCGCGTCAGGCGCTGTTCATGGGGCGGATCGGCGAATGGGCGCCGTGGGCTGCGCGTTTTCCACGCGTGACCAACTTTCTGACGACGGCGCCCGGTTTGTCCGCGCTCGGCAAATGGATGGCGGGCGTGGCGCAGACCCGTGCGTTGCCGCGCTTTGCCGCTACGACTTATAGACGGAGCGCATCGCCGCAAGCATCCGCGCTCGATGCGCGCGGCGGCGACGCAAAGAAAGTGATCCTGTGGGTGGACACGTTCAACGACCACTTCACGCCCGAGATCGCGCGGGCCGCAGCTGATGTGCTGACGCAACTGGGCTGGCGCGTCGTCCTGCCGAAGAAGCGTTTGTGCTGCGGACGTCCGCTGTACGACTTTGGTCTGCTCGAACGCGCGCGCGAACTGCTCACGCATATCGTCGACGATCTCGCGGACGACATCGCCGCCGGCGTGCCGCTGGTCGGCCTGGAGCCTGGCTGTCTATCGGTGTTCAAGGACGAGTTGTTGAAGCAACTCCCCAATCATGCGTTGGCGAAGAAGCTGTCCACGCAAACCTATCTGTTTGCCGATTTCGTCGCGCGTCAGCCGTTCGAGTGGCCGACGCTCGAGGCCGATGTGATCGTGCATGGCCATTGTCATCAGAAGGCGCTATTCGGCATGCAGGGCGATACGGCGTTGCTGAACAAGCTCGGCGTCAGATGGAAGCTGCTCGATACCGGCTGCTGCGGGATGGCGGGATCGTTCGGCTTTAATGTCGAGCATCACGCGTTGTCAGAAAAGATCGGCGAGGACAAGCTATTTCCGTCCGTGCGCGACGCGATGGCGGCGAATGCGCAAACGATCGTGCTGACCAACGGCTTCAGTTGTCGCGAGCAGATCGAGCAGGGTACGGGCCGACACGCACTGCATATCGCGCAACTCGCGCAACGGGCGCTGGCGGCGCGCTGAGTGCGCGCGCGCCGTGCAGGGCGCGCTATTTCTTCGCTGAATCGTTCGCGGCAGGCGGTGTATGCGGAAGGTCCGCATTGGTCGCCATCCACAACACTTCGGCGTCTTCCTCGCTGGTCGACACCGCCGCGTGACCCGTGCGGCTGTCGAAGTAGAGGCTGTCGCCCGCGTTCAGATGCGTCGGCGCGTATAGCTCCGAATAGAGGCACACGCTGCCGCTGATCACGTAGAGAAACTCCTCGCCTTCGTGGCGGCCCCAGTCGTCGAAGGCGTCGAGCGTGTGCGCGGAGATGCGGATGCGAAACGGCAGCATCGCCTTGTGCGCGAGATCGGTGGCAAGCAACTCCATCTGGTAGCCGCGATACGCGTGGCGCTGGCCTTCGTTTTTGCGCGTCAGCGCGCGCCGGCCGCTCGCGCTGACTTTCGGCGTCGAGCCGAACAGTTCGCCGATTTCGATCTTCAGGCCAAGCACGATTTTTTGCAGCACGTCGAAAGTCGGGGACATCAGGCCGTTTTCGATTTTCGACAGCGTCGAGCGCGAGACGCCGCACAGGCGGCTCGCGGTTTCGAGCGTCAGATCCTGCGCCTGACGGGCGGCGCGCACGCGCCGGCCGAGATCAGAGGACGCAGTGTCGGCGGATTTGGTGAGATGGGTGTCCATGAGGCTTGCTGCGGGTCAGGTATGCGCTTGATCGGGGCGAACAATGTTTCCGATCATAACATTTGGCTTGACGGGTGCCTCTGTGCGCCCATTCATGCGTTCGCGCGCTTTTCTCATCGGAAACGCCGCCACTTTCCCATCACGTCGATGCGGCGCGCGAACACCTGTGTGTGCACGGCGTTTTTCACGCGTTGCGATTGAAAAGCTCATTGAGCTGCTTGCCCGCCACCGCGCCAGTGAAGTCGAAGCGGCCATCGGCCAGCGCCTGAGCGGCGTGCATGAAGCCGCCCCACGCCGCGCGCGCGAGCCCGCCGCCGACGCTGATCCGCCGCACGCCGAGCGCGGCCACGTCCTGCAACGTCAGCGTCGAGGTCGAGCCGATCAGCAGATTGACGGGCTTCGGCGCGACGGCCGCGACCACCGCTTCGATCTGCTCGCGCGTCTGGATGCCGGGCGCATACAGGCAGTCCGCGCCCGCCGCCGCATAGGCCTTCAGACGCGCGATGGCATCGTCGAGATCGGGCTTGCCGGCGAAAAAATTTTCCGCGCGGCCGATCAGCAGCGTATCGCCGCCGTTCTGATCGATCGCACGGCGCGCGGCGCTGAGCCGCTGCACCGCGACGTCGACCGGAAACAGCGGCGCGGCGGGGTTGCCGGTCGAGTCCTCGATCGACAGACCCGCGACGCCCGTCGCCACCGCGAGCGCCACGCTCTCGCCCACTTCTTCCGAATCGCGGCCGAAGCCGTTTTCGAAGTCGGCATTGACCGGCAGATCGGTCGCATCGACGATCGCGCGCAGATGGGGGAGGATCGTTTCGCGCGGCAAGCTGTTATCCGCGTGTCCGGTCGACCACGCAAAACCAGAACTGGTAGTGGCGAGCGCCTTGAAGCCGAGCGTTTGCAGATAACGGGCGCTGCCCACGTCCCATGGATTGGGCAGCACGAAACAGCCAGACGAGTGCAGCGCGCGGAAAGCGGCGCGTTTTTCAGCGGCGGTGCGGGGCATCGCATGTCTCCTGGGAATGAGGAAGCGCGGCTCCCTCGTTGAGGGGAAAACGTCGGGTCAGCTGATGCGTGGGCAAATCGGCATTCACAAGGGGAAAGTCTATGTCCGTATCGAAAGCGCGGCTGATGAAATTGGTGGCGAGTTTCGCGGGCGTTGCGAATAATTCAAAATGCCGACAGCGAAAAGGAGGCGCGACATGAACATCGCGACGCGGATACGGTCGATCCCTGCCGTGTTGGTGCTCACGCTCGTTGGCTGCGCCGCGGGCGGCGGGAACGGCGGCGCGCAAACCCATCTGAGTGCAACGCAATGCCAGGACCTGACCGACCTCAAGAACAAGGCACCGGCCACGCATCAGCGGAACATGAGCGAACTGACAGCGCTGCAGCAAGCAGGCTACCACCCTGAACGACGCTTCGATCCTGACTATCCGGCGAGTCTCGAGCGCGCGCAGCGTCAGGTGAACATCTGGTATCAGACGGAATGCCCGCAGGCACGGTCTGGCTGAATCCGCGGCAGCGTGGGAATTAGCGGTACGTCGTTAGCGCCGCGTATAAGTAGAAAAGCGAGCGCATGCGTTGAAAACATGCGCTCGCTTCATATCGGCTCGAAACGGCGAAAATCGCAAAGACGGAAAAAGCCGCTAACTCACGAATCTTTCCTCGCTGTGGACATTCGCAACACGTTTGCGACTCGTTATTGACCGTCCGGATTGACTACCATCGGATGATGGCCCGATTGCGACGATCCGCCCATCGGCGACCCGTAACCCGAGGTATTGGCTTGTCCGTTCCCTTTCATCGCGGCGACACGCGCCTCGGCCGCCTGAATGTCCGCGGGATACTGGGCGTCGAGCGAGATGGCCGGGTTATAGCCATTCTGTTCGAGTTGCTGCACTTCCGCTTTGACTTCGGCTCGCGTGACCGGCTGTTCCGATTGTGCGAACGACGCGACCGGCGCAGCAGCGATCACGGCCGTAAGCGCAACTGCCTGGATAAGCGATTTCATGATGTTTCCCTCCGTAGTTGTGTATCCGGCGCCGCAGGGATGCCGGCGCCATAAAAACAGTCTAGAAGGGTGCGTACTTCGGGAAAACCACTAGTCGACTAATTCAGTATTGCAGAGAACGGCTAGTCGGCGAACTGTAATCTGGCCGTCGCGGTGTTCGTAAAACACCGGAAAAGCCGCCCGCAAATGCAGTCACACACCTTCGCGTACATCGACGCGGTAAGTCGTGACCTGGCGGTAGGTATCGCCGGGTCGCACGATCACTTCGTCGTGGCCGGCCATATTGACCTCGTTCGGAAAACCGCCCGCCTCGAGGCACAAGCCGGCGTGCCGTTGATAGCGAACGCCCCCGCGTCCCGGGTTGCCGTTCAACGCGTTGCCCGTGTAAAACTGCAAGCCCCGCTGATCGGTCGCGACGGTCAGTTCGCGTCCGCTGCCTGGATCGTATGCGCAGGCAACTTCGCGCAGCGGCAGCGCGTGGCCATCGTCGCCGTTTATCGCGTCTGCCGGCGCCTCGCGCAGCACGTAGCAATGATCGAAGCCGCCAGCGCGCGCGAGTTGCGAGTGCGGCCAGTCGAGCCGTCCGCCGATCGGCGCGCTCTGCCGGAAGTCGAATGCGTTGCCCGCGACGTCGGCGAGCTTGCACGGAATCATCGTCGCGTCGACTTCGAAAAAGCGCTCGGCGTCGATCGACAGCACGTGGCCGCGAATGTCGGTGCCCGCGCGCCCGGTCAGGTTGAAGTACGGATGGCTGGTCAGATTGAGCGGCGTCGGCGCGTCGGTGATCGCTTCGTAGCCGATCGTCAGCGTGCCGTTGTCGTCGAGCGAATAGCGCACCTGCACCGTCACGTTGCCCGGGAAACCGGCGTCGCCTTCGGGCGACTCCAGGCGCATCAGCAACGCGCCGTCGTCCTCGGCGACGTCCCACAACGCGCGATGAAAACCAACCGTGCCGCCATGCAGCAGGTTCGGACCTTCGTTGCGATCCAGCGTGTACTCGATGCCGTCGAGCGCAAAGCGCGCGCCCGCAATGCGATTCGCCCAGCGGCCGATCAGTCCGCCCATGTAGGTCGAGGCCGCCACGTATTCGGCGGGCGTGTCGTGGCCGAGCAGAATATCGCCGAGACGTCCGGCGCGATCCGGCGCGTGCCACGAAACCAGCGTCGCACCGAGGTCGCTGATGGCGACTTTCATGCCGTGTGCGTTACGCAGCGTATAGAGCCGGACTCGATCGCCGCCCTGCAGCGTGCCCCATGGTTCGGAAGAGAGTTGTGCGATGCTGATCATGTGGTCAGTGCGAAGAAAAAATAGAAAAGCATGCTCAGCCAGTGGTTTTCGTCTTCGGGCCCACGCGCTCCTGGTATTCGCGCGGCGTGCAGCCGAGTTCGCGGCGAAATACCGCGTACATGTATTGCAGCGACGTGAAGCCGCAACGAATCGCGACTTCCGCGCTCGACGCATCGCGTTTCGCCAGCAGCGACTTCGCGACGTCGAGCTTGTGGCGCAGGATCTCCTGATGCACGGTGCATTGCCGCTCGCGCCGGAAATACTCTTCGAGCGACGAACGCGAAACGCCCACATAGTCGGCCACCTGCTCGGTGCGGATGCCTTGGCACGCGTACTGGCGGATGAAATGGCGCGCGCGCATCACGTACGGACTCGCGAGCGGCTGATGCCGCGTCGATTCGAGCACGTTGATGCCGACCGGCGGCACCAGAATGCGGCGCCCCGGAAAGCGCGCGCCGTGCAGCATCTGATGCAGGATGTGCGCGGCGGTACGGCCCATTTCCTCAGTGCCCTGAATCACCGACGACAGCGGAATGCGCGTCAGCGTGCGCGTGAGCGGATCGTTGTCGATGCCGATGATCGCGACTTCCTCGGGCACCGGAATGCCCGCGATCAGACAGGCCTGGAGCAAATGCCGTGCACGCGCGTCGGTCACCGCGATGATGCCGACCGGCTTGGGCAGTTGCCGCAGCCACGTGGTCAGCTGTTCGATCGCCTGGTTCCAGGACGGCGCGCTCGTCGACAGACCGCGATAGATTTCGCTATCGATCTGCGCCGCGCTGTGTCCGTCCGCGCTGCGCAGATGCGCGAAGGCGAGTTCGCGCTGTTGCGCCCAACGGTTTTCCTGCGCCTGCGGCAGGCTGTACAGCGCGAAGTTTTCGAGGCCAGCGCCGATCAGATGCGTGTACGCGAGCGACACGAGCTTGCTGTTGTCGGTCGCAATATAGGGTAAATCCGAGGGGTACTGCGTCGGATCCTCGTACGACGAACCGACCGCGACCACCGGCAGCGGGCAGTCGCGCAGGGCTTCGCCGACGGCGGGATCGTCGAAGTCCGCGATGATGCCGTCGCCGTCGAAGCGCTGGATACCGGCGAGCCGGCAGCGGAAGTCCTCTTCGAGGAAGAGATCCCATGCGACGCGGGTCGACAGCAGGTAGTTGCCGATACCCGTGATGATCTCGCGATCGTAGACCTTGTTCGCGTTGAACAGCAGCGCGATCCGATGGGTTGTCTGAGGTGCTTGTGGACGGGTCATGGCGGTGTGCGGCGTGCGGACGATGGACCACGCGCCTTTGTCTCCATTGTGTCGGGTGCCTGGGGCAACTCCGTTTTTAAGCGTCTGGCTATTCTAGGCGTCGAATCGCGCGCCGGCAGTAAACAAACGCGCCGGCGGTAAGAAACATCAAGCGCGCTGCGAAATTTCGCAATTGCCGGCACATCGTGCAAGCGGCAGCATGGCGTCACCTCGTCGGCCTGCACGGCCAAACCGCGCGGGTCGCGGTGAAGAATGCAAAGAAAACCTTTCATGGGACCCGAGTAGTCGCTTTGCGGCAACTCGGGCCAACTGGAGACGCCGATGTCCTACTTCGAACACATTCCCGAGATTCGTTACGAAGGCCCGCAATCGGACAACCCGCTCGCGTACCGTCACTACGACAAAACCAGGAAGGTACTCGGCAAGACGCTCGAGGAGCATCTGCGTATCGCCGTGTGCTATTGGCACTCGTTCGTCTGGCCTGGCGTCGATATCTTCGGCCAGGGCACGTTCCGGCGGCCGTGGCAGCAACCCGGCGACGCAATGGAGCGGGCGCTTCAGAAAGCCGACGCCGCGTTCGAATTCTTCTCGAAGCTCGGCACACCCTACTACACATTCCACGATACCGACGTCGCGCCCGAAGGCGCGAGCGTGAAGGAATACAGCGAGAACTTCCTGCGCGTGTCCGACTACCTCGCGCGCAAGCAGCAGGATACCGGTGTCAAGCTGCTATGGGGCACCGCGAATCTGTTTTCGCACCCGCGTTACGCGGCCGGCGCCGCGACCAATCCGAATCCGGAGGTGTTCGCCTTTGCGGCGACCCAGGTGCGTCATGCGCTCGACGCGACGCTGCGCCTCGGCGGTGAGAACTACGTGTTGTGGGGCGGACGTGAAGGCTACGACACGCTGCTGAACACCGACCTCGTGCGCGAGCGCGAGCAGTTCGCGCGCTTCCTGCACATGGTGGTCGAGCACAAGCACCAGATCGGTTTCAAGGGCACCCTGCTGATCGAGCCGAAGCCGCAGGAGCCGACCAAGCATCAATACGACTACGACGTCGCAACCGTGCATGGCTTCCTGCTGCAGCACGGTCTCGACAAAGAGATCCGCGTCAACATCGAGGCCAATCATGCGACGCTCGCGGGCCACTCGTTCCATCACGAAATTGCGACCGCGTTTGCGCTCGGCATCTTCGGCAGCATCGATGCGAATCGTGGCGATCCGCAAAACGGTTGGGATACCGACCAATTCCCCAACAGCGTCGAGGAACTGACGCTGGCCTTCTACGAGATTCTGCGCCACGGCGGCTTCACGACCGGCGGCATGAACTTCGATGCGAAATTGCGGCGCCAGAGTGTCGATCCCGAAGACCTGTTCTATGGCCACATCGGCGCGATCGACAACCTCGCGCTCGGCCTCGAACGCGCGGCGGTGCTGGTCGAAAACGAGCGCCTCGAACAGTTCAAGCGGCAACGCTACGCGGGTTGGGATGGCGAGTTCGGCCGCAAGATCCTGTCCGGCGAGTATTCGCTGTCGACGCTCGCGGAGGACACGCTGGCGCGCGATCTGAATCCGCGGCATGTGAGCGGGCAGCAGGAACACATGGAAAACATCGTAAATCAGGCGATTTATAGCGGACGTTGAATCAAGATCGCGCGGCCACGTGGACCGCGCGCACCAGCAAGCTGTGGGTTGTCGCTTGTCCGAGTCTGCGGCTCGCAGCGCAGACCGAAACGTCCGGTATTCCGGCGATCACTAACGAAGGAGACAAAAATGAAGTTCGCAATGCGTCGTAACGTACTGAGCTCGCTGCTGTGCGGCGCGGTACTCGCCAGCCTGTCGCTCGCCGCGCCGCTCGCGCACGCCAGCAAGGATCATCCGGAAATCGGCTTCTGCATCGACGATCTGCGCGTCGAGCGCTGGTCGCGCGATCGCGACTATTTCGTCGCCGCGGCGGAAAAGCTCGGCGCGAAGGTGTCCGTGCAATCGGCCGATGCGAGCGAAGAGCGTCAGATCTCGCAGATCGAAAACCTGATCTCGCGTGGCGTCGACGTAATCGTGATCGTGCCGTTCAACTCGAAGACGCTCGGCAACGTGGTGGCCGAAGCACGCAAAGCGGGCATCAAGGTCGTGTCGTATGACCGCCTGATCCTCGACGCCGATATCGACGCCTACATCTCGTTCGACAACGAGAAGGTCGGCGAAATGCAGGCGCAGGGCGTCTACGACGTGCGGCCGAAGGGCAACTACTTCCTGCTCGGCGGCGCACCGACCGACAACAACGCGAAGATGCTGCGCCAGGGGCAGTTGAAGGTGCTGCAACCGGCGATCGACAAGGGTGACATCAAGGTCGTCGGCCAGCAGTGGGTGCCGGAGTGGAGCGCATCGACCGCGCTGCGCATCATGGAAGACGCACTGACCGCGAACAACAACAAGATCGACGCAGTCGTCGCGTCGAACGACGGCACCGCTGGCGGCGCAATCCAGGCGCTCGCGGCGCAAGGCCTCGCGGGCAAGGTACCTATCTCGGGTCAGGATGCCGACCTCGCGGCTGTGAAGCGCGTGGCTGCCGGCACGCAGACGATGACGGTCTACAAACCGCTGAAGCTGATCGCGGGCGAAGCGGCGAAGCTGTCGGTCGCGCTGGCGAAGGGTGACAAGCCGGCGTTCAACGCGCAGTACGACAACGGCAAGAAGAAGGTCGAGACGGTGCTGCTGCAGCCGACCAAGCTGACGAAGGCGAACCTCGACACCGTCGTGAAGGACGGCTTTTACACGCAAGAGCAACTCGCGAGCAAATAACACTGAGACGGGTGTGATGTGAACGCCACGCTCCCGGGCCGTCGCGCCCGGGAGCGTGCTCGAACATCGGCCCAACTTGCAGCGAGGCATAGCGAATGACGCAACCTCTTCTGACGATGCGCGGCATCGTCAAAGCTTTTTCCGGCGTGAAGGCGCTCGATGGCATCGATCTGACCGTATCGCCGGGCGAATGCGTGGGCCTGTGCGGCGAAAACGGCGCGGGCAAATCGACGCTGATGAAGGTATTGTCCGGCGTGTATCCGCATGGAACCTGGGATGGCGAAATAACCTGGGAAGGCGAGACGCTGAAGGCCGCGAGCGTACGCGACACCGAACGCGCGGGCATCATCATCATCCACCAGGAACTGATGCTCGTGCCGGAGCTGTCGGTCGCGGAAAACATCTTTCTCGGCAACGAAATCACACTGCCGGGCGGCCGCATGAATTACGCGGCGATGTATCAGCGCGCCGACGAACTGCTGCGCGAACTCGGCATCAGCGGCATCAACGCCGCGCAGCCCGTGATGAACTACGGCGGCGGCCATCAACAGCTGATCGAAATCGCGAAGGCGCTGAACAAGCGCGCGAAGCTGCTGATTCTCGACGAACCGTCGTCGTCGCTGACCGCCTCGGAAATCGCGATTCTGCTCGACATCGTGCGCGATCTGAAACGGCGCGGCATTGCCTGCGTGTATATCTCGCACAAGCTCGACGAAGTCGCGGCAGTCTGCGACACGATCAGCGTGATCCGCGACGGCCGCCATGTCGCGACCGAGCCGATGCACGCGCTGACGACCGAGCGGATCATCGCGCTGATGGTCGGCCGCGAGATCAAGAATCTGTTTCCGCGCGAGCCGCATCCGATCGGCGACGTGATCTTCGAAGCCCGCAACGTCACCTGTTTCGACGTGACGAATCCACGCCGCAAGCGCGTGGACGACGTGTCGTTCTCGTTGCGACGCGGCGAGATTCTCGGCGTCGCCGGGCTCGTCGGCGCGGGCCGAACCGAGCTGATGCAGGCGATCTTCGGCGCGTATGCGGGCATCAGCGAGGCACATGTCGTGCTCGACGGCAAGCCGCTGAAGATCCGCGCGCCGATCGACGCGATTCGCGCCGGCATCGCGATGGTGCCCGAGGACCGCAAACGCCACGGCATCGTGCCGGGCATGAGCGTCGGCCATAACATCACGCTTGCGGTATTGCAGCGTTTCGCGTCGGGCGGACGCATCGATTCCGCAGCCGAACTCGACACGATTCATACGGAAATGAAGCGGCTTTCCGTGCGCGCGGCGAATCCGATGCTATCGATTGCAAGTCTGTCGGGCGGCAATCAGCAGAAGGCCGTGCTCACGCGCATGCTGCTGACCAACCCGACCGTGCTGATCCTCGACGAACCGACACGGGGCGTCGATGTCGGCGCCAAGTACGAGATCTACAAGCTGATCTTCCAGCTGGCACAGCGCGGCATGTCGATCGTGATGGTGTCGTCCGAATTGCCGGAAGTGCTCGGCATCAGCGACCGTGTGCTGGTGATCGGCGAAGGCGAGTTGCGCGGCGACTTCGTCAACGACGGTCTCACGCAGGAAGACATTCTCGGCGCCGCGATCCGCCCCGTGCATCTATCTACGAACTCAACCGCAGCGAGTGCCGCATGACTCCCGACGTAACTTCCCAACGCACCGACAACGCCGCGCCGCGAGACCCATTCGGCGGCTCGCAACGGCTCCAGCAACTGTTCGCGCGCTACAAGATTCTCGCGCTGCTGATTGCCGTGGCCGTGATCTGGATTTTCTTTTCGGCGCTTACGCACGGCGCGTTCGTCACGCCGCGCAACCTGTCGAATCTGCTGCGGCAGATGTCGATTACCGGCATGCTGGCGTGCGGCATGGTGTTCGTGATCATCGCCGGTGAAATCGACCTGTCTGTCGGCTCACTCCTCGGCTTGCTCGGCGGCGTCGCGGCGATTCTCGACGTGAACCGGCACTGGCCGATCGGCGTGACCATTCCGGTCGTGCTGCTGCTCGGCATCGTGGTCGGCTTGTTCAACGGCTGGTGGTCGACGTATCGGCGCGTGCCGTCGTTTATCGTCGGGCTCGGCGGCATGCTCGCATATCGCGGCATTCTGCTCGGCATTACCGGCGGCTCGACGATCGCGCCGGTGTCGGACAGCTTCGTGTTCGTCGGGCAGGGCTATCTGCCGCGGCTCGCCGGCGACACGCTCGCCGTCGTGCTGTTCGTGCTGCTGGCCTTCCTGACGATCCGCCAGCGCGCCAACCGGCAGCGTTATCAGCTGCGCGTCGTGCCGTTCTGGCAGGACGTCGCGAAGGTGGTCGGCGCGGGCGCGATTCTCGCCGGCTTCGTCGCGATGCTCGACAACTACGGCGGCATTCCGGTGCCGGTGTTGCTGCTGCTCGCGCTGCTCGGCATCTTCACGTGGATCGCGACGCAGACCGTGTTCGGACGCCGCATCTACGCGGTCGGCTCGAACCTCGAAGCGACGCGGCTCTCGGGTGTCAACACCGACCGCGTGAAGCTTGCGATCTTCGCGCTGATGGGGCTGATGTGCGCGTTCGCCGGCATCGTCAACACGGCGCGGCTCGCGGCCGGTTCGCCGTCGGCCGGCTCGATGGGCGAGCTCGATGCGATCGCCGCGTGCTTCATCGGCGGCACGTCGATGCGCGGCGGCTCCGGCACCGTGTACGGCGCGCTGATCGGCGCGCTGGTGATGGCGAGCCTCGACAACGGCATGTCGATGCTCGACGTCGACGCATACTGGCAGATGATCGTGAAGGGCGGCATCCTCGTGCTGGCCGTATGGATCGATGTAGTCTCGGGTTCGAACCGCCGTTGATCCGGTCGCATGATCGCCTGATTGAATCAAAGCGCAAGGTTCGTGGTGTGCCAGCGGTTTTAATCGCGCTCGCACACCGCGGCCCGCGCGACAGCAGTTAATGAAACACCCCACGACTTTCCCCCACCGCTATCAGTCCCCGCCTTTCCACGCCGCACGGCCGCTCCAGGTTCACGCGCGCAATTAAGTCTCACGCACGCCGATTCGTCTTATTACTATTCGCAGTCAAAGACGGGTGCATCGGCGCTGTCGCCGCTTTCCTACCATCGAGCCAGCCGAGCGAGTCATGCCATGTTGACGCGCAGAACCTTTCTGCTTGGCGGCGCCAGTGCGTTGGGCGGGCTGCTGGTCGGCTGGGGCGTGCTGCCGCCGCGCCAGCGCCTGATGACGTCGACGCCGCTGCCGACGCAAGGCACGCAGGTCGCGCTGAACGGCTGGGTCAAGATCGACACCGATAACCGTGTGACGATCATCGTGCCGAAGGCCGAGATGGGGCAGGGCATCCATACGGGGCTTGCGATGCTGCTCGCCGAAGAGCTCGACGCCGACTGGTCGCAGGTGCACGTCGAAGAGGCGCCGATCGACCGGATCTACAACGCGGTGCAGAGCATCGTCGACGATCTGCCGTTTCGCCCGGACGACGACAGCTATATCCGGCGCGGCACCGTGTGGATTACGAGCAAGGCGGTGCGTGAGATCGGCACGATGATGACGGGCGGCTCGTCGAGCATGAACGATCTCTGGACGCCGATGCGCGAGGCCGGCGCGTCGGCGCGCGTGATGCTGATCGGGGCGGCGGCCGAGCGCTGGGACGTGCCGGTCCGCGAATGCCGCGCGGAACAGGGCTACGTGCTGCATCCGCGGGGACATAAGGCGACGTTCGGCGAGTTGTCGTCGGTGGCCTCAGGCCAGCCGCTGCCGCGCAGCGTGGTCCTGAAGCAGGCCGCCGACTTCAAGCTGATCGGCCAGCCCGTACGGCGCCTCGAAGCCGCGTCGAAAATCGACGGCGCGGCGCGCTTCGGCATCGACGTGCTGCCGAACGGCCTGGTCTATGCGAGCGTCGTGATGTGCCCGACGCTCGGCGGCACGGTCGCGCATTTCGACGCGACGCCCGCGCAAAAGATGCCGGGCTTCATCAAGGCGCTCGCCGTGCGGCCGTATGCGGGCGGCACCGGCGGCGTAGCCGTGATCGCGGACAATGCGTTTCACGCGATGAACGCGGTCGAGGCGATCAACGTGAGCTGGCATCACGGCGAAGCCGCGAAGCTGTCGAGCACGGAGGTGGATCGCCACCTCGTCGACGCGCTCGACCATACGGACGGTCACGTGTATTACGTCATCGGCAACGTCGACAACGCGATGAGCCGCGCGGCGCGCAAGATCGAAGCGGTCTATCACGCGCCCTACCTCGCGCATGGCGCGGTCGAGCCGCTGAACTGCACGGTGCAGGTCGCCGACGGCGCGGCGACCGTCTGGGTATCGACGCAAATGCCGCGGCTCGCGCGGCACCATGCGGCGAAAGTGCTCGACCTCGACGTCGATCTCGTCGATGTGCAGACGCAGTTGTTGGGCGGCGCGTTCGGCCGGCGCCTCGAACTCGATTTCGTCGCGCAGGCCGCGGCGATCGCGCGCGAGGCCGATGGCCGTCCGGTGCAGACCATCTGGTCGCGCCAGCAGGATTTCACGCACGACTTCTACCGGCCCGCGTGCGCGGCATGGCTGCAGGCCGGCTTCGACGAACAGGGCAAGCTGGTCGCGTGGCACGCGAAGTCGGCGGGCCAGGCGATCGTGCCGGATGCGCTCGCGCGCTACTACGGCATGCCCCGCATTCCGATCGACAAGACCACCTGCGAAGGCGCGTTCGATCAACCGTACGAGTGGCCGGCCGCGCGCGTGTCGCACAAGATCGTCGAATTGCCGGTGCCGATCGGCTTCTGGCGCTCGGTCGGCCACTCGCATCAGGCCTTCTTCACCGAGAGCTTCACCGACGAAGCCGCCGCCGCGGCCGGCCAGGACCCGATCGCGTTTCGCGCGATGCTGCTCGCCCAGCATCCGCGTCATCTCGCGGTCCTGAAGCGTGTCGAGAAGTTATCGGACTGGGGACGTCCGCTCGAACCCGCCGCCGATGGCGCGCGCTGCGCCCGTGGCGTCGCGTTGCACGAGGCATTCGGCAGCGTCGTGGCGCAGGTCGCGGAGGTGTCGATCGGGGCCAACCGGCAGATTCGCGTGCATCGCGTGGTGTGCGTGATCGATTGCGGCTTACCGGTGAACCCGAACCTGATCCGTCAGCAGATGGAAGGCGGCATCGTGTTTGGGCTGTCGAGCGCGTTGCAGAACGAGATCACGATCGTCAACGGCCAGGTGCAGCAGAAGAACTTCGTGGACTTTCCGGTCGTGCGGATGAATGTGTGCCCGGCGATCGAAGTCGACATCATGCCGAGCCAACTGCATCCGCAAGGTGTCGGCGAGCCGGGCGTGCCGCCGATCGCGCCGGCGGTGGGCAATGCGGTGTTCGCGCTGACGGGGCAGCGTTTGCGGGCTCTGCCGTTGCGGCTTGCATGACGGACGGCGGACAGGCAACAGCTTGCGATGCAGCGTGGCGACTCAGGAGGCAGGCATGGCGGTACTGAACATCAACGGACGCAGGGTGCTGGTCAATGCCGACCCGGACATGCCGCTGCTATGGGTACTGCGCTGCGATCTCGGCATGACCGGCACCAAGTTCGGCTGCGGCGTGGGCATCTGCGGCGCATGCACGATCAATCTCGATGATGCCGCGTGCCTCGCTTGCCAGACGCCGATGTCGAGCCTGCATACGCAGAAGATCACGACGATCGAGGGTTTGCAGGGACGCGAGGCGCAGGCGCTGAGGACCGCGTGGCTCGAACTCGATGTGGTGCAGTGCGGTTATTGCCAGAGCGCGCAATTGATGGCGGCTTGCGCGTTGCTGAAACACAAGCCCGATCCGACCGATGCCGACATCGACGAGGCGATGTCGCCGGTGGTGTGCCGTTGCGGCACGTATCCGCGGGTGCGGGCGGCGATACATCAGGCGGCGGCGAAGGCGCGCAAGAGCTGAGCCGCTCTTGCGGAGCGCCGCCCGCCCAACTCAACGCGCAAACATTTCGACTACCGTCACCACCGCGGTGAAGATACCGATGCATCCGCCCAACGTGACTACGCCCTGCATGAATGGCGACATACGAGACCCCGTAGTTGAAGTGGTGTCACGTATTTAACCGAAAGGGAAAGCAAAAAGAAAGCTTGTAAAAAATAAATCGTAAGACGGCCGATCAAGGCGCTTTCGCAGTCGCGGCGCCCGACGCTCCCGACTTCACGCTCGGCTTGCCCGCCACAGGTGTTGCCTGCAACTGCGGCCGCGTTTCTCCCGGTGTGCTTTGCCCGCCGACCTCCCACCCGCCGCCCAGCGACAGGAACAGATTGACCTGATCGACCGCCACCTGCCCTTCCGCCGCCGCGAGCTGCGACTTCGCGGACGTCAGCGTGCGCGTCGCGTCGAGGTCGGCGATGAACGACTCGCGTCCCGCGCGATACAGCCGATGCGTTTCATCCGCCGATTGCGCGGCCGACTTCAGCGCCGCGCGCAGCGCTTCAGCGCGTGCGTAATCGGACGCGTAGGTTGCGAGGTTGGTCTCGGTTTCACGCAGAGCGCCCAGCACCACGCCGTCGAACTTCGCGAGCGCGGCCTGGCTCGACGCTTCGGCTTCACGGACCCGCTGCCGCGCGCCATTGGCCGGGAAGTTCCAGCTGATCAGCGGACCGAAGCCCCAACGCGCTGTCGGCTGGGTGGGAATGTCTTCCAGAATGCCGGTGAAGCCCGCCGACGCGCCGATGCTGATACTCGGGTAAAGCGCGCCGGTCGCGACGCCGATGCGCGCCGTCGACGCCGCGAGCTGACGCTCGGCTTCGTGCACATCCGGGCGCCGCCGCAGCAGCCCGGCGCCGTCGCCGATCGGAATCGGCTGGTGGATTTGCGGCAGCCGGTCGCACGCGAGCACGGCCGGCGGCAACTGGGACGGTGACTGCGCCAGCAGCATTGCGAGCCGGTATTGCGCGATCTTGCGGCGCGCGGTGTAGCGCGGAATGTCTGCCGTCAGCGTCTCGACCTGGGTCTGGCCGCTCGTGACCGCGGTCTGGTTGCCGCGGCCCGCGTCGCGCAGACGGCGCGACAGATCCACGCGCTGCTTCTGCAACGCGAGCGATTGCTGCGCGATGTGCAATTCCTCCGCCGCCGAGCATTGTTCGACGTACGAGCGCACCACGTCCGCAACGACGGTGATGCGCGCGAGGTCGCCCGCGGCTTCCACCGCCTCGGTGTCCGCCGCCGCCGCTTCGACACCGCGGCGCAGCTTGCCGAACAGATCGATTTCGTACGAGACGTTGATGCCCATGTCGCCCAGATTGGCGACCGGCAGTTTCTCGAACAGCAGGAATTGCTCGGCCGATTCCTGCGCGCGCTGGATCGCCACCGACGCGTTGCCCGAGAAGCCGCCCTGCGCCTGCGCCACGCCCAGCGCTTCGCGCGAGCGCGCGAGATTCGCGGCCGCGACGCGCAGGTCGGTATTCGATTTCAACGCCTGTTCGACCAGACCGTTCAGCACCGGATCGTCGTATAGCTTCCACCAGACGGTCGGCGTATTGAGGTTCGACGTCAGCGTGGGATCGGCGCCCTCGATCGCTCCGGTGGCGAGCGGCGCATTGACGAGCGCCTGTTTCGGCAGCGTGTAGTTCGGCCCGACATTGATGCAGCCGTTCAGCGCGAAGGTGAGCGGCAATAACGGCAGCAGTGGCAGCAGCGGCAAGCGCGGCGCCAGCGAGGACAAGGTACGCACGAACTTCATTGCGACGCGCCCGACGGTGCGGTGGCCGTTGCCCCGGCCGACCCGGAGCCCACCGACGAACCCGGCGCCACCGGCGCAGCCGAAGCGGCGACCGAGCCAGATGCGCCGCCCGTGCCCGACACGGCTCGGGTCCTGACCGGCGACAGGTCACGCACCGACACCGTCGCGGTCCGCCCCGCGATCAGGCGAAAATCGGCGGGCACTTCATCGAGCGCGACGCGTACCGGAATGCGCTGCGCGAGCCGCACCCAGCTGAACGCCGGGTTCACGTTCGGCAGCAGATTGGCGCTTTGCGTGCGGTCGCGGTCTTCGATGCCGGCGACGATGCTCTGCACGTGCCCGCGCAGCGGCTTCGGCTCGCCCATCACGATGATGTCGACCGGCTGGCCGATGTCGATGCCGCGCAGCTTGGTCTCCTCGAAGTAGCCGTCGACGCGGAACGAATGCATGTCGACCACCGCGACCACCGCGCGGCCCGCCGCGACGAATTCGCCAGCGCGCGGCGCGCGGTCGTTCAGATAGCCGTCGACCGGGCTTTTGATCGTCGAACGTTCGAGGTTCAGCTTCGCGGTGTCGATCGCGACGTTCGCATCGGCAAGCGCGGCTTCGCCCGCGTCGACGCGCGAACGGCTTTCTTCGAGCACTTCGGCGGCCACGAGATTGCCGAGCTGACGGTTGCGCGCGTATTCGCGGCGCGCCTGATCGAGCGTCGCGCGGCGCTGCTGCGCGGTTGCCTCGGCCTGACGCAAAGCGAGCGTGTAGCGCGCCTGATCGATTCTGAACAGCACCTGGCCCTGCTTGACCTGCTGGTTGTCCATGACCTCGACCGACGAAATCAGTCCCGACACGTCGGGGGCGACCTGGATCACGTCGGCGCGTACGTGGCCGTCGCGGGTCCACGGCGCGAACAAGTAGTAGTTGACGAGTTTCCACAGCACCAATGCCGCGACCACCACGACGATCAGGGTCAGCAGGATCTGACCGACGGAGAACCAGGTTTTTTTCACGTTATTAGTCTGTGCGAAACGACGACGACAAGGCCCAGCACCAGCACATAGATGCCGAGATCGAAGACGGAGCGATGCCAGACGAAGCGGTAAAACCCGGCGTAATCGAGCACGGTGCGAATGCCGAGGTTGATCAGATACGCGATCAACATCAGGACCAGCACGGACGGTACGAACACGCCGAAGATATCGATTTCACCGATCATCGCGGGAACTGGGAAAAGGGGGGGCGGGGCGCGCCAGCGGGTACGAGCGGTGGCGCAAGAATGGGTACATCACGCGGCGGCCTCCGGTTCGGTCGGCGTTGGTTTCGTGAGGGTCGCCGGAAACAGCGAAAGACGCAAGCCGACCAGCGCGTGCAGCGCATCGCGCAACTGGCGCGCCGAGGTCGGCGAGGTCTCGGTCGGCGCCGCGGCGTTGGCGAGCCCCTGCGCGGTGACGCGCGCGACGGCCACGTCGATCAACGACATCAGGCTGTCCGGTACCGGCTCGCGGTGGCGTCGAGCGACGCAGCTCTCGTAGTATGTACGCACTCCATCGAGCACATGCTCGATCGCGCCGGCCGCTTCGCCGCCGAGCTTGCGTGTGAGGCGGCGCAGATCGAGCGCGTTGAACGCGATGCGCAGGTCGCGGAAGCTCTCGATCGATGGATGGCGGTAATCGTCGGTGGCCGCGAGGCGCGGGATCAATTGCATCAACCGGTCGAGCATGCGCGCGGCGAGGTTGCGCGGATCTTCGATCGGCCGCGTGGATGCGGTCAGCGCGACGTCGGCCCAGCTCGAGCGCAACAGGCGCGCCGCGGCGAGCTCGGCGCCGAACGGGCGCGTCACGCGGGTCCACAGATAGGCGTAGAGCAGGCCGGAAAGGCCCGCGAGGTTGGCGTTCAGGAACGTCAGGAAGTTCGCGTCGTAAGCGTCCTGAATGCTGATGAAGGTGGCCGTGTTCACCGCGACCAGCACCGTCACCATGTTGAACTGCGGGCGTGGAATCAGCGTGCCGACCAGAATGAACGGCGCGGCGAACAGGATCACCAGCATCGCGAAGTCGTGCACCTGCGGCAGCACGACGAACAGATAGAGGCCCGCGGCCACGACGGCGACGCCCGTCGCGACGAAGAAGCGGAACACGAACGGCGCGGGCTCGTCGAGCGCGGCGAAGAAGCAGCAGGCCACTGCCGCCAGCGTGACCGCGCTCGCGCCGTCGTTCCAGCCCGAGCCGATCCACAGCGCGCACGCGAGCACCACGGCCGCGCCCGCCGACAGCGACGCGAACAGCATCATGCCGCGATCGTAGAAGCGCTCGGTGCCGCCGAGCCGCCAGTGACGGAAATGCGGCCGCCACGAACCTTCCTCGCGCGTGATGATGATGCGCAGCGAGCGGCAGTCCTGCCACACGTCGATCACTTGCCCCAGGCGCCACAGCGCATTCGACAGCAGCGCGCCGTCCCAATGCGCGAGCGCGGCGGCGGGCGGGCGCATCGCGGCGATGCGCGCGCGCAGCGCGTTGGCGGTTTCGTCCGCGTGATAGCCCTCGCTCGGCTCGGGCAGCGGTTGGTCGAACCACTTGATGACGTCGTCGATCAGCGTCTGCAGCCCTTCGGGCCAGTGTTGCGGGCCGTTGTTGTAAAGCGCGAGAAGCGGATCGGCGAGCGACGACATGATAGGCAGCAGCAACTGCATGCGGCCTCGTAGTTCATGCGCGCGCGCGAGCACGTCGGGCCGCGTGTGATCGTAGGCGAGCTGGCTCAGCAGCAGTTCCAGACCGTTGATCGTGCTCGCGAGCCGTTGCCGCGCGCCGGAAATCGCCGAGCTTGCGATACGGCCCGATAGCGTTTCGGTCGCGTAGAACGCGGCGTCGCGAAACCATGCGTCGGTGCGCTCGATGATCGTCGGCGCGAGCCGGCTCGGAAACACCGCGCTGCCGACGATGCTCGCGCAGACGATGCCGACAAGGATCTCGAGGGTCCGGCTCACGGCGAGATCGAAGACGCCGGTCGGATTCGTCACCGATGGCAGCGCGATGATCGGCATCGTATAGGCGGCCAGCATGAACACGTAGCTGCGAGCGGTGCGGTCCGATACCGCGAGGTACAGCATCGTGCCGGTCCACGCTGCGACGATCACGCTGAACAGGTACGGCGATTCGACGAACGGCGGCACCAGCAGCACCGCGCCCGACGCGCCGAGCACCGTGCCCAGCGCACGATAGATCGCCTTCGAGCGGGTCGCGCCGACGAACGGGTTCGACACGATGTAGACGGTGGCCATCGCCCAGTACGGCCGCGGCAGTTGGAACGCGAGGCCGATGTAGAGCGCGAGCATGGCCGCGGCGAACGTCTTGACGGAGAACAGCCAGTCGCGGAGAGTGGGATAGACCATAAGCCGTTACGCGGAATCGGCGTTGTGCGGCGCGTTGGCTCGCGCGCCGCGCCTGGTGGACTTGCGCGCCTTGACGGTGCCGCGTGATTTGCCGGCCGGTTTGGCCGCGCTTTTGCCGCTCGTCCGTTTGACCTTGCTGGCAAGCGCCTCGCCTTTGGCCGGCTCGGGCTCGCCGCCGCCGCCTGGTTCGGCACGTGCGGCGGCATCGGTCGTGAATGCGGCGAGCACGCGCAGCGCAGCTTCGAGATCGTCGCGCGATACACCTTTGAGCGCCTGCGCGCGCAGCGTGACGAGCTCTTCTTCCATCTTCGCGGTGACGGCCCGGCCTTCGTCGGTCAGGACGACGGTCTTCGCGCGGCGGTCTTCGGGGTCTTCGTCACGGCGCATCAGGCCGGCCGCGCACAACTGGTCGAGCAGCCGCACGAGCGATGGCCCCTCGATGCCGATGTGATCGGCGAGCGTGACCTGACGCACCGCCGAGCCGAGCCGGCTTGCGGTCAGAAGCGGCGTCGCGCACGCTTCGGAGACGTTGAAGGCCGCGAGGACACCATGACTCGTGCGCCGCCACTTTCTGGCGGCGAGGACCAGCGTGCTGCTGACGGTGCGGCGCAAGGCATCGAGACTCGACATGGCCGGTATTGTATTTCCAAAATATTCGTTAGCAAACTATTGATTTTGGAATTCGTGGCCGAACCGGAGCAGTCTGCGGTGCGAATCACGCAACCAGCCCGATCCGCACCGTGCGCGCCAGATCGTCGAGCTGGAACGGCTTGCGCAGGATCGTGCAATGCTTGACTGCGAGATCGGAAATGTTCACGTCCGCATAACCGGTCGCGAGGATCACCGGAAGATCGGCACGCAGCTTGCGAGCCGCGGCGATCACGTCGATGCCGTTCATGCCCGGCATCGCGAAGTCGACCATCAGCAGATCGGGATGATCGTCGACGAGGCGGTCGAGGCCCGCCTGGCCGTCGGCGGCCTCGGTCACCGTATAGCCGAGCATGCGCAACGATTCAACGAGCATCGCGCGCACCTCATTGTCGTCCTCGACCACGAGCACGTGCTTGTCGCCGGCTGCGTTCGCTTCCGCGTCGGACTCCGCTTTGTTGTGCGCGACCACCCGCTCGCGCATCGGCAGCCAGATCTGCACCGTGGTGCCGGTGCCTTCTTCGCTGAAGATGCGCGCGGTGCCGCCCGCCTGCCTCGCGATGCCATACACCTGGCTCAGGCCGAGCCCCGTTCCCTTGCCGACAGGCTTGGTCGTGAAGAACGGATCGAACACGCGCGACAGGACGTCGGGCGGAATGCCTTCTCCGGTATCGGTGACTTCGATCACGACGTAGCGGCCTTGCTTCAGCGTCTGGTCGGGCGCATCGCGCAGGGCCACGTGAATGTCGAGGCGGCCGCCATCCGGCATCGCGTCGCGAGCGTTGATCGCGAGATTGAGCACCGCGAGCTCGAGCTGATTCGCGTCGGCCCGGGTCCACATTTCATTACGCTCGAAGTCGTTGCTATAGCGGATGCTGGAGCCGAGCGACACCGCGATGATGTCGCGCATGCCTTGCAGCAGCGCGACCACGTCGATCGCTTTCAGATTCGGGTTGCTGTTGCGCGAGAAGGTCAGCAGCTGGCCGGTCAGCTTCGCGCCGCGCTCGGTTGCACGCTTGACGGTGGCGGCCATGCCGCGCAGGCGTTCGTCGCCGCTCACGCGCGCGATCAGTTCCGCGTTCACCATGATCACGTTCAGCAGATTGTTGAAGTCGTGCGCGATGCCGCCAGTCAGCTGGCCGAGCGCCTCCATTTTCTGCGATTGCACGAGCACGGCCTGCACCTTCGCGCGTTCGTGGATCTCGGCCATCAGCCGGTCGTTGGCTGACGCGAGTTCGTGCGTGCGCGCGGCGATGCGGCTTTCCAGCGAATCGTTCAGCTGCTCCAGCGCGTCCTGTGCCTCGATGCGCTCGGCAAGGAGCCGTCGCGATTCATATTGCCGCCCGCGGGCGCGCAACGATGACGCGACCGCGCGCCGCAAGGTTTCCGAATTGAGCGGACGTTCGAGCACGACGACGTTGCCGAGCCGTTCGAGCACTTCGAGCCCGCGCGTCGAGCGATGGCCGATGCTGCGCGCGGCGAGCAGGATGAACGGGAAGTCGGACCATGCGGGCTGGCGTTCGAGCCACGCAAAGAGGCCCGAGCCGTGGCCGTTCGCGAGCGCTTCCTCGGTGAGCAGCGCGGTGCCCGCGCCGGCGTCGAGCTCGCTGGTGAGCGCGTCGGCGTCGTCGCAGGTCACGCAGGCGCGTGCGTCGTTGTGCAGCACAGCGGCGATCACTTCGGCGTCGCGGCCGAACGGTGCGAGGATGAGGACGCGCTGCTCCATCGCTTACTGTCTCGACGTGTCGATCAGATTCGCCGCACCGAGCATCGCGGTGCTGCCGCGATACGAGGGCAGGCCCGACAGCACGCCCTCGAAGTCACGCAGCGCTTCGCCGACCTCGACGCCTTTGGTGCCGAGTCGGAACTGGCGGATCGTGCGTTCATGATCGTTCGCGCGGCTCTTGACGGCGGTTACCGCGGTCAGCACTTCGCCGTGATGCTCGAAGTAGCGGAACAGCACGACCACGTCGCTCAGATAGCTGATGTCGACCTCGGTCTGCACCTCGCCGATGATGCCGTGCTGCCCGAGCACGAGCATCGTGACCACGCCCTGCTGATTCAGATAGCCGAGCAACTCGTGCATGTGCAGCAGCAGGAAACGCTCGCCGGGTATCGCCTGCAGATAGGCGTTCAGGCTGTCGACCCCGACATAGCGCACACCTTCGTTTTCGACCGCGTTGCGCACGTCGCTCGACAGCTCGCCCGGCGAAATTTCCGCGGGATCGATCTGGCGCAGCGTCAGCAGGCCGCTGTCGACATGCGTTGCGAGATCCATGCCGAGCGTCGCGCAGCGCGTCACCAGGGTGCTGAGCGTTTCGTCGAACACGTAGTACGCGCAGCGCTCGCCGCGTTCGAGCGCGGCCAGCAGGCACGACACGACGGTGGTGGTTTTGCCGACCCCCGACGGGCCGATGATCAGCGAATTGGTGCCGGGAACGAGGCCGCCGCCGAGCAGCGCGTCGAGGCCGGGCGTGCCGGTGCTCATCGGGCTCGTGCCGAATTCGCGGTGATGCTCGGCGGCGACGAGGCGCGGATAGACGCGCAGTCCGCCGGTGTTCAGCGTGACGTCGTGATAGCCCTCGCGGAACTTGATGCCGCGCATCTTCGCGATGCGCAGACGCCGGCGGTTGCCGCCGTAATCCTGGGCAATGTTGTCGAGGCTGATCACGCCGTGCACGATGCTGTGAAGCTGAATGCCAGAGGCGCTGGCCGACGTGTCGTCGAGCAGCAGCACCGTGCATGCGCGCGTCGAGAAATGGTGCTTGAGCGCGAGAATCTGCCGACGGTAGCGCAACGGGTTCTCCGCCAGCAGACGCAGTTCTGACAGGCTGTCGAGCACGACGCGCGCGGGTCTCAGTTCGTCGACGTGTTCGATCACGTTGCGCACGCTTTCGCCGAGTTCGACTTCGGCCGGGTGCAGCACGCTCTGTTCGTATTGCGGTTCGAGCCCTTCTTCGGGCAGCTGTTCGAGTATCTTGAAGCGGCTCAGATCCCAGCCGTGGCTCGCGCCGATCGCGAGCAGTTCGGCACGCGTTTCGGACAGCGTGACGTAAAGACCGGTCTGCCCTTCGTCGAGGCCCTTGAGTAAGAATTGCAATGCCAGGGTCGTTTTGCCCGTGCCTGGCGCACCCTCTACGAGGTACATGCGGTTCGGCGTAAGACCACCGCCGAGGATGTCGTCGATTCCTGCGATGCCCGACGATAAGCGGGCGGGGCTGGGGGCGGCGGTGGTAGTCGACATGATGGTTGAAATGACGTCGGCAGTGGCTTTGTTCGGAAGCGGCGTGATGTTGCGGCCGATATGGCGCCATGCAATTTGTGTGCCGTCCTGCGCCGCCTGCCTGCTGGGTGTTCGCGCGCATGGGCATGAAGCGTGCTGTTGAGGGTGGCTCGCTGCGAGCTTTTTCAGCAGCCCTCTAGAAGCTTCACGCGCAACATGAAAACCTATCGACTCTCCGCTATCACGCTTACCGCGGCATCGCTCGTTGCGCTGCTGCCGGTCGGCGCATCCGCCGACGACAGCCCCAGACCTTGCGGCGCGCTCAAACGGATCGTCGCCGCGGCGCCGGACGGCTTCACCTCGCTGACGCCCGACGACGGCAAAGGCGTCGCGCAACCTTATGGCGACGACGCGCAATGTTCAGCCGCGCATCGTAGTTTCCGGTGCACTTGGACACCGCATCAGGCGGCGGGCTCGAACGGGGATGCATTGGAAGCGGTCGCGGCCGACATCGCGTCGTGCCTGCCCGATGCAACGCACGATCAGAATTCGCCGGGACGTCAGCACTTTTATCTCGGCGCGAAGGATCGACGCACCGAAATCACGCTGACTCCCGAGGGGGCGAACCGGTTGCGGCTGGTGGTATCGGGCAGGTAAGCGACGGTTCCGTTCAGGCGGTGGCAGACGGCCACCATGACCAGCCGCGTCGCGAGTGGTGCAATTCGACGACCGACAGCGGCGTGATCTCGATGCGAGAGAACACGGTTGGCGATGCGCCGAGGGCATGCACGATTGCCGCTCGAAGAAGCGTTGCGTGGGTGATCGCGACGATGGTGCGACCGTGTGCAGAGGCCGCGAAGCCTGCTTCGTTGACCGCGTTGCATGAACGTACGTCTGCCTGTTGCGCGTCGAGCCACTCTCCGACCCGCCGCACAAGTCGATCGAACGATTCACCCCCGGGCGGTGCCGCGTCGGGCTCGCGCGTCCAGGCGGCGAGTTCGCGGGGGGCTTCGTCGGCAATGTCCGCGAGGCGCTGGCCGCGCCATTTGCCATAGTCGATATCCGCCAATGCGTCGGCAGGCGTGGCGCTCAGACCGAGCGCGGCGACCGTTTCGCGGGCGCTGGCGGCGGGGCTGGTGAATACGGTGGCGTCGGCGGGAAGCGCGAGACGGGCGCGCGCCGCTTCGGCTTCGGCGCGGCCGCGCGCGTCGAGCGGATCGTCGGCGGGGAAGCGGCCCGCGCGCTGCGCGGCCGTTGCCGCATGGCTCACCAGTAATAGTCGCGTATCCATTCTTTGCGTTAGCGCCTCATTCGCACTTGCCTGCGTGGCTTGACGGGCTCGCGGCGTGCGTTGCGCGTTGCGGCGTGCCCTCGCCGTCGCGGAAGCCGCAGTTTAGCGCGTAGAATACCGACACTGCGAAGCACGGAAGCCGGTGAGAGCCCGGCGCGGTCGCGCCACTGTAATCGGCCTTGCAATCCACAAGAGCCGAAAGCCAGACCTGAGCTTCGCACCATTCCTCTGCAATCGACTATCGGGGCGCGTTACCCCAGGAGATGTCCATCATGACCAAAGCTGTTTTCGATCGCGCCGCGCAACCGGCGGTCCAGCCCACTCCCATTCCCTTGCGTGAACTGCTGCCGTGGGTCGTGTTCGGCGGCTTGCTGCTGTTGTTCGCGCTTTACTTCGTTGGTGCGGAACAGGGTGCGACGTCGCTCGTGCCTGGCATGTACGTGCATGAGTTCGTGCACGACGGCCGCCATCTGCTTGGCTTTCCCTGCCACTAACGGAGTTCGACATGGTAGGTAAATTGTTGGTGCGCGGGATGCTCGCGGGCATCGTCGCGGGCTTGCTCACGTTCGCGTTCGCGCGAATCGTCGGTGAACCACAGGTCGATCAGGCGATTTCATTCGAAGAGAAAGCGGCCGCCGCGCGCGGCGAGGCGCCCGAGCCCGAAATCGTGAGCCGTGAGACGCAGGCTGGCCTCGGCCTGCTGACTGGCGTGGTCACATATGGCGCGGCATTCGGCGGTCTGTTCTCGCTGGTGTTTGCTTATGCGTATGGACGCGCGGGTTCGTTGAGCGTGCGCGCGCTGTCCGCGTGGCTCGCGCTTGGCGCGTTCATCGCCATCGTGGTCGTGCCGAATATCAAGTATCCGGCCAATCCGCCGTCGGTCGGTGACCCGGACACGATCGGCGCGCGCACGGGCCTATTCTTTCTGATGATCGCGATTTCTCTCGCGACGATGGTGTTTTCGCTGAAGGTGCGGCGCCGCGCGGCGGCGAAGCTGGGTGCATGGAACGGCTCGATCGTCGCGGGGCTCCTATTCGTCGCGATCATCGCGGCCGTACAACTGTCGATGCCGGTCATCAATGAAGTGCCGGCCACGTTCCCGGCCGTGCTGCTGTGGAAGTTCCGCGTTGCGGCGATCGGCATGCAGGTGGTCATGTGGACGACGATCGGGCTGTTGTTCGGCGCGATGGTCGAGCGCAGTGCTTTTATGCGTACGAATGCGCGGGTGACGATGAAGTCCGCCTGAATAGGACGGTGACGCGTGGCCGCGCAAGCGGCGACGCTTCGCGCGCAACGCGCGAGAATGGTTTTGGATCAAGTACTTGGCGCGGTTGTGGAGCGGTTATCCACAGCCTTGCGAACATTTTCTGTGGAAAAGCTGCTTAACGGCTTTTCGCACCTTCACTCGACGCGGCGCCTATGGGAATCCTATTGGACGCCTAACTAATTCATGTTGTACGCGGCACTGCTCAATTTTTAAGCTCTTCAACTTTTTAAAATAATTTGTGAGAAGGGTATTGACGCGGCGCGGACCGCTCTCCATAATCTCGTTTCTCTGCTGCAGACGCAGCGACGCAAACGAAGCGGTGCCGGGTGGTGGTTCAGGTGCTGCGGGTTGGGCGGATCGATCTTTAAAAACTAACAGCCGATAAGTGTGGGCGCTTGATGCGGAATGCGGCGGCGGATCCGTATGGATCTGCTGCAAGGCAAAAGTATCAGAAGCCTCACACAGTA